>NZ_QFVS01000009.1 GCF_003143955.1 Kurthia zopfii | reverse complement strand
AAGATGGACAAGTATGGGGAACCTTAGGTAACTCAATATAAAGGGCATACTTTCCCTCAATTTCTTCAATTTTTGTGATTAAAACATCTTTTAAACCTGGCATATTCATGATAGACTTCATATAGCATAGCTCACCTTTCTTTCGCTTATTATTCAGCATTTTAAGTATAAAGGAATTGGTGAAACTGTGCTTTTTTTTGCCATTTTTCACATAGATCAACATTGAAAGAAATAACGAGGACTCCTGCCGAAAAACAAGTGAGAAGCAATCCTTTCTCTTTCTAGCAAAATCACGCTATATGCTATGGGATACTTCAGGTTTTCGGGAGAAAGTGGTGGTGCGCTTACTTTCTCTTCAAACCTTGCTGTACCCTTGCATATGGACAAGCGTGATTTACTTTTCGTTTATTTCCACCTAAAGTGGAAAGAAATAGTGCGGCACTTGTCGGCGGAAAGCATTCGTTCTTTCTGAAAGTTACAACGTGAATTGTTTTAATACCCCAACATATATAATAGAACCGATTTTTAATGAGAAAGCATTAGTTTACAGACATTATTTTACTGAATATTATTTCTAACGATTAACTTAACACAATATAAAAAAGACCTAATCGAATAAGATCGATTAGGTCTTTACATTTAATTAGCGCATTTTAATTTCAGCTAAAGCAGTTAGGAACTTGCTGTTAAGAACTTTGATGTAAGTACCTTTCATTCCTAAAGAACGAGATTCAATTACACCAGCTGATTCTAATTTACGTAGAGCGTTAACGATTACTGAACGTGTGATTCCAACGCGATCAGCGATTTTAGAAGCTACTAGTAAACCTTCAGAACCATCTAATTCTTCAAAGATATGTTCAATTGCTTCTAACTCAGAATAAGATAATGAATTGATTGCCATTTGAACAACAGCTTTTGAACGTGCTTCTTCTTCGATTTCTTCAGCTTTTTCACGAAGAATTTCCATACCTACTACAGTAGCGCCGTATTCAGCAAGGATTAAATCTTCATCTTCAAAGCGGTTGTCGATACGTGCAAGGATTAAAGTACCTAGACGTTCGCCACCACCATTGATTGGAACGATTGTCGTAAGACCATTTTTGTAAAGGTCGCTGTTTTCAACTGGGAATGCGGTATGTTCGTCATCTACACCGATATTCGATACTGTTTCAGTGAAATCATAAAGATTTTTTGTGTATTCTTCTGGGAATTGACGTTCTTCAAACATTTTTGCAGTACGTTCATTCTCGATTTGTTGATTTAATTCGATTCCTAGTAATTTACCTTTGCGGCTTACGATGAATACGTTACTTTCAATAACAGTACCTAACGTAGTTGCCATTTCTTTAAAATTAACTGCCTTACCTGCTGACGCTTGTAACATCGAGTTAATTTTACGGATTTTTGCTAATAATTTCATTTATATATTTCCTCCCATGAATTGACCGCTATTTACGGAATATTCAAAAGTTTTTTAATTGTTTGTATAATTCACATTATAAACTATAAAATAAACTCTGACAAATCTTTGTCCTCAGCAATCTCGCCAAGCTTTTGCTCCACGTATAACGGCGTGATGTCGATATGTGCTGGGGCGATATCTGAAGCTTCGAATGACAGGTCTTCCAGTAGTTTTTCTAAAATGGTATGCAATCTACGCGCACCAATATTATCAGTTTCTTGATTGACTTTATAGGCAATTTCAGCAAGTTTATCGATTGCTTCTTCTGTAAAGTCAATTTCAACACCTTCAGTTTCTAAAAGTGCCTTGTATTGCGTAATTAACGAATGATCTGGTTCTTTTAAAATTCGAACAAAATCTTCTTTCGTTAATTTTTCTAATTCTACACGAATCGGGAATCGTCCTTGAAGCTCAGGGATTAAGTCCGACGGTTTAGACATATGGAATGCTCCAGCTGCGATAAACAACATGAAGTCCGTACGCACACTGCCGTATTTCGTATTTACTGTAGAACCTTCAACGATTGGAAGTATATCACGTTGTACACCTTCACGCGATACACCAGGTCCTCCACCACTATTTCCTTTGACTGCAATTTTATCAATTTCATCAATGAAAATAATGCCTGATTGTTCTGCACGATGCACTGCTTCAGCAGATACTTCGTCTTCATCAATCAATTGATTCGCCTCTTCAATCGTTAATAAACGACGCGCTTCCGTTACATTAACTTTGCGCTTTTTCTTTTGACTCGGCATCATATTCGATAACATATCACCAATATTGTTACCGCCCATATCCATGCCAGGCATTCCCGGCATAGCGCCAAGCATATTCGACGCTTGCTCAGTTAATTCGATCGTCACGATTTCGTCTTCCAGCTTACCTGCTTTTAAATCTTCAGCAACTTGTGAGCGTTTCACACGAATTTGCGGATCTTCTTCAGTCGTTTCCTCTTGCGGTTGTTGACCACCGAATAGCATTTCAAAAGGGTTAGCAGAAGTTGCTTGTTTTTTCTTTTTCAAGCTTGGAACTAATAGTTTAACGATTTTTTCATTCGCTAAAATTTCAGCTTCAACCTTCACTTCTGCGCGCTTTTCTTCTTTTACAAGTCGAATCGCCACTTCTACAAGGTCACGAACCATCGATTCCACATCGCGGCCTACGTAACCAACTTCCGTAAACTTAGTTGCTTCAATTTTCAAAAATGGTGCTTTTACCAATTTTGCAATTCTTCGTGCAATTTCAGTTTTACCTACACCTGTTGGTCCGATCATTAAAATATTTTTCGGAATTACTTCTTCTCGCATTTCTTCAGAAAGCAATTGTCGACGATGACGATTTCTCAAAGCAACTGCAACAGATTTCTTCGCATTCATTTGACCCACAATATAGCGATTTAGATACTCAGTCATTTGTTTTGGTGTTTGTTGTTTCATACGTCTAAGTCCTCCACGATAATATTATGATTTGTAAATACACAAATATCAGCTGCAACATTTAATGAAGCTTCTGCAATTTCTTTTGCAGTCATTTGATCGCCAGAATATTGTTTCAGCGCACGACCTGCAGAAAGTGCATAATTCCCACCTGAACCAATTGCTAAAATACCATCATCTGGTTCAATTACTTCCCCAGAGCCTGATACTAATAGAAGTGTTTCTTTATTCATTACTAAAAGTAAAGCTTCTAGTTTTTGCAACATTTTATCGCCACGCCATTGTTTTGCAACTTCTACGGCAGCACGTTGTAAATTCCCATTATATTCAATTAATTTTCCTTCAAACATTTCAAAAAGTGTGAATGCATCGGCTACAGATCCTGCAAAACCAGCTAATACTTGACCATTGAATAATCGACGTACTTTTTTTGCAGTATGTTTCATTACAACCGAATTTCCTAGCGTTACTTGACCGTCACCAGCCATAGCACTTTGTCCTTTATGTTGAACAGCGAATATCGTTGTCGCATGTAATTCCATACTATTTTCACACTCCTATTTGATTTTATGCTCTCGGATGAGCATTCATATATGTCTTTCGAAGATGTTCATTTGTAATATGTGTGTACACTTGGGTTGATGACAAACTCGCATGGCCAAGTAGTTCTTGGACTGTGCGAAGATCTGCCCCGTTATTTAATAAATGTGTCGCAAAAGTATGGCGAATCATATGCGGATGAATTTTCGCAGTTAAATCACTTTTCTCAACAACATCATTCAAAATATATCGAACACCCCGTGCGGTTAAAGGCAATCCCTTCATATTCACAAACAGCGTTTCATGCTGCTGTTTCTTCATTAAAATAGGACGCGCTTCATTCACATACAGTTCCATCGCTTCATGGGCGAATTGTCCAAATGGAACATATCGTTCTTTTCTCCCTTTCCCCATTACGCGTATTATACTCAGTGAGAAATCGACGTCTTTTAACTCAATCGATACTAATTCACTAACACGTATGCCTGTCGCATATAAAAGTTCTAATAATGCGAGTTCTCGTATCTCTTTAGGTGTTTCCCCTTTATTTGCTTCAAAAAGCACTTTCAATTCTTCCTCATAGAAAAAACGAGGTAGTCTACTTTCCTTTTTCGGATGATACAACGCTTGAAAAGGAGCATCGTCTAACTCAAAATCCCTATTTAAAAAACGGAAGAACGAACGAATAGACGAAATCTTTCGTGAGATTGTCGCCCTTGCCTTTTGCTCATTATATAATTTCGTAACGTACAGTCGAGCGTGCAAGTACTCTACTTCCTCAAGTCGATCGATTCCTTCTTCGCTTAAAAATGCGAAAAATTCTTTCAAATCTTGCTCGTAGGCAGCTGTCGTTAGAACCGAATAGTTTTTCTCCAACTGAACATATGTAATAAATTGTTGGAGTGCTTCATTTTGATTGATGTGCATTTCGGACACCTCTTTATCAACATCTTCAACACTATCTTCTCATGATAAAAAAATAATTGAAAGTCAAAGCACTTCAAAATACATTCACTATGCTAATTTTCTGTAGATTTACGGCATTTACTTCTTTCTGTACTATAATTCACTACTGAAAAAAGTACAACACTCTAAAAAAGTCGCGATAAAAAAAGCCTTACAAAGTATAACAACTTTGCTCGGCTTTATCAAACTTTTTCTCTTACGTACAATTGTCCACCTAAAGAGGACGTTTTTACAATTTTTCGGTAGTAATATATTCAGAAATCGCTTTTAATGCTCTTTCTGCTTGTTTTTCTCCACGCTCTTGTTTTGATTTAAGTTTTACATCAAGTGCAGGGAATAATCCGAAGTTTACGTTCATCGGTTGGAAGTGTTTTGAGTCAGCTTCTGTAATATATCTAGCCATACTTCCTAATGCAGTTTCTGCTGGGAAGATTTTAAGATCTTTCTCCATTGCCATTTGTGCTGCATTAATACCAGCAACTAAACCACTACCTGCAGATTCAACATAACCTTCTACTCCTGTCATTTGACCAGCGAAGAATACATTCGGTTGTGTTTTCAATTGGTATGTTGGTGCTAAAACTTTTGGTGAGTTGATAAATGTATTTCTATGCATTACACCGTATCGTACGATTTCTACGTTTTCAAGACCAGGGATCATTTGGAAGACGCGTTTTTGCTCGCCCCATTTTAAATGCGTTTGGAATCCTACTAAGTTATAAAGTGTTCCAGCCGCATCATCTTGACGTAATTGTACGACTGCATGTGGACGCTTACCTGTTTTAGGATCTTCTAATCCAACTGGTTTCATCGGTCCGAATAACATTGTTTTCGGTCCACGACTTGCCATTACTTCAATCGGCATACAACCTTCGAAATATTTCTCTTTTTCGAATTCTTTAAGAGGTGCTACTTCTGCTTCTACAAGTGCTTGTTGGAATGCGTTAAACTCCTCTTCATTCATCGGACAGTTTAAATATGCAGCTTCGCCTTTATCATAGCGAGATTTTAAGTACACTTTATCCATGTCGATGCTATCTTTTTCGATGATTGGAGCTGCTGCATCATAGAAGTAAAGGTAGTCTAAACCAGTTGCTTCTTGGATTGCTTTTGCTAAATCTGGTGAAGTTAATGGGCCAGTCGCAATAATTGTAATGCCGTCTTTTGGAATTTCAGTCACTTCTTCATGAATGACTTCTACAAGTGGATGATTTTTAACTTTTTCAGTGATGTATCCAGCGAATTCATGACGGTCAACTGCTAAAGCGCCACCTGCTGGTACTGAACAAGCATCTGCCGCTTCAATAATAATTGAATCTAATTGACGCATTTCTTCTTTAATTACGCCTACTGCATTTGTTAAATTATTTGCTCTTAGTGAGTTTGAACATACTAACTCCGCAAATTTATCTGTATGGTGAGCCGGTGTTTGTTTTACTGGGCGCATTTCATAAAGTTTTACTTGGATTCCGCGTTTCGCGATTTGCCATGCAGCTTCACTACCTGCTAAACCTGCACCGATTACATTTACATAAGTCATCTATATTTACCTACTTTCTTGGTTGTTGTTCATTTTTATAGTTCTGAACTATCTTGCATTACTTTAACATAAAAAAAGATATATGAGCTAAAAATCTGCACATATATCTTCTAAAGTCATTATTGAGTTGGTTCTTCTTTGTAATCACAAGATGTACATTGGATTTGAACACCTTTTTTGATTTTCTTCTCAACCAACATTTCATTACATTTTGGACATGGACGGTTAATCGGTTTGTCCCAAGATACGAAATCACAATCAGGGTAACGATTACATCCAAAGAATAGTCGTTTCGTTTTGCTCTTACGCTCAACGATTTCCCCTTCTTTACAAGTTGGGCATTTAACGCCGATTTCCTTGACGATTGCTTTTGTATTACGACATTCTGGGAAGTTACTGCATGCCATGAATTTACCGTATCGACCTAATTTGAATACCATTGGTGCGCCGCAAAGTTCGCAATCTTCACCAGCTGGTTCATCCTTAATCTCTACTTTTTCCATCGCTACTTCTGCGTGTCGTAAGTCTTTTTCGAATTTCTTGTAAAATTCATCGATTAGATCGACCCATTTTTTGTTACCTTCTTCAATTAAGTCAAGATCCTGCTCCATTTTCGCAGTGAATTCAATATTGACGATGTCAGGGAAGAATTCAATTACAAGTGAATGCACGATTTCACCTAATTCAGTTGGCACAAAACGTTTTGTCTCGAGTGTTACATAGCCACGTTTTTGGATTGTATCCAATGTTGGCGCGTATGTTGACGGGCGACCTATACCTAGTTCTTCAAGCGTTTTAACTAAACGTGCCTCTGAGAATCTTGGTGGTGGTTGCGTGAAATGTTGTTTCGGTTCGATTTCAAGACTCTTCACGATATCGCCTTTTTCCATTGTTGGAAGTATGCGATCCTTCGATTTATCCTCTTTATTATCATCAGAACCTTCAATATACACTTTCATGAAACCTGGGAATTTCACTTGAGAACCTGTTGCTCTAAATAAAATGTCGCCATTTTGTAGATCAGCAGTTACTGTATCTAATACTGCTGAAGACATCTGACTGGCGATGAAACGATCCCAAATTAGACGATATAAACGTAATTGATCTCTTGATAGTACCGTTTTCATCGTATCTGGGTGGCGCAATGTAGATGTTGGACGAATTGCTTCATGGGCATCTTGCGCTTTTTCAGATTTCTTCGCTTGTTGTTCAACAGGTGTTGTATATTCTTCACCGTATGTTTCTAAAATGTATTGATGCGCTTCTTTTTTCGCTGTTTCAGAAATACGCGTTGAATCGGTACGCATATACGTAATTAAACCGACGATTCCGCCTGCTTTTTTACCTAAATCAATACCTTCATATAATTGCTGTGCAAGCATCATTGTTTTCTTCGCACGGAAGTTCAATTTACGCGCTGCTTCTTGTTGTAAAGAAGATGTTGTAAATGTTGGTGCTGCATTACGTTTCCGTTCACGTTTTAAAACTTTCGCTACTTCAAAATCTTCACCTTTAATTTGTTTTAAGATGTCTTTAACTTCATTTTCGTTCGTTAATTTAATTTTATCGGAAGTCGTACCATAGAAGCTCGCATCAAATGATTTCTTACCTTTTTCAAAGTTTGCATCAATTGACCAATATTCTTCTGGTTGGAAACTTTTAATTTCGTTTTCGCGGTCAATAATTAGACTTAATGCGATTGATTGTACGCGTCCTGCTGAAAGACCTTTTTTGACTTTCTTCCATAGTAAAGGACTAATATTGTAACCAACTAATCGGTCTAGTATTCTACGCGCTTGTTGAGCATCTACTAAGTCTAAATCGATTGGACGTGGATGCTTAAATGATTCCTTAATGGCATCCTTCGTAATCTCGTTGAAAACTACGCGACAATCCGACTCAATATCGATGTTTAATGCTGTTGCTAAATGCCATGCAATTGCTTCCCCTTCGCGATCGGGATCGGCCGCGAGATAGATTTTTTTTGCTTTTTTGGCAGCGGTTTTTAATTCCTGTAGAACAGGACCTTTACCACGAATCGTTATATAACGAGGTTCATAATTATTTTCAGTATCAATTCCTGTCTGGCTACGCGGTAAATCGCGCACATGACCGATTGATGCTTTTACTTTATACTTTTTACCTAAATATCGCTCGATTGTTTTTGCTTTTGCGGGCGATTCCACTATTACTAAATAATCCGACATGTGTTTTGCCCCCTTGTAGAGGTGAAGTTTCAAATTTTGAAAACAATTACCTGTTGCAAAATGTATAACAGATAATTAAGTTTTGCAACCATTTTTCATAATTGATTCGAAAATCCCTCAGTTTCTTCTATGATTTGATGACCTTCCCAAACTGGCGTTGCACCCTCTAATATCAGCTTATGCGAGCCTTTAGACAAGGGTGAAAAAATGCTGCCAGGAATCGAAAAAATATTTCTTCCGTGATTCAAAGCATAATCAACTGTACTTAAAGTTCCGCTCTTAATTGCCGCTTCTGTTACTAATACAGCTGCGCTAAGACCGCTAATAATTCGATTTCTCATTGGGAAATGCCATTTTTTTGGTGTCATATATGGTGGATATTCTGAAATGATTAATTGATGTTTTTCCATATAACTTTGCAATACTTCATGTTCCCTCGGATAGATATGATCTAAACCACAGCCTAAAACTGCTATAGTTTGCCCTGATAAACGGATTGTCGTCTCGTGAGCCATTTGATCTGCCCCCTTCGCTAAACCGCTTACAATGACAATATCATGTGAAATGAGAGTTGGTAAAATTTCACCTAAGCATTTTTGAGAATAATTGGTAGATTCTCTAGAACCCACTATAGCTATTTTTTTCTTCTTTTGCAATATAGGAATTTTCCCTCGGCAATAAATCACTGCTGGAGGGTCAAATACATCTAATAAAGATTTCGGATATCGTTCATCATAGAATGGGATGGGCGTGATATTTTTTTCGGCATAATATTGTTGCCAATCCGTATGTTGGATTTTTTTGAAATTATTTAAGAGGGAGCTTGCTTTTAGGGTGTTCATCTTTAAAAGTAGAGCAATTTGTGAGGGAGTCATATAGGAGAGATTTTGCAATGTACGATCCACCTGCAATATTGGGGACAATCGGTTAGCAGTGAGTGGCTGTACATAATGGAGCGCAAGTAGATTACTTGTCAGTTCATCCATGGATCTTCCTCCTTTATGAAAAAAAGTGAGTACCAGGTAAAACCTGGTACCCACTTCTATTTTAATGCGTTTTACATTTCTCGTACAAGCCTTTTTCTTTAATTACTTTAATAAATGTTTCACCGATTACAGCTGGTGTGTCTGCAACTTCGATTCCAGCAGCATTTAGCGCTTTAATCTTGTCAGCAGCAGTACCTTTACCACCTGAGATGATTGCACCTGCGTGACCCATACGTTTCCCTGGAGGAGCCGTTTGACCACCGATGAATCCAACTACTGGTTTCGTCATATGGTTTTTCACGAATTCAGCTGCTTCTTCCTCTGCAGTTCCTCCGATTTCACCAATCATCACTACACCGTAAGTTTCTGGATCTTCTTCGAACGCTTTTAATACGTCTACGAAGTTTGTTCCGTTTACTGGGTCTCCACCGATACCAACTGCAGTCGTTTGACCGATTCCAGCTTCAGATAATTGGTGAACTGCCTCATAAGTTAATGTACCTGAACGAGATACAACTCCTACATGGCCTTTTTTATGAATATATCCTGGCATAATACCAATTTTACATTCATCTGCAGTAATAACACCTGGGCAGTTAGGACCGATTAAACGAGTCTTCTTACCTTCCATATAACGTTTCACTTTTACCATATCAATTACAGGGATATGTTCAGTAATACAAATGACCATATCTAATTCAGCATCTACTGCTTCTAAAATCGCATCTGCTGCGAATGGAGCTGGTACGTAAATTACTGAAACATTTGCACCTGTTTCTTTTACTGCATCTTCAACAGTATTGAAAACTGGTACGCCTTCAACTGAAGAACCCGCTTTACCTGGAGTTACACCTGCAACAATTTTTGTTCCATATTCAAGCATTTGCGTTGTATGGAAAAGAGCTGTTGAGCCTGTAATTCCTTGAACTAGCACTTTTGTATCTTTATTAATAAAAATAGCCATTTTTAGTCCGCCTCTCTTATCCAACAAGTTTTACGATTTTTTCTGCGCCATCAGCAAGTGATGAAGCTGCAGTAATATTTAATCCTGATTCATTCAAGATTTCTTTCCCACGCTCTACGTTTGTACCTTCTAAACGTACTACTAGTGGTACTTGTAAACCTAGCTCAGATGCTGCTTTAACAACACCTTCTGCGATAATGTCACACTTCATAATACCGCCGAAAATGTTGACGAAAATACCTTTTACATGATGGTCTGAAAGGATGATTTTGAATGCTTCTTTTACTTTTTCAGCTGAAGCACCGCCCCCAACATCCAGGAAGTTAGCGGGTGAACCGCCGTAGTAACTGATCGTATCCATTGTCGCCATCGCTAATCCTGCACCATTTACCATACAACCGATGTTACCATCTAAAGCTATGTAGCTTAGGTCATATTTAGAAGCTGCAATCTCTTTTTCGTCTTCTTCATTGAAGTCACGTAATTCCACGATGTCTTTATGACGGTATAATGCGTTGCCATCGAAATTGAATTTAGCATCTAATGCCATTACTTCATCATCGCCAGTAACCGCAAGTGGGTTAATTTCAACGATTGAAGCATCTTTGTCGATGAAAGCTTCGTAAATACCTAACATTAGTTTTACTGCTTTATTAATTAAATGTTTTGGAATATTAATATTGAACGCTAGACGACGTGCTTGGAATCCTGTTAATCCTACAACTGGATCAATAACCTCAGTGAAGATTTTTTCAGGCGTTTCTTCTGCAACTTCCTCAATGTTCATACCGCCTTCTTCAGAACCCATTAAAGTGACTCTTGAAGTATCACGGTCTACTAATAGACTTAAATAATATTCTTTTTTAATATCTGATCCTTGTTCTACGTAAAGACGTTTAATTTCTTTACCTTCTGGACCAGTTTGGTGAGTTACTAGTACCTTACCTAGTAATTCTTTTGCGTAGGCACGTACTTCTTCCAAGTTGCGAGCGATTTTAACACCGCCTGCTTTACCTCGGCCCCCTGCGTGGATCTGCGCTTTTACGACAACAACCTCTGAATTTAATTCTTTCGCAGCATTAACTGCTTCTTCTGGAGAGAAAGCTACACTACCTTTTGGAACTGCCACCCCATACTGGCGAAGAATTTCTTTACCTTGATACTCATGGATATTCATCAAATTGCCTCCCATCTCAATTGTAAAGCATTACTACTTCTATTCCATTGTATTAAATTTACAGAAAGTTGTCTACAGTCTAACTTATACTAAAATATTAATCGAAAGTACTTTTTTTCTCTCTTTCACGACAAAAAGGCAGTGAAATTCTTGGTGAATTTCACTGCCTTTTTTGTTTAACTTTTCCGTGATTTTTATCTAATTGATAGATAAATGCGAATACTTCGGCAACTGCCTGGTATAGTTCCTCAGGAATCGATTCATTGACATTTATCTGTCCTAATAGCTGTACTAAATTAGAATCTTCCTGAATCGGAATATCATTTTCTTTCGCTCTGGACAAAATATTCTCGGCTACAAGCCCTTTTCCTTTTGCTAGAACTTTTGGAGCATCGGACTCAGTCGGATTGAAGGAGAGAGCAACAGCTTCTGTTCTTTTTTCATTGTTCATATTCTAAAATCCAGCCCTCCGTCTTTTGCATTAGCTTTTTTCTCTACCTGTTGTTTAACAGAATCAGTTTGTTGAGCAAATTTTTTGAAGAACACCCCTGATAACTGATAGTCATGTTTCTCTAAATTAACTTTTAATACTTCTTTTAAGGGAGAAATTAGCTCCTTTATGCCATTTTCTTCTGTGAAAATATTTAGGTTTACTACCCTACTCTGTACCTGCATATCTATGACAGTTTCATGTAGGTTTTCAAGCTGTAAGTAAAACATTATTCGTGCAAAATTTGAATCTATTTTCCCATTTTTATTTTTATTTCCTGTCCATTGTAACGTCGCTTCTGTCCGTTTTCCCAAAAATTGTAACGGAACTTGCATGATTATTTGTTGCTGAGGACCATTTTCAGCAGATAAAAGTTGCTGACCATTCATTCGAGCGATAAATTGTTCCGCCATTCCTTTAGTCGCCGATGAAGATTGATCTTGAATAACTGCATGCATTAATGATTTTAATGAATCTGCTAATTTATTCTGGGTTGGATCTTGTGCAATTTGTGCTTCCAAACTTAATCCTAATGATTGCAATGTATTTTTAATTGCTGCATGGACAGAATTTCCTGTTAATTGTTGCAGTTGCTGCATTTCGATTTGTTGTACGACTTGTTGCAGTTGTGGTGATGCTGACTTTTGAAATGCTGTCGTTAATTGTTGGAATAATTTTGACTGCTCATCTCCTGAAACCCCTAGAAGTTGACCTATTTGAGCCATTGCTTGAGTTGAGCCAGTTCGTCCAACTTGTTCGCTAAAAGCTGTTAGCGTAGCTTGAAATGCCGTTTTCACGCTGTTCTCATTAACTTGACCTAACTGGTGTATGATATTTTGCTTTTGGGGCAGCGTTAATTCATCGGAAGCGGCAATTTTCGTTGCTAATTGTTGAATAATCGCTTTTTCATTTTGGCCTCTTGTTTTCAGTTGAGCAAAAAGTTGAGCAATTGAATCCTTCGTTTGACCCAATTGAGTTGTTACTTCTTGGATTAATTGCGTCTGGTGTGCAACAGTTGGCGCTAAAGTCATGCGAGTAATCGCTTGTTGAATACTTTTTGAAGATTCTGGCGATAAATTAGGATGTTGAATAATTTGCTGGGATAGATTTTGTAACGTTGATTTAGAAGTTAAATTCTGTGTAAGTAACTGCTTAATGGAATCGTTCAAATCCGGCTTCATTTGTGCAAAAATTTGATTCGATAAACTTTGATTGTTTTGTTTTTGCAAAATACCAACCTGCTGCATTATTTGCTGTACTTCACTACTGCTTCCTACCTTTGCCTGCAAGATCTTCCCTAGCAATGCCATACCAGTCTGCTCACTTAAAGGCGCTTGCAATTTCGCTAACTGTGCTAGTACTTGTGCCTTTAATGCAGGGGGCATCGATTGATCTGCTCGAATGGTAGCTTCAATCGTTGAAAGCAAATTCAACATGCCATCTTTTTTCCCACCTTGAATGACCGCTTGGACAGTATCAGTAGTAATCGGTAGCTTCAATTCGATAATTTTTTGTAATGCCTCAATCGTCTGTGCTCTTTCTCCACCTTTAACTCCTTTTAACATTTGTTCAGCAGCCATCAGTTGTTCTTTATTAAATGGAATTTCATTTTTTATAAGTTGGGATACGAGTTGCTGCATTTCTTT
Organism: Kurthia zopfii; assembly: GCF_003143955.1. Taxonomy (GTDB): domain Bacteria; phylum Bacillota; class Bacilli; order Bacillales_A; family Planococcaceae; genus Kurthia; species Kurthia zopfii. Next base: position 75,134 of record NZ_QFVS01000009.1, on the reverse strand, counting down.
ACTTTGAGGGATTTTCATTGTATCTAACAACTGCTTCGTTTGTTCAGCTACTGAGCTTCTTGCATCGATTGGACCGCTAACCATTTTCAAAGTTAATTCAGGTTCTGTCGCTGAAACTTGAAAGAAATGTGTATTTCCTGCTTGCATGGAAGTTTCCAATTTAGCCATCATTTTTTGACCGCCAATTGTAATTTCAGCTTGTTGATCAGGATATAATTTATTAATTTTGCCATGCAACACTTGCCCTTGTTGAATAACTAAAGGTTGCTTCGATTGATTATTTTGAGTTTGCCCTAAGTTCACACCTGATAAATTCAACTGTGATCACTCCTTTGAGATGATAGTTTTGATTGGTTCAAATGTTTTTCGATGAATAGGTGTAATGCCTAATGTATCGATTGCTTCTAAATGTTGTTTTGTACCGTAACCTGCATGTTTTGCAAAACCATATCCGGGATATTTTTCATCCATTTCTTCCATATAGTGATCTCGAGCAGTTTTCGCTAGAATTGAAGCTGCTGCAATTGCTAAACTTTTCGCATCACCTTTAATAACGGATTGCTGTGGGATTTCTACATCTAATGTCATCGCATCCGCTAACACAAAATCCGGTTTAATCGACAAGTTTTCGATTGCTTCTTTCATCGAACGTCTTGTCGCTTCGTATATATTGAAAGTATCAATCGCTTCCTCTGATTGAAAATGAATTGTGCTCGCAAGCGCGTGTTTTTGTACAAGCGCCATAAATGCTTCTCGCTTTTCACTTGATAATTGTTTAGAATCATTCAACCCCATTAATTCAGGGCAGTTTTCAGGCAAAATTACTGCTGCAGTAACGACTGGACCAGCTAATGGACCTCTACCCGCTTCATCAGTACCAGCAATATATGAACCATTTATACGGAATTCAGCATCAAAAGCTTCCTTCGCTTCATGTTCTTGGCGAATCTTTTGGCGTTTCTCAAATTGACGTTGCCATGTTTTTAATGCTTTTTGAACACCGTCACGTTCATCCTTTTGGATATCGTCCATCCAATCTTGCCAATTTTCTTCTTTATTTAATGCTTCTTTAATTTCTTTAATTGTCGTCATATTTATTCCCTCACATCATTGTATTTATCGGTTAATTTCACGTTATTTACATAAAAAACTGTCCATTCGATTTTATCATATCGAATGAACAGTTTTTGTTTTTATTCGTAATCTTCTACAAAGTCGAAAGTTAATGTCCCTAAATATTCATTACGAATATCTCGGATAATTAGTTCGGATACTTGATCATAATCAATCTCGCCACCAGCTGCTTTTACATTACGTAGTTTACCAATATGGTTATATGTTTCAACTACTTCTTCAGCTACTTCTGTAATTTTATAACGTTCTTCTAATCGTTTTGGATAATGTTTCGCTAAAAAGTTTAAACCATAAATCGCCAAATCATCCATATTCATAATTGTATCTTTAATTGCACCTGTCACTGCTAATTTATAGCCGACTTCTTGATCCTCGAATTTAGGCCAAAGAATACCTGGTGTGTCTAGTAACTCTAATTCTTTCTCCACTTTAATCCATTGTTGAGAACGTGTAATACCAGGTGTATTTCCTGTACGTGCAACATTTTTCTTCGCTAATCGGTTAATCATTGTCGATTTCCCAACGTTTGGAATGCCGACGATCATCGCACGAATCGCACGAGTTTTTAAACCTTTCGCGCGCATACGATCCCACTTAGGCTTTAATACTTCCTCAGCTGCTTTCGTTACACGCTTTAAACCTTTAGAATCTAAAGAGTTTACTGCAACTGCGTGATGACCTTTTTCTTTGAAATACTCGATCCAACGCTTTGTTTGAGTTTCATCAGCCATATCCGCTTTGTTTAAAATTAATAATCTTGTTTTTTGGTGGATGATATCATCTAACATTGGATTACGTGAAGACATTGGTAGTCTTGCATCAATTAATTCAAATACGATATCTACTAGTTTTAAGTTTTCCGTTACTTGTCGGCGGGCTTTCGCCATATGCCCTGGAAACCATTGAATTGTCATACTCTCACTCCTACAATCTATTTCACTACACCAAATTGATTAAGTGGCCAAAAGACGATATTTGTCTTCCCTAAAATTTTATCTTCAGGAATTAATCCGATATGTCGACTATCTTTACTATTTCTACGATTGTCGCCCATCACAAATACATAGCCTTTTGGAACTTTTTCACGTTGTGTGTAATCTTTTAGTTTAAAGTCTTCCGTTAATGTACCACCATCTTGAATGGCCGATTTATATGGTTTTAAATAAGGTTCTTCGATCATTTTTCCGTTACGATAAAGAACATCATTTTTATATTCAATCGTATCACCTGCAATGCCAATGACACGCTTTATATAATCTTTCTTTTCAGGAGCATGGAAAACGACAATATCTTCATAATGAATGTCAGCAACTTTATATGAAACTTTGTTTACAACCATTCGATCGCCACTTTGTAATGTTGGCATCATCGATTCTCCATCAACGACGATTGGTGTGAATAAGACGTATCGAATAAACGCTGCGAGTGCGAATGCAATTACGAGTGCTTTCGACCATTCCCAAAGTTCACTTTTTACTTTATTTCTTCTCGTATCCATAACGTGCCTCCTCCTACAATCTATTACTATTGTACAAGGATTTCTATATACAGGCAAAAAGAAAAGCACTATCCAAAATAAATAGCTTGGATAGTGCTTTCTTAAACAACTCGAAATTAACGAATTTCTTTAATACGAGCAGCTTTACCACGTAGGTTACGTAGGTAGTATAGTTTCGCACGACGTACTTTACCACGACGAGTAACTGTTAAGCTAGCAATTTTTGGAGTGTGTACAGGGAATGTACGTTCAACACCAACGCCGTAAGAAATTTTACGCACTGTGAAAGTTTCGCTTACACCGCCACCGCGACGTTTGATTACAACGCCTTCGTATTTTTGGATACGTTCGCGCGTACCCTCTACGATTTTAACGTCGATACTAACAGTATCTCCGGCACGGAATGATGGTAAGTCTGTGCGTAATTGATCTTTAGTGATTTCTGTAATAATGTTTGACATTTTATTCTCTCCTCGGAAGACACTCATGCAGGTCTCAATTGGTTGCTGCAGCGGAATATCATAATACGGCATCTCTATAGGAAATGCATTTTAAATATTATCATACTTCTGAAAGCCACGCAAGTTAATTTACTTTACATACTACTTCGAGCGTTTTAACTTCTGTAAATACGCTTTTTGTTCTTTTGTAAGTTCAATTCTCTCTAATAAATCAGGGCGTCTTTCATACGTACGTTTTATCGTTTGTTCCATACGCCATTGCTCAATCTTCGCATGATTTCCTGACATTAATACATCAGGAACTTTCATCCCTTTATAATCAGCGGGGCGTGTATAGTGTGGATGCTCTAATAAACCTGTTGAGAACGAATCATTGACGTGTGAAGCCTCTTGACCTAAAACACCTGGTAAAAGGCGTACAACGCTATCTACAACCGTCATAGCGGCTAATTCGCCACCTGTTAATACAAAGTCGCCGATTGAAATTTCATCCGTAACTAAAAATTCACGAATTCTTTCATCGTAACCTTCGTAATGACCACATAAGAAAATTAAATCTTCTTCCTGCGCTAATTCTTCGGCTTTCTTTTGATCGTAACGCTCCCCTTGTGGACACATTAAAATGATTCTAGGCTTTTTACCTTGCGCGACTAATTCCTCTACAGCATTGAAAAGTGGCTCTGGTTTTAAAACCATCCCGGCTCCTCCGCCATAAGGGTAGTCGTCGACTTGATTATGTTTATTTTCAGAGTATGCTCGGAAATCTGTTACTTCCATTTTTACAGCGCCTTTTTCTTGCGCTTTCTTCATAATAGAAGAACCGAAAACACCTTCGAACATATCTGGGAAAAGTGATAGCACTTGAATATTCATCATGATAGAAGACCATCCATTAGTTCAATCGTGATGCGTTTTTCTTCTACATCTACTTCTTTCACTACTTCCATGATGACTGGGATGTAATGCATTTTGCCATTTACACCTTTGATTGTCCAAACATCGTTAGCGCCTGTTTGGAGAATATCTGTGATTTCACCAAGTTCATTACCTTCATCGTCGAATACATTACATCCAACGATTTCGTGGTAATAGAAATCTTCATCGCCAAGTTCGCCTAAATATTTTTCATGGATTTTTAACACAGTCCCTTTAAACTTCTCAACATCTTGGATAAACGGATATCCTTCAAATTTTAAAAGAATAAAGTTTTTGTGTTTTCTAGATGATGCCACTTTTACTAAAGTTGGCTTTTTTTCACCTGGAGCAAAAATCGCTAATTCAGTTCCTACTGCGTACCGTTCTTCTGGAAAATCGGTTTGAGAGATGACACGCACCTCACCTACGATTCCATGTGTGTTTACAATTTTACCTACGTTATACCATTCCATTAAAAAACACCTCTTTTTTCATACAATTTTACATTTATTTAAACAAAAAAGGAAGGAACATAAGCTCCCTCCTTCTTCGCTAATCTAGAATATCGACATAAGCCTTCTTCATACGGTGACTACTTGCGGCCGAATAAACAATTGCGCGTATCGCTTTCGCAACACTGCCTTGCTTGCCAATGACCTTTCCGATATCACGAGGATCTACAGAAAGTTTATAGACAATTCGATTCGCACTTTCATCAGTTGTTACACTAATTTCATTTGGAAAATCGACTAAAGGTTCGACGATTGTTTTGATCAGTTGTTCCACAAATGTCACCCCCGATTATTTAAAAGGTAATATTAGTTACCTTTTTTTGAGTTATGGAATTTTTCCATGATACCTTGTTTTGAGAACAAGTTACGTACTGTATCTGATGGTTTCGCGCCATTACCTAACCAAGCTAATGCTTTAGCTTCGTCAATTTTAACTTCTTCAGGAGAAGTTAATGGGTTGAATGTACCGATTGTTTCGATTGAACGACCGTCACGTGGTGAACGTGAGTCAGCAACTACGATACGGTAGAATGGAGCTTTGTTAGCACCAATACGTTTTAAACGAATTTTAACTGCCATGTTTATTTGCACCTCCGAATATTGTTTTACACAAGATAGTATAATATCAAGCTTTCGATTGTTTGTAAAGTGTTTATTCTTAACACACATTATTTTACCTTAATTCCAGAAGGATTACAAGGGGTTGTAAAGTATTTTTTCTTAACAGTCGAATTTTACTTAAATAATGAGTCCATTCCAGGGAATTTCATCTTCTTTTTACCTTTTGGAGACATACCTGTCATCTGTTTCATCATTTTTTTCATGTCATCGAATTGTTTGATCAGACGGTTTACTTCTTGTACTGAACAACCAGATCCTTTAGAAATACGCTTTTTACGGCTCGCATTAATAATTTCAGGATTTGTTTTCTCTGCAATTGTCATCGATTGAATAATTGCTTCGATATGATCGATTTGTTTATCATCGAAATTGATGTTATCCAAACCTTTCATTTTATTGACACCTGGAATCATTTTCAAAATATCCTCTAATGGTCCCATTTTTTTCACTTGAGCCATTTGTTCTAAGAAATCATCAAATGTGAAAGTTTGTGTTTTGAATTTTTCTTCTAATTCTTTTGCTTTCTCTTCATCTACTTCAGATTGCGCTTTTTCAATTAATGAAAGAACATCACCCATACCTAGAATTCGAGAAGCCATACGTTCTGGATGGAATGGTTCAAGTGCATCCATTTTTTCACCCATACCGACAAATTTAATTGGTTTTTCTGTAACAGCACGGATTGAAAGCGCCGCACCACCACGAGTATCACCATCTAATTTTGTTAAAACAACGCCCGTAATACCGACAGCCTCATTAAAGCTGTTAGCGACGTTTACAGCGTCTTGACCTGTCATAGCATCTACAACTAGGAAAACTTCATCCGGCTCTTTTAACGCACGAATATCCTTTAATTCTTGCATTAAAGTCTCATCGATATGTAAACGACCGGCAGTATCGATAATAACAACATCCAAATGTTCCGCTTTTGCGTGTTCAATCGCTTCACGAGCAATTTCAATCGGCGATACATCTGTGCCTTTTTCGAATACTGGAATACCTAGTTGTTTGCCAAGTGTTTCAAGTTGTTTTACTGCTGCTGGACGATAGACATCGGCTGCAACTAGCAATGGATTCTTATTGTATTTCTTACGTAGTACATTGGCTAACTTACCTGTAGTGGTCGTTTTACCCGCACCTTGTAAACCTACCATCATAATTACTGTCGGTGGTTTCGTCGCGAATTTAATCGGACTTTGCTCGCCACCCATAAGGTTTGTTAACTCGTCTTGTACGATTTTAATGACCTGTTGTCCAGGTGTTAAACTCTTCATTACATCTTGTCCAACCGCTCGCTCGCTTACAGTTTTAACAAATTGCTTTACTACTTTTAAGTTTACATCGGCCTCGATTAATGCAAATCGAACTTCACGCATCATCTCTTTAACGTCTTGTTCACCGATTTTACCTTTACCTTTAATCTTTTGAATCGTACTTTGGAGTCGCTCTGATAATCCTTCAAAAGCCATAATTGTCGTCCTCCCTACTCTTGCTTCAACAGTTCAATCAGAGGAATAAGATCTTCCTTCGATGATTGTTCATCGTTTAAGCATGATAGTAATTTGTTTGTAATTTCTTGTCTATTTTTAAATTTCTGGAATAGTTGTAGTTTATCTTCATATTCCTCCAGCATCGCTTCAGTTCTTCGGATATTATCATAGACAGCTTGACGAGATACTTCATATGACTCTCCAATTTCGCCTAGTGATAGATCATCCAAATAATAAAGCTGCATATAACTGCGCTGTTTATCGGTTAATAATGCTTGATAAAAGTCAAAAAGAAAATTCATACGCGTTGTTTTTTCTAATAGCACTTTAACCACTCCTTCTCACATTCATTTTATCATGTGACGTGATATTTATACATTCGTAGACATATTCTTTTGTATATTAATGAAAATACATATTTCTGTCAAGTAAAATTACTTGTCTAAAAACGAGAGAATGCTGTCATATCAAGCTTTTCACATAGAAAACAGCCTAGCAAATAATCGCCAGGCTGCTTCATCAATCGATTGAATTAATCTTCTAATTCTTCTTTTTCAAGTTGTTCATCTAATGCGTCTGCGAATAATCCATAAACATAGCGTTCGGCATCAAATGGTTGTAAATCATCCATTTGCTCACCAAGACCGACAAATTTCACAGGAATATGCAGTTTATTGCGGATTGCAATGACAATTCCGCCTTTTGCAGTACCGTCTAATTTCGTTAAGACAATACCTGTGACATTTGTTGCTTCTTTAAAAGTTTGAGCTTGTACAAGTGCATTTTGACCTGTTGTAGCATCAAGCGCAAGCAATACTTCATGTGGAGCATTTGGTACTTCGCGTGAAATAATGCGATTTACTTTTTCAAGTTCTTTCATTAAGTTTACTTTATTTTGAAGACGGCCAGCTGTATCACAAATTAACACATCTACCCCACGATTTTTAGCCGCATGAACAGCGTCATACATAACTGCTGCAGGATCTGAACCTTCAGACTGCTTGATGACTTCGACGCCAACACGGTCGCCCCATACTTGAAGTTGATCAATTGCACCTGCACGGAATGTATCACCCGCCGCAAGCATTACTGAACGTCCTTCAGATTTAAGGCGATGCGCCAATTTACCAATTGTCGTCGTTTTACCAACACCATTTACACCGACGAATAAAATAACCGTTAATTCGCCTTTTGGTTGTAGATTTAATTCGATTGAATCTTCTCCAGCTTTTTCATAAATCTCCACTAATTTTTCAGAGATTAATGCTTGAATGCCGTCCGTCGATTTAATATTTTTCTTTTGTACTTCATAACGAAGCACTTCGATTAATTCCATAACCGTTTCAAAACCAACATCCGCTTGTAAAAGAACTTCTTCTAATTCTTCAAAGAAATCTTCGTCTACTGTACGGTAACGCGCAACAAGGTCATTTACTTTAGAAGTGAATGAATCGCGTGTTTTTGAAAGACCTGTTTTGAATTTTTCAGTGATTGAAAATGCTGATTTGAACCAACCTTTTTGTTCTTCTTGCTCAACTGGTTGTTCTACTTCTACTTCTGCAACTTCATTTTTCACTTCTTCGATTACTTCTTCAACAGGCTCTTCTTTTGGTTGTTCGATTACTGGCTCTGGCTTCACTTCTTCCACAACTTCTTCAACCGTTGCTTCTACTTCTGGTAAAGCCTTTTGAGGTTCTTCCTCTTGGACAGGAACCTCTTGTTCAGTTACTTCTACAACAGGTTCTTCCTTCGCAGGTCCACCCATTAATTTTTCTTTCATACGCTTTAAAAAACTCATTTAATTCGCTCCTTTAGGACATTGTTTCTTGTTCTAATTTAACGGATACAAGTTTCGAAACGCCTTGTTCCTGCATTGTAATCCCGTAAAGAACATCTGCACCTTCCATCGTCACTTTTTTATGTGTAATAACGATGAATTGTGTTTCTTCACTAAATTTCTTCAAGTATTGACTATAACGCGCTACGTTTGCCTCATCTAATGCGGCTTCTACTTCATCTAGAATACAGAATGGCACTGGTCGTGTTTTCAAGATTGCAAACAACAGCGCAATCGCAGTGAATGCACGTTCGCCACCTGATAGCAACGCTAAGTTTTGTAGCTTCTTACCTGGTGGTTGTGCGACAATTTCAATACCTGATTCCAATAAATTATCTGGATCTAGTAATACTAAGTCTGCTTTACCGCCACCAAATAATTCTTTAAATACTTCTTGGAAATGCGCACGAATTTGTTTGAACGTCGTACCGAATCGATGCGTCATTTCTACATCCATCTCACGAATTGCTTCATGTAAAGTATCTTTTGCTTCCAATAAATCTGTACGTTGCGTCGATAGGAACTCATGGCGCTCCGCAACAGTTTCATATTCTTCAATCGCAGACACATTGACATCGCCTAATTCTTTGATCGATTGAGAAAGTAGTCCAACTTTTCTACGAGCTGTTTCTAAATCAACTTCTAAAGCTGGTTCTAACTGTGCTGCTTCAAATGTTAATTCGTAGTTTTGCATCAATTGTTCCACACTATTTTCACGTTGTACTTCGAATTTACCGATTTTCACTTTCGTAGCTGTTTGAGCTTCGACTAAATTGCGATGAACGCGCTGTAATTCTTTCAATTGCTCTGTTTCTGTATCCAATTGACCTTGTAGTGTTGCACGTTTTTCGACATTATTTTTGATTAAAGTTTCTAAATTTTGTTTTTCTACAAGTTGCGTAGCGATTTTCGCTTGGAAATCTTCCACCGTCATATCATTCGGTAATTCACCATTTGTGACGAAATCAATTTCACGGCGTAAGTGAGCCACTTCTTGTGCTGCTTTTTCGAAATGGCCACGCGTTTCTTCTGTAGAAATTTGAATCGATTCAAACTTACCGGCAGCTTGTGCGCTACTTTCCCGCTTATTCGCCAGTTCATTCATCAATTCATCTCTCGCTGATTCAGATTGCAGTTTCAATTCATTTAATTTAGTTACTTCTAAATCTACATTCGTAATTTGCTCATTCAACTGGATTAATGTTGCTTTTAAACCTTCTTGTTTTAAAACTAATTCAGAATGTCTTGAAGTCGCATCTTGTTGCTCTGATCCGTAAATTGATAAACTTTGTTGCGTCATAGAAATATTTGATTTAAAAGTACGATACTGTTCTTCTAATTCAAGTTCTTTTTTGCGTAATTGTTCACCGTGATCTCGCTGAACTTCTAAAAGACCAGCAGATGAAATAGATTTCGATTCCCATTCAGCAACGATTTTCTCTGCTTTTTGAACCGCTTCATTAATCATCTTCAGCTTATCTTCTAATGTTTCTAATTCAGCTTTACGGTTGAACACTGTGCTTTGTTGCTTATTCGCACCGCCACCAGTCATTGAACCACCGGCATTCACGACATCACCATCCACCGTTACAACACGGTAACGATAATTGACGAACTTCGCAATTTGCGTAGCGCCATCAAGATCTTTCGCAATAATAATATGCCCTAGTAAATGCTCGGCGATTGTACGGAACTTCTCATCAAATGTAACGATTTCATCTGCTGTATTCACAAACGCTGGATGATCGACAGCTGATTGAATCGTATGACGAGAAATTTTACGCGATTTCATAATATTCATCGGTAAGAAAGTCGCTCTACCTGCTTGTTTCTGTTTAAGGAAACGAATAGCCGATTTCGCTTCTTGATCTGTATCCATGACAATATGCTGTGTCGCTGCGCCTAAAGCTGTTTCAATCGCTTTAGAATACTCTCCATCCACTTGAATCAGTTCTGCTACAGCACCGTGAACTCCGCTTAATTGGTTGTTCTCACGCGCTTTTAAGACAGCTTTTACACCTTGATAGAATCCAGCAAAATCTGCTTCAAGCTCTGCCAAAGTATCACGTCTTGAGCGTAATTGTTCCAGCTCACGATAGCCTTCATATAAAAGTTTACGCTTTTCTTCATATTGCGCTTTTTCATGCTTCAAGTTTTTTTGAGTCGCTTCATAATCTTGTAATTGTTCAGCTAATTCTTTTTTGACAGCATTTAATAAAGGCTCAATCGTCGCCAATTGCTCCTTCGCAACATCTAAATCAGATTGTAAGACAGTCGATTTAGTCGTCATGCGCTCATCAGATTGTAATTGTTGATTAATCTGTAGTTCGATACTCGTTAATTCATTATTCATTGCCGCTTTTTGACTTAGAAGGTCAATGTATGTACTCTTCTTATCTTCAATATCTGCATTCAATTCATCTGTAGAGCGATTCAAACTATTTTCTAACTGTTTTACTTCTTGTCGAAGAACAGTTAATTTATTTTTTGCATCCGTATGCTTTAACTCTTTTTCAAGTAGCGTTTTCTGCCAACTCTCTTTATGTTCAATCGCTTGTTGTAAAGAGGCTTTTAATTTCGCTAATTGTTCAGAAGCATTCTTTTGCTTTTCAGCAAATAGCTTTTGATCACCTTGTAATCGTACATAATCTTCACCAACTTGAACGGCACGTTGCTGATCTAAATCAATCGAAACATTCAATTGCATTAAAGTATCTTTCACATTCGAAAGATTCACTTCTGCTCGTTGGATTTCATGAAGTTGCTGTTGTTCATTTTTATCAAGTCCTTGCTTGTTTTGAAGAAGTTCTTGTAATTGTTCGTCAATCGATTCAATATCATGAATTAACACGCCAATATCAAATTCACGTAACGTCGATTTCATTTCTAAATAGTCTTTTGCAGCAGATGCTTGAATTTGAAGTGGTTCAATTCGTTCGTCTAATTCATGCAAAATATCTAGCACACGGTGTAAATTATCATCCGTTTCGAAAAGCTTATGTTCCGCTTTTTTACGGCGTTTTTTATATTTCAAAACACCTGCAGCTTCTTCGAAAATCGCACGACGATCATCCGGTTTACTATTTAAAATTTCATCTACTCTACCTTGTGAAATTATAGAGAAGGCCTCTTTCCCTAAACCTGAATCTAGAAAGAGGTCTGTAATGTCTTTTAAGCGACATGCTTGTTTATTCAATAAATATTCACTTTCACCAGAACGATAGACACGACGCGTAACGCTTACTTCATTGTATGGAATTGGTAAGCGCTCATCCTCGTTATCTAATACAAGAGATACTTCTGCAAAATTAAGCGGTTTTCGTGATTCACTACCTGCAAAAATAACATCTTCCATTTTTGCGCCACGTAATGATTTAGCGGATTGTTCACCTAACACCCAACGAATAGCATCCGTTACATTACTTTTGCCGCTACCATTCGGTCCAACAACTGCTGTAACACCTGAAACGAAATCAATGCCAACTCGTTCAGCGAAAGATTTGAAACCAATCACTTCTAGCCGTTTAAGATACAAAATTCATCCCATCCTATCCCTTCGGAGTCTGTTTCTTCAGCGCACTCATTGCAGTTTGTGCAGCTTTCTGTTCAGCTTCCTTCTTCGATTTACCGTGACCTTCACCAAGAACTTCACCGCTTAAAGTGACGCTCGATACGAATGTACGATTATGTGCAGGACCGTTTTCCTTCACAATTTCATAGGCTAATACGCCTGAATTGGACTGCTGGACCATTTCTTGTAATTGACTTTTAAAGTCTACTACAGTAGAAAAAGTACCGAGCTCAACTTTAGGAAATACGACTTTTTCCAAAAATCCTACAACTGTTTCTAAACCTTGGTCTAAATATAATGCACCTACGAACGCTTCAAAGCAATCCGCAAGTAAAGCTGGACGCTCACGACCACCTGTAATTTCCTCACCTTTTCCTAAAAGGACATAATGACCAAATTTCAATTCGTTAGCAAATACCACAAGTGAAGGTTCACATACGATCGCTGCGCGTAATTTAGTTAATTCGCCTTCCGTCATCTTAGGAAACATTAGGAATAAAAACTTAGAAACAGTTAGCTCTAATACAGCATCACCTAAAAACTCTAGTCTTTCGTTATCTTCAAAATTTCGTCGTCTATGTTCGTTGACGAATGAAGAGTGAGTGAAAGCATTGTATAGTAGGTTTTTGTTGTCAAAGAACAAACCTAGTTGTTTCTGTAATTCTTCAAATTTTTCTTTTGCTTGTTCTGGTATTGCTCCGTTTTTTTGAGATAATTCTTCAATTCTCATTTTATCAACCTTCTTATTATGTTTGCTTTACGTACATCGTTAATTTTACTCGTTTCTAGCTAATAGTGCAAAATTTATTGCAAAAAAGAACTATCGAAGCGTCTTTTGTACTGAAAGCAGTACATTGACGACTTTGATAGCCCTTAATTATTTCGGTATCTAAATGATATCACTATAATAGCGATATGTATTTAATTAGCCAATTTTGCTTTCGATGAATGAAACTGCTGTTCCAACTGTAGAAATTTTTTCTGCATCTTCATCTTCAATTTGCATATCGAACTCTTCTTCAAGTTCCATAACTAATTCAACAACATCTAGTGAGTCTGCACCTAGATCGTCTTTGAAAGAAGCTTCTAATTTCACTTCGCTTTCGTCAACACCAAGACGGTCAACAACAACTTTTGATACGCGTTCAAATACTGTAGCCAAAATACTCACCTCCCCTCAATTATTATCTCATTAAAATGGTAAGACCACTTTTTTGTTAGTATAACATTCCTGTACGTTAATGAAAATAAATTTCCGTTTAATTAACGTAAAAGTTACATCACCATTCCGCCATCTACGTGAAGTGTTTGGCCAGTCATATAACTCGCTTCTTCTGATGCTAAAAATGCGACAACTTTCGCTACTTCTTCCGCTTGACCAAGTTTCGCAAGTGGAATTTGAGTAAGCATAGCTGTTTTAATATCTTCAGGCAATGCATCTGTCATTTCAGTTTCGATAAAACCAGGTGCAATCGCATTTACACGGATATTACGTGGAGCGAATTCTTTCGCAGTTGTTTTCGTTAAACCGATTACACCCGCTTTAGAAGCAACATAATTGGCTTGGCCAGCATTACCTGCCACACCAACGATTGAAGCGACATTTACGATACTTCCTTTACGTTGTTTCATCATTTGGCGACTTACCGCTTTCGTGCATAGGAATACCGATTTTAAATTCGTGTCGATGACAGAATCCCAATCTTCTTCCTTCATACGCATAATTAAATTATCGCGCGTAATTCCTGCATTATTTACAAGAATATCAATTGAGCCGAATGCTTCCATTGTCGCATCAATCAATCCTTTAACTTCATCTGCAACTGCAACATTTGCTTGGTGTACGATTGCTTCGCCGCCATTTGCAATAATTTCTGCCACTACTGCTTCAGCTTTGTCTTTCGAACCACTGTAGTTCACAACTACTTTGGCACCTTCATTTGCTAATTTCAGTGCGATTTCGCGGCCAATTCCACGAGATGCACCTGTTACGATTGCTGCTTGTCCATTAAATTTCATTGACTGCCCACTCCTTTGAAGCTTCAACTACTGCTTGTAATGATGCTTCATCATATACACAGTATGTCGCTAATTTACGATCTACTTTTTTAACTAAACCACTTAATACTTTTCCTGGACCACATTCGATGAAAGTATCTACACCTTCTGCGATTAATTGGCGCACTGTTTCTTCCCAGCGTACTGGCGAATACAGTTGTTCCACTAATAGGCCACGGATTTCAGCTGCTGAAGTAACTGATTGCGCAGTAACATTTGCAATGACAGGTGTTTGAGCATCCGACATTTGAATCCCTGCAAGCATCTCTTGTAATTTCGAAGCTGCTGGACGCATTAATTCCGAGTGGAAAGGACCACTTACGACTAGAGGTAAAGCTCTTCTAGCACCCGCTTCTTTCGCTTTTTCGCTCGCTACTTCAACTGCTTTTGCAGTACCTGAAATAACGATTTGTCCTGGACAATTCAAGTTTGCTAATTGTACAACTTCACCTAAATCAGCTGTTACTTGATCCGTCACTACTTTTAAAGCTTCCGCATCTAATCCTAGAATTGCTGCCATCGAACCTTGACCTGCTGGAACTGCATCATTCATAAATAAACCGCGTCTATGTACAGCCATTACCGCATCTTCAAATTTCATCACGCCAGATGCTACTAATGCTGAATATTCACCTAAACTATGTCCTGCAGTAAAACTTGGTGTAATGCCATTTTGAACGAGTTGTTCTGCAATCATTACTCCTGTTGTTAATAACGCTGGTTGCGCATGATATGTTAATGTTAGCTCTTCTTGTGGGCCTTCTAACATCAATTTAGAAAGGTCGAATCCAAGCAATGAATCCGCCTCTGTATAAAATTTCTTGCTGCTGTCATTTGACGCAATTAATTCTGCACCCATACCTACTGTTTGTGAACCTTGTCCTGGAAAAATAAAAGCGATTTTTGTCATGTTAATTCTCCTTTGAGATAGTAGAATCGATCGTTTCACATACTTCATGTTCAACCATTAAATGTGTTTGGCGAATGGCACTGTAGAATGCTTTTGCATTTGATGAACCGTGTGCTTTTACTACCGGCGCTTTAAGTCCGAATAATGCCGCACCACCGTACTCTGTATAATCCATTTTCGTTTTGATTTCTTTTAGATTATTTTTCATCATAACAGCCGCAAGTTTCGTTTTTGTTGAAGACATAAAAGCATCTTTCAACATTGAAAACATATTCCCAGCTACGCCTTCGATCGTTTTTAAAACCATATTTCCTGTGAAGCCATCCGTTACAACAACATCTGCAACGTGATTTAATAATTCACGTGCTTCCACATTGCCGATAAAATGAATATCTTCACATTCTTTTAATAAAGTAAATGCGTGTTTTGTTAAGTCATTACCTTTTTTCTCTTCCGTACCGATATTTAATAAACCAACTGTTGGTTTTTCAATTCCGCGTACTTTTTTCGCATAAATACTACCCATAATGGCATATTGAAGAAGGTTTTCAGGTTTTGCATCCGCATTTGCACCTAAATCCAACATATCAAAACCAGCACCATCAAGTGTTGGTAAAGTTGTTGAAAGCGCAGGACGGTCAATACCATCAATGCGGTGAACAACGAATAGTCCCGCAGCCATTAATGCCCCTGTATTCCCTGCTGATACGCAAGCATCCGCTTCGCCATCAGCTACAGCATGAGCCATCTTCACCATTGAAGCATCTTTTTTACGGCGAACAGCTCGCACTGGCTCATCCGTACCTTCGATTACTTCAGCACAGTGAATCACTTTAACGCGATTATGTGATTTCAAATAGGGTGCCATTTTCGCTTCATCACCATATACTAAAAACTCAATATCTTGAAAGTCTTCTACTGCTTGAAAAACACCTTCCAAAATTTCCTTTGGAGCGTGATCTCCGCCCATTCCATCAATTGCTATTTTCATTTTCGCTCACCTTTACCCTTCGTTCGGTACATTTCAAATTGTCCTGTGAAAACAGTCTTCCCTTCAACTGAAGAAGTCACAGTAACAAATGTACGGTTCCTTGCGTCATCGCGGCCTGTTACGATTGCTTTTGCGATTACTCGATTACCAGCATGAACTGGCTTATTATATGTTAATTCAGATTTTACAGTTAGAGCTAAGTCATCATCGATTACTGCCACAGCCAATGAGTTTGCTTGTGCAAATAAGTGATGTCCTCGTGCGATGCCATTTCGTTGAAATACATGTTCGTCTTGAACGTCGAATAGTGAGATAGCACGATCGTCTAAATCAATATCGATAATTTCTCCGATTACTTCATCAATTGGTAAAGTCTTTACTTCATTTTCAAAATTATGTGCTGCTACATCCTTAATACGTTCACGTAGCTCTGGGATTGAAAGTTCCATTCGATCAAGACGAATCGTTTGAACACTTACATTAAACTTCTCTGCAAGTTGATCGTCTGTTACGAATGGGTTGTCTTCTATGGTTTGTGTTAACAATTTTTGTCGATCTTTTTTTGAATACTTCATTGTCATTTTCCGCCCCTTAATTAGCACTTGGTACTAATATCAGTATATAAATATAAAAAAGAGAATGCAAGTGTTGTTTTTAAAAACGACGCGCATCCCCTTCTATTAGTCAATTCTTTCGCCGTCGAGAACACCCGACTGCTCAAGTGTTTTTCTTAAATTTGCGTAGCGTTCATGCGTCCAAAATTCATCATCCGAAACGAGTTGAACCGCATCTTGACGGGCTGTTTCTAAGGCGCGATAATCATGTACTAAATCCGCTACTTTAAATTCTGGCAAGCCACTTTGTTTACGTCCAAAGAAGTCACCAGGTCCTCTTAATTCTAAGTCTTTCTCTGCTAATCTAAAGCCATCTGTCATCTCAACCATCGAAATCATACGTTCTTTTCCTTCATCACTTTTAGGATCAGCTAGCAAAATACAGTATGATTGATGTTCGCCACGACCGACACGACCTCTTAATTGGTGAAGTTGAGCAAGACCAAATCTTTCAGCATCATAAATGACCATAAATGTCGCATTCGGTACGTTCACACCTACTTCGACTACAGTCGTTGATACTAATACTTGTAAGTTCCCTTCACTAAACTCACGCATAACAGCGTCCTTGTCGTTCGAGTGAAGTCGACCATGCATGAGTCCTACATTGTATTTGTTATGGAATACAGTTGAAAGTTGTTGGAATACATCAACCGCATTTTGAACATCGAGTTTATCCGATTCTTCAATTAAAGGGCAGATGACATACGCCTGTCTACCAGCGCGAAGTTCCGCTTCTAATTTTTGAAGTACTTGATTAAACTGCTCATGCTTCAACCAATGCGTTTCGATTTCCTTACGACCTGCTGGTAATTCATCGATGATGGATACGTCCATCTCTCCGAATGCAGTAATCGACAATGTACGTGGGATTGGCGTAGCCGTCATAAAGAGAACATCTGGATTTTCACCCTTCTCTTTCAATATACGACGCTGCTCTACACCGAATCGATGTTGCTCATCCGTGATTACTAAACCAAGTCGCTTAAAAATAACGTCTGGCTGAATTAATGCATGCGTCCCCATAACGATATCGATTTCACCTGTCGATAGTCTCTCCAAGATTTCTCTTCTCGCTTTTGCTTTAGTTGAACCAGTTAATAAAGCCATATTGATTCCTAGCGGTTCCAACCATTCACTAAAGCTATCCGCATGTTGTTCAGCTAATATCTCTGTAGGAGCCATTAGCGCACCTTGGAAACCAGCCGTAACTGCTGCATATAACATCGCCGCTGCTACGACTGTTTTCCCCGAACCTACATCACCTTGTAAAAGGCGGTTCATACGATGTGGGACGAGTAAATCCTTGCATATTTCATTCACCACTCGCTTTTGCGCGCCAGTTAGTTCATATGGAAGTGACTCGAAAAATGATTTTAATTTTTCAAGGTCATAATGAATACTCGTCCCTTGCTCATCTTCTTTTCGAGATTTACGAAGTGTTTGAATTTTCAATTGGAATTGTAATAACTCCTCATAAACGAATCGTCTTCTCGACTGCTTCGTCTCATCAAGATTTTTCGGGAAATGAATCCCTTCCAAAGCTTCCGTTACTGGTACGAGTTTATACTTTTCTAATAGTTCATTCGGTAATGTTTCTGCGATTTGATCACCGTAAAGGTCAAGCGCCTGCCTCATAAAATGTCGGAATTTCTTTTGCGAAAGCTTCCCTTTTACGCTATAAACAGGTTCAAAATCCGCTCGTTCATTTTGGTCGCCAAAATTGACGCTAGTCCCATTGATGACTTGGCGCCCTCGATCCCACTTACCTGTTACTGTGATCATCATCCCTGGTTCAAGCTTATTTTTTAAATACGCTTGGTTAAAAAATACGACTTTAATCAGGTGACGACCAGCTAACATCTGTACTTGTAATCTTGATTTTTTATTGCCAAGAAAAAGAACTGTTGGTACGCTTTCGACTCTGCCCTCAACAGTAACTCTTTCATTATGGGGTGTTTCCGCAAGATCTTTCAGACGAAAATCTTCATGCCGATAAGGAAAAGTCCAAATTAAATCCTCAACGGTATGTATTTTCATGCTTTCTAAGTTTTCTGCCGCCGCTTTCCCAACACCACTTAATTCGGTGACAGGCTGTGTTAAGTCACTAGCCACGATTCGCTACTGCACCTCCGAAAATACGTTTTTCTAACCATTTCCCAGTCGGTGTTGCTGCGAGTCCTCCTTGTGCTGTTTCTCTTAATGCTACCGGCATTGTTTGCCCAATTCGATACATCGCATCTATTACTTCATCTGTAGGAATTCTACTCTCGACTCCTGCTAAAGCCATATCTGCTGATACTAATGAATTGGCAGCACCCATTGCATTACGTTTTACACATGGAACTTCTACAAGCCCCGCTACTGGGTCACATACTAATCCTAGCATATTTTTCAATGAAATAGAGAACGCATGCGCACTTTGTTGTGGTGATCCGCCTGCCATTTCTGTAATTGCTGCCGCCGCCATCGCTGCCGCTGAACCTACCTCTGCCTGACAACCGCCTGCTGCACCAGAAATCATGGCATTATTGGCAACAACTTGACCAAAAGCACCCGCTGTAAATAAGAAGCGAACCATCTCATCTTTTGTCGGATTTAATTTATTTTTCACTGCAAAAAGCGCTCCTGGAACTACGCCTGCTGAACCAGCTGTTGGTGTAGCACAAATCGTCCCCATTGCTGCGTTTACTTCATTCGTAGCAACTGCTTTACTAACCGCATCTAGTAATAAATCACCTGATAATGATTTACCAGTTTTCATATATGCTTGAATTAATACTGCATCGCCGCCTGTTAAACCAGTTACCGATTGTACACCTTTTAATCCACGCTCTATTGCCGCTTCCATTACTTCCAGATTACGATACATCTGCTCCATAATTTCTTCACGCGTTCTTTCAGATACGATCATCTCTTGTTCAATCATAATTTCTGAAATTAATTTATTTTCATTTTCTGCACGCTCTACTAAATCACGCACATTGCGAAATAATACTTCCATCGTAGTTGCCTCCTAATTTTTTATTCTCGTTACCTTCGTAATATTCGGTAATAACTCGATTTCTTCTAAAATAGTCGGCGCAATATTTTGATCGACTTCAATTACCATTAACGCCATATTGCCACGCTCTTTTCGTGAAACTTCCATATGTCCAATGTTAATTGAATGGTTTGCTAAACATACCGCGACATTCGCAACTACTCCCGCTCGGTCGTTATGTACGACTAGAATTGCTGCCATACCGCCAGACATACGCAGTGGGAATCCATTTAATTCGGTAATTTCAATTGCTCCACCACCGATAGAAATTCCGACCATACTTAATTCAGACTCATCATCACCAATAACAATTCGTGCTGTATTAGGATGTTCTACACTACCCGTTTCTGGGATGAATTCAAAAGTAAGACCTAAGCGTTCAGCGTCTTTAAAAGATGTCTTAATACGCTCATCATACGTATCATAGTCTAATAATCCACCGACAATCGCGACATCCGTACCATGCCCTTTATACGTTTCTGCAAACGAACCATAAAGATGGATTTTTGCCCAAGTCGGTTGTTTGCCAAATAAATCTCTCGCCACACGCCCGATGCGCGCAGCACCTGCTGTATGGGATGAGGATGGTCCGATCATAACGGGACCTATAATATCAAAAACAGATGTAAATTTCATGATTTTTTCCTCCTTGCATACTATTCTCTTTACCAATATTACATCATGAAAGGGCAAAACCCAAACAATTTAGACAAAATATTGAAACGAGCGCTAGAACTATTTTCCAAGTATTTTCGCATAAATAAAAATTGATTTATAAGTACAATTTATTTCATTAATTCCAATCAAATTTTAACTCTAAATCAATCAATTCGTTTATAGTCGTATTCATTATGTTTCTTTACTTTCGATTGATCATGAATTCCTTTTATTAACTTATTGAGAAACCGATCGATACATCTTCATTGAAAGAAATAACGAGGACTCCTGCGGAAAAACAAGTGTGAAGCATTTGTTATTTCTGAAAGTTATAACGAAAGTCTCTTTAAACTACCAAGATATTTAACAAAACCCAAATTTACCCACATAAAAAAGGGACTGCAATTAAGCAATCCCCCTTATATTCTATTATTTATTCTACAGAGAAAATGAATGGGTAAAGTGGTTGTTTACCATTGTGAACTTCTACTTCTACATCTTCGAATTTTTCTTCGATGTAAGTAGTAACTTCTTCAACTTGCGCTTCAGTCGCATCTTCACCATAAATTACAGTGATGATTTCTGCATCTTCATCAACGATTTCGTCGATTAAGAATTGAGTAGCTTCCGTCATTGAAGGAGTTGCTTTCACAATTTTACCTTCTGCCATAGACATGAAATCATCTTTATGGATTTCTACACCATCAATTGAAGTGTCGCGAACTGCAAATGTAATTTGACCAGTTTTAACACCTTGAATTGCTGATGTCATCGCATTTTTGTTACTTTCAACAGTTGCTTCAGGGTTAAATGAAAGTAATGCACTTAAACCTTGAGGAATTGTCTTAGTAGGAACTACAGCAGCTTCGATTTCTAGTAATTCAGCAGCTTGTTCCGCAGCCATAACGATGTTTTTGTTGTTTGGTAGGATTAATACTTTTTCAGCACCAACCTCTTGAACAGCTTTTACGATATCTTCTGTAGAAGGGTTCATTGTTTGACCGCCTTCGATTACATAAGAAGCACCCATGCTTTCAAGTAATTCTTTGATTCCTTTACCCATCGCAACAGTTACAACTGCGTAAGGAACTTTTTTCATTGCTTTATGCTCTTCGCCAACAATTTCAGTATGTTGTTCGCGCATATTATCAACTTTTACTTTTACAAGGCTACCATATTGGTGACCATAAGCAATTACATCACCTGGTGTTTCAGAGTGAACGTGGATTTTCACAACTTCATCATCTGAAATGACTAATAGTGAATCACCGAATTTACTCATATCTTCACGGAATTTTGCTTCGTCAAATGGCTTTTTATCATCCTCAAAACGAACCATGAATTCAGTACAATAACCGAATACGATATCAGCAGTGTTCATGAAATCTTGTGCAGTGTGATGTTCAGCGCTTACTAAATCATCCATTGTACGCATTTCTGTTTTAGCAGGTAATGCTTCACCTTTTAAGCTTGCTAAGAAACCTTCGTAAACATAAAGAAGGCCTTGTCCACCACTATCTACTACGCCTACTTCTTTTAAAACAGGAAGTAATTCAGGTGTTTGATCTAATGCTACTTTAGCAGCTGCAACAGTTTCTTCCATTACTTGAATAATATCATCCGATTTTTGAGCAGATTTAACCGCTTGTTCTGCTGCTAGTCGTGCAACAGTTAAAATTGTACCTTCAACAGGCTTCATTACCGCTTTATAAGCTGTGTCTACACCATATTGGAAAGCTTGTGCAAATTGCACTGTAGTAACCGTATCTTCTTTTTCAATTGATTTTCCGAATCCACGGAAAAGTTGAGATAGGATAACACCTGAATTACCACGTGCGCCCATTAATAAACCTTTTGATAAAGCTTGAGCTGTTTTACCAATACTTGAATTGACTTTTGCAGCCGTTTCTTTCGCGCCAGATGTCATTGATAAGTTCATGTTTGTACCTGTATCACCATCTGGTACTGGGAAAACGTTTAATGCATCTACATAATCAGCATTTTGCGATAAGTGATGAGCACCCATTTGTACCATTTCTGCAAATTTGATTCCGTCTAATGACTTCATTTGAATAAGTTCCTCCTCTTACACGTTCGCTACACGAACACCTTGCACATAGATATTAACTGAGCTGACAGACATACCTAGTGTTTTGTCTAATGTATATTTTACTTTTGACTGCACTTGGTAGGCTACCTCAGAGATTTTCGTTCCATAACTTACGATTACATACATATCGATATGAAGTTGATCGCCTGCTTGACGCACAACAACGCCTCTGCCAAAGTTTTCTTTACGTAAAATGTCGGTTAAGCCATCGCGGATTTGGTGTTTACTCGCCATACCTACGATTCCGTAACACTCAATTGCTGCACCGCCTGCAATTTGTGATACTACATCATTTGAAATATCGATGCTACCGAATTCATTTTTAAGTTCTACTGACATGATTTGGCCCCCTGACTTAAAGTTAGCTATTTTCTATTGTACTCTTTTTTTTATTCATTGAACAACTTCTAAACATACATTGTATATTATACAACACCGAAGTCTATATATTAAGCATATTCCTTCATATCGTAAAGTAAAATGCACAAAATAGTCGTAGTAAGTTACGATATAGAAAATAAACGTATACTTTTTTCCTTATTTTTGGTGAGAAAGAAAAAGATTTAAAGGGTGTAAAGGTTTTTTTCTTGAAAGGCAAAGAAAATGAGTTGCAATGTAATATAGTGTATGTTAAATTATTAAAGTATGTGAAATATCGAAGTGAAACATGAACTTTCAACTTCTTATATAGGAGGGAAATAATATGCCAAAACAATGTGTAATTACTGGACGCAAAGCTCGTTCTGGTAACAACCGTTCTCACGCTATGAACTCAAGCAAACGTACTTGGGGTGCAAACTTACAAAAAGTTCGTATCTTAGTTGATGGTAAACCGAAAAAAGTATGGGTTTCTACTCGTGCTTTAAAATCGGGTAAAGTAGAACGCGTTTAATTCTATTTTTGAAAAGGAAGCAACTCTTAGGAGTTGCTTCCTTTTTGATTTTGTGACGGCTGTGTTTCAAAAGATCGGATTTCTACATATTCTCGTCAATTGCTTTGCGTGATGTAGAATCCTTGCGAAAGACAAGTGTGAAGCATTCGTTATTTCTGTGAATTATGTTAATACCCTATTGCAAAACAAAAAAACAGACACCCCACTTCCTCGGTCATCTGTCCACTAATTTATTCATCTTTACTGCGAATCATCAAGCAAGTTCCTTTTGAAAAAGTAGCAGTTGCAACTTCCTCAACAAATTCATTGCTCGTAAATCTTCCGGATCCAACAGGCATATCTAAATCTGTCGTTTCGTACTTCACACCTCTTAATGTCATATTTTCGACATTTTCTCCAAAAGGATAGAATGATAAATATTTATAAAATGAGTCATTGCGAATTTCATTCATTCCCGCATTTAAAAAACTTAAGCAGTTCAATTTATTAATGATATACATCTCGACATGAGGGTATTCCTTCTGTAAGCGATATAAAGTATGTAAATTCGATTCGTAATGATCCAGACGACCTCCAGTAACCCCCGTAATATAAATCCTCTCTGGGGAACTTTCAAGCGCTTTTAAAATAGCTAGCTCTGTGTCCGTTTCATTCTTTTCTGCTTGAAAATCTTCAATATCCTCTACATACTGCCCAATCTGGTGCCACTCTTCTTGAGTCAAAGAATCGAAATCCCCTACTGCGGCATGAGGTTTAATTCCAGCTTCCATTAGCACGATTGCGCCATGATCCGCACCCACATAAAATACTTCTTCATGTGCAAAAAGGAAATCGTTCAATACGATTTCCTCTTTTGGACCACCTGCTACAACGACCGCTACAGTCATTTTACAGCTTCTTCTCCAGCTACTAAAATTGATTGAAGTGCCGCTTCACGATCTTCTTTACCGAAAATTGCAGAACCTGCTACGAAAATTGTAGCGCCTGCTTCCGCACAAGGAACGATTGTTTCAGCAGTAATGCCGCCATCAATTTCAATCTCAATATCAAGATTTTTTTGTTTAATCATATATGATAATTCAGCGATTTTTGGTACGACTGATTCGATGAATTTTTGACCACCGAAACCAGGATTTACTGTCATAAGTAGCACCATGTCGATATCTTCTAACACATGTTTAATTGATTCAACTGAAGTGTGAGGGTTTAATACAACACCCGGTTTCACACCATATGAACGAATTAATTGAATCGTGCGGTGTAAATGCGGGCAAGCCTCAGCATGCACTGTAATGTATTCTGCGCCTGCTTTTGCAAACTGCTCGATGTATTGATCTGGATTTTCAATCATTAAATGTACGTCTAATGGTAATGTTGTGTACGGTTTAATAGCATCCATTACGACTGCACCAAATGAAATATTCGGTACGAAATGGCCGTCCATAACGTCCACGTGAATTAAATGAGCGCCTGCTTTTTCTACTTCTGCTACTTCTTGACCTAATTTAGCGAAATCAGCCGCTAAAATTGATGGTGCGATTTTTATCATAATTAGTACCTCGGCTTTCTGTCTGTAATTTCTTGTAAAAACTGAAGATAATGGTCGTAACGATATTGTTCGATTTCTCCATTTTCTAATTGTTCTTTGACGAAACATTTCGGTTCTTTCAAGTGAAGGCATCCTCTAAATTTACAATTTTCAGATGCTCGCTGTAATTCTGGGAAACAACTTGTTAATTCTTCCTTCTCGATTGTATCAAAATCGAATGAACTAAATCCAGGTGTATCCGCAATTAAACCACCTGCGACTTCGATTAATTCGACATGGCGAGTTGTATGCTTCCCTCGGTTTAACGCTTCAGAAATGACGCCTGTTTTCAAATCAAGTTCTGGCATTAATGTATTTAATAATGTTGATTTACCAACACCAGATTGCCCAGCTAAAACAGTTGTTTTATTTGCCAAAACGGGTGTGATTTTCTCCAATAATGCCGGATTATCTTTGTACGTCTGAATTATTGTATAGCCTATATCTTCATACTGTTTACTATATTTTTGGATTTCTTCTACTTCTGCTTCTGGTAATAAATCCATTTTTGTTAAACAAATAATCGGATGAATTCTAAATGATTCTAAAACGACTAAAAAACGGTCGAGTAAAATTGTATTGAAGTTCGGCTCTTTTACTGAGAAGACTAAAATCGCTTGATCCACATTTGAAATCGGCGGTCTAACGAGTTCGTTTTTTCTCGGTAATACTTTCGTCAAAGTCCCGTCATTATCGCCTTCAACAACATACTCTACAAAATCCCCAACTAAAGGTGTAATTCCTCGCTTACGGAATACCCCTCGCGCTCTTGTTTGAACAAGCTTGCCATCGTCATATACATAGTAAAAGCCACTTAAAGCTTTTCGAATTTGGCTATTCGCCATACATTTCCTCCTCAATTATCATTACAAATCTTCATATTTTATTTTTTCGTTATAGACAACTTCATCATCAATCGTTACTTTATATGCTGCTTCTGTTCCTTCCTCTACTTCTAGAGAAATTCGCTTATCCATATCGTCATAAATTCTAAATTCTTGGCTAATATCTTTCAGCTCGTGTTTAACATCTTGAATATAGATTTTGACAGTTTGATAACTTGGTTCGTTTCCTTCAGCATTTTCTTCTGGATCAAAATCTAATTCGATTTTTTTGACAAAAGTTTTGATTGCTTTTTCTTTTTGACCTTTTGAAAGGACAACTTCAATTGTCGAACCTACTTTTAGTGAAGTTCCTACAGTGATATTTTGTGACATTACTTTGCCTTCCGCAACATCATCTGAATAATCTTCATCGACAATCTTAATATTAAAACCAGATGAATCCGCATATGTTTTTAATGCTGTTTCATCAAGTCCTGTTAAATTTGATACGATATTTTCTTTCTCACCTTGACTAATTGTCAAAATAACCTCAGCTTCACTCGGAATGATTTCTTCCCCTGCTTCTGGTGTTTGTTTTATGACTGTATCAATCGCTTTTTTAGAATACGCTTTTTTCACAGACACTTTTTCAAAACCTTTTTTGCTGAGTAATGTTTTTACTTGATCAATATTTTTACCTAGATAATCCGACATTTCTAGTTTTTCCTTACCTTCACTCACGATAATGTCCACTTCAGTGCCTTTCTTTCTTTCGGCGCCTGCTTCAGGATTCGTACCAATCACATTACCTTCCTTAATATCTGAAGAAGTTTTGATTGTTTGCGTACCAATAGTAAATCCAGCCGTTTGAAGTGCATCAATCGCATCGTCTAAAGAATTGTTTGAAACATCTGGAATCGCTATTCTTTTCCCTGCGAAAAGATCCGGTTTCAAAAAGAATAAAATGCCAGCTACTAAAACAAACAACGCAAGAATTAGTAATGCCCATAGACCTTTACGTCTTTTTTTCTTCGGCTTCACTTCTTTTTGTTCAGGTGAAATAATGACCGTTTCATCTGGATCTTCTACTTTTTCCAAATCTCTCACTTTAATGATCGGCATCGCTTTCGTCGCATCATGATCTTCTGGAATCGTGAATTTTTCTTCATGCGCTCTTGATTCATCAAGTACCGTTTCTAAATCTTCACGCATTTTTTCCACTGTAAAATAGCGGTGACGAACTTCTTTTGCAGTTGCTTTTATTACGACATTTTCCAAGCTTTGTGGAATCGATGGCACGACAGCTTTTACCGATGGTGTTTCTGCCTGTAAATGCTTCAATGCAATCGACACGGCTGATTCACCTGAAAATGGTAATTCGCCTGTCAGTAATTCATATAGGACGATTCCGAGCGAGTAAATATCAGATTTTTTCGTAGCGATCCCACCACGCGCTTGTTCAGGTGATAGGTAATGTACTGTACCGAGAACTGAATTTGTTTTTGTAAAAGAAGTCGCTGTTAAAGCCATGGCAATACCGAAATCTGTAATCTTCACATTGCCGTCTTCATCCATTAGAATATTTTGCGGCTTGATATCTCGATGAATTATTTGATTTTGATGAGCCATGCCAATCGCTGAAGTCAATTGCGTCATGATTTCTACGCATCGTGTTGGTGCAAGTGGCGCGTATTCAACAATATACTGCTTTAATGTCATGCCCTTTACATATTCCATTACGATGTATTGCAAACTATCTTCTTCATCTTCTCCAACATCAAAAATACTTACGATATTCGGATGGTTAAGACTCGTTGCAGAAAGTGCTTCGCGTTGAAATCTTCTATGTGACTCTTCTTCATCGTTTAATGTGTAGCGCAGAACTTTCATTGCTACATCGCGGTTTAAAATCATGTCATGTGCTAAATACACAGTGGACATGCCGCCTCCACCAATCATTTCAAGAATTTTATATCTACCATTAATTCTTTTACCTATCAGCAACTTCTTCACCTCCATAAGTTAGAGGCTGCGCAAGGATCACCGAGATATTATCTTCACCACCGCGATCATTTGCCAGCTGCACCAATTGTTTTCCTTTTGTATCGATTGATTGCGGAGAGGTAACGAGCTTATGTAGTTCTTGTTTGTCTAATTTATTACTCAATCCATCTGAGCAAATTAGTAAAAATTCATCTTCTTGAAAATGATATTTATAAAAATCGGGTTCGATTGTTTCCTCCGTACCTAATGATTTCAAAATATAGTTTTTCTTCGGATGAGTTGCTGCTTCTTCTTCACTAATTTCACCGCTATCGATTAAAACATTGACGTATGAATGATCTCTTGTTATTAATTCGATCGTATCGGCATCTACATGATATGCTCTACTATCGCCAACATGACAAATAGACGCTTCATTTCCCACGATGATCGCAGCAATTAGCGTCGTACCCATACCTTTGCAATTTTCATTTTCTAGCGAGTATTTATAAACAATTTTATTTAATTCTACTGTTGTTTCAAATAACCAATCTTGTCTACTTTCAGCGGTTTCAAATGCTGTAATTGACACTTCGCTAAACTTTTTTTGGAATCCTTCAACAGTCATTGTGCTAGCAACATCCCCAGCATTATGGCCACCCATACCATCGGCTACGATGGCAAGATGGATGGCTTCATTGCTACGGGAAATTACAGTTGCGCGATCTTCATTGACTGACCTTCTTTGACCGATATCACTTTCAACGGTATATCTCACAACTTTCACCTCGTCTAGTGTGCAGTTTCTTCTGAACGTTCTTGTGCGCGTAATTGTCCACAAGCTGCCGCGATATCTGAACCTTGTTCACGGCGAATCGTTACATTGATTCCACGATTTTTCAACGCTTTTTCAAATGCAAAAATACTACTGCGTGATGTACGAATATAATCACGTTCTGGTACATAGTTAATTGGGATTAAGTTGACATGACATTTAACATTTTGAATAAGATCTGCTAATTCATTTGCCACTTCAATCGAATCATTTTGTCCAGACATTAAACCATACTCGAAGCTCACACGACGACCTGTTTTTTCTGTGTAGTAATTAACAGCTTTAATCAATTCGTCTAGTTTGTATGCTTTTGCGATTGGCATTAATTTTTGACGTGCTTCTTGGTTTGGTGCGTGTAATGATACAGCAAAGTTAATTTGCATACCTTCATCCGCGAAATCATAAATTCTCGGCACGATACCCGATGTAGAAACTGTGATATGTCTAGCACCAATATTTAATGATTGTTTATGGTTGATGACACGTAAGAATTGCATCATATTGTCATAGTTATCGAATGGTTCGCCGATTCCCATAATTACAACGCTTGATACACGTTCATTCGTCGCATCTAATTCACGCTGAACATTGACAACCTGCTCGATGATTTCACCTGACATTAAGTGACGTTTTAGACCACCTAAAGTTGAGGCACAGAATGTACAACCGATCCGGCAACCTACTTGAGTCGTTACACAAATTGAATTTCCGTATTCATGGCGCATTAATACTGTTTCGATTGAATAACCATCTTGTAGTTGGAATAAAATCTTGATTGTACCATCTTTAGACTCTTGTCTAATGATTGTTTTTAAAGTGCTAAGTTCAAAGCTCTCAGCTAATTTATCACGAAGTTCTTTTGAAAGGTTTGACATATCTTCAAAAGTAGAAACACGTTTGACATATAACCAATCATAGATTTGTTTTGCTCTGAATCCTTTTTCCCCATTATCTTTTAACCATTGCTCTAATTGCTCAGGTAAAAGTGAGTAAATTGATTCTCTTAAGACTGGTTTTTCTTTTTTGACACGTTTCTTTTCTGTTACTGGTTTTAAATTTTCTTGTTCCACTGTTGGAATCTCCTAACATTTTGGCTTAGAGGCAATGCCTGTTCAGCACTTAGTTTATTTAAAAAAATTACCCTTTTTTCACGAATGCTGCGACAAAGAATCCGTCACTGTTGAAGTCTTGAGGGAATACTTGCATCATACCATTTTCACGTAATTGTGGTAATGCTTCTGGTGCATTTTCAACCGGCGCAAGTTCCATATCTGGATGTTTTGCTAAAAACGCTTCAACCGTTCCGTCGTTCTCCATTTTATCAATTGTACACGTACTGTAAACCATTTTGCCTTGAACTTTTAATAATTCGTAAGCAGAATCTAATAAATCTAGTTGAATAGCGTGTAATGACGCGAAGTCTTCAACTGATTTCGTATATTTAATATCTGGTTTACGGCGAATGACACCTAATCCACTACATGGTGCATCTACCAAAATACGGTCGAATGATTCTTTTTCGAAATGATCTTTTGCTTTTCTGCCATCTAAAACTTCTGGTTTAATAACTGACAGGCCAAGACGATCTGCATTTTGTTGAATTAACTTCATTTTATGCTGGTGTAAATCTGTCGCGATTAATTCACCTTCATTATTCATTTTTTCCGCAATATGCGTTGTTTTACCACCTGGTGCTGCACACATATCGAATACGCGCATACCTGGTTTCACATCTAAAGCATATGCAGGAATCATTGAACTTTCATCTTGAATCGTAATAACACCATCTGCAAAAGCTTTTGAACGTGCTGGTTGACCTTCGATAATATGAAGACATTCAGGAATTGTACTACTACGTTTTACAGAATATTCTTCTGCCCATAGTGTTTCAAGACCTTTTGTTGTATCTGCCTTCATGCTATTCACACGTACAGTTTGAAGTGGTGGGAAGTTATTTTCGATTAATAAATCTTCCGTTTTCTCAAAACCGAAGCCTTCGATATAACGGCGTACTAACCATTCAGGATGACTTGTTTCAATCGAAATACGTGTTGCATCATCTTTAATCGAAGTTGTATCACGAACACCTTCACGTAAAATTGAACGTAAAATACCATTCACTGTAGCACTTACACCACGGTGACGCGCACGGTGTTTCGCAATCTCAACTGCTTCATTTACAGCCGCATGGTCTGGAATTTTGTCCAAATAGGCGATTTGATAAAGTGATAAACGTAATAACCAACGAACCCATTCATCTAATTTCCCGCGTACATATGGCTCTAAATAGAAATCTAAAGTCATTTTGTATTGCAAAGTACCGTAAGTTAATTCCGTTAATAAACCACGGTCTTTTTTGTCGATTTTGTATTTTTCGATCGTTTGGTGCAATAACAAGTTACTATAAGCTTGATTTTGATCAACAGATAATAGAATTGTTAAAGCGGCATCACGAACATTACCATCCCAAATTGCTGGTTTAGCTTTTTTCTTATTCGCTTTTCTCTCAGCGTGTGCTGCTTGTCTTTCACGTTTTTTCTCAGTTTTTATTTTGCTCATTCAAAGTGATCCCCAATCTCCAATTTTGATCCTACACCATTCAAATAATTGACTGCTGGCATCGCTTTTTTACCTGCTGGTTGTAATTCTAGAATGTCTAGTGCTTGACCTTCTCCTGTCGCAACAGTGAAGTATTTCTTCGATTTTGCAATAACTGTACCAGGTGCTTCAGTTGTTTTTTCTTCTGAAACTCTCGTTGCCCACAGTTTTACATTTTCGTCATTTAAAGTTGTATAAGCAACCGGCCATGAATTTAAGCCACGTACTTGATTAAAGATTTGACGTGCATTTTTCGACCAATCAATACGTTCTTGTTCGCGAGAAATATTCGAGGCAAAAGTCACTTTACTTTCATCTTGAACGATACGATCATTCGTACCTGCGATGATTTTAGGTAATGTTTCTTTCAATAGATCGCGTCCAATAATACTGAGTTCATCAAATAATTGACCTGTTGTATGATGGTCTTCAATCGCCATAGATTTTTGAGAAATAATATCTCCTGCATCTAATTTCACAGCCATATACATAATCGTTACGCCTGTTTCTGATTCATCATCTAAGACAGCTTGGTGAATGGGCGCGCCACCACGGTATTTCGGAAGTAATGAAGCATGAACATTAATACAACCCAATTTTGGCGCATCAAGTAATTCCTTCGGTAAAATTTGACCGAAAGCTGCTGTTACAACAATATCAGCATTTAAAGCGATAATTTCTTGTAATTCTTCAGAACCGCGTAACTTTTCAGGTTGAATAACAGGTAAGCCTAATTCTACAGCCGCTGCTTTTACTGGTGGAGGCGTTAGTACACGCTTGCGACCTACTGGACGATCTGGCTGTGTAACAACTGCTTTAATGTCATAACCTTCATCATGTAACATTTGTAGAACGGGTACAGAAAACTGAGGTGTTCCCATAAATACGATGGATGTCATAATTATTCTTCCTCCTCAGCGTATAATTGCTCCAATTCTTCATCCGTTAAAATGCGAATTAATTTAGAATCAAAAAGAATACCATTTAAATGATCGATTTCATGTTGCAGAACGCGCGCGTCATAATCATATGCTTCAATTTGGAATAGGTTACCGTCACGATCCTGTGCTTCTACACGTACACCGTTTGAACGCTCTACCTCTCCGAAAAGTCCTGGGAAGCTTAGGCAACCTTCTAAATCAACATTCGTATCAACAGAATACTCCGTAATTACTGGGTTGATAACTTCTAATACTTCACGCTCTTCGCCTAATTCAAGTACCGCTGCGCGGATGCCTTCGTTTACTTGAGGAGCTGCGATTCCAACTCCATCAGACTCAACCATTGTTTCATACATATGATCAAGAAGCGTAGCTAATTTCTCATCAAATTTTGTAACTTCTTTTGCAGATGTTGATAACACCTCTGCTGGGTTTTCAATAATTGTTAATAGCAATTTATTTTCCTCTTTTCTAACGTACTAGAAGGATGATGGGTCTAAATCAACTGTCATTAAGACACCTTTCTTAATCCAATCTGTACGGTATAACTTAATTAATTTTTTCAAAACGTCATTCAATTGAGGTTCTCTTTTATATTTTATCAAACATTGGTAGCGATATCTATTTTGGATGCGACTGATTGATGCCGCAGTTGGTCCAATAAGCTGTACTTGATTCGACAAATTCTGTCTCACGAAATCACTTGCTAAACCTGCATACTCTGCTGCTTTCATCACATCTTCATGACTAATTTGAATAAGGACAACATAGAAATATGGCGGATATGCGAATCTTCTTCTCAAGGTCATCTCTTGATCATAAAAAGGCTCGAAAATCTGCGCTTGTGCTAATTCAATCGCGTAATGTTCAGGCGTATAAGTTTGAATTATAACCTCTCCCGGTAATTCATGTCTGCCAGCACGGCCACTTACTTGCGTCAATAATTGATACGTTTTTTCAGCAGCTCTGAAATCTGGTAAGTTCAATGAAGTATCCGCACTCATGACACCAACCAATGTAATGTTTGGAAAATCTAATCCTTTCGCAATCATCTGCGTTCCTAAAAGTATATCTGCCTTACCTGCACCGAAATCTTCCAATAATCGTTCATGCGCACCTTTTTGTCTTGTCGTATCTACGTCCATACGAATGACACGTGCTTCTGGGAAAACTTTGTAAATTTCGCTCTCGATTTTCTGCGTACCTGTCCCAAAAAATCGAATATGCTCACTTTGACATTCTGGGCATTCAGTTGGCACATGCTCTTCATAGCCGCAGTAATGGCATCTTAATTTTTCAGAACTTCTATGATAGGTAAGTGAAATATCACAATTTTGACATTGTACCACTGTACCACAATCTCGGCATAAAACGAACGATGAATATCCACGTCGGTTTAAAAAGAGAACCATTTGCTCTTTTCTTTCCAATCTTTGGCGTATTGCTTCCGCTAAACTAATCGAAAACATCGAACGATTTCCTTTATGCAATTCATCTCGCATATCGACGATTTCAACAACCGGTAGCGCTTGTGATTTCGCGCGTTGTTTCAAACTGAGTAAATGATAAACACCCTTTTGCGCTCTCGCAAAACTTTCCAAAGCTGGTGTAGCACTACCTAAAATAACCGGACAGTTATAAAATTCGCTACGCCAAATTGCGACATCTCTCGCATGATAGCGAGGCGTATCCTCCTGTTTATAAGTCGATTCATGTTCTTCGTCTAATATAATGAGGCCAACATTTGTAAATGGTGCAAAAATAGCCGATCGCGCACCTACAACTACTTTCACTTCGCCTCTTTGGATTTTACGCCATTCATCATATTTCTCACCTTGCGACAGGCCACTATGCATAACCGCTACTAATTCACCAAATCTTCCGCGGAATCGTTCCGTCATCATTGGCGTTAATGAAATTTCAGGAACGAGTACGATCGCTTCCTTGCCTTCATTAATAGTTTTTTGAATAGCTTGTAAATAAACTTCCGTCTTACCACTACCCGTAACGCCATGCAGTAGGAATGTAGTTGCTTTTTGCTGATTCATCGTCGTTGTAATATCACTCAGCGCAGTCGATTGCTCTTCCGTTAATTGAAGTGCTTTCGTATGCCCTACTTCGTGAGAAAATGGATCACGGTACGTTTCTTCATCAATAAATCGTCCAACACCTAACTCCGCAATCGCTTTTAAAACAGATGCTGAAATCCCCGCTTGTTTCAGTAATTCCTGTGGTGTAAAACGCTCGCCAATATGATTTGAAAGCCATTCAATCGCTTGTTTTTGCTTTTTCGCACGATTCGAAAGTTGTTCATTAATCGTTTGTAATTGTTGTGCATCATCCTGCACCTCAAATTTACGAACAGATTTCATCTTTCCTTGCTGTTTTACGACTGTCACAGTTTGAAGTTGCTGCTTTTTAATAGAAGATTTCAACACTTCAAGAAGTTGAGCATTTTCGAATTTCTTATAAGGAACGACCGTTTTTTGACCAAATTGAGCAGCTAATTGTGGATCGATTTGATTAAGTTCAACGAGTAACTGTACGTTCTTTTCGTATTTTGCACGTAAAGCAGAAGGTAGCATGACTTGAAGCGCATCAATTTCATAGCAAAGCGTTTTATGCGTCATCCATTTTGACATCGCTAACATTTCTTCAGTAATAACTGGTTCAATGTCCAATAGTTTTGAAACTTGCTTCAACTTATTTTGAGGAACGTCTGTCTCATCTACAAATCCAACGACAAACCCTAAAACATCACGATGACCAAAAGGTACTTTGACACGACACCCAGCTTCGATCAGTTGCTCCATATTTTGCGGGACAAGATAGTCAAAAGGTCTGTCTACTGGATACGCCGATACATCGACGATCACTTGAGCAATCATTATTAAAGCCCTTCTCTTTTAATAATGTCTGCCAAAACCTTTTTCGCTAACTGCTCTTTATTTTCCGAAGGGTAGCTTTTTAGAAAATCATTCTTGCCGACAATCGTTACCGTATTTTCATCTGCACCAAATCCACGATCCGTTTTAGATACATCATTCGCCACGATATAATCCGCATTTTTCTTCTTCAACTTACCTTCAGCATAGTGTAGGACATCATTTGTTTCAGCAGCAAAACCAATTAACAACTGATTTTGTTTTCTCTCACCGAGAGTTTTCAAGATATCTGTCGTTCTTTCTAACTCAATGGCTGCATCGCCTTCTTGTTTCTTCATCTTTTGACCCATTTGATTTTTCGGACGGTAATCTGCTACCGCTGCCGTTTTAATCGCAATCGAACAGTCATCGTATTCCGCTAGCACCGCTTGAAGCATTTCCTCAGCACTTTCTACATCTACAACATTGATTCCTGCTGGTTTTGCTAAAGCGACAGGCCCTGAAACAAGCGTGACATTTGCGCCTAGACCACGCGCTGCTTTCGCCATTGCATATCCCATTTTACCTGTCGAGAAATTACTTAAATAGCGTACTGGATCAATGCGTTCTCTAGTTGGGCCAGCTGTGACAATGACTTTTTTTCCTTTTAAAGGCTGCTCTTTCGGTTCAAAAAATTTCGAAGCTAATGCAGTAATTTTTTCAGGCTCTTCTAATCGACCTTTACCAACATAGCCACAAGCTAAATAGCCTTCTGATGGTTCTATGAATTGGTAACCATCCGCAGCAAGTTGATTTATATTTCGAATAACCGCAGGATGATCATACATATGTACATTCATCGCTGGTGCAATCCATACTGGTGCAGTCGCGGCTAATAATGTTGTCGTAATCATATTATCTGCAATACCATTTGCTAGTTTGCCAATTGAATTAGCTGTTGCAGGGGCTACTATAATTAAATCCGCCCAATCCGCCAGATCAATATGTGCGATGACAGATGAATCTTTTTCGTCAAAAGTATCGAAATACACATCATTTTTACTCATCACTTGAAAGCTTAATGGTTGAACAAATTCCATCGCTGATTCCGACAAGATCACTTTTACAGTTGCACCCGCTTGCGTTAATTTACTAACTAGGGCAACCGCTTTATAAACGGCGATTCCACCTGTTACACAAAGTAAGATTTTTTTATTCGTTAACATTTGATTCATCCTCTCTGTCCTTTTACAAAATTGTTCTATTTATACAAAAGTAGCTCCCAAAGAATCATCTTCTCTGGGAGCCTCTCTCTGCCGTCTCGAGATTAAACTTCATCCTCGTAAATTGCTTTTTCATCTTGTTTTACTTGAGTTAAAACGCCAGCAGCTACTTCTTCAAGCGCTTTCCCTACGTTTTTGTGTGATTCATATGAAGAAAGGCGTTCTGAACTACCTTCTTGCATAGCGCGCGCACGTTTAGATGCAAGGCTCACTAAAGAATATTTTGAATCGATTTTAGTTTTTAATTTATCTACTGATGGATATAACATGTTATATTACTCTCCTTTTAGCATCGCTAAATATTGTTTTTCCACTCGTTCACGTCGGCAATGTTCAGCAACAACAATTGAATTTATACGGTCACAAGCTAATGTAACTTCATCGTTTTCGACAACGTAGTCATATAAATTCATCATTTCAAGCTCTTTATTTGCAGCTGCGATACGATTCGCAATAACATCCTCTGTCTCTGTACCACGACCGACAAGGCGGCTCTGTAGTTCAGAAAGACTTGGAGGAGCTAAGAAAATAAATAGACCATCCGGAACTTTTTCACGAATTTGAGTCGCACCTTGTACTTCTATTTCTAAAAATACATCGCGCCCAGCATCTAAAGTTTGATTAACGTAGTCAATCGGTGTTCCATAATAGTTTCCAACGTATTGAGCATACTCAAGCAATTTACCTTGCTCGATTAATACTTCAAAATCTTCTTTATCTTTGAAGAAATAATCCACGCCATCCACTTCGCCTTCGCGAGCTTTGCGTGTCGTCATTGAAATTGAATATTCATAATTCGTATCTGGTTGTGAGAACAGTTCCTTACGTACAGTGCCTTTTCCGACACCTGAAGGGCCTGATAATACAATCAGTAATCCACGTTCTTTTCTCATTTTATCTCCTTGTCGTTACAAATAATTAATGATACTACTAATAACATAATTATTCAATATTTTGTACTTGTTCTCTCAATTTTTCAAGTGTAGATTTTGCTTGTACAACTGCTATTGAAGCAACTGATGATTGATTTTTAGAACCGATTGTATTGATCTCTCGATGAATTTCTTGTGAGAGGAAATCTAATTTTCGGCCAATCGGACCAGTTTCATTCAATGTTTCTGCTAATTGTTCAAAATGGCTCGTCAGTCGATCCAATTCTTCTGCAATATCTACTCTCTCTGCAAACACTGCAATCTCCGTTAATAAACGGTCTTCAATGACTTCACTCGTCGTAAATTCTTGTAGTCTTTGCAGGAGCTTTTGACGATACTTATCGACAGCTTGAGATGATACTTGGCGTATGTCCTCAATATGCTGCATAAGTTCTGCTCTAAATCCTTTGACAACTTCGTATAGTTGCTGACCTTCTCGTTCTCTCATCGAAATGAGCGATTGCGCTGCTTCATCCACTGCGATATTCACAGCTTGTAAAATTACTTCATTTGGTGTTTCAGCTGATTCAACAATCAAAGCATCCGAAATGGCTAATATTTCTTGCATTGACCATTCCTTTGTTAAAGGTAAAATGCTATTCACTTCTTCTCTCGCTTCTTTATACGCGAGTAGGGTTGGTAAATTCACTTTGATTTTCGGCGCTTGTTGTTCGTTCTGCTTTACATGTACGAATACATCTAATTTCCCTCTTGAGAGTAAAGATGATAGTAGCTTCTTAGTATGAATCTCGGCTTCTACCCATTCCTTTGGGAACTTCGTAGACACTTCTAAAAACCGATGATTTACGGAGCGAATCTCAACCGTGAGCTGAAATTGTTCCGTCATTGTGACACCCCTGCCAAAACCAGTCATACTTCGCACCAAGGTCAGTCACATCCTTCTTTGCATAATAGATTAATTATATCATATGTTTTATTCGTTTTGCTTGTCCTTTTCTTCGACAATTTGAAAAAAACGGTTTCAAATTTTAGATTTATTTTATCTGTTTGTATTTGTTATCCATCTAGTTTTTCAATTTTTCATAACTAGCGAATGCTTTCTGCGGACAAGTGGCGCACTATTTCTTTCAAGTAAGTTTTTAAAACTATGGAAATATGCTTTTATTGTGACCAATGTGAAAAATGCTTTTAACATAAAAAAACCTCGAATCATTTTCGATTCGAGGTTCAATCCAACTTCTACTACTTAGCTTTTAAAAGCTGTTGTAATTTCTCTAAACTTTGGATTTCTTCATTATTTGTTTTCTTTAATAGTACTTTTTGCGTTTCTAACGCTTTTTCTAACGATGCGATTTCCGTCTTCACATCGTCACCATCTTTTTTACTTTGTAGCGAATGGATGACATCGTATAAATCTTCATGACCGACGATGCGACCCGCTCCCCACATTAGGCGGTCAGTTGGTTGATCCGTCACGTAATTTGTGAAGTAATCATACACTTCTTTTTCGAAGTCATATGCATACCAGTTGTTATCGATTAAATACAGTGAATCATCAAGAGCTTTCGTCACTTTCCCTGCTTTTAAAACTGTGATTGCATTCGATAAATTCGTGATATTATTTTGTGCATGTTCATGCGGGAAAATCACTTCATCTTCCCAAGTTAGACGAACTAAATCATCTTGTGCTTGTTTGAATGTCGCAAGTAGTTGATCGTTTAAAACTTTGTGATCTGTTAAAATCTTTTGAGCTTCTTTCATATCTCCTGCTTCGTACGCTTTTTTATAAGAAGCATTCACTTCATCTACTTTTTTATCATTCGCTACTGCTAATTCCTTTGTCTGTGCAATCGCTTTTTCTAACTCATCACTTTGTCCATTCACTTTTTTATCGATTGTTTTTTGCATTTCATCTAATCGTGTTGTGAAATGTAATGGTGTTACAGCTTGTTTATCGTATTGCATCGCAAGTGTTCCATACATATTCATATGATATTTCATAACTTTTTTATTATACGTTTCTTGATCATCATATTGTGAATGATAGTGCGTATGCATGAATTGGCTATCTTGGAAGTCATTTCGAATTGCTGGAATCCCTGCAATCGAGAATGAAAAATCATCCGACCAAGTTTGTAGTGGTGTTACTACTTTAATGCCATCTTTATAAATACCATTCACTTTAGGAACGGTTGTCGCAAAATCCGTTAAGAAATCTTTGAACTCATATACCGAGCGGATTTCATTTGCATCCATATGTTCAAATGCTGGTAATTCAAAATTAATATTGGCAAAAGTTTGTTTCGCCCATTCAGGATGTACGTTGAAAATTTGATTAAATGCACCTGTTGACCAGTCATAACGCGTATTCGATACGCCCCATTCTTCCGCAGCCAATGCATTGAAAATAATTGTTTTCTCTGGTTTATAGCCTGTTTCCTTCATTGCTTTTGCAATACCTAACATTAAACCAATCGCTGAATTATCATCTTGGAATCCGTCGAAATAAGAGTCATAATGCGCAGATAATAAAATATATGATTCCTTATTTGTACCTTCGATTTTACCGTAGTAATTATACGTTGGTTGATCCATCTTCACTGTTGATTTCGCATCTAAACTTACTTTTACCGAATTATTATTCGCTTTTAATACTTTCTTCAATTCTTTTGCATTTTTACGTGACATCGAGAATGCCGGCGCATCATCTGGACCACAAATATCTTGTGCATTCAATGCTGAATCATCTACTTCAGCATAGCCGCCATTTTGTACCGCAATTACAGCTGCAGCACCTTTTAAATGCGCTTGATAAGATGGATAGTTAATCCACCAATCTTCACGTTGATTAATATCTATTAAAACTAACTTGCCTTTTACATCTAAATTTTCTAAATCCTTCGCAGTTCCTCGGTTCGCATAGACAATTTCAAATTCCTTCGAACCTTTCGTATCAAAATTAATTTGATAACCACCTAGCACCGCAACTTCTTTAGCATCTTTAGTATTTTTGAAAGTTAAGTCAGCTTTTTCAAAAGTCCAAGAATCTACTGTAATTTCATCTTTCGTCACTTCTTGCAAACCGAGCTTCTTCATCTCTTTTTGAATATGTTCGCCGGTTTGAAGTTCCGCTTCTGAACCTGCAGTTCGATATCCTAACTTGTCATTCGTCTTAAATTGCTCTAAACTTTTCGCAAATTCATAAGCATAATGCTCATCAACTTTATTTAAAAACTTGTCTTCATTTGTTTCTTTCTTACTTTGTTCAGCCTCATCTTTTTGAGTTGCTGAGTTACAGCCCACTAGCACTAGCATCATTGATAGTACGAGCATGAAAAAACCAAACCTTCTTTTCATCAATCACATTCCTTTTCTAAATTGAATTTTCAAAACAAACTAATTAAACAGGAAATAATAGGTATAGTCAATATTTTTTAGCAAAATAACCAATTAATTAATTTACAGCGACCTTCATCTTCTTCATATAGAAGGATTTCATGGTACACTGAATGTACTAAAAATGTATGTGAAAGAGGAATTATTATGGCATATGATGGACTATTTACAATCGCAATGACGAAAGAGCTTCAACAGCTCGTTTCTGGCAGAATCGCCAAAATACATCAACCAAATGCGCAGGAAGTAATTTTCACAATCCGTGCAAATGGCGCAAACCAAAAACTTCTATTTTCGATTCACCCTACTTACGCTCGTGTTCATATGACGGAACAAGTAATCGAAAATCCACCAGAACCACCGATGTTTTGCTCACTCCTTCGTAAACATGTCGAAGGTGGCTTCATCGAAAATATTGAACAATTAGATGCTGACCGAATTATTAAGATTACAATCTCAAGTAAAAATGAAATTGGCGATCCAATTACGCGTATTCTTTTCGCTGAAATTATGGGCCGTCATAGTAACTTAATTATGGTCGATGCTGTGACGAATAAAATCGTCGATAGTTTAAAACATTTATCGCCTTCAGTGAACAGCTACCGTACTGTATTACCTGGGTCAGAATATATCGCACCGCCAAGTCAGGATAAAGTGAATCCTGTCAGTGCAAGTGATGAGGAAATCGCCACTTTCTTCGATGAAATTCGCAATGAAGATGATATTATGCAGCATTTCGTCGGTTTCTCTCGTTTACACGCGACTGAACTTGTCACGCGTGCGCAGCTTCAACAAGCGCCACTTAAAGATTTATTCAAGCCATTCATCCAACAATTCGTTGATGGTGGGACGCAGCCGACTTATTTAGAAAAAGGTCGTAAAACGATTTTCTCTCCGAATGATTTACTGTCATTTGATGAGAAAAAAACAACGTATGACACGCTTAGTCTTTTACTTGATCGAGTGTTCTTCGCTAGAGCTGAACGCGATCGCGTAAAACAACAAGCAGGCGATTTAGAGCATTGGCTACAAGCTGAAATTCAAAAATTAAAACATAAACTAAAAAAATTAGACCAAGATTTAAAACGCGCGCAAAATCTTGAAGAATACCAACTGTATGGCGAGTTATTAATGGCGAATCTTTATAATTTCGAAAAAGGTGCTTCAAAAGTAACCGTCGACAATTATTATAGTGAAACTGGCGAGAAAGTGACGATTCAATTAAGCGAACGCAAATCACCAATCGAAAACGCGCAAGCCTACTACGCGAAATATAATAAATTTAAAAACGCTTTAGTGAAAGTTGAAGAACAAATTCAAATTGCCAAAGCGGACATTACGTATTTTGAAATGCTTTTACAACAAGTTGAACAAGCTTCACCTGCTGATATCGAAGAAATTCGTGAAGAGCTTGCTGAACAAGGTTATATGAAACTGAAGAAATCAAAACGCCGTAAAAAGCCTACGAAACCAACGCCAGAAAAATATGTATCATCAACAGGTATTGAAATTTCCGTCGGCAAAAATAATAAGCAAAACGATTATCTTACGTTCAAAATCGCGCGTAAATGGGAAACTTGGTTGCATACGAAGGACATCCCCGGCTCACACGTAGTCATCCATTCAGATGCACCTGATGAGCAAACAATTCTAGAAGCTGCTACACTTTCTGCATACTTCAGTAAAGCGCGTGAGTCTGCCTCAGTCCCTGTAGATTACACGGAAGTGAAGCAAGTGAAAAAACCTAGTGGTGCTAAACCTGGTTTCGTCATCTACTTCGAACAGAAAACAGTCTTCGTCACACCCGATGAAGAATTAGTTATGCAATTACAAAAAAATTAATCATCACATCATCGCTTCTCTCAGGCGGTGATGTTTTTTTGAACAAAAAAATCCCGCTCATGTTCGCCCATGAACGGGAAATAGACGTAGAATTTAATTTATTCGAAATTTACAACGAGATTTTTAAACGCTCGTTCTCTTTCCTGATCATCATTGGCAATAAAATTAAATCGCATAACCACCATAAAGTGAGCGCCGCTAAAATTAACTTCCCAATAAATATAGAAAAGAATACTACTCCTACCATAAACATGAGTAACATCGACAACCCGCTCCAAGACCAATCCACATAAAAGCGATGAAGACCTAAAATCCCTAAGATCAACCATGAAAAATATGCTCTTGCCGTTCTCTTCCTATATCGTTCATAGATTTTCATCTGTGCTTTAGATAGATTTAGACGACTTGAACCACTTTTCCAATTGTCGCTCAGTGGCGTTCCACCTCCCTTGTTTTATCTTCCTAAATATGTTACCCCATAATTACAAATTTATAACTTTTAATACTTAATTTTTATAACACTTTAAGTCTTTAAGAACACAAAAATAGAAGAGAAGCCCTTTTAAATCAAAGAGTTCTCTTCCAATTAATTTCTAGAAATAAATATTTGATTCCCACTCGGATCTTTGACGATGAAACCAGTTTGAGCCTCTTGCATTTGTACAAATTGCTTCACATGATTTTTTAATTCATCCAAAGATTGCTCATCTGGTAAAACAATTTCGAATTGATATAATCCAGAATGAATCGCTAATGGCTGGGCAATATTTTCCCCTGACCACGTATTCCCAGCAATATGATGGTGGCGACGATCTGATGCGACAGAAAAAGTATCATCCGTTAAATCTCGCAATTCAAATCCTAGCACTTGTGAATAGAAATCAACTGTTTCTTCAAATTTACTGACACGTAAATGAATATGACCAATTGTCGTTTGCTTCGGTAATTTCCCATCACTTTCTTCATTCGCAATGACTGCTAATTCTTTAAAATTCAGTGGATGATTCCCACTAATTTCAGTCGGATTTTGTCTTTCTACATATATTTCAATACCATTCGCTTCAAGGTCATGTAAATAAATTGACTCGCTATAACCGTGGTCGCTCGCGCTATCTAACCTCGAAATCGGTATAATTCGATCAAAATGTGGATATCTACTTGCTTGTTCAGTAGGGCAATCAATCGGTGTCTTATTACGAAGGATTTCAAAAAACTTCGTTGCAAATGCTTCTCTCGTCGGTAATTGAAAAGCGATATGATATAGCCCAGTGCCTTTTGCCGGTTGTTCCTTTTCAGCTGTCTTTCTTAA
This sequence comes from Kurthia zopfii, assembly GCF_003143955.1. Classification (GTDB taxonomy): domain Bacteria; phylum Bacillota; class Bacilli; order Bacillales_A; family Planococcaceae; genus Kurthia; species Kurthia zopfii. Next base: position 31,464 of record NZ_QFVS01000009.1, on the reverse strand, counting down.
TTCGATCAAAACTTCTTGCTCTGCAACCCCTAACAAAGCGTATTCAGCAGTTCTTTCGATTACTCTTAAGCCGACTACTTGTTCATAAAATGAAGTCTGTCTATGTAAATCCATTACTTTTAAAGTAACTCTACCCATTTTTGTCTGTGTGTTTATTTGAAACTCTTCCATCTTCACCTTTCACCCCTTATAAATCCTACTATTAAACTTGGTTTTTAGTATAAACAATTTAGACTTAAATTTCAATAAAAAAACAGGTCTGTACAGTATTTGCACAGGCCCGTGAATAAAATCAATATTAATCTTGATCTTCTAGTCCACCATTTAAGATGAATTCATTTTCAGCATCTACCATTTTGTTTAAACGGAAAGCTTCGATAATCCACCAAATAGCTAAAAAGATAAATACGTAGAAACTAAATGCAAGTAATGATGTAATAAATGCGAAGAAACCTACACACATAGTGAATAATCCACTACCCATACGATTCAGATACATACGGTGTGCGCCAAAAAACATACCTAAGAAGAACCATAAAACCCATGCTACTTTTTTACTTTTAAGTTGTTCTGCTGTTGCTGTCATATTATTATCTCCTTATATTAACGAGTTAAATTACTCTCTATATCTTAAAGGTTTTCTCAATAAAAAGATATGTATTCTCACTCGACTTGAACATGTTTGCTGAATTCGTCACGATTATGGTATAATTTTACATTGAAATTTGATTGTTGAGGCACTTAAAAAGCGAGATTCATTTCATTTCTGAAATAAAATCTCGCTCGTTTTTAAACAATTTTATTTTAAGTTACCAGCTTTTAAATCTTCGTACCAAGTTAATAATCCCGGAATGTCTGATTTTTCAATTGTGCCAGTTTCTTCTGCTGCTTCTACAAGTGCTTCGAAGTTTGAAAGGCTGAAGTAAGGTACGCCAGCTTTTTCAAAGTTTTCAATCGCTGCTGGAAGTAAGTAAGAGTATACAGATACTACCCCTAGAACTTCAGCACCTTCGCGTTGAAGTGCTTCTACCGCATTAATTGAAGAACCGCCTGTCGATACGATATCTTCGATTACAACGACTTTAGCGCCTTCTTGGAATTTGCCTTCTGTTTGTTTGCCGCGACCGTGATCCTTTGGTTTTGAGCGCACATATACCATTGGTTGTTCTAAAAGATCTGCTACCCACGCCGCGTGAGGAATACCTGCAGTTGCAGTACCCGCTACTACTTCACAAGTTGGGAATTTCTCTTGAATTAATTTCGCTAATCCTTTTGCAATCGTAGTACGTACTGTTGGATAAGAAATCGTTAAGCGCGTATCACAGTAGATTGGCGATTTAATACCTGAAGCCCAAGTGAATAAATCATTAGGACGTAATTCTACTGCACCTGCTTCTAACATACCTTTTGCTACATCGTGTTGAATTGCCATTATTGATTTCCTCCCCATAGTTGGTTTACTGTTGCATATGCTGAAACTGGATTTTCAGCTTTTGTAATTGCTCTACCGACAACGATTTGAGTAGAACCTTCTGATTTGGCGAATTGTGGTGTCGCTACACGTTTTTGATCATGCGCTTCTCCACCTGCTAAACGAATGCCCGGCGTTACTTTGAAAAATTCATCGCCACATGCTTCAGCAATTACTTTTGCCTCAAGTACTGAACATACAACACCATCTAATCCTGCACTATTTGCTAAGATCGCATAGTTTAGAACAGATGCGTCTAGACTTGTTTGAATATTTTGCTCTTGCTGCATTTGTTCTTCAGTAGTTGATGTCAGTTGTGTAACTGCGATTAAAGCCGGTCGCTCTTGGCCCTCAGGCGTTCCTTCGACTAAACCTTCCATCGCTGCTTTCATCATCGCTGAACCTCCTGCAGCATGTACATTGACTAAATTCACCCCTAATTTAGCCAAACCTTTCATCGCTGATTTCACCGTATTCGGGATATCATGCAATTTTAAATCTAAGAAAATATCGTGACCCATTTCTTTAATCACTTTAATAATTTCTGGTCCTTCTTGATAATAAAGTTCCATCCCGACCTTTACGAAAAGAGGCTCATTAAATTGCTGAAGAAAATTCACCACTTCAGCTTTACTTGATAAATCTAATGCAATAATTGGATTTGTATTCATCTTAACGGTGGCTCCTTCCAATTACTTGCGTAATATTGTCATAGCCAAGTTCATCTAACTTCGCTGGTAGTTGTTCGATAATCGTTGGACAGACAAAGTGATCGACGAAGTTTGCTGTTCCTACAGCTACTGCACTTGCACCTGCTGAAAGGAAATCGATGACATCATCCACATTTGAAATTCCGCCCATACCAATGATTGGAATATTTACGGCTTGGCTTACTTCATAAACCATACGAATCGCTACTGGTTTAATTGCTGGACCTGATAATCCGCCAGTACCGTTTGCAATGACTGGTTTACCTGTTTTCTCATGTAGGCGCATGCCGACTAATGTGTTGATCATTGTAATGCCATCTGCTCCGCCTTCTTCAACAGCTTTTGCGATGTCGACAATGCTCGTCACGTTTGGCGATAACTTCACATATACTGGCACACTTGATACTGCTTTAACTGCAGCTGTTAGTTCCTTCGCAGTTTGTGGATCTGTACCAAATTGAATTCCGCCACATTTTACGTTTGGACATGAAATATTTAATTCCAAAGCATGTACGTTCGGTGCTTTCGAAATTTCTTTTGCTACTTCTACATAATCTGCTGTTTCAGTACCTGCTACGTTTGCAATAATCGGTAGATCAAACTGCTCTAACCAAGGTAATTCATGTTGTAAAATATGCTCTAAACCTGGATTTTGTAAACCAATCGCATTTAACATACCCGCTGAAGTTTCCGCTACGCGTGGTGTTGGATTCCCTCGGCGTTTTTCTAATGTAGCCGCTTTGATCATAATCGATCCTAGCTTATTTAAATCATATAGGTTGGCATATTCTTGGCCAAATCCGAAACAACCAGATGCCGGCATGATTGGATTTTTCAATGATAATCCTGGTAACTCCACTTTTAAACGATTACTCATAGTGCAACCACTCCTCTCGGGAATACTGGGCCATCCGAGCAAACTTTTTTATAGTCGCCGTCCGTTGTGTCACATACGCAAGCGAAGCAAGCGCCGATACCACAGCCCATTCTCTCTTCAAATGATAGGAAACCTTTTTTCTCAGGATATGCTTTTTCAAGCGCCCCTAGCATTGGCATTGGTCCACAGCTATAAAATAAATCGAAATTCGGATTTTTTTCTGCTAGTAGATCTGTTACGAAACCTTTCGTTCCTGCTGAACCATCTGCAGTGACGATATATGTGTCGCCTAATTCTTTAAATTGATTTTCATAAAATACGTTATTCGCTGCTTGGAATCCAAGTACGTGAATTGTTTTTATGCCGCATTCATTTAGACGTTTTGATAACTCATATAGTGGAGGCACACCAATGCCGCCTCCTACTAATAGAGCTGTTTCACCAGGTGCTGCTTCTTCAACAGGGAAACCATTCCCTAACGGTCCAAGAACATCCACTTCATCTCCGGCTTTTTTCGTAGACAATATTTTCGTTCCTTTACCGCCTGCACGGTAAATCATTTTAAACTGCATTGCATCATGATCAATTTCTGCAATACTGATTGGTCTTCTTAATGAAGGTTCATAGCCATCCTCTACACGGATATGAACAAATTGTCCAGGCTGCTTCATCTCTAGTGTGAGCTGCCCAATTAGGGTCAACTCAAAAATATCATCTGCAATTTGCTTTTGACGAACTACTTTCATACGTTCTTGTTGGATCATGGTTTCGTGCACCTCCGCTTTCTTACATTTCTTCTGCTGTAAATGTCATTGATTCAATTACTCTTAAGATTGCTTCTGCTGTATCTAGTGAAGTTAAGCAAGCTACGCCGTTTTCAACTGATTCACGACGAATTCTGAAACCGTCACGTGCTGGTTGCTTCCCTTTTGTTAATGTGTTGATGACTAATTGTGCGTTTCCTTTTTGGATTACATCGATTAGTGTTGGGCCGTTTGAGCCGATTTTGTCGACAACTTGTGTTTTCACGCCTGCTGCTTCTAATGTTGCTGCAGTTCCTGGTGTTGCTAGAATGCTGTAGCCAATATTTGTGAAGCGTTTCGCAAGTTCAGTTGCTTCTTCTTTATCTTTATCCGATACAGTCATTAATACTGAACCGTGATCTTCAATCTTCATACCTGCTGCTACGAAACCTTTGTAAAGTGCTTTTTCAAGCGTAGAGTCTTTACCCATTACTTCACCTGTTGATTTCATTTCAGGGCCTAATGTCGTATCTACACGGCGTAGTTTCGCAAAACTGAATACCGGTACTTTGACGAATACGCCATCTTTAATTGGTGCTAATCCTGTTGGGTAGCCTTGTTCGATAATTGATTGTCCAAGAATCGCTTTCGTCGCTACATTTGCCATAGGGATGTCCGTAATTTTGCTTAAGAATGGTACTGTACGAGATGCACGTGGGTTTACTTCAATAACATATACAACATCTTCAGAGATGACATATTGGATATTCATTAACCCTTTGATTTTCAATCCTTTTGCAAGGCGAGTCGTGTAATCTACTAGTGTATCTAAATGAGCTTGTGAAAGGTTTTGAGTCGGGTAAACAGCAATCGAGTCACCTGAGTGAACTCCTGCGCGTTCGATATGTTCCATAATTCCTGGGATACATACGTTTTCTCCATCGCAAATTGCGTCTACTTCAATCTCTTTACCTGTTAAATAACGGTCGATTAATACTGGATGTTCTGGAGAAGCTTCAACCGCTGTCGCCATATAATGCTCTAATTCTTCTGTTGCGTAGACAATTTCCATCGCACGTCCACCAAGTACATATGAAGGTCTTACTAATACTGGATAGCCAATTCTTTCTGCGATTGCTACTGCATCCGGTGTATTCGTAGCCGTTTTGCCTAGTGGTTGTGGAATGCCGATTTCATGCAATGCTGCTTCGAAACGATCACGAGACTCTGCGCGGTCAATATCATCTAATGCTGTTCCTAGAATTTGTACACCGCGAGCTTCTAATTGATCCGCTAAATTGATTGCTGTTTGACCACCGAATTGAACGACAACGCCTTTCGGTTGTTCTAAGTCTACGATGTGCATCACATCTTCAATTGTTAATGGTTCGAAGTATAATTTATCTGAGATTGAGAAGTCAGTTGATACTGTTTCAGGATTCGAGTTGATAATAATCGCTTCGTAACCTGCCTCTTGAATCGCCCATACTGAGTGAACTGTCGCATAGTCAAACTCGACACCTTGACCGATACGGATTGGACCTGAACCTAGTACGATTACTGATTCACGATCTGATTTAATTGATTCATTTTCGTCAGCGTAAGTACCGTAGAAATATGGTGTTTCTGATTCGAACTCGGCCGCACATGTATCAACCATTTTGTACACTGGGATGATGCCATGTTCTTTACGGAAGTCATATACTTCGCCTTCTGTCATACCCCAAAGATTGCCGATTGTTTCATCAGCGAATCCGATTTTCTTCGCATAGCGTAAAGTTGGAATATCTTTCACATTATTGCGTAGCACTTCTTCTTGATCGATGATGTTTTTGAATTTATTTAAGAAGAATAAGTCAATTTGTGACCATTCATGAATTTCTTCGATTGTTACACCGCGACGTAATGCTTCACCTAGGAAGAATAGACGTTCATCGCCTGCTTTTGTCACACGTTTTTGAATCCACTCGTCTGTTAAGCTTTCAGCATTTTTCATCGCTAAGTGCTTATGGCCCGTTTCAAGTGAACGAACTGCTTTTAACATTGCTTCTTCAAAGTTACGGCCGATTGCCATGACTTCACCAGTTGCTTTCATTTGTGTGCCAAGATTACGTTTCGCACCTTCGAACTTATCAAATGGCCAGCGCGGGATTTTCGCAACAACATAGTCTAATGCTGGTTCGAAACAAGCGTACGTCTTCCCTGTTACTGGGTTGATCATTTCGTCTAATGTAAGACCTACGGCAATTTTTGCTGCTAGTTTCGCAATTGGGTAACCAGTTGCTTTCGAAGCTAGTGCAGATGAACGTGATACACGTGGGTTTACTTCGATAATGTAGTAGTTGAAGCTATGTGGATCAAGCGCTAACTGTACGTTACAGCCACCTTCGATTCCTAATGCACGAATGATTTTTAGCGATACATTACGTAGCATATGGTATTCACGGTCAGACATTGTTTGTGATGGTGCGACTACGATTGAGTCACCTGTATGAATCCCAACTGGGTCAACGTTTTCCATGTTACAAACTACGATCGCATTGTCATTTGAATCACGCATTACTTCATATTCAATCTCTTTGTAACCTGCGATTGATTTCTCAAGTAAACATTGTGTTACAGGTGAGTATTTTAATCCAGAAGTAACGATTTCGTGAAGTTCTTGGTCATTCTCACAAATTCCGCCACCCGTTCCACCTAGCGTGAATGCTGGACGAACGATTACTGGATATCCGATTTCTTTGACGAATGCTTCCGCTTCTTCCACTGTGTGAATAATTTCAGATTCAGGCGTTGGCACATCTAGTTCGTACATTAAGTTACGGAAAAGGTCGCGGTCTTCTGCTTGATTGATCGCATCTAGTTTTGTTCCTAAAATTTCGATATTCAGTTCGTCTAAAATGCCTGAGTTATGTAACTCAATCGCCATATTAAGACCTGTTTGACCACCTAGTGTTGGTAAAATCGCATCTGGGCGTTCTTTACGTAGAATTCTTGATACGAACTCTAAGCTTAAAGGTTCGATATATACTTTATCAGCGATTTGCGTATCCGTCATAATCGTTGCTGGGTTTGAGTTAATTAGGATTACGCGGTAACCTTCCTCTTTTAAAGAAAGACAGGCTTGTGTACCTGCGTAGTCGAATTCTGCGGCTTGGCCAATTACGATTGGACCTGAACCGATTACTAAAATGGATTTGATATCATGGCGTTTAGGCATTGTGTTGTTGCTCCTTTCCAGCAGTTGTGTTCATTAGTTCGATAAATTCGTCAAATAGGTGGTTTGAGTCTTCTGGACCCGGTGATGCTTCTGGGTGATATTGTACTGTGAATACTGGGTGTACTTTATGTTTAACGCCTTCTACTGTACCGTCATTTAACGCAACATGAGTGATTTCTAAATCTGTATCTTTCAGTGATTCAGGATCGATTGCGTAACCGTGGTTTTGAGAAGTTAATTCTGTACGACCTGATTTTAAATCTTTTACTGGGTGGTTTGCGCCACGGTGACCGAATTTCAATTTGAATGAATCTGCGCCACTCGCTAATGCGAATAGTTGGTGACCTAAGCAAATTCCGAAGATTGGCACTTGTCCGACTAAACCTTTAATCGTTTCGATTGCTTCTGGTACATCTTTTGGATCCCCAGGTCCATTTGATAACATGATGCCATCAGGGTTATATGCTAAAACTTCCTGTGCTGTTGTGTTGTATGGTACAACGACTACGTCACAATCACGTTTGTTTAATTCTCTTAAAATACCGTGCTTCATACCAAAGTCCATTAACACAACTTTTTTGCCGCGTCCTGGAGATGGGTATGCTGATTTAGTTGATACTTGTTCAACTTGATTCGTAGGGAATACTGTTTTTTGTAGACGAGCTACTACTTCTTCCACATTTACATCTTCGCCAGCAGCTGAGATATAACCTTTTACAGAACCTTCCGTACGGATCATTCTTGTTAATTTACGCGTGTCGATTCCTTCAATTCCAGGAATGTTCTTCGCTTTACAGAAATCATCAACCGTTCTCTCTGAGCGGAAGTTTGATGGTGTTTTTGCTAATTCATGTACGACGAAACCTTTAATTGCAGGTTCGATTGTTTCAAAATCATCACGGTTCATACCGTAGTTACCGATTAGTGGATACGTCATCGTTACAATTTGGCCACAGAAAGATGGGTCAGTCATTGTCTCTTGATAACCTGTCATACCTGTTGTAAATACTACTTCTCCATCCGATCCATTTTCACAACCGAATGCTGTTCCTTCGAATACTTCGCCATTTTCTAAAATTAATTTTCTAGTTGTCATTGTGCATCCTCCCAAACGATATTTCCGTTATAGATTGTCATTACTGGCCATCCTTGAGCATTCCAGCCGTCGAATGGTGTGTTACGACCTTTTGAAACAAAGCCGTCTACATCGATTTTTTGTTCTTTTTCTAAGTCGATTAAGATTAAGTCTGCTGAAGCACCAACTTCAATTTTCCCGTAAGGTAATTTGAATAGTTCAGCTGGTTTTGTAGCCATCCACTCGATTAATTGTTGTAAAGTCCATTTCCCAGGTTTTACGAAGTGCGTGTAAAGTAGGGGGAATGCAGTTTCAAACCCTACAATACCGAATGGTGCGCCTACCATACCACAGCATTTTTCTTCTACTGTATGTGGTGCGTGATCTGTCGCGATACAGTCGATCGTACCGTCTAAAAGAGCCGCATGAAGTGAATCTTTATCTTCAATCGCACGTAATGGAGGGTTCATCTTCCAATTTGCATCGTCTGATGGAATATCCATTTCTTCAAGTAGTAAGTGGTGTGGACAAACTTCTGCCGTCACATGGATGCCCGCTGCTTTCGCGTCGCGTACTGCGCGTACCGATTCTTTCGTTGATACGTGACATACGTGATAGTGAGCACCTGCTGCTTCGGCAAGTAATACGTCTCGTGCGATTTGCACTGATTCACAGATTGAAGGAATTCCTGGAAGACCAAGTTCCTTATTACGTGTACCTTCGTGCATTACGCCGTCATAAATTAATGAGTTATCTTCACAGTGAGCAACGACTGTCATACCTAATTTCGCTGCATCTTGCATTTGCTCATACATTGTTGCCGCTTCTTGTACACCGACACCATCATCAGAGAATGCAACTGCTCCAAGTTCTTTTAATGCTGCTAAGTCAGTGCGCGCATCTCCAGATTGTGCAACTGTTAATGAACCGTATGGTAAAACGCGGATCACAGCTCTTTCTTCTACTAATTTGTTAATATGTTTTAAGTTTTCTACCGAGTCTGGTACAGGATTCGTATTTGGCATTGCGCAAATTGTTGTAAATCCACCTTTTGCTGCGGATGCAGATCCTGTTGCAATCGTTTCTTTATGCTCGTATCCAGGTTCGCGTAGATGAGTATGTACGTCTACAAATCCTGGGGATACAACTAAACCTTTTCCATCAATTACTTCTGCTGAAGCATTTTCAATCGTTGTGTTAATTTCTTTTACATTGCCATTTTCGATTAGAATATCCTTCTTTTCAAGTTCACCTTGTGCGTTTAACATTTGTACGTTTTTAAGTAATTTTGTCATGTTAGCCTCTCCCCTTTAAAATAAATTCTAGTATTGCCATTCGAATGAACAAGCCATTTTTCATTTGTGCAAAAATTCTTGAACGCTCGCATTCGACTAATGTCGTGTCAATCTCAACACCGCGATTAATCGGCGCTGGGTGCATGATGATTGCGCCATCTTTCATTTGCTTCTCTCTGTCAATCGTCAAGCCGTATTGCTCATGGTAGCTTTCTTTCGTAAATCCTTCATAAGCTGCATCTCTTTCATGTTGTACACGTAGCAACATGATTACGTCGCTCGTCTCAATTTGCTGATCCCAATCATAATGAGCGTCAAATTCGCCTTGCCATTCTGGTGGACATACGAAGTTGACGTTTGCACCTAATTTCGTAAGTGCAACTGCATCCGATTTTGCGACACGACTATGTGCTACATCACCTGCAATTGTAACATTGATTCCTTCAAATCTTCCGAACTCTTTGAATATTGTATACAAATCAAGGAGAGATTGTGACGGATGTTGGCCAGTCCCATCTCCTGCATTGATGATGGCGATGTCTAATCCTCCTAAAAGTTGCTCGTAATAAGCATCTTCCTTATGTCGAATGACTACCGCATCAATGCCACTCTGTTGAATCGTTTTTACTGTGTCATATAATGTTTCACCTTTTAGCACACTTGAGAAGCCAGCGTCGAAAGGAATAACTGTAGCTCCTATTCTTCTTTCTGCTGATTCAAATGATGTTTTTGTGCGTGTACTTGGTTCAAAAAATAAGTTTGAAACGTAGTAATCTTTCTCTAGTTGTGAAGGTTCGCCAGCTTCAAATTGAGCGGCTCTTTCTAAAATCTGCATGATTTCTGTTGTCGACACTTCGTCCATTGACAGTAAATTTTTCATCTTCAGTTCGTCCCCCTAAGTTATTTTTCATAAAGAAAAGCCTCCCATTGACAGAGGGAGGCTTGAGGAATGATATGACAAGATAGAGAGGTAGCGCATTTGCTACTTCTTTCTCTAGTCGATACACCCTTCTTTGCCTCTCTGGGCAATCTTTAAAAGGTAAATCTATTTTTTATTGTTGTAGTTTTTCACGATCTTCTTCTGCTTGTAATTCTAGATCCGGCTGCGCCTTACCTGGAAGTACAAAGTTTAAGATGACACCGACAATTGCTGCTAACGCCATACCTTCGATTGAGAAAGTTTCGCTGAAGAATAATTTTCCTCCGCCGATTCCTAAAATCAAGATGACTGAAGCGATGACTAAGTTACGATTGTGATCGAAGTCAATTTTGTTTTCGACTAACATTCTTAAACCAGATGAAGCAATAATTCCGAATAGTAGAATCGATACGCCTCCAAGTACTGGTGTTGGAATCGAGCCGACGATTGCCATTAATGTTCCTGAGAATGCTAGGATGATGGCGAATACTGCTGCACCACCGATTACCCAAACACTGAATACTCTCGTTAGTACAAGTACGCCGATATTCTCGCCGTATGTTGTCTTCGGTGGGCCACCGATGAATGCTGAGATTAATGTTCCTAGTCCATCACCTAGTAAAGAGCGGTTAAGACCTGGTGTTTTAATGAAGTTACGTTTGACTACTTTTCCTAGCACTAACTGATGTCCGATATGTTCTGAGATCGTTACGATGACGATCGGCACCATTGCTAATGCAATTTTCGTTGTGAAAGTGAAGTCGTAATCAATTCCTGGAATTAAGAAGTTCGGTACTTCGAAAAATTTCGCATCCATAATCGGTTGGAAATTAATGAAGCTCGTTTTGAATACTAAGTCTGAAATAATCGCTGCGATGTAACCGCCGATCATACCAAGCAAGATTGGCATTGTGCTTAACACGCCTTTGAAAAAGTTGTTGAACACAATCGCGATGCCTAAAGTGACTAATGCTAGTACAAAATATGAAGCATGGTAAATCTGATTAGCAGAGTTTGCATTTTCGTACATTGCCATGTTTACTGCTGTTACAGCTAATCCTAAACCGATGACCATGATTACTGGTGCAACCACAATCGGTGGTAGAAGTCGCATAATCCATTTATAACCTGTTTTCCAGATTAGTAAGGATACTATCCCGTATGTGACACCGACTAGCATGGCGCCAAGCATTGCTCCTCCTGGGCCAGTAGCTTCAGATGCTACGATAATCGGCGCGATGAAGGCGAATGATGAACCTAAGTAAGCAGGTACTTGAAATCTCGTTACAAGTAAGAATACTAGGGTTGCAATTCCGCTCGTTAGTAACGCGATTGCCGGTGATAATCCTGTAAGTGTTGGTACTAAAATTGTTGAGCCAAACATTGCAAACATATGTTGTAAACTTAGTGTGATCAGTTGGCCAGCTTTTGGCTTGTCGTGAATATCTAAAACTGTATTTGTCATATCTATAATGTCCTCACATTCTTCTTACTATTCGTAAATACCTACTTGATCTTCGTCATCAACTTCCGTCATGCTTACGACGATTCTCTCGTTACTCGCTGTTGGGATGTTCTTCCCTACGAAGTCTGCTCGAATCGGCAGTTCACGATGTCCTCTGTCGACTAATACTGCAAGTTGGATTTGAGAAGGTCGACCGATATCCATTACAGCATCCATTGCTGCTCGAACCGTTCTACCTGTGTAAAGTACGTCATCTACTAGGACGATTTTTTGATTCGTTACATCGTCTGTAATGTCGACTTGTTTCACAAGTGCTTCGCCGTTCGCTGTTTTTGCTGAAAGATCGTCTCTGTAAAGTGAGATGTCTAACTCACCAGCACGAATTTCTTTCTTCTCGATTGCATTAATTTTCAGTGCAAGTCGCTTCGCTAAGTAAGCGCCTCTTGTTTTAATCCCTACTAAGATGACCTCGTCAATTCCTTCGTTTCGCTCGATGATTTCATGTGCGATTCGTGTTAAAGCACGATTCATTCCTGCTGGATCTAAAAGTGTTGCTTTTTTCGTCAAATTGTCCGCCTCCTTCTTTGTTGGCATAAAAAAACTCCCGAGCATAGTCGCTCGAGAGGGTATAGGTATACTTATAGATATGTCAAATACACTGTAATTGAATACAGTAATCCTACATTCTTCGCATCCTTTTCAGCCTCTCTGGACTGTCTTTAAAGGTGAATATTAAGATTTCACTGACATCAGTATAGTACGTTATGACTTAAAGTGTCAATAGCTTTTCGAAAATTAATCTTCGTAGTTTGATTTTACTTCTTCAAGAAGGGCAGTGAACTCTGCAGGCATTGGTGCTTCGAATTCCATATACTCGTTCGTACGAGGATGTACAAAACCTAATACACCTGCGTGTAATGCTTGGCCACCAATATTCATTGTTTTCTTCGGTCCGTATTTAGGATCGCCAACTAATGGGTAGTTGATATAGTTCATATGCACACGAATTTGGTGCGTACGACCTGTTTCAAGACGGCATTGCACAAGTGTGTAATCAATTCCGTAACGTTTTAATACTTGGAAATGTGTCACTGCAAGCTTACCAGTATCCACAACGCCCATTTTTTGACGATCTTTTTTATCGCGACCGATTGGTGCATCAACTGTACCTTTATCGTGAGGGATGTGACCGTGTACAAGCGCTGTATAACGACGCGTTACCGTTTTATCAACTAATTGTTGTACTAATGATTCGTGCGCTACATCATTTTTAGCAACCATTAATAAACCAGATGTATCTTTATCGATACGGTGTACAATACCAGGACGCATAACACCATTGATTCCTGATAAATCAGTTACTTGATGCATAAGACCATTCACTAAAGTACCTGTAGTATGACCTGGAGCCGGGTGAACGACCATACCTTTTGGTTTATTCACAACTAATACATCCGCATCTTCATAGACGATTTCAAGTTGTAAATCTTCTGCTAAAATTTCTAATGGTTCTGGTTCTGGAGGCGTTACTGTAATTACATCTTCAGCTTTTAGCTTGTATGTTTTCTTCACTGTTCCACCATTTACTAATAAATGACCATCATCGATAAAGCTCTGTACTTGATTACGAGACCATTGATCTTGTAATGCGCCAAGTACTTTGTCAATTCTTTGGCCTTTGTGTTCTTCTGTCATAATAAATTGTTCTGTCATTACTTCACCTTTTTCTGTTCTTTTCCTTCGAAGAAAAGAATATAAATTATTAGCGTGATCACACCTAATGTTAGTGCTGCATCAGCAATATTGAATATCGGGAAATTATAGTTAATTACCGGAATTAGTACACTTACAAAGTCGACAACTTCACCTTGTAATACGCGATCGATAAAGTTACCGATTGCACCACCTAGTAACATCATTAAACTTGCTTGGAATAAAGGTTTTCCCTTACCTTCTTTGTGGAAATAATAAATGATTCCGATAATGACCACAATTGTAATGATTGCAAATAGCCACATTTGTCCTTGTAACATTCCCCATGCAGCACCACCGTTACGATGCGAATATAGAGATAAGTACGGATCCCAAATTGTGATTTCTTCGCCGACGTCCATCGTTTCAACAATACGCCATTTTGTCAGCTGATCCAATATAATGACAAGTATTGCTATTAAATAATATTTAAACACAGTATGTCCTCCGTTTTATACAGCATGATAGTTATTTTACCATATAGCCAGTTCGATTGAAAAACATCTATTAAAAAAGATATGACAAAAATAGAAAAGTGGAAGTGGCTCGTTTATCTCGAGAGCACTGCAGAAAACGAAACGAAAGTAAGCGCCCCACCACTTTCGTCCGAGTTTTCGAAGTGACTCAAAGAGATAAGCCACCGGAGCTAGACAAAAATCGAAAAGTGCAAAACGCTCGTTCATATGCGGAAGATCTGGAGAATTCGAAGGAACAGTAAAATCGAAAAGCGTTTCCACTCGGGACTCTCGAGAGCACTGGAGGAAACGAAGGAAAAGTAAAAGCTCCACCACTTTTCCCCGAGTTTTCGAAGTGACTCAAAGAGAGTAGTGGAACAAGCTAGACACCACTAAACCTGGGAAGGTCCCGAAAACCTGAAGTATCCCATAGCATATAGCGTAAATTTGCTAGACAAAGAAAGGATTGCTTCACACTTGTTTTTCGGCAGGAGTCCTCGTTAATTCTTTCAATATTGAACTATGTGAAAAAAGGGCAAAAAAAGCACAGTTTTACCAATTCCTTTATACATCTTAAGCGGAAGAAGGGCGGACTCTGCTACATGATTATTCCAGGATTAAAAGATTAACAATGCTTTACTAGAGTCCTCTTTTATCGATCGATACCAACTCTTTTTGGAAGGCATCAATAACAAAACAATAGTTATAAAACGAAAAGCAGATAGCTATTAACGATTCGATTGATTTACATCTGGACTGAATAAAAAAGAGGAACTGCTCGAAAGCAATTCCTCCTTCTACTCGGTAGAAAATTATTCTACGTCAGCGTAGTATTCTTCAACAACTTCAGCACAGTGCGCGCATAGAGTTGAATGTGTTTCATTTGAACCTACTGTTTCAGAGATTGTCCAGCAACGCTCACATTTCTCACCTTCAGCTTTTGTAACTACTACTGCGATATCTTCTTGAACTAGTGCATCAGCAGGCGCTTCCGCAACTAATCCACCAACTTCAAATTTAGAAACGATATTCAATTGTGCAAAGTTGATTGCAGCATCATTTAATAACGCTACTGTTTGCTCATTGCTGAACACAATAACTTTCGCTTCAAGTGATTTACCGATTACTTTCGCATTACGCGCTTCTTCTAAACCTTTTAAGATAACCGTACGAACATCCATGATACGAGACCATTTCTCTTCTAATGTAGCAAAGTTTTCTTTTTCAACCGCTTCAGGCATATCTGTTAACTGAACAGATGGCACTTCAGTATCAGCTAAGTAAGACCACATTTCATCCGTTGTATGAGGGATGATTGGTGATAATACTTTTAGTAATGCATCAAGTGTATCAGCGATTACCGATTGCATTGCACGACGATCATGGTTGTCATGACCTTCGATATATACCACATCTTTCGCGATATCTAAGTAGAATGAACTTAGATCTGAAGAGATGAAGTTGTTCATTGCTTTATAAACATTTGCAAACTCATAAGATTCAAATGCATTATGAGCTGTTTTGATGAAGTTTTGTAATTTCATGAACATATATTGATCGACTTCTCGTAAATCTTCATATGCTACATAGTCCGTTTTACGGTTGAAGTCATGTAAGTTACCGTGTAAGAATTTAAGTGTATTACGAACTTTACGGTAAACTTCTGAAACTTGTTTTAATACGTCCATCGACATACGAACATCTGCCGTATAATCTACTGATGAAACCCATAGACGTAAGATATCAGCGCCATATTGGTTCATTACTTTAGAAGGAAGGATTGTATTACCAATTGATTTAGACATTTTACGACCTTCGCCATCTAAAACGAAACCGTGTGACAGTAAACCTTTGTATGGTGCATGACCATTGATCGCTACAGAAGTGATTAATGATGAGTTGAACCAACCACGGTATTGGTCAGAACCTTCAAGATATAAATCAGCTGGGTAGCGTAATTCAGGTCGTTCAGCTAATACACCTTGGTGAGTTGAACCTGAATCGAACCATACGTCCATGATGTCAGTTTCTTTAGTGAATTCACCATTTGGAGAACCAGGGTGTGTATAGCCTTCAGGTAATAATTCTTTTGCTGATTTTTGGAACCAGATATTTGAACCGTGTTCACGGAATAATCCTTGTACATGGCTGATGATTTCAGGGTTTAAGATTGGCTCATCATTTTCAGCGTAAAATACTGGGATTGGAACCCCCCATGCACGTTGACGAGAGATACACCAGTCACCACGGTCACGAATCATATTGAATAGACGCGTTTCACCCCATACAGGTGTGAAGTTCGTATCACGGATTGCTTGTAATAACTCTTCACGGAAGCTTTCGATTGAAGCGAACCATTGAGGAGTTGCACGGTAGATTACCGGTTTTTTCGTACGCCAGTCATGTGGGTATGAGTGTTCAAAGAATGTTAGGCTAAGTAATGCGCCAACTTCTTCTAATTTTTCACAAACAGGTTTATTTGCTTTGTCATAGAATAGACCAGCGAATTCACCAGTATCTTCTGTCATAACACCTTTGTGATCAACAACTGAAAGTACTTCTAAACCATAGCGTTTACCGATTTGGTAATCGTCCTCACCATGACCAGTCGCTGTATGAACACAACCAGTACCTGCATCAAGTGTTACGTGATCGCCAAGCATTACTAATGAAGTACGATCGAATAATGGATGTTTCGCTGTAACGTGTTCTAAATCAGTACCATTGATTTCACGATCCACAACTGGGTTTTCCCAACCTAATTTTTCAGATACCGTTTCAAGTAAACCTTTTGCTACGATATATTTTTTATCTTCTACTTTTACAACTACATATTTATATTCAGGATTTACAGAGATCCCTAAGTTTGCTGGGATTGTCCATGGTGTTGTTGTCCAGATTACAAAACTCTCATCTTGTGTTACTACATTTTTACCATCTTCAACAGCGAATGCCACATAGATTGAAGGTGATTTTACATCAGCATATTCAATCTCTGCTTCTGCTAATGCAGACTCACTTGATGGAGACCAGTAAACTGGTTTTAAACCTTTATAGATATAGCCTTTTTCAGCCATACGACCGAATACACCGATTTGATGCGCTTCGAATTCAGGTTTTAAAGTGATATATGGGTTTGCCCAATCACCACGAACACCGATACGGCGGAATTGTTCACGTTGGATTCCAACTTGCTCATAAGCATATTCCATACATAATTCACGGAATTCAGCTACAGACATTTTTTTACGATCATGTCCTTTTTTCGTTAAAGCATGTTCGATTGGTAAACCATGCGTATCCCAACCTGGAACATAAGGAGCAAAGTAACCAGTCATTGAACGATGACGGTTGATCATATCTTTTAATACTTTATTTAGTGCGTGGCCCATGTGAAGCTCACCATTCGCATATGGAGGTCCATCATGTAAGATATATGGCGTTTTATCTTTGTTACGATCAAGAACCATTTGGTTAATGTCCATGTCGTTCCATTTCTCTTGCATTTTCGGTTCATTGTTCGGTAAATTTCCGCGCATTGGGAAATCTGTTTTTGGCATCAATAATGTATTTTTGTATTCCATATTGATAATTCCTCCTCTAATTTCATACGTATTTGTAGCTTATTTCAAGAGTATTTCCCAGGAAATAAAAAAACTCCCCATCCCAAAGGGACGAGGAGGAGTATTCTCGCGGTACCACCCTAGTTGCATTCAAAAATAAAATGCCTCTTAGAACACTGTTAACGGTGTGCTGCCGAGATTACTTACTAAAGTTCAGTAATCTAGTTCAAGAGTGATTTTCATTTATAATTCACTGTTCGAGCTTCCACTATCCTCGAATCGCTAATCAGCTTGTTATAAATTACTGTCTCTATCATTACTTTTTATTCAATATACTCGACTAAAATCGAGTGTGCTTGATTTATTATAGGAAAACTATAGCACTTCGTCAAGTAGTTGTTCTTAACCTTGTGGTAAATTCAAATGTTCTAATTCAGCAGTATCTGCCTCATATTCCATTAAATGATCCCAATCATCGTTTTCGATTAGATCAAGCTGTGCTTCTACAATCATTTTGAAGCGATTTCTAAATACTTTAGATTGTTTTTTAAGCTCTTCGATTTCCATCGCAATACGGCGAGCTTTCGACAATGCTTCATTGACAATACGATCCGCATTCTTCTCGGCTTCTTTAACAATTAGTTTTGCTTCTTTTTGAGAGTTACGACGAACTTCCTCTGCTGCTTCTTGTGCAACAACGATTGATTTTTGAAGAGTGTCCTCTAATGAATTGTAGTGACCTAGTTGCTCGTGCATCGATGTAATACGATTTTCAAGATTCATTTTTTCATCTAACACATTTTTATAGTCTTCCATTAGTTGCTGTAAAAATTCATTTACCTCATCTTCATTATACCCTCTGAATCCACGGTTGAATTCCTTATTATGTATATCAATTGGTGAAATTGGCATGATTTCCTCTCCTTCGCTTCTTTAGTTAATTTAGGTTTATTATACCTTTCATTTGAAATTTGTTCATCTACAAATGTCAAAAATCAATGAATTTTAGGATTTTCTTTCTAGTTTACTGAAAATAATGCGGATTTTATCTTTTTTCGTCCTACCTTCGATTGATTTAATCGATAATCGACCAAAACCTCTAATGGAAAGGAGATCTGCTTCTCCCACTTCAAATGAGCTGTTTTCGGTCAAGCGGAAATTAACTTTCACATGACCTGATTGAATAAGTAAGCTCGATTTTTGTCTAGATATTTTTAAGGCACTAGCCAAAACTGTATCTAAGCGAAGTGAACTGACTGTATCAAATTGTTCTACCCAATGATCTTCTGACAAAATAAAATCTTCATTACTAGTAACATCGGTTAAATTCACTTTCACTTTATTAATTGCTGTTAAATTTGCCCGCACATAATTAGAAACTTCTGCAGCTACAATAAATTGGATTTTTTTGTCATCAACTCTAATATCCCCGAATTTCGAACGTTCTAAACCTATTGCTAAAATAGAACCGAGTACATCCGGATGCTTTAACTGAATAAATTTTGATGGATAGCGTAATTCATAACAGACTAAATCGAAATCCTCACGCGTTGGTTCATAGTAATCTGGAAATAAAAGTAGTCGTTTTCTCTCTGCTTGTTGAAAAACACCTTCAGATGCTACTTTTACATCACCATTCTCCCCGATAATCGATTGCGCGATCATCACTTGTCTCGGATCAAGAAAACCCGTCAACTTCGGAGCATATTGCTGCCTAACTTCTTCAATCATCGTCAATAAATGTGTGATGAATGATTGTTCCTCTGGACGAAAATGTTGCATTAAATCTTTCAAAAAAATCCTCCTAAATGAAAAGAAGTTGCCTATACAGAAGTAAGTTTCATACAAAGATGATCCTGAATTACTGAAAGACAACTAGTTATTAAATACCAAGAGTTCCAAGCACCGTCATAGCACCGCGTGTAATGAATTGCAACGCGAAAATGGCTACGATTGGTGAAATATCAATCATACCGATTGGTGGAATAAAACGTTTGAAGAACCCTAAGTACGGCTCTACAATTTTAGATAAGAACACGCCTACTGCCGATGTTTGAAGTGAAGGAATCCACGACATCAGTACATAGCCGATAATGGCATATGTATAAGCTTGTAGCGCATAATATACGATTACTGTAATCATAGTAAATCTCCTTAAAAATAATTATTCAAAATGTAGAGTCGAAATATCCCCATCAATTTCTACATTTTCTGGCGTACATAAGAATATATCTGTCCCAATTTGTTTAATATCGCCATTCAGCGCAAAAATTGCTCCAGATAAGAAATCAATCACACGTTTACCTTGAATTTTATCAATTCGTTGCAAGTTAACAACTGCTGCTCGCTTATTTTTTAAGCAATCACCAATATCCTGTGTTTCAGCAAATGTAAATGGTTCAAATAATACTAGTTTAGATGTCTTTTGCGAGAAACTCACAACATTTGAAGCAGAATACTCATTTTCAACGACTGCTGGTGCTTGTTGTTTCTTGCGCGGCATCGGATTTCTTTGTTTCATAGGTGTCGCCATTGGTTGTCTAGCATTGAATTGTTCTTGCTCCACTACCATTGACTTCTTTTGAGATTGAGGTTTTTGCGATTTCGCATTGGCAGGCTTTTGTTCTTGAGTTGATGCTACTGATTCATCTTCATCATCTTCTAAATAGAAAAAGTCTTTAAAAATATTTTTCACTTTCATTACGAAACACTTCCTTCATCTCCAACTAGTGCTGTACCGATTCTTACAAAAGTTGCACCTTCTTCAATCGCAATTTCATAATCATTTGACATACCCATTGATAATTCTTCGCAAGGTGCAAATGGCAATTTAAGCGCAGCGACTTGTTGTTGTAATTTTTTCAAACCTTTAAATGTTGCTCGAATGATCGCTTCATCATCAGTATTAGGCGCCATCGTCATAAGTCCAACTACTTGAATCTTACTAAAATCATGCAAATTCTCGATAAAAGCAATCGCATCCGCAGTTGAAAGGCCGTGTTTTGCTTCTTCTTCAGAAACATTCACTTGTACAAAACATTTCACAGGCTGTTCTGCTCTTTTTTCGATTTCTTCTGCAAGACTTAGTCGATCTAAAGAGTGTAAGTAGTCAATATTATTAATAACTTGTCGTACTTTACGCGTTTGAAGTGAACCAATATAGTGCCAAGTTGCTTCATTTCCGATTGCATCATATTTTGCCAACAGTCCTTCTGGACGATTTTCACCAATATGAAGCAATTCATTTTGAAGAACTTCTTTCGTACGTTCAATCGTTACTTGTTTTGTGACTGCAATTAAATTCAACGACTGTGGATTACGTCCTGCTACTTTTAGCGCTCGGTCAACATTATGTTGTATACTAATTAAATTTTCTTTAACAGATTTCATAATTTTTCCCAACTTTTCAAAGATACTTGTTTTCTCATTGTATCAAGCTATGCTTGAACTTTCAATATATAGAGGAAGCTTCATTCAAATTGTCATATTTATAAAAGAAAGCCAACAAACGTCGTTTTCACAACATTTATTGGCTTCGATAGTGAAAATAGATTATCGTCTGTTTTTACGATTACGTAAAAACGCAGGAATTTCATAGTTATCCTCTGAAACAGGTTGTGCTACTTCTTCTTGTTGCACATGTTGAACTTGTTGTTGTTGAGGTGCTTGTTGTTGAACAGGCGCTGCTTGCTGACGTGGCGCTGAGTTCATTGTGTTACGTTGTTGACGTGGATCCATTGAATGCGATTCCTCATTAAAGTCAGTTGCGATAACTGTTACAACGATTTCATCTTTCAGGTCTTCATTGATTACAGAACCAAAGATGATGTTTACTTCTTCATCAGAAGCTGTTGAAACGATATCAGCTGCCTCTTGTACTTCAAATAAGCTTAGGCTTGAACCACCTGTGATGTTCATCAGAACACCTTTAGCTCCTGTAATTGAAGTTTCAAGTAATGGACTTGAAATGGCTTTTTTAGCCGCTTCAACAGCACGAGTTTCACCAGATGCAATACCAATACCCATAAGTGCAGAACCTTTGTTAGACATAATTGTTTTTACGTCAGCAAAATCTAAGTTGATTAGACCAGGAACTGCGATTAAATCAGAGATCCCTTGAACACCTTGACGTAAAACATTATCTGCTTCACGGAATGCTTCAAGCATTGGTGTACTCTTATCAACGATTTCAAGAAGGCGGTCATTTGGAATAACGATCAATGTATCTACTGCAGCTTTCATAGCTTCAGTACCCGCTAAGGCTTGAGATTGACGTTTACGACCTTCAAAAGTAAATGGACGAGTTACTACACCTACTGTTAATGCGCCTAAATCACGAGCGATTTGAGCGATTACAGGAGCTGCACCAGTACCAGTACCTCCACCCATACCTGCAGTTACGAATACCATATCTGCTCCAGCAAGAGCTTCTTCTAATTGTTCTTTACTTTCTTCTGCTGCTTTTTTACCTACTTCAGGATTAGCACCTGCACCTAAACCACGTGTAGATTTGCCACCAATTTGTAAAGTTAATTCAGCACTTGATAGTTTTAATGCCTGTGCGTCCGTATTTACTGCGATAAATTCTACACCTTGTACACCATGTTCAATCATGCGGTTTACTGCGTTGTTACCGCCTCCACCGACACCAATTACTTTAATTACTGCTAACGCATCATCATTTGTATCAAATTCTAACATGTCATTTCCTCCTCTATTTGCACTAATGCGTAGAATTTTTATAGTTATTAATCAATAAATCGATTAAACATATCCTTCAATTTCACCATAACACCTTGCTTTGGTTCTTCTGATTGATCTTGATCCATTTTCGTACGCTTATCATTATAATTATTATTACCTTGTTGAATTGGTTCTAATGGTGCTTCATCACTGAATTCGCCATAGAACATTCCTTCCACAAACGCGTATTGGATTACGCCAATAGCACCAGTTAATTCTGGATTGCGCGCACCCATTTGCGTAGGAGAAGCAATACGAACTCGGGAATTAAAGTGTTCGTTCGCAAACTTTTGAATGCCATCAAGATTAGCGACACCACCAGTTAAAACAATGCCTCCCGGTAAGTCTTCTACACCTTGATTATACAATTCATCAAGAACTAGGTTGAAGATTTCTGAAAGACGATCTTGTAATATATCAACGATGTAACTTAAAGCGAATTGCTCTTTAAAGTCGATTCCTACAACTGGTACAGTAAGTCCTTCTTTGATCATCTTCTCGTCACAATATGCGCGTCCATAATCATAAAGTAACTCTCTCGCTTGAGAAGTATCGATTTTTAATACCCCCGATAAATCTTTCACAAGGTTATCGCCACCAAGTGGGATCATCGCAACATTTGTTAAGATATCCTCTTTAAAGACTGATAAAGTTGTTGATTCTGCACCCATATCTAGTAACATTGTGCCACGAGATTTTTCGTCATCCGTTAGTGCAAAGTTACCTGAAGTCATCGCTTTTAAATAAATTTGTTGAACATCCAGACCGGCGCGTTCAACACATCGTAATATGTTATGTAGAACTGTTTTACTACTTGAAATTAACGTTGAATCAACTTCTAAACGAATACCAAGCATGCCACGAGGGTCTTTAATATCCGTTAAATTATCGACTGTAAATTTCTTTGGAATTTGGTTCACGACTTCGTGATCCGGTGAATTAAGCATAGTTGCTGCCGATTCCAATACGCGATCTAAGTCATCATCAGAGATTTCACGTGAATCACCGTTAACCGCGACTACACCTTTTACATCTTGGATTGAACTTTGATTTGCGGGAATTCCTAAAATTACTTTATTAACAGTCATACCCATCATACGTTCTGCTTTTGCTACTGCCCTTTTGATTGAAGCAACTGTTGCGTCGATATTTACAATATTACCTTTATTAATTCCACTAGAATTCTCAACTCCAACTCCAATTACGTGGATTGTGTTTTCATCTGCTACTTCTCCGATGACACATTTCACTGAGTTTGAACCTAGGTCTAGCGCTACATATAATTCAGGCTGATTCAATTTACGGCACCCCCTTATTTTTCTCTTTTTAACTATTTTATTGTATATTGCTATATTTGTCTAAGTAATTTGTGATTTTCTTCCAACTAAATTGAATTAATCAAAAAACGCTTTGATTAGATCTGACCATCACTCTTATAAACACATACGATAATAGTAGTAGTCTTTTGTTATACCCATAATTGTAAATTTTTACACATCTTTTGAAAAAAAGTTTCATAAAGGTATGTCTTTATTATTCCATATTTATTAAAAAAAAGATATTAACGTCTTTATTACAATTTCAAGTTATTTATACTCTAATTTAAAAGTGTTGTAATAACCTCCGATTTCTAGGTTGATTACACCTTTTTTCTCAGAGCCTAATTGCGCCACAATGGAAGGATAATACTGCAGTTTACTCGCTAGATTCGTGACATTCACTTTCACTTCAAAACCATCGCTCATATACAATTGAACTAAATTACTATTCGTTGTATTTTTAGGTTTCTCTATTTGAGAGATCATCAAGAGAATATCTGCATCTAATCTTTTCAATTGTTTCACCAATTTCGTTCTAAACTTTCGATCAGGCATATCAAGTAAAATAGGAAGGTTCGTTTGATTTACTGTTGTGCGAGATGATAATAATTCGCCGTTTTCTAAAACATAATTGTAACGATCGCCGGTTTTTAATATTGCCATATGCTTGTTTTCTTTGATTTGAATATTAACCTCATTCAGCCATGAACGTTCTACCGTTACACTTTTTACAGTTGGTTGATTTTTCAATCGATTCTGCACTTCTTTCGGGTCGAATCGCCAAAATGAGTCACCAGTCGATAATCCACTATGTTTTATGTAGTATTCCTCCGTTTCAATTTTCTGCCCATCCACATTAATTTTGCCAATATGGCTGAAAGGTGTTTGAAAATAGAGGAGGAACATTAAGACGATGCCTAATAGAACGAGTAAAATGATAAAATTACGTTTTTGCTTTTTCTTTCTACGTTCGATTAACGTTGAACTACGCTCTTTAATCTCAATTACCTTTTGCATCGTCTCACTTCCTTAATACTATTTTTGTAAAGCTTCGAATGCCTCGATAAATAAATCTCCACGTTTTTCAAAGCTTGGGTACTGATCCCAACTTGCACATGAAGGTGATAGTAAAATCGTGTCACCCGCTTCTGATAATTCAAATGCTTTTGGAACTGCATCTGTCATATCATCTGCTAAAACAACTGTTTTCACTCCACATGAACGTGCAAATTCAGCAAATCGCTCAGCAGTTTCTCCAGAAGCGACAACAACTTTTACATGACTCATATATGGTCGTAACGCCTCAAATGAATGACCACGATCTAAACCACCCGCCAATAAAATTAACGGCGTGCTGAATGCTGAAATCGCACTTTTAGTCGCTAGTGTATTCGTTGCTTTTGAGTCGTTATAAAATTTCACTTGATTAAATTCACCAATAAATTGCGTGCGATGTTTCACACCAGTGAATATTTTTAGTACTTTGATGATGGCATCTTTTGGACAATCTACTAAAATAGCCGTCGCAACAGCACATAAGACATTTTCTAAATTATGCTTACCAGGTAATGCGATGACCGACTGTTCTAAGTACGGTTCACCCATCCAATAAATTTGTGTATCATCCGCGCTAATCCCTTCAGCTAATCTTCCATTAGATGAAAATGGAATTAATTTTGCTTTCGATTGTTGCGCGAAATCAGCTACAATTTTTTGATCTGCATTATAAATTAAATAATCTTCGGCTGTTTGGTTTTCTGTTACTTTGAATTTTGCTTTCGCATATTCTTCCATACTGCCATGATAATCAATATGAGCTTCAAATAAATTCGTCCAAATCGCAATATGCGGTTTGAATGATTCAGTCCCCATCAATTGGAATGATGAAAGTTCAGTTACGACTAATTCATCGGCAGAAGCATCAGCAGTAACGCCACACGCTACCGTTCCAATATTTCCAGCAATCAAAGGTTTTTTACTACCTTCTTTTAAAACATCGAACAATAAGGATGTAGTGGTAGTTTTACCATTTGAACCAGTTATACCAATCATTGGCGCTTCACTAACGAGATATGCTAGTTCCACTTCCGTCCAAACTGGAATTTCACGAGAAATTGCATCCGCTACTATTGGATTTGTATAAGGAATACCCGGGTTTTTTACTACGAGTTCAAAGCCGTCGTCGAGTAAATCTTCAGGGTGATGACCACAAATCACTGTAATTCCTTGGTGAAGTAGTGTTTGAGCCTCTTTATTGTCCTCAAAGGGTTTTGCATCATTAACAGTTACAAATGCACCTAGCTTGTGTAGAAGTTCTGCTGCAGCAACTCCACTTTTCGCTAAACCTAATACTAATACTTTTTTATCCTTCATTGATTCGATCATTTTCATCCTATAGGACCTCCGGTAATACTGCTGCTAAAGCACAAATAATTCCCACTAACCAGAATGTAATAACTACACGCCATTCAGACCAGCCTGAAAGTTCAAAGTGGTGATGTATTGGTGCCATTTTGAAAATACGTTTTTTTCTAATTTTGAAGCTACCTACTTGAAGCATTACTGAAGCAGTTTCTACTACGAATACTAAACCGATTAGAAGTAGTAATAGTTCTTGGTGTGTCGCAATTGATACCATACCTAATGCGCCACCTAATGCTAATGAACCTGTATCACCCATAAATACTTTGGCAGGGTTAATATTAAAGATTAAGAAACCTAGTAATGCACCCGTTACTGCGAACGAGAATATTGCGACATCCGGCTGATTTTGAACATAGGCAATAATACCGAATGCTGCGAATGCAACTGCACCTGTTCCCGAAACTAGACCGTCTAATCCATCTGTTAAATTCACTGCATTTGAGAATCCTACTAACCAAAAAACAATGAAAATCACATAGAAATAACCTAAGTTAAATTCAATGTCTGTATATGGAATTGATAAATGATTATCAAATCCTGCGCCTTTTAAAAGTAAGTACGCAACAACCGAAATAACAATTTGAGCGATTAATTTTTGGATTGAAGTAAGACCTAAATTTCTTTTGAAAATGATTTTCAAACCATCGTCTAAAAATCCGACCATACCAAAACCTAATAGTACGATTAATAAAACGATTGAGTAGACACTAAGTTGCGTATAATACATGCTCATCGCCATCGTAGAGATGATGATTGAGAATAAAAAGATTACGCCACCCATTGTCGGTGTTCCTTGTTTTTTCATATGAGATTTCGGGCCTTCTTCACGAATGCTTTGTCCGAATTTCATACGTCTTAATAGTGGGATTGCTACCGGTCCAATTACCGCAGATAATAGTAATGCTGCAAAAATTGTTAGTAGCACCATTGAAATTGTCATGATGATTCTCCTTTAATTACGTTTAAGTACAAGTACTATCATAGTAGTTTCAAATTGAAATTTAAAGGTCAAACGACACGAAAGTTCAATTTTTTTCAGAATAGACTTGTGAATTATAATATTTACCCAAAAGTGGAACACTTTCGGGTAAATATCTAACTATTTCTTCTTACTATATTGCTCTTTTGGTGTTTTAAGTGTGATCTGAACTGCGTCATTCTTTTTCAATGTCACTCCTGCTGGAACGGATTGTTTGCTTACATATCCGTCACCAACCACTTTCATATTGATGCCGCTTAGTTCTTTGTATTTCAAGACATCTCGCAATGACCAGCCTTTAAAGTCAGGTAGAATTACTGCGCCCTTAGTTTTCAAGAGGATTTTCCCCTTCTCTAAAACAACTGAACCTTTTTTCGGGAATTGGTCGGTAATTTTACCTTCCGAACCAACGACAATCGGCTCATATTTTTGCCCTGTTAATTCTTTGACGATGTCTGTCGTTTTCTCACCTAAATAAGAATCGATTGGTTCTTTTTGTGGAACTTGACTCATATCCGTTTCGACATTCATATACTTTAAGCTACTTTCCATTACAGCATTAAATATTTTCGAAACTGGTTCAGAACCATACTCTGTCCCTTTTAAATTCGGTTTTTCAACTGCAACATACATAACTAATTGAGGATCTTTTTGCGGAGCCATTCCGATAAATGAATAAAGGAATTTCCCCTTACCCCAATCATAGCCGCCTTTATTATTCGGAATTTGCGCCGTACCTGTTTTACCAGATACTTCGTATTCTTGGCTTGCAAAGTTTCTTGCTGTCCCTTTAGGCGAAGTTATTGTCGTCGCTAAAATATCTCTAACTTCTTTTGCTGTTTCTGCTGAAATCGGTTGTCCTACTGCTTCCGGTTTATTATTTTTCAATACTTTACCGGTATTAGGATCAACGATTTTGTTAATCACATATGGTTTCATCATTTCACCGTTATTCGCAATAGCACTAAACGCTTGAATTAATTGAATTGGTGTCACAGTCGACCCTTGTCCATATGTAGTAGTTACGGTATTAATCTTATATTGGTCTAATATTTTACCAGTTGCTTCACCTGGTAAATCAATGCCTGTCTTCTCACCAAAACCAAATTTAGCGATAGAATTCAGGAAGTTTTCATCCCCGATTCTTTCAAGTAAGTTCGCCATCCCAACATTTGATGAACGTTGAATTGCTTCTAAATAAGAAATTCTTCCCCATCCTACTTGATTGGCATCTCGAATCGTACGACCACCCACTGTATATTGCCCTGACATAAATGTGGCATTCGGATCCCATACACCTTTTTCAATAGCTGTTGCTAAAGTGAAGGCCTTCATTGTAGAACCTGGTTCGATTGTCGTTTCAGTTAATCGATTTAACCAACTTGTATTCATTCCCTCATTTTTTTGAGAGTTAAAAGTTGGTCGTTGCGTTGACGCTAGAATCTTCCCTGTTTTCGGATCTGCTACAACCGCTACAATCGACTTCGGCTTGTATTCTGCATCTACTTTACTGACTTCACTTTCCAAAATATTTTGGATTGTTTTATCGAGTGTTAAGTAAATATTGTCACCGTCTTTTGGTGGTGTAATCATTTTTTCAGTACCTGGGAATATATACCCCCATTTATCTTTACTAAAATTAACTTCACCGTTTTCACCTGAAAGTTCTTTATTGAATGTTTTTTCTAAACCGCTTTTACCAACAATTTCAACGATTCCTTCATTTTCAGTTCTTTGTGAAAATCCAATAATATTCGAAGCGAACATGCCATTTGGATAAAATCTTTGCGTCGTTTCAGTAAAGTTAATCCCTGGCAATTCCTCATCAGCAATTTTCTGCATTTGACTATGCGATAGATTTTTTCCGACAGCTCCAAATTCAACTTGATAGTAAGGTGATCCATCCGGTTTTTTCATCTTCAGTTTATTTAATATATCTTTTTTAGGCATATTAATATACTTCGATAATATAGTTGCAGTTCGGTTAGGATCACTCACATGTAATTTCTGTTTTGTACCTGCAGATGCTTCAGGCGAAACAACCGCGAATAAATCATAACTCGCAGTATTCGTTACGATTGGCACACCATTTGCGTCTAATATACTTCCTCTTTCTGCTTGTTCTACTTGGGTTTTATTAAATTTAGCTTCAGCTTCTTTCACTAAATCATGCCCGTGGACTGATCCAGTGACTTGAATATACAAAATCCTAAAAAACATCACCAAAAACAGGAGCCCAAATATCGCTAACATCACAAGGGCTCCTGTATTTCTTACTTTTATCTTCTTTGTCATTCTTTTGACACAGCCTTAATGTTGTCAGCATTCGGAGTCAGCCCAAGTTCTTTCGCTTTTTTCACAAATCTCTCATAAGTAGATTTTTCTGCAACTTCGTTTGACAAGTTTTCATTTTCTTTTTGGATTGTGGCGATTTTTACATTCGTTTCATCCACAGTTGCTGAAGTAGTGGCGATTTTCGATTGAACAGATAAACTTAGAATCGCAATAACAGCAATCACCGTTATCATGCTAGCCAAAATTATTTTTTCACCTTTCGTCCATTCGCGTTTTCTTACTTTTTTCGAAGGACTTCCAGCTGGGTTAGTTGGTTGTTGAATTTCAGGTTGAACTTGACGAGTATAGTCTCTTTGAGGTCTATATTGTGGGATTGCCATTATCTCACTCCTAACTATTCCTTAATTTTTTCGATTACTCTTAGTTTTGCTGATCTCGAACGGTTATTCACTTCTAACTCTTCTTCTGAAGGTAGAATTGGTTTTCGATTTACTAATTTATACTTCGGCTGTAAGTGATCCGGAATAATTGGTAAACCTGGTGGTAAGTCTGGTAATGATGATACTTCTTTGAAAATTGTTTTCGTAAGTCGGTCTTCTAAAGAGTGGAATGTTATAACACTTACTCTTCCTCCGATATTAATGATTTCTAAAGCTTGTTGTAATGATTCTTCTGCTACTCCTAGCTCATCATTTACCGCAATTCTGACTGCTTGGAAAATGCGTTTTGCTGGATGGCCACCTTTACGGCGAGCTGCTGCAGGAATACCTTCTTTAATTAATTCTACTAGATGTCCAGTTGTTTCGATTGGAGCGACTTCACGAGCTGCTTCAATTTTGCGGGCTACTTGTTTAGAGAATTTCTCTTCACCATATCGATAGAAAATACGTACTAAATCCGAATAATCCCAATCATTTATTACATCAAAAGCTGTCAGTAAAGCTGTTTGGTCCATTCGCATATCAAGAGGTGCATCTTGGTGATAGCTGAATCCTCTTTCTGCATTATCTAATTGTGGGGAAGAAACCCCTAAATCGTATAAAATACCATCAACTTCTGTAATTCCAATTAAAGCTAGTTCGCTTTTTAGATTACGGAAGTTCGAATGAATAAATGTCACGCGATCAATATAAGGCGCTAATTTTACTTTTGCATTTTCAATTGCAGTTGTGTCTTGGTCAAAACAAATTAAACGACCGCCCTCATTCAGTTGTTGAACAAGATACTCACTATGACCTGCTCCCCCAAGAGTACAATCCACATAAATCCCATCCGGACGAACGTTCAATTCATCGACTGTTTCCTTTAATAATACTGTTGTGTGATTGAACATCATTCAGTCCTCCATATTTCTTAAAAATCAATATTACTATCAAACATATTTTCGGCTAAATCAGCAAAAGATTCAGTAGAATCCTCGTAATAGCTTTGCCACTTTGCTTGATCCCATATTTCAATGCGGTTAGATACACCCAAAATGACACATTCCTTCTCAATTTTCGCAAAGGAAAGTAAGTTATTTGGTATGTTAATACGCCCCGACTTATCAAGGTCAACTTCTGTTGCTCCTGAAAAGAAAAAACGTGTGAAAGCGCGGTTATCACGCTTTGTAAGTGGTAGCTGTTTGAGTTTTTGTTCAAGCTTTTCCCATTCTGCCATCGGATAACCAAATAAACAATCGTCTAGCCCTCTAGTTATAACGAATCCGGCCATCATATGTTCACGGAACTTAGCCGGAATTATTAAACGACCTTTCGTATCAATATTATGTTGATACTCGCCCATAAACATACAATCACCCCACTGTCTGAAATTAATGTACCACATTCATCCACTTTCCACCACTAATTACAGAAATTTTGAAGTGAATGTAATAAATTTAATGTACGAAAGTCGGTTGTTTCTTCGTTTTTTTAATAAAAATACACCCAATTAAACAATTAATCGTTATTTGGAAATTTTTTTTATTATTACAGCCATTTTCAAAAAGGTACTTTCCTCTTATTTACAATTAAACCATTACACTTACAAAGTGAACTACTCGCCACTTAGCTAAACCTTGCGGTTCTTCACGCTTGAAGTGGGAGCTTCTTGGGAATAGAGCGTACTTGCAAGTGTATTTCTTTACTTGCAGCGGTTTCTCTTATTTGACCGAGCTA
>NZ_QFVS01000099.1 GCF_003143955.1 Kurthia zopfii | reverse complement strand
AGATGGGCAATGACGAGCGTGCGCCGCCGTTCTTCTTCGGCAAGCATGCCGACATGCTGGTGCCTGACGGCGCGACGATCCCCTACCCGCCGCTGACCAAGGACCTGCATCATGAGGTCGAGCTGGTGGTGGCGATGAAGAGCGGCGGGCTGAACATTCCCGCCGACAAGGCGCTCGAGCATGTCTACGGCTATGCCGTCGGCATCGACCTGACCCGCCGCGACCTGCAGATCGCCTCGCGCAAGAAGGAGCGGCCCTGGGAGGTCGGCAAGTCGTTCGACTATTCGGCGCCCTGCTCCGCGATCCAGCCGGCTTCCAAGATCGGACATCCGACCGCGGGCAAGATCTGGCTCACCGTCAACGGCAAGGAAGCCCAGAAGGGCGACCTCACCGAACTGATCTGGAACGTGCCGGAGATCATCTGGCAGCTCTCGCAGCAGGTGAAGCTCGCCGCCGGCGACATCATCATGACCGGTACGCCCGCCGGGGTCTCGCAGCTGCAGGTCGGCGACAAGCTCGAATGCGGCGTCGACGGCGTCGGCACGCTCGCCGTGACGATCGGCAAGCCGGAATAACCAGCCTCTGAGAATGAGGCCAAGCCAGAAGCCCCGGACCTGACGTCCGGGGCTTTTCGTTGCGTGTGGTCAACGCATCGTACCGGGCATGCAGGGCGGTTCGGTGAAGGGCGCGGTTGCGAACGATCCGACGTTCGGCGCGCGCACGCAGTCGGTGGTCTTGTTGCTGACCGGCGTCGTCGCCGGCGTCGCGGCATGAGCGCGCCGCGCCGCAGCATTGTGGGCGGCCGCCGACGCCTGAGCCGAATACGCAGCTGCCGCAACCAGCGCAAGTGCCGCGAAGGTCAATTTGGTCATAGGATTTCTCCGCATGGGTGAAGCCGACCAAGCTCGGCTCCTGTGACCAAGGAGCGTCAGCGCCCCAGGATTATTTCATCACGCGCGATCACCGAACCGCGAGCGCCGCATCACATCGGGCGGATCGGGGAATATCGAAACGTGCGAGGCATTCCATTCATCAGGGCCGCCGCGTTTGCGTGCGGCC
>NZ_QFVS01000098.1 GCF_003143955.1 Kurthia zopfii | reverse complement strand
CACCGGATCCTCGTCGCGGAACGCCTGCAGCTTCGGTTCGCCTTCAATCGCCTGCGCCAGCGTCACGGGAGCGGCGGGATTCTGCGGCACCAGCTTGGTCAGCTTGTCGACCTGCCCGTACGGCATCTGCAGCACGCGCCCGACGTCGCGCAGCACGCCGCGCGCCTGCAGCGTTCCGAAGGTGATGATCTGCGCCACCTGGTCGCGGCCGTAGCGCTCCTGCACGTACTGGATCACCTCGCCGCGGCGGTCCTGGCAGAAGTCGATGTCGAAGTCCGGCATCGAGACGCGTTCCGGATTGAGGAAGCGCTCGAACAGCAACGCAAAGCGCATCGGGTCGAGGTCGGTGATGGTCAGCACCCAGGCGACCAGCGAGCCCGCACCCGAGCCGCGGCCCGGTCCGACCGGAATGCCCTGCGCCTTCGCCCATTTGATGAAGTCCGACACGATCAGAAAGTAGCCCGCGTATTTCATGCGGGTGATGACGTCGAGCTCGAAGGCAAGCCGCTTGCTGTAATCCTCCTCCGTCATGCCCGGCGAGAGACCGTGCACCCGCAGGCGGTTGGCGAGCCCTTCCTCGGCCTGTCGCTTCAGCTCGGCGGCTTCGTCGGCGGCGGCGTCGGAACTCTGTGCGGCTCCGACGGTGAAGAACGGCAGGATCGGCTTGCGGGTCTTGGGCCGGAACGAGCAGCGCTCGGCGATCTCCACCGTCGAGGCCAGCGCTTCCGGAATATCGGCGAACAGCACCGCCATTTCAGCGCGGGTCTTGAAGCGGTGATCCGGGGTCAATTGCTCGCGGTTGGTCTCGGCGATCAGATGGCCGCCGGCGATGCACAGCAACGCGTCGTGCGATTCGTAGTCGTCAGTGCTCGCGAAATACGGCTCGTTGGTCGCGACCAGCGGCAGGCCCTTCGCATAGGCAAGATCAATCAGGCCGCCCTCGGTGCGGCGCTCCTTGTCGACGCCGTGGCGCTGCAATTCGATATAGAGGCGGTCGCCGAACAGGCTGGCCAGACGTTCGCAGCGGGTGGCCGCCAGCGTCGCCTGCTCGGCGCGCAGCGCC
>NZ_QFVS01000097.1 GCF_003143955.1 Kurthia zopfii | reverse complement strand
GCCGAGGGCGACCCCAACACCGCCGTGATCGTCGGCGAGGACGGCTGCCTGGTGTTCGACGCGCAGGCGACGCCCGCGATGGCCAACAAGGTGATCGAGCGGGTCAAGACCGTCACCGACAAGCCGATCAAATATGTCGTGCTGTCGCATTACCACGCGGTGCGGGTACTCGGCGCCTCGGCCTATCACGCGCAGGGCATCGTGGCCTCGCAGGAGACCTATCGGCTGATCGAGGAACGCGGCCAGCAGGATTGGGATTCGGAATACGGCCGCTTCCCGCGCCTGTTCCAGGATGCGGCAAGCATTCCCGGCCTGACCTGGCCGAAGCTGACCTTCGAGGGCGAGATGTCGATCTATCTCGGCAAGCGCGAGGTGCGGCTGATGCAGCTCGGCGCCGGTCACACCTCGGGCGACATCGTCGCCTGGGTGCCGGATGCCGAGGTGATGTTCTCGGGTGACCTGATCGAATACCACTCGGCCTGCTATTGCGGCGATGCGCATCTGCGGGAATGGCCGATGACCTTGAACGAGATCCGCGCCTTCAATCCGAAGGCGATCGCGCCGGGCCGCGGCGATGCGCTGAAGGGCCTCGAGACCGGGCGTGATGCGATCGCGATGACCCGCGACTTCGTCACCACGCTCTATGGCGCCGCCGAATCGTCCGTCGCCAAGGGCCGCTCCTTGAAGGAATCGATGGCGGCGACGCGCGAGGTGATGGATCCGAAATTCTCGAGCTTCGCGATCTACGAGCACTGCCTGCCGTTCAACGTTTCACGTGCCTATGACGAGGCATCCGGGATCGACGATCCCGTGATCTGGACCGACAAGCGCGACCAGGAAATGTGGGCCGCCTTGCAAGGAGGAGGATAGACATGAACATCAATACCTCGCCTGATCAGATCGTGCGCAGCTCGGGGCAAGTGACCCCGGGCTACATGTCCGGCTTCGGCAACAGCTTTGAGACCGAGGCGCTGCCCGGCGCGCTGCCGATGGGGCGCAACTCGCCGCAGCGTTGCGCCTACGGGCTCTATGCCGAGCAGCTCTCCGGCTCGCCGTTCACGGCGCCG
>NZ_QFVS01000096.1 GCF_003143955.1 Kurthia zopfii | reverse complement strand
CGGCAGGCCGCTGGCCTCCCACAGCCGGGGATACATGCTGATGTTGGTGAAGCCGGGCAGGGTGTTCGCCTCGTTCACGAACGCCTCCTCGCCGTGCAGGAAGAAGTCGATGCGCGCCATGCCTTCGCAACCCAGCACACGAAACGTCTTGATCGCGAGCTCCCTGATGCGATCCGCGACAGCCGGCGGGACGTCGGCGGGCACCTGAAGCAAGGCGCCCTCCGCATCGAGGTATTTCGCGTCGTAGGAGTAGAAGCCGTGCTTGTCGGACGGCACGATCTCGCCGAGTTGGGAGGCGCGGATGTGGCCCTCGGCATCCTCGAGCACGGAGCACTCGATTTCCCGGATCGGCGCAACACAGCGTTCGATCAGGAGCTTGGTATCGAAGCGGAACGCCAGTCTGCAGCCTGCCTCGAACTCCGCCGCATCGCGCGCCTTCGACACGCCGACCGATGATCCCATGTTGGCAGGCTTGACGAACAGCTCCTGCGATCCGAGGGCGTTGACCGCGTCGTCATAGCTGACGGGAGCCGCGGCGGACATCACGACAAAGGGAACGATCGGCAATCCCGCCTCGCGCAGCAGGCGCTTGGCGATATCCTTGTCCATGCCGGCCGCCGAGCCCATCACGCGCGAGCCGACATAGGCGACGTCGGACAGTTCCAGCGCCCCCTGCACGGTGCCGTCCTCGCCGTTCGGGCCATGCAGCACCGGGAAGACGACGTCGAACGCCGGCAATTCCGCCGGCGCCGCGCCCGGCCCCTGCAGCACCACGACACGGCCCTGGCCGCCCGGCAGCAGTGCGAGCTGGGGCCCATGATCCGGAATGGTCAGCGCGCCGCCACCCGCGCCCGCGCCGTTTCCGGCATCGGCGACGATCCAGCGGCCATCCCGGGTGATGCCGATCGCCGTGACCTCATAGCGATCCGGGTCGAGCGAGCGAAGCACGTTCGCCGCCGACGCCCGCGACACGTCATGTTCGGCGGATCGTCCGCCGAACAGGATTGCAACCCGTCTCTTGCGCTCTGCCATTTCCGGTCAGCCCGATGGTGCGTGGAATCCGGCGACAGTATGGTTGGAA
>NZ_QFVS01000095.1 GCF_003143955.1 Kurthia zopfii | reverse complement strand
GAAGTGACACTCAAGGTCATGCCGAAGCCGGAGGCCGAGCGGACGCTGGTGCTGCGCGGCCTCGACGACGTCACCGCCAACAAGGCGATGACCGCGGCGCTGGGCTCGCCGTTCGACGTCTCGGGCGCGGCGCATCTGCCTGGTTCGGCGCTGCGCTCCGGAACCGGCGCGCTCGCCGGCCTCGCAACCTCCGGCCAGCCGGTCACGCTGGTGCGGCTCGAGGGGATTTCGGCCTCGGCGATCCACCGGGCCGCTTCGTTGAGCCAGACCCTCTCGTCCTATGCAACGGTCGACGTCCTTGCTGACGATGCTTCTGCTGCGATCTGGAGCGCGCTGCGCGACGTCTTGCCGTTCGCCGCGAACGGCGCGCTCGGGACCTGGCCGGTGTGGCGCATCGTTTGCCCGCCGGCCTCGGGTGGCGCGTTCGGCCAGGCGCTGGCGCGTGAGACCGGCGGCGAGGTGATCTATGACTGGGGCGGCGCGCTGA
This sequence comes from Kurthia zopfii, assembly GCF_003143955.1. Classification (GTDB taxonomy): domain Bacteria; phylum Bacillota; class Bacilli; order Bacillales_A; family Planococcaceae; genus Kurthia; species Kurthia zopfii. The sequence continues at coordinate 607 of NZ_QFVS01000095.1, read as the reverse complement.
TCTGGGCCGCGGTGCCGCCCAACGCCGACGCGCATGCCGTGCTGGTCCGCAGCCATGTCGAGGCGATCGGCGGACACGCCACCTTGATCCGGGCCAGCGAAGATGTGCGCCGCGCGGTCGACGTGTTCCAGCCGCAGGCGGCCGGGCTTGCCGCGCTCGGCGAGCGGGTGCGGGCGAGCTTCGATCCGCGATCGGTGCTCAACCGCGGCCGGATGATACGAGGCGGGGGTGCATGAAGACCGAATTTTCCCTGGCTCAGCTTGCCGATCCCGACATCAAGGAAGCCGACAAGATCCTGCGCGCCTGCGTGCATTGCGGCTTCTGCACCGCGACCTGCCCGACCTATGTCCTGCTCGGCGACGAACTCGATAGCCCGCGCGGCCGCATCTATTTGATCAAGGAGATGCTGGAGAAGGACAAGCCGCCGACGGCTGAGGTGGTCAAGCATATCGACCGTTGCCTGTCGTGCCTTGCCTGCATGACCACCTGTCCGTCGGGCGTGAACTACATGCACCTCGTCGACCAGGCCCGGGTCAGGATCGAGCGGGACTATCAGCGGCCGCTGACCGAGCGGCTGCTGCGGTCGGTGCTCGCTTTCGTGCTGCCG
>NZ_QFVS01000094.1 GCF_003143955.1 Kurthia zopfii | reverse complement strand
CGCAACATACCTTTTGTATTTAAGTCTTCCATACAGATTATATCGTGATTTTTGATAATGTCTGTACTTAACTTATTCAAAAAGTCAGTGCGTTGGTTCATCACTTTTTCGTGCAACTTGGCTACTTTACGCTTTTGTTTTTGATAATTTTTAGCTTCAAACAAATTGATGCCTTTTTTCTTAGCTAATAATGCACGTCTTGACAACTTACGTTGCTCACGCTTTAGCTTTGTTGCCATTTTAGACGTAAATTTATGATTATCAATTTTTTGACTATTCGAAAGAATAGCGAAATCTGTAATACCGAGGTCAATTCCAACTGCTTTGTTGGTTGTTGGTAATTCAGTTATTTCCTCTTCGCAAAGTAAAGAAACAAAAAATTTACCACTGGCATTTTTACGGATAGTGGCACTTAAAATGCGACCACTCACTTCACGACTTTTAGAAAATTTAACCAATCCAAGCTTAGGTAATTTCAACTTATGATCTACAATAGCCAAATTGTTATTTGTATTTTTAGTAGTATAACTTTGAATTGGATTTTTCTTACTTTTAAAGTTAGGCGATTGATTTTGCTTTTTGAAAAATCGATCGAAAGACTCTGCTAAATTTTTAATAGAGGATTGCAATGCCACACTATCCACTTCTCTTAACCATGATGTATCATCTGATTTTTTCATAGCGGGTAACATAGCTGAACACTTCCCATAAGACAGACCTTTACCAGTTTCCTTATAGGAGCTATTCCAAGCATTTAGCATATGATTATAGACAAACCTTGAGGATCCAATTGTTTTAGCAATTAATATTTCTTGTTCAACATTTGGATATAATCTAAATTTATAAGCTTTATGACGTAGCATGACAATTCACCTCATTTCTTTTTCTGGTTTTGAATATAGTTTTTCATTTGTTCCTCCGTATTTTCACTAACTGTAGCTACGAAGTAGCTAGGATTCCAAAGATGTCCTCCCCACAGTCTATTTTTAAGTTCAGGATATTCTTTAAATAAGAATCGTGCAGAGACGCCTTTAAACGCTTTGACTATAGTAGGAATATAATGTTGCGGTTTACACTCAATAAGCATATGAACATGGTCTTTGTC
>NZ_QFVS01000093.1 GCF_003143955.1 Kurthia zopfii | reverse complement strand
TTCACAATAGGCTTCTTTTAATTCATGTGCGCTTTTTAAAAGAGGCGATAATGAGCGATAACGATTTAATTCCCATAATTGTTTTTCATTTAATTGAGCTTCTCTTTTATAAAATACATAACGCATTTTTTTCAATCGTTTGCGATCATAGGCATGCCATTCACCTTGAACAGAACGGCGCACCTTATCCAAAGCCCAATAGATATAACGACAATAATGGAATCGATCCGCAATTATGACAGGTCGATTCAAGGCTTCTTTAACAGCTGCTTTGAAACTTTGATTCATATCCATTACAACGATTTCTACTTGATCACCATATTTTTGTAAGTATTGTTTAATCGTATCTTTTCTTCGATTGGGCAGTATATCGATTGGTTCATGTGTTTCCGCATTGGCAATAACTAATTGGAATTTCCCAGCGTTTGTATCTCCTTTATATTCATCAATTGCGATTATTTTTGGTAGCGTGACACCTGAAGTTAATTGTTTTTCCGCGACCTTATCAAAACGGCGGATGACAGTAGAGATGGATGTCCCCATTTTCTCAGCAACTGATTTGAATGTAGGTGATTTTACCCCTAATATTTGAATAGCTTGATTCCATTCTTTCGAAAAGCGTTGGTATCGATCAATGAAAGAGGACTTTTCTGAAAAACGTTTCCCGCAAGAACAAGAATAGCGACGGCGTTTATAGTAAAGCACCGTTAATCTTTCAAACCATTTTAAATGGCTAATTTTTTGGATTCGATAATCATGTACTTTCGAAGTAATGGAATGGCAAGATGGACATGTATGGGGAATCTTAGGCATCTCAATATAAAGGGCATACTTCCCCTCAATTTCTTCAATTTTTGTGATTAAAACATCTTTTAATCCTGGCATATTCATGATAGACTTCATATAGCACAGCTCACCCTTCTTTAGCTTATTACTTAGCATTTTAAGTATAAAGGAATTGGTGAAACTGTGCTTTTTTTTTGGCCTTTTTCACATAGATCAACATTGAAAGAAATAACGAGGACTCCTGCCGAAAAACAAGTGTGAAGCAATCCTTTCTTTCCACCTAAAGTGGAAAGAAATAGTGCGGCACTTGTCGGCGGAAAGCAT
>NZ_QFVS01000092.1 GCF_003143955.1 Kurthia zopfii | reverse complement strand
CTTCAACGCGCCCTGCGCGCTGTGCGGCGCCGATAACTCATATCTCGACGAGATCGTCACCGACGACAAGGGCGGCCGGATGTTCGTCTGCTCCGATACCGACTTCTGCGAGCAGCGCCAGGCCGCCGGCCATCACGGCACCGAGAGCGCAGCACCGCACAAGGAGAAGGCGAATGTCTGAGCTTTCGAGCCTCGACACCGATCAGCCGCTGCTGGTGGCCGAGGGGCTTGCCAAGAATTACGGCCGGCTGCCGGCCTGCCGCGACGTCTCGTTCGCGCTGTATCCCGGCGAGGTGCTGGCGATCGTCGGTGAATCCGGTTCGGGCAAGTCGACCTTGCTGCAATTGCTCTCGGCGCAGCTCGCGCCGAGCGCAGGAAGGGTGTCCTACCGGATGCGCGACGGCGTGCTGCGCGATCTCGCCGAGCTCGGCGAGGCGGAGCGGCGTTTCCTGTTCCGCACCGACTGGGGCTTCGTGCATCAGGACCCGGCGCAGGGCCTGCGCATGGGCGTTTCGGCCGGCGCCAATGTCGGCGAGCGGCTGATGGCGGTCGGCTGGAACCACTACGGTCGAATCCGCGACACCGCGTCGACCTGGCTGGAACGGGTCGAGATCGATGTCGGCCGCATCGACGACGCGCCGAAGACCTATTCCGGCGGCATGCGGCAGCGGCTGCAAATCGCGCGCAACCTCGTCACCGAGCCGCGGCTGGTGTTCATGGATGAGCCGACCGGCGGCCTCGACGTCTCGGTGCAGGCGCGCCTGCTCGATTTGATGCGCAATCTGGTCAGCGAGCTTGGCCTTGCCGCCATCGTCGTGACCCACGACCTCGCCGTCGCGCGCCTGCTGTCGCATCGCGTGATGGTGATGAAGGGCGGCCGCGTCATCGAGACCGGCCTCACCGACCAGGTGCTCGACGATCCCCGCGAGCCCTATACCCACCTGCTCGTTTCCTCGATGCTGCCGCCATGAGCTTGCCAATGACCGCGATGATCGAACTTGCCAATGCCGAGAAGACCTTCACCATGCATCTGCAGGGCGGCGTCGAGCTGCCCGTGGTGCGCGGCGTCTCGTTCCACGCCGATCCCGGCGAGTGCGTGGTGCTGTCGGGCCCGTCGGGCGCCGG
>NZ_QFVS01000091.1 GCF_003143955.1 Kurthia zopfii | reverse complement strand
GTATTATTATCCATTCTTCCTTTATTAAAAGGTAAGCTCGTTTCACATCAACACATTATAATCGATGCGAAAAGTGGCGTCACGTTCGACGATTTTGCCGCGGCCGGCCGGGCGCTGATCGAGACGAAATATACGGGCGAAAAACGCATCGTCGGCCATGGCGGCTCGGCGGGCGGCATGTTGATGGGCGCCGTCGCCAACCGCGCCGGCGAGCTGTTCGCCGGCATCGTCGCCGAAGTGCCGTTCGTCGACGTGCTCAACACCATGCTCGACGACACCTTGCCGCTGACGCCGCCGGAATGGCCGGAATGGGGCAACCCGATCGAGAGCGCGAAGGATTTCCGCACCATCCTGTCCTATTCGCCCTATGACAACGTCGCGGCCAAGGACTATCCGGCGATCCTCGCGATGGGCGGGCTCACCGATCCGCGCGTGACCTACTGGGAACCGGCGAAATGGATCGCCCGGCTGCGCGCCACGATGCGCGGCGGCGGCCCGGTGCTGCTGCGCACCAACATGGGCGCCGGCCACGGCGGCGCCTCCGGCCGCTTCAACCGCCTCGACGAAGTCGCGATCGTCTATGCGTTTGCGTTGTGGGCGGTGGGGATGGCTGAGAAGGCGGAGGTGTAAGGCACCTTAGCCCGGCTACCCCCCCATCGTCGTCCTGGCGAAAGCCAGGACCCATACCGCGTGATCTTTCGAGCAAGGAAGTCGCAGTACCACGGCACATCCGGTCTTCGCCAAACTTCTCCCTGTGCTTATGGGTCCCGGCCTTCGCCGGGACGACGGCGGAATGCGCGGCGATCGCTCGTCGACAGCGACGGGGAATGTGGGGTGAGACCTACCGCCCCTTCGCCTTCCGCCAGACCGCAAAATCCTGCAGCGTCTGCTCGTCCGTCGCGGGATAAAGACCGAAGATGCCGCGGCCGTTCTGGACCTGCTCGGTGACGAAATCCTCGAACGCGGTCATCTCGAAGGTCTCGTCCGCGATCTCGTCGGCGAGGTGGGCCGGGATCACGATGACGCCGTCGCTATCACCGAGAATCACGTCACCGGGAAACACTGGCGCGTCGCCGCAGCCGATCGGAACGTTGATCTCGATCGCCTGATGCAAGGTGAGATTGGTCGG
>NZ_QFVS01000090.1 GCF_003143955.1 Kurthia zopfii | reverse complement strand
ATCAGCGCCAAGTTCCTGGGCAGAAGTCTGGTCACTGAGCCCGGAAATCTGATCGATATCGGGTGCTTTACGATCCTTGGTCCGATCCTTGGCTTCATGGGTGACCGCCTGCTGAGGGAGAGCGATCAAGCCCGAAATCGCCAGGCCCATCTGCAGTCGATCCTGGATACCGTCCCGGACGCGATGATCGTGATCGACGACCATGGCAGCATTCGTTCGTTCAGCGCGGCGGCCGAGCGCCTGTTTGGCTGGAAAACGGACCAGGTCATCGGAAAGAACATTTCGAGCCTGATGCCGCAACCTTATCGCGGCGAGCACGACCGGTATCTCGAACGCTATCTCACAACTGGCGAGCGACGCATCATCGGCATCGGCCGCATCGTGGTCGGAGAGCGGAGTGACGGCTCGACCTTTCCGATGGAGCTTGCCGTCGGCGAAGCCAAGGTACGCGGTGAGCGCTTCTTCACCGGCTTTATCCGGGATCTCACCGAACGTCGTGCGCAGGAGCGGCGGCTTCAGGAACTGCAATCGGAGCTGGTCCATGTGTCCCGATTGACCGCAATGGGCGAAATGGCATCGTCCATCGCCCATGAGATCAACCAGCCGCTATCGGCCATCACCAACTACATGCGCGGCGCGAAGGCACTGTTGGTCCCGGAGATGCCGGACGCGATGCGCATTCGAGACGCGCTCGAGCGTGCCGCGCAGCAAGCATTGCGGGCCGGCAACATCATCAAGCGCCTGCGCGAGTTCGTTGCCAAGGGCGAAACCCAGCACTCCGTGGAGAGCCCGGTCACGCTGCTCGAGGAGGCCGTCGCGCTGGCGCTGCTCGGTGCCAAGGAGCAAGGGGTTCGGGTGGCGATCCGCAGCGACCGCGACATACCCTCGATCATCGTCGACAAGATCCAGATCCAGCAGGTGGTGCTGAACCTGGTTCGTAATGCGATCGAGGCGATGGCTTCCAGTCCGCGCCGCGAACTGACGGTGGGAGTCACCAAGACGGATGGCGTGGCGACATTCATTGTGGCCGACACCGGGCCCGGGATCAGCCCCGATGTTGCTGACCGCTTGTTCCAACCCTTCATCACGACGAAAGAAAACGGGATGGGCGTGGGCCTCTCGATCTGCAGGAC
>NZ_QFVS01000008.1 GCF_003143955.1 Kurthia zopfii | reverse complement strand
CAGCATAAGGTTGTAGACCTTACGGACACAACCGAACGTCTTCGCAAAGAATATTTCTTGTTCTTCTGTTGGGTAAATTCTGAATTTGTAGGCTTTCAATTGTTCCATAAGGTTTACCTCCTTTTTAAGATGATTTCTTGATTTTATTATACCTTATTTTAACTAAAAAAGAAACATATGTTCTTATCTAAGCTAAAAGAAAAAGGCGATAAGACCTTTATATCAGTTTTCGAGTTACCAACGGTAACCCTCAAACTGAACGGTATTCATCCCCCACTTATAGAAGATGGGGGAATTCTACCGAACAGATGTTAAAAAAGTTTCTACTAGTTCAAAAGAATCATTTTATAATTGAAAGATTTATCTGATATTTTTAAAAATGTTTCCTTTGTGCAACTTATAGGGAATACTAGCACTGTAAACCTTTATTTTATAAGGTTTCCGGTGCTTTTTTAATTCACGCAATAAAGTTTCTTTAAAGAAAAAGAGTTTTATTAATTAAAAAAGAAACAATGAAGGCAACAATTTTTGCATAGACTAAGACGAACTTCATTTGATACGATACATAGGCACTCGAAAGTTCGATGTCAATTATTGGAGGTGTATGATGGAAAACAGACAATCATTATTAGCTGCTTGGGTAAGTGTCATCAGCAATATTTTCCTAACAATTATTAAAATAGTATCAGGTGTTTTATTTAAAAGTCAGGTACTACTAGCAGATGGCATACATAACGCCGCAGATGTCGTCGCTTCAGCAGTCTCACTTGGTTCCATGAAAATATCAAATCAACCTGCCGACGAAGATCATCCATATGGTCATGGTAAGGCAGAAGTTGTATCATCAGCATTTGTTTCCATCATTTTAATTTTAGCTGCAATCTATATTGGCTATGAATCGATTATGGCGCTATTTGAACCCGCTTCAGAAGCTCACTGGATTGCCTTCATAGCAGCGATTATTTCATTAGTTTGGAAATACGCACTCTATGTATATACGATGCGCATTGGTAAACGTCAACGAAGTAAAGGTTTGATCGCAACTGCATATGATCACTTAGCAGATGTTTATGCTTCATTAGCAGCTGTGATTGGTATCGGTGTTTCACTATTAAACCAATTCATTACGATTCCTTATGCACAATATGGTGACCCAATCGCCGGTATTATCGTAGCTATACTTATTTTGAATTTAGCAATTCATATGATGAAAGATTCAATCGATATTTTAATGGAAGCAAGTCTCCCGGTTGAAAGAAATCACCGTTATTTAGAGACAATCCGTAGTAATGCACATGTCAAACGCATCGACAGTGTTCGCGCACGAAATCACGGTCATTACGTATTAGTAGATGTTCGTGTAGCGGTTTCAGCCGATTTGTCGATTCAGCAAGGACATGATGTTTGCAAACAAATTAAGAAAAGTATTATCGCCATGGATGATGAAGTAACGGAAGTGTTAGTTCACTTGAATCCTTGGTATGAAGAAGATCAACATATTTCAAAAACAGAAATTCATTTTCATTAATACTTAAAGACTTCAGCATTGTTGGAGTCTTTTTTGTATTTAAAAGTTGAAAAAAATAAGAAAAAGATTTAATATGTATATATGAGTATATAATCATATATAAGGAGATGGCATTTATGAAAAAAGATCGGAATCAAAAAATATTACTAATTTCATTCATTATTATTGCTTCATACATGGTTGTAGAAGCAATCGGAGGATTTATGACAAATAGTTTGGCATTATTAAGTGATGCCGGGCATATGTTGAGTGATGCGATTTCACTTGCGATTGCATTAGTTGCATTTCAACTTGCGAAAAAAGTGTCAAATTACGGCAAAACATACGGTTATAAACGATTTGAAATATTAGCGGCCGTATTAAATGGTGTAACTTTAATTTTAGTGGCGCTTTATATTTTCTACGAGGCGATTCAACGATTTAATAACCCACCAGAAGTTGGCACAACAGGTATGTTGATCATCAGTTCGATTGGTTTAGTCGTCAATATTGTTGTAGCGGTTATTATGTTCAAAGGTTCGGATACGGCAGAAAACTTAAATATGCGTGGCGCTTATTTACATGTTATTTCAGATATGCTCGGCTCAATTGGTGCAATTATCGCAGGATTGCTCATCTTATTCTTCGGCTGGGGTTGGGCGGATCCGCTTGCAAGTGTCATCGTCGCAATCTTAGTATTACGCAGCGGTTTCAAAGTAACAGCAGCTTCCGTTCACGTATTAATGGAAGGAACACCGAAAGATATTGAAGTTGATCATCTTGTAGAGATTCTTTCTAAATCGGATGAAGTCCTTAGCGTTCACGATTTACATGTTTGGACAATTACATCTGGTTTAAATGCATTATCTTGCCATTTAGTTGTAAGAGGAGACTATACAATAGAAGAAAGTACAGTATTATTAAAAGATATAGAACATCAATTGGCACATGAAAGTATTCAACATGTGACGATTCAATTAGAAGCAGCAAGCCAAGTTCATGGGGATGATTTACTTTGCAATGCAGAGGCAGAATTTGATCCACATGCAGGGCATAACCATTAGGAGGCATTATAATGGAGCATAAATGTGACCAACAATTAGATGAAGAAACTCTTTTCGTCGTATCACAAACGTTTAAAGCATTGAGCGATCCGACGCGCATACGAATTCTAGATTATATTTGCGGGGAAGAGAAGTCCGTGAATGCGATTGCGGAAGGCTTAAATCTTGGTCAATCTACCGTTTCCCATCAACTGCGATTTTTAAAAAATCTACGTTTAGTGAAGTTTAGAAGAGAAGGTACGACGATGTATTATAGTCATGATGATGAACATATTATTCACCTCCTTCACCAAGCAATTGATCACGCGAAGCATTAATTTGAAATAAATTCGGTGCAAGGAAGCGTCAGAAATGATACTATTTATGATGGCAAAGAAATTTTATTTACAGAGGCATGAGGAGAAGATAAGATGAACAACGAAACAGAAAACTTTTGGCAAGAACTACCGAAGCCATTTTTTATATTAGCACCAATGGAAGATGTGACAGATGTCGTATTCCGTCACGTCGTGAGTGAAGCTGGAAAACCAGATGTATTTTTCACTGAATTTACGAATACAGAGAGTTTCTGTCATCCTGAAGGCATTTATAGTGTACGTGGGCGTTTAACATTTACGGAAGACGAACAACCATTAGTAGCGCATATTTGGGGTAATAAACCTGAAATGTTCGCGGAAATGGCGATTGGTATGAAGGAAATGGGCTTTAAAGGTGTAGACTTAAATATGGGTTGCCCAGTTGCGAACGTAGCATCTCGTGGTAAAGGTTCTGGTTTAATCAACCACCCAGAATTAGCAGCAGAAATTATTCAAGCAGCTAAAAAAGGTGGATTACCTATCAGCGTGAAGACGCGTCTTGGTTACACTGAAATCGAAGAATGGCGTGAGTGGTTAGCACATGTGCTTCGCCAAGATATTGCCAACTTAACGATTCACCTAAGAACTCGTAAAGAAATGAGTAAAGTAGATGCGCACTGGGATTTAATTCCTGAAATCAAAAAATTGCGTGATGAAATCGCACCGAACACATTACTTACAATTAATGGTGATATTCCAAACCGTCAAGTAGGTCAAGAACTTGCGGACAAATACGGCATTGATGGTGTCATGATTGGGCGAGGGATTTTCTCAAACCCATTCGCTTTCGAGAAAGAACAAAAAGAGCATTCAGTTGAAGAATATTTAAATCTTCTATTATTACAATTAGATTTATATGAAAAATATTCAGGTGAAACTCAACGTCCATATAATCATTTACACCGTTTTTTCAAAATTTATGCGCGTGGATTCAGTGGCGCTGCAGAATTACGAAATCGATTAATGAGTACAAAATCAACTGATGAAGCACGTGCGATGGTGCATGAAGTTTTATCAAGTGAATTAGTTTAGCATAGTAGGCCGTTTAAGGAATTCAATTTCTTAATCGGTCTTTTGTTTACAAAGTTTAAAGCCGGGAACAAAGAGAGAGACCGAGCGTTCGAGGGGTGCATGGAATGGAACAGAAATATTATACGGTAGGTCAAATGGCAAAACTGACGAATTTGTCGAATCAAACATTAAGATACTACGATCAAATTGGGCTATTTAAGCCGGTTTATACAGATCCACATAGTAATTACCGCTATTATGCAGAATCACAACTATACTTAATTGATTTAATTAAAAGTTTGCGTTTTGTCGGAACGCCACTTGAAAAAATTAAAGAAGTGCAACATTATTCGATTCAAGAGATGATCAATTACTTGAATGAACAAGAGAAAACGATTGAGCAGAAACTAGCGCAATTACAAGAAACGCGTTATACATTACGGAAAACGCGAAAACAGATGGAAGAACAGTTAGAAATCCCTGTTATGTATGAAGTGTTTGAAAAATACGAGGAATCTGCAAGACTGCTATGTTTAACTGCAAAAGATGCGACGCCCGTTCACGTATCAAATGAAGAAATGCAAAAACTAACGGAAACAATTGAGAATGAGGGCAGTGTGCAAACGATTCGTTATGGCAGTTACTATCCAATTAAAGACTACGAAACGACAAAGGACATTCAGTATTCTCAAATTTACATCCCGATTTTGACGTCAAAACTATTTGATGTACAAGATACGCAGATGAATATTGTGACGATGCCAGCAGGACGTTATATGGCTGTCGCGTTTATTTATTCAACAGAGCAGTATTTGAAAATGTACGATAAATTAGTAGCGTACGTTCGTGAAAATGAATCCATTATAGAAAATACGGTTTGGGAAACGATTATGCCGATGACATTTTCACCCCTAGAAGACGAACGAATTCTCGTTGAATTAAAAATCCGAGTAGAAAATTAGTCCATTTTGTTAATTTTTTCAAATCCATAGTAAAAATAGTTCCGTTTTAGCGCTGTTAAACTTGACCTTATGGTTACTATAACCTTTATGTTGGATAGAGCGAAATCGAACAGAATTGGAGTCACACGTATGAAAAATAAAATGACGCTTGCAATATTACTCGGGAATTTATTCATCGCATTCTTAGGAATCGGTTTAGTCATCCCAATCCTCCCAACAATTATGAATGAGTTTGGAATTAGCGGCCAAACAGTTGGGTTTTTAACAGCAGCTTTTGCATTTTCTCAATTAATCCTTTCACCATTTGCGGGGAAGGCAGCAGATAAATTCGGCAGAAAAATAATGATCGTATTAGGATTATTCATATTTGCATTTTCAGAATTTCTATTCGGAATAGGTAAATCTGTAGAAATTCTGTTTTTATCTAGAATATTAGGTGGAGTCAGTGCGGCATTCATCATGCCAGCAGTTACAGCGTTCATTGCGGACGTAACGACAAATGATGAGCGACCGAAAGCTTTAGGCTATATGTCTGCGGCAATTAATATCGGTTTCATTATCGGCCCTGGAATCGGTGGTTTCTTAGCTGAAGTTGGTACGCGTGTGCCTTTCTTTGCGGCAGCAATACTAGGTGGAGTAGCGGCAATTCTTTCATTAATCATGCTGAAAGAGCCTGAAAGAATCGAAGAAACAAATGTGACGTCTGGAGAAAAACCAAAAAGTGGTCTTAAACGCTTGTTAGCACCACTTTACTTACTACCATTTATACTAATTTTCACATCTTCATTTGGATTAGCGGCCCTCGAATCATTCTTTAGTTTATTCGTGGATCACAAATTCAACTTCACACCAAAAGATGTAGCCATCGCAATTACAGGCGGAGCTATTGCGGGAGCAGTGTTCCAAGTGTTATTATTTGATAGAATCATTCGACGAATCGGTGAGATTAATTTGATCCGTTGGAGTTTAATTTACTCAGTTATCTTCGTTTTTGCAATAACGGTTGCAAATTCATATTGGAGTGTTATGATTGTATGCTTCCTAGTGTTTGTTGGTTTCGATTTGATTCGCCCAGCATTAACAACATACTTATCTAAAATCGCAGGCAATGAGCAAGGGTTTGTCGGTGGTATGAACTCGATGTTTACGTCGTTTGCGAATATTCTAGGCCCAGTTTTAGGTGGAGCATTATTTGTGGTAGATATTAATTATCCATATTATTTTGCAGCAATCTTATTAATGATTAGCTTTATCTTCGCTCTTTTCTGGAAATCACAAAAAAGTTAATTTCATAAATTACTATATTTATGAAACTTTTTTGCATGTAATACGTTAATACTAAAGATGAAATTAATTTTGAAAAAAGTAGGTGTTTCAAAAATGTTGAAAAACAATAAAATCTCGATGGATAAGTTTACTTGGATTTATTTAGCAGCTGTAGTTGTATTATGGTTGAAAACATACATCGTTCAAGTAACACAATTTAACTTAGAAGTTAAAGGGTTTATCCAACAGTTTTTATTAGTCATTAACCCACTTGGAGCCGTAATTTTACTATTAGGGATTTCATGGATGTTCAAAAAGGACAAACGCAAATTCACTTCTTTAATCGTAATTTACACTTTAATGACAATATTATTATTTGCAAACTCAGTGTACTATCGTTTCTTTAGTGACTTTATTACATTACCAACAGTTACCCAAACTCAAAACTTCGGTGACTTAGGCGGCAGTGTACTATCATTATTAAAATGGTATGACTTATTATTCTTCGTTGATGTTTTCGTTCTATTTTACTTACGCTTCTCTAAGAAGTTCTTCGTATTAAATGGCGAAAAACGCGGCGGATTGAAAAAGATGTCACTCGTATTAGTTACATCTTTAGGACTTTCAGTTGTCAACTTAGCCATCGCTGAAATTGACCGTCCACAATTATTAACTCGTGGATTTGATCGTTCTTACATCGTTAAATACCTTGGTATGTACAATTACACAGTTTATGATTCAGTTGAGACTGCAAAAGCATCTTCTGAGCGTGTATTAGCTGATAGTAGTGATATTACAGATGTACTAAACTATACGCGTTCGAACTACGCAAAACCGAATCCTGAATACTTCGGCGTTGCTAAAGATATGAACGTTGTTTACTTACATTTGGAATCATTCCAAACATTCTTGATTGACTATAAAATCAACGGGAAGGAAGTAACACCTTACTTAAATAAGTTGGCGCGTAATAGCGAAACACTTTATTGGGATAACTTCTTCCACCAAACTGGTCAAGGTAAAACTTCAGATGCTGAGTTCATGTTAGAAAACTCAATGTTCGGTTTACCACAAGGTTCTGCTTTCATTACGAAAGGTCAAAATACGTATCAAGCAGCGCCAAATATCTTGAAAAATGAAGGTTATTCTTCAGCAGTATTCCACGGTAATAACGGAAGCTTCTGGAACCGTAACGTCATTTACAAACAATTTGGTTTCGATCATTTCTATGATGCAAGTTACTATGACACGTCATCAACTAAAGATATGGCGGAATACGGTTTACTAGATAAGCCATTCTTCACACAATCTCAACCATTATTAAGTGAATTACCTCAACCTTTCTATACGAAATTAATTACAGTTGGTAACCACTTCCCTTATAAAATGGACCAAGATTTAGTATCGATCGAGAAAGAAACGACAGGAGATCAATCAGTTGATGATTATTTCCAAACGGCTCGTTACCTTGATGAATCTGTTAAACAATTCTTTAAACAAATGAAAAAAGAAGGTCTTGAAGATAACACAATGGTCGTGCTTTATGGCGATCACTATGGTATTTCAAGCAACCATAATAAAGCAATGTCTCAAATCATCGGTAAAGAAGTAGATGCTTATGAGAATGCTAATTTACAACGTGTTCCATTATTAATTCATGCTCCAGGCTTAAAAGGTGGAGAAAAACACACTTACGGTGGTCAAGTCGATTTACTTCCAACTTTACTTCACTTACTAGGTGTAGATACGCAGAAATACGTACAATTCGGTACAGATTTATTATCAAAAGATCATAACGAAACAGTTGTATTCCGTAATGGTGGATACGCAAGTCCGGATATTTTCTCTGTAGATGACAAATTCTACGACAATCATACTGGTGAATTACTAGATGAATCGAAAATCACTAAAGCAGAAAAACTGAAAGCTGAAGTTGCAGAAAAACTGAAGATTTCAGACAAAACCGTGAACGGAGATCTATTACGCTTCTACACACCAAAAGGTTTTAAACCTACAGACCCGTCTACTTTAGACTACACGAATAAAGATACGAGCTTAGGACCTAAATAATAGGATTAAACGGAGTTGCTACTAGCAGCTCCGTTTTTTTTGGTTCTATTATATATGTTGAGGTCTTAAAATAATTCACGTTGTAGCTTTCAGAAATAACGAATGCTTTCCGTCGACAAGTGCTAAAGGAAAAGAGTTTTCGAAGTGACTCAAAGAGAGTAGTGGAATAAGCTAGACAAAGAAAGGATTGCTTCACACTTGTTTTTCGGCAGGAGTCCTCGTTATTTCTTTCAATGTTGATCTATGTGAAAAAAGGCAAAAAAAGCACAGGCCCTAATATTTCTTTACTTAAAATATTGAGTAATAAGTAAAAGTAAGGTGTACTGCACTGCGTGATTGTTTGAAGTATTAAAGATTGCTTAATGGAGAAAATTGAAGGAAATAGTTTATCATTCCTAATCCGCTTCACACTATTATTATCCATTCCATTTTGTAATAGTGTTCATTCCGTTGCGTTTGATAGTATAATTATTCTATTAAGTTTATAATTTTCAAATTAATCCGAATTTATCGAGGGGGATTGTCATGAAAGTATCTTTATTTGCCACATGTTTGGTTGATACATTTCAAACGAATGTAGGAAAGGCGACTGTTGAAATTTTGGAAAGACTTGGGTGTGAAATTGAGTTTCCGAGATCACAAGTTTGTTGTGGGCAACCTGCATATAACTCAGGTCATATCGAGAAAGCGAAAGAACCGATGAAGAAAATGATTGATACTTTTTTACATGCAGAAGTTATTGTTACACCTTCAGGTTCTTGTGCCACAATGTTTAAAGAATATCCGCATGTTTTCAAAGATGATCCGCTCTATGCAGAAAAAGCGCAAATTGTCGCAGATAAAACCTATGAGCTAACTGATTTTATCGTAAATGTTTTAAAGGTTGAAGATGTTGGAGCATCATTCAATCATAAAATTACGTATCATCCATCATGCCATATGACGCGTTTATTAGGCGTAAAAGACGCGCCATATACTTTATTAAACAATGTGAAAGGTCTTGAATTTGTTCCATTACCATATAGTTATAATTGCTGTGGTTTCGGTGGGACATTCTCTGTGAAAATGGGGAATATTTCTGAACAAATGGTAGATGAAAAAGTAGATTCTGCAATTGAGACGGAAGCGGAATACTTAGTAGGTGCAGATGGTGGTTGCTTAATGAATATTGGCGGTCGTATGCATAGACGTGGCGAAAAAATTAAAGCAATTCATATTGCAGAAATTTTGAATCAAATCGTGTAAATGAGGGGGTCAAAAAATGGCGATTAAATATAATGATGAAGCATTTAAAGATAATGTAAATACAAATTTAGAACGTGATTTTATGCGTGGCGCTGTCACTGCAGCTCAAAATAAATTGCATGGCGGTCGTTTAAAAGCCGTAGAAGAACTTGGAGATTGGGAAGAATGGCGAAATCATGGTGAAGAAATTCGCCAACATGTATTAAATAATTTGGACTACTATTTAAACCAACTTGCTGAAAACGTTGAAAAAGCTGGTGGTCATGTATTTTTTGCACAAACGGCTGATGAAGCGACTGCATATGTACAATCTGTTGTGAAAAAGAAAAATGCTACAAGAGTCTTAAAATCAAAATCAATGGTGACAGAAGAAATCAGTTTAAATGAAGCGCTTGAAGAAATCGGTTGTTCAGTCTTGGAGACAGATTTAGGTGAATATATTTTACAATTAGATGATCATGATAAGCCATCTCATATCGTGGCGCCGTCTGTACACAAAAATCGCTTCCAGATTAAAGAAGTATTCGTCGCAAAACTAGGCTATCCCGAGGACGGATCAGCAGATGCGAAAGACTTGGCGCGATTCGTTCGAACAATTTTAAGAGAAGATTATATGAAAGCGGAAGTCGGCATTACAGGTTGTAACTTCGCAATTGCGGACAGCGGCTCGATTTCACTTGTCACAAATGAAGGGAATGCAGGACTTGTAACTACAATTCCTGAAACGCATATTGCGGTTATGGGCATGGAGCGACTTGTACCTTCTATGGAAGAATTGGAAGTGCTTGTCAATATGTTAACGCGAAGTGCGGTTGGTCAAAAACTAACTTCCTACGTCAACATTATTACAGGTCCAAAACGTTCTGAAGATGTGGATGGTCCAGAAGATTTCCATCTTGTCATTTTAGATAATGGTCGTTCGGATATTTTAGCAGGTGAATTTAAGTCCGTTTTACAATGTATTCGTTGTGCCGCTTGTGTCAATGTATGTCCTGTTTATCGCCATATCGGTGGTCATTCATATAATTCCATTTATTCTGGCCCGATTGGAGCGGTATTAACACCACTACTAGCAGGTTATGATGATTTTAAAGAATTGCCATATGCGTCATCTTTATGTGGAGCTTGTACGGATGCTTGTCCTGTCAAAATCCCGCTTCATCAACTATTACTAAAACATCGCCAAGTCATTGTTGAAAAAGAAGGACGAGCGCCTGTTTCAGAAGGGCTTATGATGAAAGGATTTAGTGTGGGAGCTTCGAGTAGCACATTATTTAATGTCGGAACAAAAATTGCAGCAACAGTGATGAAACCACTATCAAAGGATAATATGATTTCAAAAGGTGTTGGCCCATTAAAAGATTGGACGGATATTCGAGATTTCCCAATCGTTGAACGTGAGAAATTACGTGATTGGTTCGACAAACGCGAAAAGAAAGGTGGAAAATCGAATGATTCAAAATAGAACACCCTTTTTAAATAAAATTTCAGCTTCATTAAATCGAACTGAAATCAATGCACAACCACCTGTGAAAGAGTGGCAACATCGCCCTGTTGAAAAAAAGCTTTCTCATTTAACTTCAGACGAATTAATGCCAGCTTTCATTGAACAATGTGGCGTTTTAAAAAATACGACAATTGTCGAAGTTGAAGCAGCCCAAGCTATGAAGGAAATTGATGCGGCGGTTCAGAAATTTGGTGGTCAATCCGTTGCGTTGTGGGATGATGAGCGATTAACTGCGCTTGGTATTGAGCAATTAACGACTTCTAAATGGATTGATGAAGGAATGGCGGTTCATATTTGGGATTCGGCTCTAGGTCGCACGGAAAACTTTGAACGAACGAATGCGTCGAATATTGGCATTGCGTATGCTGAATATGCACTAGCTGAATCAGGCACAGTCGTACTTTATTCTGCAGAAGGTCAGGGGAAAGCGGTCGGTTTACTTCCGAATGTTTTTATTGCGATTGTGAAGAAAAGTACATTACTTCCTCGAATGACACAGGCGGCAAGCAAAATTAAAGAAGATTTTGCCAATACGCAATTACTACCAGCAGCTGTCGACTTCATATCAGGCCCAAGTAACTCGGCAGATATTGAGATGGATTTAGTCGTTGGCGTGCATGGGCCTATTTTCGCCCATTATATTGTGCTATCCGACCAATAGAAATTTTATGAATTATAAGCGGTACTAGTGCGAAAGCCTTTCATTAAGTGTATAATGAGTACTAATGGATTAGAACATTGGGGGATTTATATATGTTGAAAATTACTTTCGGAAAAACAAGATACAATGCTGATAAATTACTATTAAATATAGAAAACAATACGCTTGAATTAGGAAATGGTTATAAAATGACGAATTTAAGTGCGCATGCAGACTTAAGTGAGTTCGTTCAGTATGTAAACAAACAATATTTACTTGGTGATAATATCATTAATGCAGACATCTGGTATTCGAGAAACGGTGGTAGTGAAACGGAACCAAACTATATCGTTGAAAAAATGGAAAATCAAGTTACGCCGATTGAAGATCGATTCCACCGTAATGTTTTCATTGATGGTCAAGATGTACAACATTATGGGTATAAAATTTTACAAATCGTAGACAACATGATTTTACTAACGACACCTCGTTCGATTATTACAATTCAAGCAAGTGATTCAATCATCATGCAAGCGAAGGCACTTGAAACGATCTTAACGACGGAGCCTGTCATTACTTTGGATACGATTGCTTTCTATTTAAACCAAGAAATGAAAACGAAAGAACTTACAGTTACTTCTACAACATTTAATCGTAATTAATGATTTTAGCTAATCCAATCGGGTTAGCTTTTTTATTTTATTTTTCGAAAGAAAGGGTAAAGGAATAAGAGTACGTTTAACGGAGTAGCATGAATTGACTATTTTTATTGCCTATTCGATAATGGAATTGAAAGAGGTGTATGAATATGAAAGATTCACCTATTCTGTTTTATGATGGTGATTGTGGATTTTGTCAAAAGTCCGTTCAGTTTTTTCTTAAACATGAGAAGAACCATCACTTTTTATTCGCTTCGTTGCAAGGGTCAATTGGAGAACAGCAGCTTCCAGAGCATTTAACGACTAATCTGGATTCACTCGTTGTGAAACACGGCAATACAATACTAACTGAATCTGACGCTGTATTTTTCATTGCGGAAAATTTATCTTTTCCTTATTCTTTGGCGAAAATAGGGAAGTATGTACCGAAAAGGCTTCGCAATGGAATTTATAGAATGGTTGCACGAAACAGACATAAGTTATCGAAAACTAGCGAAAGTTGTCGTTTATTATCAAAAGATGAGCGATTGCGATTTCTAGATTAGATAGGTCATAAACATTTCTTATCACAAAGTATAATTTTAATGTTATTTACTTATGTGTTGTTTTCTTATATCATAGGTGTTGGAGAAAAGTGGCTCAACAAAGCCTTTTCATATTAGTTAATTTAGAGGGGGAACCGAACAATGGCAAACACTAACTTGCATAACAGTCGCTCTTCATTCGAAGTAAACGGCAAAACTTACAACTTTTACCGTTTAGGCGCAATCGAAGAAGCAGGCGTAGCAAACATCAAACGCCTTCCTTATTCAATCAGAATTTTATTAGAATCAGTATTACGTCAATATGATGGATACGTAATCAAAGAAAATCACGTAGACAACTTAGCTAAATGGGGTAAAGGATCAGAAGCAAACGCTGAAGTACCTTTCAAACCATCTCGCGTAGTTTTACAAGATTTCACTGGTGTACCAGTAGTAGTTGATTTAACTTCTCTACGTACAGCAATGAACGACATGGGCGGCGACGGTAACGAAATCAACCCAGCAATCCCTGTAGACCTTGTAATTGACCACTCAGTACAAGTTGATAAATACGGTAATGCAGCTGCATTACAAGCAAACATGGACCTTGAATTCGAACGTAACGCTGAGCGTTACAACTTCTTAAAATGGGCTCAAACTGCATATGATAACTTCCGTGCTGTACCTCCAGCAACAGGTATCGTTCACCAAGTAAACCTAGAGTATTTAGCTCCAGTTGTACACGTTAACGAAAACACTGACGGAACTTTCGACACATTCCCAGACTCAGTAGTTGGTACTGACTCACATACAACAATGATCAATGGTATCGGTGTTCTTGGATGGGGTGTTGGTGGTATCGAAGCTGAAGCAGGTATGCTTGGACAACCTTCATACTTCCCAATTCCTGAAGTAATCGGTGTTAAACTTACTGGTACACTTCCATCAGGAACTACAGCAACTGACTTAGCACTTAAAGTTACTCAAGTGTTACGTAAAAAAGGTGTTGTTGGTAAATTCGTTGAGTTCTTCGGACCTGGCGTACCAGCTCTTCCATTAGCTGACCGTGCAACAATCTCTAACATGGCTCCTGAATACGGTGCTACTTGTGGTTTCTTCGCAATTGACGATGAATCACTTAACTATATGCGTTTAACAGGACGTGAAGAAGAACACATCGCTGTAGTAGAAAACTACTTAAAAGCGAACGATATGTTCTTTGACGCTGACTTAGAACCAGATTACACTGACGTTGTAGAAATCGATTTAGCTCAAATCGAACCAAACCTTTCAGGTCCTAAACGTCCACAAGATTTAATTCCATTAACAGAAATGAAAAAACGCTACCACGAAGTAGTAGTTGCTCCTTCTGGTGTACAAGGTTTCGGTTTAACTGAAGAAGAGTTCACTAAAACGTCAACTGCTAAATTCGCTGAGGGCGATGTAGAAATCCCAGCAGGTGCTGTTGGTATCGCTGCAATCACTTCATGTACAAATACTTCTAACCCATACGTTTTAATCGCTGCAGGTCTTGTTGCGAAAAAAGCTGTAGAATTAGGCTTAACTGTTCCTAAATGGGTTAAAACTTCACTGGCACCAGGTTCTAAAGTAGTAACTGGTTACCTTGAAGATTCAGGTTTACAAACTTACCTAGATACAATTGGATTCAACACTGTTGGTTACGGTTGTACTACATGTATCGGTAACTCAGGTCCATTACTTCCAGAAATCGAAGAAGCGATCCAATCGAACGATTTATTCGTAACTTCTGTACTTTCTGGTAACCGTAACTTCGAAGGTCGTGTTCACCCATTAGTGAAAGCTAACTACTTAGCATCTCCACCACTTGTAGTTGCTTACGCATTAGCTGGTACTGTTGACGTAGATCTTCGTAAAGATTCATTCGGTAAAGATAAAGATGGTAAAGATGTATTCTTCGATGATATCTGGCCAACTACTGATGAAGTAAACGCTGTATTATCTAAAGTTGTAAACCGTGAATTATTCCAAAAAGAATATGAAACTGTATTCAACGCTAACGAAACTTGGAATGCAATTGAAACATCAACTGATACTCTTTACACATTTGATGATAAATCAACTTACATCCAAAACCCACCATTCTTCCAAAACTTATCAGCTACTCCGGAGAACATTTCTTCTCTTGAAGGCTTACGCGTTTTAGCTAAGTTTGGTGATTCAATCACAACTGACCATATTTCACCAGCTGGTGCAATTGGTAAAGAAACTCCTGCAGGTCAATACTTACGTGCAAACGGTGTAGAACCTCGTAACTTCAACTCTTACGGTTCTCGTCGTGGTAACCACGAAGTAATGATGCGCGGTACTTTCGCTAACATCCGTATCCGTAACCAAATCGCTCCAGGTACAGAAGGTGGTTTCACTACTTACTGGCCAACAGGCGAAGTTGAGTACATTTACGATGCAGCAATGAAATACGCTGAAGCTAACACTGGTTTAGTAGTATTAACTGGTAAAGACTACGGTATGGGTTCTTCTCGTGACTGGGCAGCTAAAGGTACTAACCTTCTAGGTGTTAAAACAGTTATCGCTGAATCATACGAGCGTATTCACCGTTCTAACTTAGTTATGATGGGTGTTCTTCCTCTACAATTCGCTGCTGGCGAATCTGCAGAAACACTTGGCTTAACTGGTGAAGAAACATTCTCAGTAAATATCGCTGAAGGCGTTAAACCTCACGATATGCTTACTGTAACTGCTACTGCAGCTGACGGTTCTGTTAAAGAATTCAAAGCTCTAGCTCGTTTCGACTCAGAAGTTGAAGTAGATTACTACCGTAACGGCGGTATCCTACAAATGGTATTACGTAACAAATTAGCTAAATAATTTGTCGTAGATCAGAAAAGACCTACCTTAATTGGTAGGTCTTTTTGTCTTTGAGAATGATTAATGTTGAACCTTTTAAGAACGTTCATTAGGGAAGTGTATCGAAATAAAAGTGGTTTCTAAGGCTAAATGTAGCAAGGGTTTTTGTAGTAAGGTTTTCATATAATTTGTTATAATAATATATGAGGTGACTTAAAATGTATATAAGTGAAAAAGAAATCGAAATACGTTATGCCGAAACAGATCAAATGGGTGTTGTGTATCATGCCAATTATGTCATTTGGCTAGAAGTTGGGCGATCACAACTAATTCAAGATCTAGGATTTTCAGTCCGTGATATGGAAGAAGCGGGCTATGTATCACCGGTGATGAACGTCAACATCAGTTATAAGGCTTCATTGCGATATGGTGAGCCTGCAATCGTCAAAACATGGATTAAGTCACAAGACAAGTTAAGAACGGTCTACGGCTATGAAATATGCCATGAAGACGGTGTTGTAGCTGCAACTGCTACGACAGAACATATATTAGTGCGAAAAGATAATTTCAGACCAATTTCACTGAAAAAAGTAAATGAAGATTGGTATAATAAATATTTAGAGATTGCTGAAGTTCAGTAATAATTCTGTGAGACGAGGGGAATGTATAAAACCCTCGTTTTACTTGTTTAAGCATAAAAAAAGCTGAATAACTCAAGTATATGAGCTACCCAGCAAATAGTATTCTAGTCTAAGTAAGTGAAGCTAAGTTCATCTAAATCAGTATTTACATCTACTTTGAAATCATGGCCAGCGAAAAACCATTCGTCGTCATTTTCAATATAGAAATGAAAACCACCAATATCTTCTGTAATCGTTGCTTGGATCGGGGCATCTGTATTCATACCAATAGAATAACCTTCGTGAAATGGGTTTGAACCACCATATCGAGCGAAGAAACGAATGAATGCACCTTCTTCTAAGTCCATTTCATCTTTAAACCACTGAATTGCTTGATCGGTAATAATCATTTTCATACAATTACCACTCCATTTCTTTTAAATCCAAGTTATTTTAGGTTCTGTACCATTTTTAATACGCGTAATGTTTGTACGGTGACGATAAATAACGAAAAATGCTAATAAAGCTGTTATGATTAATAGATAATACTCCTGATCAATGATCGCATAGACTATACTATACACAAAGGCAAGTACTGCTGTAATCATAGATGATAGGCTAACCATTTTACAAATCTTTAAGCAAATTAAGAATGCTACTAATAGTAAAATGAAGATTGGCCAATGGTAACCTAAAAGTACGCCAGCTGATGTTGCAACAGCTTTTCCACCTTTGAATTTCGCGAAAATCGGGAACATATGACCGACGACAGCGATAACTCCTGCAATTAACGGATGAATATTGCTGTTTGAAAGTAGGGCAAATGTGGTTAATAGAGTTGCTAGTGTTCCTTTTAGAATATCCATAACCGTAACAACTGCTCCAGCTTTCTTGCCGAGAATACGGAAAGTGTTCGTTGCGCCTAGGTTCCCACTTCCTTGTTGGCGGATATCAGTTTTGTAAAACAACTGACCAATCCAAAGGCCAGAAGGGATCGACCCGATTAAATAGGCTAAGATGATGACGATGATTGTTGTCATAGGTAAACTCCTTCTTTTTAGTTTGGTACTAGGTACTAATATATTGTAATAATTATTTTATCACGCAAATACGTTTGGAACAACAAAACAATATGTATCGTCTTCTAGTTTATTCTTATTTTGCTTTATTTTCAAGAAATGGTGTATAATCAAGCCTGACTATATATTAGCAAGCAGTTGACACCGTAGAAAGTTCGGCATAAACTTAAAATATACAAAACAGACGTTCGTGTTAGGAGAGGATTTTTTTTGACAAAAAATAATACACTATCGTCTTATAATGATGACGATATACAGGTGCTAGAAGGTCTTGAAGCAGTTCGTAAAAGACCGGGTATGTACATAGGTTCTACAGATGGTCGAGGATTACACCATCTAGTATACGAAATAGTAGATAACGCAGTTGATGAAGCCTTAGCTGGTTTCGGTAATCATATCATCGTCACTTTACATGATGATCAATCGATTAGTGTACGTGACTTCGGTCGAGGTATGCCAACAGGAATGCATAAAACGGGCAAGCCAACACCGGAAGTTATTTTCACGATTCTTCACGCGGGCGGTAAGTTCGGTCAAGGCGGCTACAAAACTTCAGGTGGACTACATGGTGTAGGTTCTTCTGTTGTAAATGCCCTTTCGAGTTTCTTAGAAGTGACGATTCACCGTGACGGCGAGAAATTCCAAATGCGCTTTGAAAATGGCGGTAAGCCGGTTACTTCATTAAAACGTCTTGGAAAAACAAAGGAAACAGGTACATTAGTACACTTTAAACCAGATACAGAGATTTTTTCTGTGACGAAATACAATTTCGATACTTTAGCTGAAAGATTACGTGAATCAGCATTCCTTTTAAAAGGTCTTAAAATCGAATTAATAGATGAAAATACTGATAAACATGAAACGTACCATTACGAAAATGGTATTGAAGCATTCGTTGCTTATTTGAACGATGAAAAAGATGTCCTTCACCCAGTAAAATATGTTGAAGGTGCGCAAGATCAAATTGAAGTTGAATTTGCCTTCCAATACAATGACGGCTATTCAGAAACAATTCTTTCATTCGTCAATAACGTACGAACTAGAGATGGTGGTACGCATGAAACAGGTGCTAAAACAGCGTTAACTCGTGCATTTAACGAGTATGCCCGTAAAGTCGGTTTACTGAAAGAAAAAGATAAAAATCTAGATGGCTCAGACATTCGAGAAGGATTAGCTGCCATCATTTCAGTGCGTATTCCAGAAGGTCTTCTACAATTTGAAGGCCAAACAAAAGGGAAATTAGGTACGAGTGAAGCACGTGGCGCGGTTGATAGCGTTGTATCTACTCAACTTATGTATATTCTCGAAGAAAATGCTGAACTTAGTACATCATTAGTACGTAAAGCAATTCGTGCGCAACAAGTTCGTGAAGCAGCACGTAAAGCGCGTGAAGATGCCCGTAATGGTAAGAAAAATAAGCGACAATCGACATTACTTTCAGGTAAGCTAACACCCGCACAATCAAAAAATGCGGCAAAAAATGAATTATACTTAGTCGAAGGTGACTCAGCTGGTGGTTCGGCAAAACAAGGCCGTGACCGTTCATTCCAAGCGATTTTGCCACTTCGAGGAAAAGTTATTAATACCGAAAAAGCAAAATTACAAGATATTATGAAAAATGAAGAAATCGTGACGATCATCCATGCAGTTGGTGCAGGGGTCGGCTCAGATTTCAATGTAGAAGATTCTGCATATGATAAAGTCATCATCATGACCGATGCCGATACAGATGGAGCGCATATTCAAGTGTTATTATTAACTTTCTTCTTCCGCTATATGAGACCTTTAGTTGAAGCTGGTAAGGTATATATCGCATTGCCACCGCTATACAAAGTGTCACGAGGTACTGGGCGTAAAGAAGTCATCGAATATGCTTGGACAGAAAAAGAACTTTCATCTGCCATCGCAAAAGTTGGTAAAGGCTATATGCTACAACGCTACAAAGGTCTAGGCGAGATGAACGCCGACCAATTATGGGATACGACGATGAACCCAGAGACACGTACATTGATTCGCGTTAAAATTAATGATTTAGATCGTGCCGAACGCGGAGTTGCTACGTTAATGGGCGACAAAGTTGAACCACGTAGAAACTGGATTGAAACGAATGTTGACTTCGGTCTTGAAGAAGACGACAACATTTTAGAAAGTGAATATATTGAGCAAAACGAAGAACAGGGGGATCTGTAAATGACAGAGCATGAGAAATTTCAAGATCTACCTTTAGAAGAGGTTATAGGCGACCGTTTTGGACGCTATAGTAAATATATTATTCAAGATCGTGCATTACCAGATGCTCGTGACGGTCTAAAACCCGTACAACGTCGTATTTTATACGCGATGTATATGGACAATAACACGAATGAAAAACCATTCCGTAAATCAGCAAAAACAGTTGGTAACGTAATCGCGAACTATCACCCGCACGGAGATAGTTCAGTTTATGAAGCGATGGTGAGACTTTCTCAAGACTGGAAATCACGCCATATGCTCGTGGAGATGCATGGTAATAACGGTTCGCTTGACGGTGATTCACCTGCCGCAATGCGTTATACGGAAGCACGGTTATCGAGTATTTCAGCAGAAATGTTACGCGATATTCAAAAAGAAACAGTAGATTTTATCCCGAACTTTGATGATCAGGATATGGAGCCTACTGTTTTACCAGCTCGTTTCCCTAACTTGCTAGTGAATGGTTCTACAGGGATTTCAGCCGGTTATGCGACGGATATTCCACCACACGCACTTCATGAAGTAATCGATGCTGTATTAATGCGTATGAAAAATGCACATGCTACTGTAGATGAATTAATGAAAGTTATTTCAGGCCCGGATTTCCCAACTGGCGGTATTATTCAAGGTGTTGCAGGCATTAAAAAAGCTTACGAAACAGGTAAAGGTAAAATTGTCGTACGTGCGAAAACACGTATTGAATCGTTGAAAGGTTCTAAAGAACAAATCATCGTAGACGAAATTCCTTACGAAGTGAATAAAGCAAACTTAGTGAAGAAAATGGATGAACTTCGAGTAGATAAGCGACTTGAAGGGATTGCGGAAGTGCGTGATGAATCGGATCGCCAAGGTCTTCGAATTGTTGTAGAGATGCGACGAGACGTTCCAGCCGAGCCAATCCTTCAATATTTATTCAAAAATACGGATTTACAAGTAACATATAACTTTAATATGATTGCCATTTATAATCGCAGACCGGTTATGATGACATTGCCATTAATGTTAGATGCCTATATCGATCATCAAAAAGAGATTATTACGAAACGTAGTCAATATGATTTGAAAAAAGCACATGCTCGTCTACATATTGTGGAAGGCTTAATGAAAGCATTATCAATTTTAGATGAAGTCATTGCGACAATTCGTGGTTCGAAAGATAAAAAAGACGCGAAATCGAATTTACAAACGAAATTTGATTTTACTGAAATTCAATCAGAAGCGATTGTGTCACTACAACTGTATCGTTTAACGAATACAGATATTACTGAATTACGTGAAGAAAAAGCGCAACTTGAAGCGACAGTAGCGGAATTACAAGGAATTTTAAATGATGAACAAACTTTAATTGCTGTTCTGAAAAAAGAATTGCTTGATATTCGCAAACGTTTCAAACAAGATCGTCGTTCGCTTATTCAAGAACAAATTTCAGAAATTAAATTGAATATGGAAGTTTTAATACCTTCTGAAGATGTCATCGTTTCTGTAACGAAAGATGGCTATGTGAAGCGTACAAGTTTACGTTCGCATAAATCTTCTAATGGCGCAGGTTTTGCGATGAAAGAGTCCGATTCGATCTTACTGAAGGAGCAATTGAATACGCAAAATCATCTGTTGCTGTTTACGAATAAGGGGCAGTATATTTTCCAACCAATTCACGAATTGCCGGATATTCGTTGGAAAGATTTAGGTCAGCATATTTCGAGTATCGTTAGTTTAGATGATGATGAACAGATTATTAATGCAATCGGAGTGCAAGATTTCTCAATTGATGCATTTGTCGTAACGGTTACGAAATATGGTCAAATTAAGCGAAGTGCTTTAAAAGAATACTTTGTAACGCGTTACAATAAGCCTTATAAAGCAGTAAATGTGAAAAAAGACGATGAATTATTATTCGCTGAAATCATTACGGAAACACAGGATGTTATTTTATCGACGTATTTAAGTTTTGCATTGCGCTTCCCGATTTCAGAAGTGCCTGTTACGAGCGTTCGAACAGCGGGCATAAAAGCTTGTAACTTAAAAGATGACGATTATATTGTCGCAACGAATATTGTTGATGCCGATGATAAAGGGGATCTCCTAATCATTACGCAACGCGGTTCTGTTAAGAAAATGGCTATTAAAGAATTTGAGTATACTGGTAGACCGAAACGTGGTTTACAAACTTTAAGAGAATTAAAAACAAATCCACATAGAATTTATGATGTATTAAAAGTAAAACGTGGAGATCAAGTGGAAATCGAAACAGAGAAAGATGTCGTTGAGATTATCGAAGTTGATAAATATAGACATGCGGAGCGCCATTCAAACGGCTCTTTAGCAATTAATACCGAAACAGATGGCGAAATTCGTCGTATTTTCAAAATCTGTCCTGAGCAATAAGAATGAAAGTCCTTCATAATAGAAGGGCTTTTCTTTTTTTACGCATTATCGATTGAAAAATCGGAAAATTCATATATTATAGAAGAATAGAAAGAAGGTATATACATGAAAACTATTACAGTACATGCAGCTCCAAGTGAATACATATTAGAAAATGGCATTTTAAAAAAACTTGAAGCTAAATTAATCGAACGAAATATTAAAAAGGCGTTAATCGTCACAGGAATTAAATCATGGGCAGCGGTTGAAAGTTATTTACCAGAATTTCATGAAGTTCAAATTAAGCAATATACATACAATGGAGAATGTTCATTTAGTGAAATCGATAATATCGTAAAACGGATGGACGGTTTTGATGCAATTATTGCGATCGGTGGCGGGAAAGTCATTGATCTAGGAAAAGCCGCTGCTGCTGAAATACATAAGCCTGTTATTGTCGTACCAACTGTTGCTTCAAACTGCGCGCCATGGACACCGTTAAGTGTATTGTACGACGATACAGGGGCATTCATCCGCTATGATGTTTATCCAGTCGCTTCTTCGTTACTTTTAGTCGAGCCGCAATTACTTTTAGAAGGTCCTCGTGATTTATTCGTAGCGGGAATTGGGGATACAATCGCCAAGTGGTATGAAGCGGATGTTCAATTAAAACGAATCGAAGAAAAAACAGTGCCAATGATGATTTCATATGAATCTGCAAGACAATGTAAAGAATTACTCCTAAAACATTCTGTAAAAGCGTTAGAAGCAGTTGATGAAGGCATCGTAAATAATGAATTCATTAAAGTGATTGAAGTGATGTTCATGTATGCGGGTATGGTTGGGGGTTATGGTGATCATTACGGAAGAACTGCTGGAGCTCATTCGATTCATAATGGACTTACAGCAATTGAATCTTCACATAGTGTCCTACATGGTGTGAAAGTATCCTATGGTATTTGTGTTCAACTTATGTTGGAAGGTAGAATTGACGAAATTCATCAATTAAGACCTTTTTATGAGGCACTCCATTTACCACAATCTTTAAAAGAAATGGGTTTACAAGATGTGACAGAGCAACAATTACTAGAAGTAGCCACGAAAGCCGCTGAAAGCCATGAATCCATGCATTTAATGTCGATTGGGGCAATTGATGCGAAGAGAGTTGCAAATGCGATGAGAGAGCTTGAAATAGTAATTAACTAGGGGTGTGTAGATGAAGCAATTATTACTTGTCATTGATGCGCAATAAGCTTTGTTGGAAGGTGAACCTAAAGGGATACCAATCCACAATAAAACGAAATTGATCCGAACGATTAATGATATCGTTCATAATGCGTCAGAAAAAGAAATTCCTGTTATTTTCGTGCGTGATGTAGATGGTGCAGATGGGGCAGGAGCAGGTTTTGAAATACACGAAGATATTGCATTACCAAATGATTGTGACATCTTAGACAAAGCGGCTACGAATGCTTTTTACGGCACGAATTTACTGCAAAGATTACAAAGTCTAAAAATTGAACATCTCGTTATTATGGGCTGCTAAACACAGCATTGCATTGACAGTGCTGTAAGAACGGCGACAATCAATAGTTTCGACGTGACACTTATTGAAGATGGGCATACGACACTCGGCAATGAAAAACTCACGCCACAGCAAATCATTGATCACCATAATATCACTTTGCATGGTCATTATAATGTGGATCACTTTGCTTTAGTTCAAAAATCGACAGACGACGTATTTTCGCCGAAACATCATACATTTAGATAAAGAAAAAAGCAGAATTCACTTAGTCAAAACTAGGCAAATTCTGCTTTTTCAATTGTTTAATAGAGTGCTAGTGAAATTTCATATGGATCGACGAAAGAACTGCCATGACGATCGCGCACTTTAATATAATACTGTGTTTTCTTATTAAATACTAAATCGCCAATTTCACTGTCGCCTTTGCCATAGTAATCGAATTTCTTCACTAATTTTCCTTTAGCGTAGATTTCAATGACAGGATCCATTTCTTCAGGACCTTCAACCGAAATAGCGACATTATGTTTTACTTTAGAATTGAATGAATACCAATCTGTATCGCCATTCATATAACCTGGATTCATATATCCTTTTTTCGCATATTCATCAGAAGCATATTTTTTAAACTTAATCGGATGTGAAGGCTTATTGTTCTTCACTTTATTTTTTGCATCTTCATCTTTTGTAGCTGCTTTTTTCAGCTGTAATTCATATGGATAAATTGAGAATGTATCTTTCGTTGTAAATGCATTTGCTTGTGTCACGATAAAGAATTTTTCTCCCTTTTTCGCTTCGATTGAACCAGTGACCGCTTCGCCAGTTAAATCTTCAGGTAGCGGCTTCACCGTACTCATTTCTTTCGCATCTAATTTACGATTACCATTTGTATCTTTATAAAATGATACGGCTTTCGTATAGTAGTTATGCCATTGATCTGAATAAAGTGCATCATCGAAATAAGAACCTTCCATTTTCAATTGGTATAAACCATTTGAAGGTGCTGTGAAGTAGTAGAAATCTACATCATTCGGTTTTGAAAAATTCCCTTTTACTGTTTTACCCGCATTAATATTTTTGGCTTTATTCGGTTCATCATTCATCTCGTATGCATCCGCAACATTGGATTTCAGTTTTTTACCGATAATTTTATAGCCTTTTTGAGGAATTGAACCATTTGAGCCAATACCAACTTCTACTAAATAAGTTGTTTTTGCTTTTAGACTCGCGATTGCTTTTGGTTTCATGACGCCGTCTTCCGTACTATTTGAAGCATAAAATTGTTCGGATTTAACACCAGTTTTCGGATCTGTTGAAACTTCATAAATTGTAACGGACGGTTGCTCTACATCATGCGCAACAACTGTTGAGAATTCATAAAACCCATCGGTTGTTGTTTTAAAGTAGTACCCATCGATGTCATTTGAACCTTGAAGATAGCCAGACATGCCTTTTTTGAAGTCAAAGTCTCTACCGTATTTCGTAAATAATTTCTCTAAAGAATAACCAGCGTTCGGTTTGTCAACATGTACCGCCGAACCATCGTCATTACTATAAATAATTGGATCCTCATCCTTTGGTACATCTTTTCCACTCAATGTTAGTGAATAGGGTAGCATTGACGCTTTTGGTTTCGCCATGCCTAGTTGAAGTTGATTCATTAAATCATCCGTTGGTAAATTTGCGCTATTGCTCGCATTTGAAACGACGACATAATAATCTTCACCCGCTTTAGAAACGAATGAAGCATATTCCGCTTCACCTATACCATTCTTATTGATCGAAACGAGTGGGCCATGATCGCCATCGCCATATAAATCTTCTTTTTTATAAATTTCGATGCCAAGATTCACACCAGGTAATTTGGATGTATTAACTTGCACCAGTTCATCTTTTGTAGCTTTAAAGTGGAATGTATCCGTATCCACGCCTGATGTAGTAGGACTCATATAGAGGTTTTTAACTGTTTTATTTGACGTTACTTCCATTGGTTTTTCAGAAGTTGCTTCATCTTTAGGCGCAGCATCCAAAGTAAGTACTTGCAATGTGTAATCACTATTAACTTGGCCAAATACATCATTTACACCAATTGCGATATAACCGTCCTCTTTCGCTTTTACATAACCCGCTTCAGTTTTACCAGATGCCACATCATTAATCGCAGTCGTGATAGGTTTTTTACCGAATGATTTGAATGAAAGTTTTAAGTCTTTGTTTTTGCCGCTATCTAGTTTCGCTTGGACATATTGACCTTTTTTCACTTTCACTTTGCGCCAGGATTTCTCATTTGGCTTCGTTAGTTTACTCGTAATGATCGTAGAACCGGGCATTACTTTTGCATCTTTTAAAATCGATGCATTCGTCCACTTTTTAGAAGTAAGAGAAGGGATTTTTTTATAATCATATTTGACCGCTTTAAGTGGCTGAATTAATCCATAGCCGTATTTTAAGTCATACCCCTTTGCGCCGCGGTCTTTCGCAGTTTGTTTCAAAATATATTCAATTTGATCGGGACTGATTTTCTTATGTTTCGATACGAGCATCGCTGCATAGCCTGCAGCATTTGGTGAAGCCATTGATGTACCGCTCATAAATTCAAATGTCGAGCCACGTTCATTATTATAAGAAGTAGAGTAAATGTTTTCACCTGGAGCCATAATGTCTAGTGAAGGGCCGTAATTTGAGAATTCACTACGTTTTTGATTTTCATTCGTAGAACCAACGCTAATAACATGCTCATATGAAGCGGGAAGTGAAGGACTATTTGTATCTTCATTTCCTGAAGCTGCGAAAATCGTAACACCTTTTGCATGTGCGTAGTTAATCGCGGATTCAAGTACAGGCGATTCTTCAAAACCACCAATGCTCATATTAATAATTTTCGTGCCTGATTTCGTAGCTTTAATGATTGCATTTGCAACATCATAGGCGTTGGCATATTCTTCGCCATTGAAAACATCATAAGAAAGAATAGAAGCATTCGGATAAACGCCGTAACCGCCAATTTGATTATTCATTTTCGCTGCGATGATTCCAGCGACATGCGTTCCGTGCGACATAGCAACTGATTTTTTCATGGGATCTGCCACATTGATCGACGTCGTCACTTTTCCTTTCAATTCTGGGTGATTAAAGTCAACACCTGAATCAATTACTGCCACTTTGACATTCTTCTTGTTTGAAACTTTATATGCACTTTTCGTATGTAATGAACTATGCGTGTATTGGAAATAATCCTTATCATCGACAGAACCGAAAAATGTATATTTCGGGCTTAATGACAGTTTTTCTACTTTATTGCTTTGTGCTAATTTCGTTGCCGCATTTTTGAAAGATTCTTCATTTTTGAATTTCAAAACAACCGTGTTCAATTCATTAATTTGGCGTTTAATCGAACCATTTAGATTGCGAATTTCATCATATGTAAATGGAGAACGATATTGAACAACTAATGTATTATTTTCGAAATGATTGCTGGAATTAATCGCTGCCTTTTTAGCGGTAGCTTGTAGAACAGGTGATTTTGCTTGCGCAGTAGGCATTGCCGTGAAAACGAGGCTAGCTGCTGCAACGGAAGTTAATACTGCTTTAATCGGGTTTTTCATTTACTCACTCCTTTTGAAAATTGGTTCTAATCATAACATATCGTATGAAAATTACATCCTACAATGTGACGAATAAAAAGATGGAAAGTTACATAATATGACTAAATATATTATATTGACGATATTCGGAGTGAAAAGAGAAAGTTCGACAGTCTATATATTCAAAGAAAAAGTTAGTAAAAAAGAACAGCTTTATTTCGTAAGCTGTTCCTTAGTTAAAAGTTAATTACCATTTTATTTAAAATTAACTTTTAAATGGAAATTTAGGGTGAAAAATTAACGAATACGTTGTTTACGCATCCATTGTGTTGCAACCCATTTCTCACCTTCAATTACTGGTGCACCACCATGTAAAGTCAGGTTATTCAAGTTTTGATCATTATAAAAGTACTCAAAGTATACTGCGCTTCCTTTTTCGGGACTTACTGAAATGTCTAAAGAGGGGAAGTATGTATCTCCACCCGCCGTCACTTCATTTAAATACATGACCATCGTGCTAATTCTATTGTTTGAAGCAGCTTTACTATTCTCATTGAAAAAGTCGTAATGAGCTTTATATTCTTGTCCTGGTGAATACTTTAATATTTGTAAACCTTCTGCGTGTGCGATCGGGATGTTCATTATGTTCGAAATTCTATTTTCAATCGTAATTATTAAATCATTTTCATTTTCTTCAAAAAACATACTGCTACTTGTACGCTGTTCATCGGTTTGTCTAGCGTCACCAATTTTTGAACGCTTCAATTTATCCTTAGATAAATTTATTAAAGCGGTACATTCCTCATCACTAACAACATTCTTTAATACTACGACTAACGGTTCTTCACAAATAATTTCAAAATTCACGTCACGGTCTAGAGATAGTGTATCTCCTTCATGATCGAATAATGTTTGCTCTTTTACAACAGCCTTCAATATAAAACCACCTTATATAATTGATATTTTTTACCTTTTAATTCTATAAAAAGTAATTTATTTTAGCATGAAAAGGCTGTGTTTGTCTTTATATTTATGAAAAAAGTTTTGTTATTTTGTGGTATTATTTAGGAGTAATTACTTATGTGTTCCAATTTCCGATGCATTATGTTCACTAATATAGTAGAAATGCAGCTGTTTAAGAGGCATTATTAGGATAATCCAATTTTACTGAACGAATCATTTAAGCTAAAATAAAAAGGATTAATCGACATAGAAGCGATTAACCCTTTCAATCATTATTTAAAATGCAGCGTTTAAGCGTTTATAACCTGCGAAGTGCGCTCTCCAATAACCTGAATTTACTGATTCAATTTGAACACGATTACCTGCAGCACTAACCATTTGACCATTTCCTAGGTAAATACCGATATGTGAAATACCAGCTTTATATGTGTTTTTAAAGAATACTAGATCGCCAACTTGTGGATTCGAAACAGCTGTTGATACAGAATAGAATCCAGCAGCATTGTAGCGCGGCGTTGAAATACCTGCTTTATTATATACGTATGCAATATAGCCCGAACAGTCGAACCCTGATGGTGTACTGCCACCAAATACATAAGGAACACCTAAATACTGTTTACCGATAGAAGCAGCTTTGCTAAGGCGGTTAGAGCCATATACCGGTTTAGAGTTACTAACATGTGTTGTTTTACCTTTTACAGAAAGTTTTTGGCCAACGTGAATATTTGTCGATTTCATACCGTTCCAAGACATCAACGTTTTATAAGAAACGCCGTATTTTGAAGCAATTTTAGATAATGTGTCACCACGTTTTACTGTATAAGTAGATTTCTTCGATGATGAAGTAACAGTTGAAGTTGGTTTTTTAGCAGGCTGTTTATTCGTCGAAACGACTTTCCCTTTTACAGAAAGCTTTTGACCAACACGAATATTTGTCGATTTCAAACCATTCCAAGACATCAACGTTTTATAAGAAACACCATGTTTTGAAGCAATTTTAGATAATGTATCGCCGCGTTTTACCGTATAATTTTTCGATTTCTTTGTAGTAGTAGAAGAATAACTGTTTTTCTTACCATCTTTGATCGATAGTTTTTGACCTTTATGAATAGTAGTATTTTTTAGACCATTCCATTTCATAACTGTTTTGTAAGAAACACCGTATTTTGAAGCGATTTTAGAAAGTGAATCACCAGCTTTTACCGTGTATGTAGAGGCCGATGCAGTCGATGCACCAATAGTAGAAGCCGCTACAATTGAACCTAGAGCAACAGCTGAAATAATCGTTTTTTTCATGTGTATGTATTCTCCTTAAGATGAGTTGTTTTATTAGTTTGTTTAAATCTATATTTAGTATATAGAAAGCTTTTAATCAAATAAATATCAATACTATCAAAATATCATTACATTTTAGTCGTTTTTGTAACATAACAAATGCTATTGTAATAAATAGGTGCTAAAGATATTTAAAATTAGTCAAAAAGTCTTGTGGCAGATTAGTAGGTTTCTACATATGAGAAATACTAGATTTAATGTACCTAAATCAAATAATCACGCAGAAACTTGTTTTTTTTCGAAAAAAACATTATAGTGAAAATAATATTGTGTAAATATTGTAAATTAATTGTTTGATTTATATAGAAAATTGATCAGAGGAGGGAATGGGTTGAAAGGGTATATCATGAATACAATCGTGGGGTCTAGCTTTGATTCCGTTGCTTCTTTAACCGAAAAGAAAGAAACATCGACTTTTTTAAATCTATCGCAAAATGATATTTGGTTATTTGTTGTAGCAATCATCGGATTAATCATCTTAGCGATGACAATCTTATTTGTCATGAAAAACAAAAAAACAAGATAATTTCTGTTACACGAGTTCCTTTTTTTCACTGAAAAGGGACTCTTTTTCTTTGTGCATGCATACTTCATGCGATTTTAGGCTATATAGTATGTAGACGTTAAGGAGGTAATACGATGTTTAAAGCATTTATATTTGATGTAGATGGCACGATTATTGATACAGAATTAGCTATGTTAAATTCACTTCAACAAACACTTCAAAATGAAAAAAATTTAAAAGTAGTACATGATGATATTCGTTTTATACTTGGAATTCCTGGGAAGGATGCATTGCGCATGATGGGTCACGAACCTGTGGAAAAGCTGCATAAAATATGGTCTGATGCTGTTCTCGATTTTTCGCATGATGTGACGGTTTTTAAAGGAATGCGTGAAACATTAGATTTTTTGTTTGAAGCGAATAAAACCTTGGCAATTGTCACTTCAAAAACGAAGCAGTCCATGCGTGACGAGTTCGATCATTTTAATCTAAATCCATACTTCAAAGATATTTTAGATGCGGATGACACGATTCAGCATAAACCGCATCCAGAACCTTTAATGCAATCATTGAAAAACCTCGAACTTGAGCCAAAAGATGCCATTTATATTGGCGATTCAATTTATGATATGCAAAGCGCGCATAAGGCAGGGATGAAGTTTGGCTTGGCATTATGGGGAGCTAAAAGTACCGAGAAATTCAAAGATGCCGATTATATTTTCTCTGAACCAAGAGATTTAATGAATCTGATTTATTAGGAGGGGTTCGAAATGAATGATTGTAATTGCGCAATTAGAGAAAAACTTTATTTGAAATGTGGCCATTCAAATGAATTATTTGTCTGTGCAACATGTATGAAGAATGTAGAAGTCAACACACTACAGCTTCCGAGTGAAATTGTACAGCAATTGCAACTTTGGCAAAGTGACTATGGTAATTGGTTGGACGATCAGTCAGGTATAATCTTTCATGGCGGCGACCTGTTAATACAGATTCACCATGACCTTGGCACGAGATATAGCCAAATATTAAAGGAAACATACAATCAAAATGTAGAATATCAGATGACGTAAGAGGAATCGGTTGATGATTCTTCTTTTTTGAGTTTCTACTATATTAATAGATCGTAAAAAAGGGGATGACTTAATTTATGCGATTTTCAGAAAAAACTATTAAATGTTAAAATACATATTTTTAGCTATAATTAGAGTAATACTTTGCATGAACAAAGGGGTATAAGGGGACATGGAATTATGAAGAATATTTTAATGATCATTATTGGATCGTCGCTTGTAGGATTCGCCTATAATTGGCTACTCATTCCGCATAGCATTTTAAGTAGCGGTTTAAGTGGGATTGCAATAATGCTTGGTTTGATGTATCCGTTCGACACGGGTATTTTAAACTTTCTACTAAACTTACCGCTTCTAATATTAGGGGTTATGAAGCTTGGTAAAAGGTTTGTAGGTTATACAATTTTATCAGTAGTAGCAGTATCGGCGAGTTTGTACTTAGTTCCGCAAATGGAATTAACGCATGAACCATTACTTGCTGCACTATTCGGTGGGGTAATTACAGGTATCGGGATTGGGATTGTATTCCGTGCTTCAGGGTCGTCAGGTGGTTTTGATATTATCGCAATGATTTTAGCGAAGAAAACCGATTTCCCAATTGGCGCATTACTTTCTGCAATGAACGCAGTTATCGTTGTCGCTTCAGGCTTCATTTTTGGATGGGATGCAGCTTTAATGACGTTAGTAACGATTTATGTAACGGGTAAAGTAATTGATGCGATTCACACGACGCATATTAAACTAACTTTAACGATTATTACCGCAAAAGGTGAAGAAATGAAAAATATGCTTTTAGAAAATCTATATAGAGGCGTAACAATCTCTGATGGTGTCGGAGCATATTCTGGTGAAGATCGTAAAATTCTAATGACTGTTATTACGAAGTATCAGTTAGCAGAGTTAAAAGATCGAATCCAGCAAACAGATCCGGATGCATTTGTTAACATCACACAAACAACAGAAGTATTAGGTAGTTTTTATAAAGGGTAGAGAAATTAAAGGGATTAGTACTCAAAATTGAGAACTAATCCCTTTTCGATTACAGATAATTATTAAAAAGGAAATAAAAAGAAGTCGTTTGTAACATAACGAGTAAAATCACCCTCGAAAATGATGGATTTAATTCTTTTTATATGGTTTTTTCGATGTTTAAGAAGTTTTTTATCGGGTATTACACCAAAAAATGATGATGAAACTGTTAATAAATGGTTGTTACAAACCTTGAATTGAATAGGTTTTCGACACAATTAAGCGAGAAACGACATTATAATCCCTATATTTGACAGCGGTTGTAATCTCGCTGTAACAAATGGGCAATTATTTTGTCACGGATCTGATATTTTCCCTTGGTATAGTTAGGTCAGTTAGAAAAACCGAGGAGGAAATTCAACATTATGAAAAAGCAACTTATCGCAATTACAGGTGCATTAGCACTTTCAACTACAGCATTCGCAGGAGCAGCTTCTGCAAAAGAAATTACAATTCAATCAGGTGATACTTTATCTGAATTAGCTTTAACGCACAACACAACAGTTTCAACTTTACAACAATTAAACGGTCTTACATCTGACCTAATCTTTGCAGGTGCACAACTAGAAGTTGGCGGAAACGGCGTAGCGACACAAGCTCCTGTTCAAAACACAACTTACCAAGCACCAGTAAAACAAGTTCAAACACAAACAACTTATAAAGCACCAGTGCAACAAAAACAAGCGGCTCCAGTACAACAAGCGCCTGTAAAACAAGCACCAGTGAAAAAAGCTTCAACATCATCAAACTACCAAGGTTCTTCATCTTCAGCGAAAAGCTGGATCGCAATGAAAGAATCAACAAACAACTACAACGCTCGTAGTGCAACAGGTAAATACATTGGTAAATACCAATTAGACCGTTCTTACTTAAACGGTGACTACTCACCAGCAAACCAAGAGCGCGTAGCTGACAAGTATGTTAAAGATCGTTACGGTTCATGGGATAATGCTAAATCAGCTTGGATGCAAAAAGGCTGGTACTAAGCTTAAATAGTTAGAAATTCAAGACGGGGATTATTCCTCGTCTTTTTTTTATGGTTCTATTCTAGGTTCTATTATATATGTTGGGGTCTAAAAACAATTCACGTTGTGTCTTTCAGAAATAACGAATGCTTTCCGCCGACAAGTGCCGCACTATTTCTTTCCACTTTAGGTGGAAAGAAAGGATTGCTTCACACTTGTTTTTCGGCAGGAGTCCTCGTTATTTCTTTCAAGATTAGAGAAGAGAATGATAAAAGTGCAATTAAATATTAGTTTTAATAGCAAGCTTGATTTGAAAAGAGAAGAAAATTAGATCGAGATTAGCTTTCGTTGATAATCGCAGGCTCATTCTACTTAGTTTGATGTGAATTAACCTCGTTTTTCAGGAAATTAAAGGTTGAATAAACAATAAAATGGATGCGCTTTGTAATATTCGAGGGGTTTAAGGCTCGTAATAAGGGGTATAATCCCCGTTTTTATAGAAAAAACAAAGAATTTTAATGAAAATTAAGCGACGAAAATTCGATTTTAGCTGTTTTTATGGGAAATTTAGCCTTCCATTATAGCCCGACATGAAGCTTTTTATGAATTTTTGTTTTGTTACCACAGTGAAATTAGAAGGATTTACCACCCTCTTGTAATACTGCTGTAACATTCGGGCAATCGTTTTGTCATTGGAGTGAAATTTGGCCTTGGTATAGTTAGGTCAGTTAGAAAAACCGAGGAGGAAATTCAAATTATGAAAAACCAACTAATCGCAATTACAGGTGCATTAGCACTTTCAACTACAGCATTCGCAGGAGCAGCTTCTGCGAAAGAAATTACAATTCAATCAGGTGATACATTATCTGAATTGGCTTCAACACACAACACAACCGTTTCAACTTTACAACAATTAAACGGTCTTACATCTGACCTAATCTTTGCAGGTGCTCAACTAGAAGTTGGCGGAAACGGCGTAGCGACACAAGCTCCTGTTCAAAACACAACTTACCAAGCACCAGTAAAACAAGTTCAAACACAAACAACTTATAAAGCACCAGTGCAACAAAAACAAGCGGCTCCAGTACAAAAAGCAGCACCAGTACAAAAAGCGCCAGTGAAGCAACAACCAGTTTACAAAGCGCCAGTGAAAAAAGCTTCAACTTCATCAAATTACCAAGGTTCTTCATCTTCAGCGAAAAGCTGGATCGCAATGAAAGAATCAACAAACAACTACAACGCTCGTAGTGCAACAGGTAAATACATTGGTAAATACCAATTAGACCGTTCTTACTTAAACGGTGACTATTCACCAGCAAACCAAGAGCGCGTAGCTGACAAGTATGTTAAAGATCGTTACGGTTCATGGAATAATGCAAAAGCAGCTTGGCAACAAAAAGGCTGGTACTAAGCTTAAATAGTTAAAAGATCAAGGCGGGGATTATTCCTCGTCTTTTTTTGATTCAAGTTATATCGAAATGACAAGAGTTTCAACTTCTTCATCACTTTTTGAGATATATATATTTATTTTTCATGTAAAATAAGGTAAAATAGAAAAAAAGGGGGAATGTTTATGAAATTATTAATGATTATTTTAACGGTATTATTGGTTGTGATGGCTTTATTCTCCTTCTATGTGGCGTTTAAGAAGCATAAAGTTACAAAGGAAGGGTATTTAAGTTTTAAATCATCGTTCATGGAATTACTTTATTCAACAATCCAATTAACATCAGAGAAATTCATGAGCAAAAGACATGCTACAGCATTCTTTAAAATTATCGCATTTTCATATGGTGTTTTTATTCTCGCAATTAATGCATTGCTTTGGTTAGTCGTATGAGAATAACATAAGAACATACCTTGCTTTTGTCTAGATGATTGACAAATGTATAGGTATTTTTTTATGAAAATTTACATAGAATTCATAAGTCCTTAACGCTCTTTTTCTATACTAAGGGAAAGAGGGGGTTTGAAATGACGAACTTACAGGCAGTTACGTTGGAGCAAGTGCAATGTTTTCCTACATTTCTAATGAAGCAAACAGAACAGTTATTTCAATTATTAGATGCGAATATAGAGGCAGTTGAGTGGCATAAAGTTCAAGTAGACCGCTCATATATAGATATTCCTTCAATTATTTATAATGAAATGATTCATAAAGTGAAAATAACAGCATGCAGTAATATCGTCAAACAACAATACTATTGCTTGTTTAGCCGACATAATGAGTGGCAAACTCGCTTGAATTGTTTGAAAAAACTTTATGAAATCGACAGTTTATATAATTGGGCAATTCCTTTCTTAATGTTGAGTACGACTGACGAACATCCTGCAATCCGCACATTAAGTAGAAAGATCTTATCCACCTTTGATGCAAGGGAAATTGAACGAATTAGTTATAAAAACATCCAATTTATTAAAGCAATCAGATTGAATGGAATGAAGTAATTCCAACTATTTTATAGGAAAAAAGTGATTAAAAAAGAAAATAATCGATTTTTGTATATTTCAGATAATTATTTTATGTTATACTCTTTCCAATGGGATGGAAGGAGATTACATATGACGAACGATATGATGTACTTAGTTTTAATAGTTGTTCTTGTGTTATCATTACTCGCTTTGATTGCAAAAAGAAGTCAAAGTGGCGTTAAGGGGTTTAAATCATTAATCACACCGATCCTTAGTTATTTAATTGGAATCGTAATTTTATTATCATTTTACACACATACATTTGGTCCATGGACATTCTACGTATGCACCGTGCTATTCATTGGCGCATTATTTGGTATTAAATCGATGAGAGCTGCAATGGTTGAGGCAGCACAGCAAAAATAAAAAAAGTAGGTACGACGATTTCGAATCGCAGTACCTACTTTTTATTTTTTATTGTCGATATATTGAGAAACGATATTACTATAAGGGCCTTTTAATGATAAATGAACCATATACGTATACATTTCTTCAGCCGGGTATGGTTTCTTATTCGTAATCCACCAAACGATACATTCATAATACGCACCCGATACATAATGAATAATCAAATCTTTCGGAGCAAAATAATCAACTTTAGGTTGAACAACATCCATCCCTTTTTCGATATATTCCTTCAAAATATTGAAGATCTCATCACAGAGCGTCTTATCTTTGCGATTTACTAGGAATGTTTCGTAAAACACCCAGTTCTTTTCAATATGAGAAAAGAGCTTTTTAAAAATATTCGGCATTTCTTCAATACTAAACTCGGTTTTCAATTCTTCGCGCGTAAAAGTTAGTGACTTCTTCATATCTGCTAAAGTTAACGCAGTAAGTGCTTCTTTAAGAGCATCTATACTCGCGTAATGATTATAGAAAGTTGGGCGAGTGATCCCCGCAACATCACAAATATCTTTAATAGTTGGCTGATGTTCAGTTTTAGAAAAAATATGAAGTGCTGCCATATGCAACTTTTCTTGCGTTTTTAATTGTCGAGGGTCCATTTTATTCATCAAAGGAACACCTACTTTCATTTTTTAATAGTATATCATATAGCTTTAAAGTATCTTAGATGTTATTGGGTTTACATCGTATAAAAATAACGTTTTGTGTCGATTCCGTTACAAAAGGAAAGAATGTAAAAATGCACCAGTAACTAATTGGAATTATATCATATAAATTGATATGAATGGGTTTAAATCTACCCTTTCAATGATAAGAAATTACCAAATATGGTATAATTAAAGAACAGTAGTTCCCTCTCTAGAAGGGAGGGATTTATGTTTGAACATGCATTTCTCTGGTTCATAATTGCGGTACTATCGATTGTAAGATCTTCTGTAAGA
This sequence comes from Kurthia zopfii, assembly GCF_003143955.1. Taxonomy (GTDB): domain Bacteria; phylum Bacillota; class Bacilli; order Bacillales_A; family Planococcaceae; genus Kurthia; species Kurthia zopfii. The sequence goes on along the minus strand of NZ_QFVS01000008.1, from coordinate 58,514 downwards.
TTTACGTTCAAGAGGAAGAAAGGCAAGTTAGTACTCATGAAAGTTACGATCGGTATTGCAAAAGAAAAAAGAAAAGACTCTAATCCAAAAGATTAAAGTCGCAATGTAAATCATTTCAGCTGCTCGAACAGCTAAAGTGTGCGTCTCTCGCAAAAATCGATTAAACGGAGAGGCATAACACTGAAAGCTCGAACTTTCAGTTGATTAACTACTGTACTGGCGATGTGTAATGCATCGCCTTTTGCTATTTCATTGTATCATATACAAAATAAGAATTACATAATTTATCCTTTAGTTTTCTATAATTCGCGCGTTTTTCCCTAATTTTTTTCGATATAATTTTTTAATTTCAAAAATATCATCTTCTTCAATAATGTTTGGTAGCACTTGTAAAATCGAAAATTGGAATTTCCGATAATTTTCAGGATGTTCAAGTAGATGCGAGTGAACGATATGATAATTTCCGTGATGAGTTTCTACGAATTGAGACCAAGTAGATAAAATGCTGTTAGGCGTGTAAGAAGAACCGATAAAATGAATGCCAGCTTCTAAATCCGTAATCAAGTAAATAGCGGTCATCGTACTAAGTGCCGTATGCCACGACGCATATAAAATTGGATCCATAACGATTTCTTCTAATTCGTCAAAGGATAGTACTACAGACTGTGAGCCTTGATATACGTACTTTCCGGTATTTTGAATATATAAAACAGGTTTATCAATTTGCCCTGTTTGGTACCAAATATCTTCATCAGCTTGCCAATCAATAAATAAACGATTTTCTAAATCTTTAAAAATAGCGGTTTCTTCTAATGGGTGAAATACATTATTCGGATTTCGTAGTAGTGATTTAGGAAAGGTTTTAGGAAGTAAATCTTCTTTTAACGGCAATTCAATGCCCGTTGTTGAATAACAGCCAATAAATTTTGCCGTATTACCTTTTGCGCCAACAAAAACAAGCACATAGTCGATGTTTTCGAAGAATTTCGGCTTTTGTAATTGTGAGTATTCAAAGAGTTGATTCAAACTAAAAGCTTCACTTGGTCCAGGTTGTAATAAGGAATAACGAACGAGTTTAACTTTTGTCGCAATAAGACCTGCCCGAGGAAATAAATCAGATAAGAATAATGAATGACTTTGCATGATCACAACTCCTTGTAAGATTTCTTATCACTTAATACCTTTAATCAAGCTTCGCTAAACGAACGCATAAAAAAAGACCTACGAAAAATCGTAGGTCTTACATGATTAGTTAAGAATGCTTATGTGCGATTTCTTCAACAAGTTCTTCATGTTTGTCAGCATCATATTCATTTTCTAACTTAGATACGACAACTGTTGCGACAGAGTTACCAATGATGTTTGTGATTGCACGTGCTTCTGACATGAAGCGGTCAACACCGATCAGTAGGGCAATACCCGCTACTGGAATCATTGGGAAAGCTGCTAGAGTTGCTGCTAAAGTAACGAATCCTGAACCAGTAACACCTGCTGCGCCTTTAGAAGTAACCATTAAAATTAATAGTAAAGTGATTTGCTGCCAAATTGATAAATCTACATTATATACTTGCGCGATAAACATAGCTGCCATAGAAAGGTAGATTGCTGTACCATCTAAGTTGAATGAGTAGCCCGTTGGAATGACTAAACCAACAACCTGTTTCGAACAACCGAATTTCTCTAATTTCTTCATAATACCTGGTAATGCTGTTTCTGAAGATGAAGTACCTAATACGAGTAATAATTCTTCTTTAATGTAAGCAAGGAATTTGAAAATATTAAAGCCGAAGTATTTCATAATTCCACCAAGTATGATGAAGACGAATAAAGCCATCGTAATGTAAATACATGCCATTAGTAACGCTAAACTTTTCAGTGAACCGAATCCGAATGAACCGATTGTGTAAGCCATTGCACCGAATGCTGCTAATGGAGAAATAATCATCACCATACCAATTACTTTGAAGAAGATTTCAGAAGCGGAAGTCATAACTTTCATAACTGGTTGAGCCGCTTCACCGATTGATGCTGATGCTAAACCGAATAATGTTGCACAGACTAAGATTGGTAGTAATTCGCCATTTGCAATTGCTCCGACGAAATGTTCTGGAATGATATTCATAATGAATGGAACGAATCCTGTTTCTTGTGATGCTGCTGTATCCGTAAAGCCTTGTACGGAAGTAGTATCAATTTTTGAAATATCAATACCTGTATTTTTACCAGGTTGGATTATGTGTACGACGATAAAGCCGATTGCTAATGCGATCGTAGAAACGATTTCAAAGTAAATTAATGCTTTACCACCAATTTTACCAACTTTTTTCATGTCACCCATATTACCAATGCCGATGACAACTGTTAAGAAGATAATTGGTGCAATTAACATTTTGATTAATTTGATGAAAATATCTGCTAGAATTTTTAAATCTTTACCGAAACTCGGAAACATTGCTCCGACGATAATCCCAAGTATAATCCCCATTACTACTTGGAACGTAAGATTTTTATAAAGCTTTTTCTTTTTCATAATTTTAGCCCCTTTGTATTAATATGTAGTATGTTATCGCTTTCATACATATAATATATGCTGTATTAGTACAAAGGAATAATACGGTGATAAAGTTCTTTTTGGTTATTTTGGTCTTTTTTATGAAAAGCTTTACAAACGTTGATATAACAATAAAAAAGAAAGGTCAAACGATGATGTCCGACCTTTCTTTTAGAACGTAATGTTGAATTAGTAATAGTAAATATCATCTGAAAAGACATAAATATTACTTCATTCACTGTATATTTTTTTGTTGTAATACAGTCTGAATCTTCGTCAAATACGATTGAGCAGGTGTTGACTCAATATATTTGTATACTGGTTGGAAAGCTTTAGCCCAACGTTCTTTCTCCTTATTGGAAAGGTGATAGATCGGAAGGTCATTCGATTCAAGCTTCTCAAGATCGAGCGAATTCATTTTTTGAGCATTTTTAAAGTTCCATTTCGTTGTTTCAGCTAACGCTTCTTGAATAATGTGCTGATCAGCAGTCGAGAGTGATTGCCAGAATGATTGATTGATAATGACGGAATAAGCTAAAATACCGTGGTCCGAAAGCGTTAAATACTTCTCACGATCATAAAACCGCTTCGAGTAAATATTCGAAATCGTATTTTCCATCGCATCCATTTTCTTATTATTCATATCTGTAAACAATTCATCGAATGAAGAATTGATCGGGATTGCTTGAACGCTTTGGAATTGCTTAGTCAAAACATCACTCGGCATCGCGCGCACTTTCAAGCCGTGGAAGTCGTTCACTTGAATGATTTGCTTCTGCTCACTTAACATTTGTTTAAAACCATTTTGCCAAAAACCTAATGCTTTGATTTGCTTATTATTTAACTCGGCTAATAGGTCATCCGCCATTTCACCAGTGAATACTTTTTGAACCTCATCCGTAGTATGGAATAAATACGGTAGATCTAAAACTTCCCAAGCCGGAACTTCCTTCGTCATTTTTGAGAAACTCGGCGCAATCATTTGAACTTTATTGTCCTTAACAGCTGCTAACTCGGTTTCATCATTGTATAGTAGGGCATTCGGTGAAATCTCTACACGTATTTTATTATGCGACCGTTCAGCAACTAGTTGCGCAAACTTCATTGCGGCCTGTCCTTTAGGCGTATCTTCAGCAACAACATGGGAAAAGTGAATCGTGATTTGCTCACTCAACCCTTCTTGCTCCGTATCGTACGGGATTTTTTCATTTTGAAAGAGTCCTTGTTGAAAACCGATATAAATCGCTAAACCAACAATAATGGCAATTGCTGTTGTTATGTACATACGCAAGTAAAATCACCTCATTCTTGAATTAATGTCTTTCTAATTATACTGTCAATGCTACAATGGTAAAAGAAAAAGGAGGGATATGCAATTGTTCACAAGGAAGATTACGTTAAATAGAGGGATGATTGCATTAACTTTCTTCATTATCATCTTCTCGCTTTTTGTAGCAGGTATTTTCATTTTAGGTAGTATTATTAATTCAAAAGAAGCGGAATTAAAAAAACAATCAATGTTAGTAGCTCGAACGGTTGCGACACTTCCTGAAATTGAAAAAACGATTAGTAAAAAGCAATTATCAGATCTCGATAAAGCAGAAATCATTAATCCGGTCGTTGATCAACTACAAACGGTGAATGCAGCGAACTATATTGTTGTCATGACAATGGATCATGTCCGCCTTTCACATCCGCTCCATAGTAAGTTAGGGACTGTATCTACAACACCTGACGAGGAAGCGGCCTATTCGGAACATTATTATACGTCGAAAGCAAAAGGCGAACTTGGCGTTATGGTGAGAGCTTTTGTACCAGTAATGGATCAAAATCATAAACAAGTCGGCATCGTCACGGTTGGCTACTTATTGCCGACGATTGGACAAGTACTTTTTGATATGAAATGGGAAATTCTATTTGCGACCATTTTATCCATCATATTTGGATTATGGGGCGCTTTAATTTTAAGTAAGAAATTAAAAAAACAAATGCTCGATTACGAACCACATGAAATCGCAAAAATTTATACGGAAAGAATCGAAACTTTCAATGCGATGCATGAAGGGATTATCGCAATCGACAATGACTTTGTTGTGACGATCTTTAATCCTAAAGCAAAACAGATTTTAGGTGTAGAATCAGATGATTTACTCGGCAAGAAGATTTATGATTTACTACCAGATACAAGACTTCCTGAAATTTTAGATTATAATCAACCGATTTATAATAAGGAATTGTATATTAATAAGCATACGATTCTTAGTAACCGCGTACCGATTGTTGTTGAAGGCGAAACAGTTGGAGCAATCGCCATTTTCCAAGATCGCACAGAAGTGAAGAAATTGGCGGAAGAATTAACGGGTGTGAAAGAGTTCGTACAAGCACTTCGTATTCAAAATCATGAACATAAAAACAAAATGCATACAATCGCGGGTCTATTACAGTTAGGAAATCATAAAGAAGCTTTGGACTATGTAGTTGATGTCCAAAATGAACAAGAAGAAATGACCGACTTTTTAAATAATCGCATTCAAAACCAAAATATCGCCGGTTTACTCCTAAGTAAGATTAATCGAGGGAAAGAGCTTGATATAATGGTAGAGGTTGATGAAGAAAGTCAATTAAGCAAATTACCGGAAACAATTGATTTCCATGATTTTGTTGTTATATTAGGCAATTTAGTCGAAAATGCTTTTGATGCTTTGCAATTATCTTCAATTGACCATAAGGAAATCTTTATTAGTATTGATCAAAATGACGAAGTATTAAGCATTCTTGTTGAGGATAATGGGATCGGTATGACCAACGAACAAATTGACCGTATTTTTGAATCAGGTTTTACAACGAAGGATTCAGATAATCACGGAATTGGTCTATATTTAATAAATGGCATCATTCATAAAGCGAATGGACAGATAGAAATCCATAGTGCAGTTGATGAAGGGACATCAATTGCAGTTACTTTTGAAATGGGATAAAGGGGTATTAAAATGATAGAAGTATTACTAATTGAAGATGATCCAATGGTAAGACAAGTGAACACGCAGTTTCTACAACAAATTGATGGCATCTCCATTGTCGGTGTAGCGAGTAACGGTATAGAAGGTATGGAACAAATTCATAAACTTCAACCGGATTTGGTATTAATGGATTTATTTATGCCGAAGCAAGATGGTGTTGAAACATTACGTCAAATTCGAGAAGCGGGACTTTCAATTGATGTTATTACAGTAACAGCAGCAAATGATATGAAAACAATCGAGAAAATATTGCAGTTGGGCGCATATGATTATATTATGAAGCCTTTCACTTTTGAACGAATGAAACAAACGATTGATCGTTATTTGCAATATAAGTCGGTTTTTAAGAAACATGAAGAATTCAATCAAAATGAACTTGACGCACTCATTCATCCAACGCGTGTGCAAGGACATTATCGTGATGCATTACCTAAAGGACTAAATGGTGCGACACTTGATAAAATTATTAGATGGATTGGCGACCAAGATGAACTTGTGACAGCAGTTGAAGTAGCAAGTGGTGTTGGAATGGCTCGGGTAACAGCGAGAAGATACTTAGATTATTTAGAAAAACAAAATCAAGTTGAAATTGATATTCAATACGGTGGTGTAGGCAGACCAGTGAATAAATACCGTTTACTCAAAAAGTAAACGGTTTTATTTTACTTTTATAGGGGAATATCTCTACTAGAATGAACTAGAGAGAAGGTGCATGTTTGCTAATTGTACTCATCGTATCAATCATCGGATTTTTAGGCGTTCCCTTGTTAATATTGAATTCCAGTATGAAGTTTGAGGAAAAGAAGATCGATTTACTTTTGAATAGTCTTGAACATTCACCTCAAAAACTTCAGGCAGAGCATCATGTAAAAGTAAAAAATCCAACATTACCTCCAATGCCCGAAATGCTTAATAGCGTAGCGGATACTTCACAACCTGTACCCGATTCAGCGCAACCAATTCCTTTGAAAAATCGAATTGCCTCTATGTTTCAAAAATGGATTTAGTAGATTATTACTAAGTCCTCTACATATACCACAAATCGATTACAAAAGTAGTCGATTTTTTTATGGAAAAATAAGGTGTGTATTGCTATGATTATTTTGAAAAGGGGCGAAAACAACATGAAATCTATTGAGCTGAAAAATGAAGTCGTAACATTACGCGCTATAAAAAAAGAAGATGTTGAAGCGGTATTTGAAGCGGGACATTATGCAGAGATTTGGCAATATATGAGTAGTAAAATAGAAAGTCGATCAGATGCAAAAGCATATATAGAAGATATACATAAAAAAATGGAAGCAGGAAATCAATATACATTTGCAATCATAGATACGATTACCAATGAATTAATTGGTTCAACTCGATTTTATAATATCGATGAAGCGAATAAATCGGTTGAAATTGGCTATACATGGTTAACACCGACCGTTTGGCGTTCATCTATTAATACAAATTGTAAATATTTGTTATTAAATTATTGTTTTGAAAATTGGGGTGTAAATCGCGTTCAAATTGTTGCGGATGAACGAAATGAACGTTCATGTAATGCCATTAAACGAATTGGAGCAGTTCAAGAGGGTATTCTCCGAAAACATATGATTCGTGCAGATGGATTTGTTCGAAATTCGGTTGTTTTTTCAATTATTAAAGAAGATTGGCCACATGTCAAAATGAATTTACAAGATAAACTATAAAGTAATAAATCTATTGGAGATCATAAAACTTCATTAGATTTTTTATATGGAAAGCCAAATGAAGTAAATCGTAGTCTAATGAATAGAAAGGGAGGGGAAGCTATGGAAAAATATATTAGAAAAGCAAGGAAAGGAAATGCGGATGCTTTTCTAAAAATCCTCGAGCATTATAAAGAAGATTTGTATCGGATTGCATTCGTATATGTAAAAAATGAAGCGGATGCATTAGATATTATGCAAGAAGTTGCGTATAGGTCCTTTAAGTCCATTCATCAATTAAACGAAACGGCTTATTTAAAAACATGGTTAACGAGGATTACGATTAATTGTTCGGTTGATTTATTAAAGAAATCGCAACATCTTTCATTTTTCGAAGAGATTCCTGAAGCTGAATTTGAGTTTGAAGCGGATCATATTATGAAAATGACGCTTGAAGATTTACTAAAAATACTTTCTGTAGAAGAAAAGACTGTCATACTACTTCGTTATTATGAACAATATACATTTCAAGAAATCGCCAACCTTTTAGACATTCCACTTGGAACTGCGAAAACAACTGTATACAGGGCGCTTAAAACTTTGCGTCAATCTATGATAGAAAGGGGTTCTACTGATGAATAATCATTTAAAAGAGATTGAAATCCCGAAGAAGCTTGATCAAAAGATAGAAGCAGGTGTTAGAATGCATAAAGTTAAACGAAGAAATAAAAAACCTTTTCTTTTTGTCGCAGCGGCTTTTGTATTAATGATTATTTGTGGTTATGCTCTAAAAAGTATTCAAACGACTGATCCAAGTGATTCTTCACTAAAATCTGATATGATTGCAACTTTTTACTATGAAGGAAATCGTTATGTTATGAGCGATTCACCAACTAGTTCAACGACGCTGAATAAATTGAAAGATGCGTATTTAGGAAAAACAAAAGGTGGCATTGATGAGTTTGGGACTGTAGACGAAGATAATTTCACTTCTACAGGAGCGGGCGATACAGTTTATACGATGAAAGGATATAATAAAGAATATCGTCTATTGCTAGAGTCTCAAGATGGTCAAACATTGATTTTTGAAAATGCTAAGGAACCGATTGCGTTTATACATGCTTTAAAACTAAAAAACAATGTTAATAAAGTAGCGTATCGTAATTATTCTGATTGGGATTATGCGCGTGATGCATATCATACTGTATCGCTGAATGAAGCGGTGACTGATTTTGTTAATGAACTTGAGCATGCAGCAGCAATTGAAAGAACTATAGGTGATACAACTTATGAAGAATATCGGAAAGAAGGATCTTTCAAAGAATTCACGCTTTATATGAAAGATGGAACAGTTAATCAATTCATACTTTTCAAAAATGGATTGATTCATTATCCAAATAGTGATTATTATTATAAGGTGAGTCAAAAGGAATTTAAAGCCTTTTGGAAAATGCTTAAATAAGCCGTTTTAACACTTCGAAGTGTTTTTATAGCTAATTATTCGGTTTTAAAGATTAAATGTCGCAATGGAGCGGTTAAACGGTAATTAACGCTATATAACAAGGACAGGGGAATAGTCATGGGAGAATTACAGTTTAGAATTGCAAATATAGAAGATTTACCTAAAGTTGTTGAGATTTATAATTCAACAATTGCTAGTCGAATGGTTACAGCCGATTTAGAGGAAGTATCTGTAGCGCAAAGATTACCATGGTTTGAAGCACATAATCCTGAAAAAAGACCATTATGGGTAATGGAATTAAATAATGAGATTTGTGGTTGGATCAGTTTTCAAGATTTCTATGGACGTGTAGCGTATGAAGCGACTGTTGAAGTAAGTATTTATTTGGATGCTAATTTTAGAGGTCATGGATTAGGTACAAAAGCGATCCAATATGCATTAGAAATGTGTCCGAAATATAAAATCGAAACATTATTAGGATTTATTTTTGCTCAAAATGAGCCAAGTATTCGTTTATTCAAACATTTTGGATTTGAATCTTGGGGTCATTTGCCAGCAGTTGCTGAACTAGACGGAAAAAAATGCGATTTAGTGATTTTAGGCAAAAAAATCTCATAAACTATTAATAAGCGGAATTTTTGTATTCTGCTTATTTTTCTCTCAAATATCTCAATATCACAAGTATTCTTAATTATGAAATATAACTTCCTATAATTTATATTATGTAAACTAAAAAGAGAAAAGGAAATTCGCAGCAAACGAAATTCCTTCTCTTTCTTATAAAATCCTCAATGTTATATACAACCCGATTAACGTAATAAACAAGATTGGGATCGTTAAGATAATCCCTGTTTTAAAGTACGTTCCCCATGAGATTTTGATTCCTTTTTTTGATAATACATATAACCATACTAAAGTTGCTAATGAACCGATCGGTGTAATTTTCGGTCCTAAATCTGAACCAATTACATTCGCATAAATGAGCGCATCTTTTGTCACGCCCGTTGTGTGCGTTTCAGCAATTGCTAACGCATTGATCATCACTGTCGGTAAATTATTCATGATCGATGATAAAATCGCTGCTAAAAAGCCCATAATGATTGTTACGGCAAATAATCCATGCTGCGCTGTCCATTCAATGAATTGCGCAAGAATATGCGTAAAACCAGCATTTCCGAAGCCATAGACCACAATATACATGCCAATTGAAAAAATAACGATATTCCAAGGAGCATTTTTAATTATCGCAGTTGTATCAACAGATTCCCCTGTTTTTGCAATAAAGAAGAATACAATTGCAATGGAACCGATAATAAACGACACAGGAATGCCAAATGGTTCACTCAAAATATAACCAAATAATAAAACAACCATCATAATCCATGAGATTTTAAATAAACGAGGTTCTTTTATCGCTTCTTTTGGTTCTTTCAGTAATGTTAGATCATAACTCCGTGGAATAGATTTTCTAAAGTAAATTAGTAATACTAAAATCGTAGCAATAATCGAGAAAATATTCGGTAAAAACATGTGTAATGCATATTCCATAAAGCCAATTTGGAAGAAATCTGCTGATACGATGTTAACGAGATTACTGATGACAAGTGGTAACGACGTTGTATCCGCGATAAATCCACTTGCAATTATAAAAGGAAAAATCATTTTCTCCGAGAAATTCAAATGGCGAACCATCGCAAGAACAATCGGTGTCAAAATAAGAGCAGCACCGTCATTTGCGAATAATGCAGCAACGATTGCACCGAGTAAACTAATTAAAATAAGCAATCGAATGCCACTACCCTTCGCAAAACGCGCCATATGTATGGCAGCCCATTCAAATAGACCGATTTCATCTAAAATTAACGAAATAATAATAATCGCGACAAATGCTAGCGTAGCATTCCAAGTGAGATCGACGACTGATTTCACATCGTTAAAGTCAACGACATCAAATAATAATGCGAGCAATGCACCAATTGTCGAAGTCCATGCAATGTTTAATCCTCTCGGTTGCCAGATGACAAAAAGGATCGTTAAAGCAAATATAATTGTAGAAATTAACAACATGAAGTCCCCTTACTAGATAAAAATTCAATTTCATCGATAATTTTCGCTGGAATTGGCGCTAAGTTTTCATTGATCCGAAAGTATTTCCATGTCCCTTCTTTTCGTTCTTGAATGATGTTCGATTCTTTCAGCTTTTTTAGATGTTGGCTAACTGCTGGTTGTGAAATCTGTAAAACATCCGTAAATTCACATACGCATAATTCACCATTTTTAAGCATGGCAATGATTTTCAATCGATTTAAATCGCCTAACACCTTTAACTGTTGTTCGAGTAGTAATAAATCCATGAATTCAACCCCTTATATAAGTGTTCACTTATATAATAAACAAAATAAAAAAGACATTCAAGTAAGAATGTCTTTAATACGCGCCACCTTTAGAAGAACGATTACTTTTAGTAAAGCGTGCTTCGATGTTTGAGTGTTTTCTATGTTGGATTGAACGACTTTTTTGGATCCGATTAATGACTTGTAAAATGGTGAAGATTACTACTAAAGCAATAATTAATGAAAAGCTCCCAATAATCCACGACACTTCAATAACCTCCAGCAAAATTCTAATTCCTTATGTAAATAACCTAATAATTGGAATTACATTCATTATATATACAACCGATCCAAATTGACAAGTTTTAACTAGTTCTAGAAGTATCTGATACATTCCCTTGTGAAATGTGCATTTGAAAAATGGGGAATAGGATAAAAAAACTGCTTGAATTTGAAATATCATAGAAAAAAATCACTTATTTATTAAATATGCCCTTTTTACCAACGAAGAACAAATGTTCTATTTACTTATTTGTAGAAAATTCTGTATAATAAATTTAGCAAAATGACTTGGAGGTTTTAATATGATTAATGTAAACAAGTTGGTGCAAGATGGCATTTCATTAAGAAATCAAGGAAGTTATTCGAAAGCTCGCTTAAAATTTACCGAAGCAATACAAGTAGAACCATTCAACTCAAACTATTATCGACAATATGGTCAGTTGTCATATTTACTCGGTGAACATCGATACGCATTTGCTGCTTACCTTTCAGCCTTGCATATTGAAGTTGCTAAGGTGGAACATTACGGATTAACAGAAGAATCAAAACCTTTATATGATCGACTACCAAGTAAAATCAAAAAAAGCCTACCTGTTAAAGGAGCATTAATGCTCTATTATGACACAAACACCTTACGACATTTAGCGCATGCGATCGCTGATTTTGATGAAGAAATGATGAGTAAAGAACCGCAGCTACTTGCTTTTAAACAACTATATGAAGCCGACCTTAAGGGCGATTACAAATCACTTCAGTCATTAATGGGTGTATTCAATCGTTCATTGGACGACATTCGAGAGGAAGAAGCCGAATTTTATATTTATATTGGTCGAGAGCTTGCACTTGAATGGATCAAATGGAAACAAATCGATAATTTAGATGTTGGTCAACTTTATTTCCCTTAATCAAAAAGAGAACTCTGCAAAAAATGAGAGTTCTCTACTATTTCAATCTAAATAATTTAAGAAATTTCGAATCATTTGATTACCTTCACTAGTCGCAAAAGATTCAGGATGGAATTGTAAGCCGAAAATCGCAAAATCACGGTGTTTAATCGCCATAATTGTTCCATCTGAAACTTCAGCATGAACTTGTAATGGCGTCCCTTCCATACTTTCTAAATCCACTGTTAATGAATGGTAGCGCATCACTTCCGTCGCTGGAGAGCATTCATTAAATAATCCCTCAGAGTCGTGGTTCAAAGTCGAACAGCTCCCATGAATAATTTCCTTTGCTTGTACTATTTTTGCTCCAAATGCTTGTGCAATCGCTTGATGGCCAAGGCAAATGCCGAGAATCGGATAATCAGCATATAATTGCTTCACAACCTCTAAACAAATACCCGCTTCATCTGGCGTACCTGGTCCAGGAGATAGAACAATCGCATTTGGATTCAATTTTCGAATTTCATCAATTGTTACGGCATCATTTCGCACAACTTTGACGACCGCTCCAAGCGATTGAAGCTGCTGCACAAGATTATACGTAAAGGAATCATAATTATCGATTAGTAAAATCATTGAATCACCTCCAGCAAAGCACGTGCCTTATGCATCGTTTCCTCAAACTCTTTTTGCGCAACCGAATGAAGCACAACACCCGCTCCCGCTTGAACATGCGCAGTTTGATCTTTAATGACCATCGTCCGAATGGCCAATGCTAAATCTAAGTCACCAGATTTTGAAAGATAGCCAATTGCCCCAGCATATACGCCACGTTTAACCGGCTCAAAGTGATGAATCAATTGCATCGCACGAATTTTAGGCGCACCAGACACGGTTCCTGCTGGCAAACAACTCGAAATCACATCTAATGCATCAATACCGTCTTCAAGTTCTCCAGACACCTCTGACACAATGTGCATCACATACTTATAACGCTCAATGGCCATATAGCGATCAATCGAAATAGAATTTGTTTTACACAGTTTGCCGATATCATTTCGAGCAAGGTCTACTAACATACGATGTTCGGCTAATTCCTTTTCATCAGCAAGTAATTCCTCTTCCATACGTAAATCCGCCTCAGCGTCCGTTTGACGAGGTCTAGTGCCAGCAATTGGATTAGATATAATTTTACGCTTAGAAACCTTCACAAGGCTTTCTGGAGACGTTCCAAGCACCGTATATTCATGAAATTGTAAATAATACATATACGGAGATGGATTTGCTACACGTAATTTACGATACACATGAAGTGGATGATCGTCATAATGTGCCGAAAACCGCTGCGACAGCACAATTTGAAAAATATCCCCTGCAATTATATGCTCCTTACAACGTTCAACCGCTTCACAAAATTCATTAGCAGCCCAAGTTGGTGAAAATTTTAAAGAAACATCCTTTGAAGGTATTGGATGAATCGCTTTGCCTAATGCATTTTGTAGTACTTCAAGACGCTTTTGTAGAATCTCTTGTTCAAGTTGCTCATCGAATAAATCCACTGTCGCAACGATTATGCTATTTTTAAAATGATCATAAATAATAAACGAATCAAAAAATAATAAATGAAGATCAGGCATTTGAATCGAATCATCCAGATCATCGATTAACTTTTCATTATAAAAAGCAGTCTCATAACCAAAATATCCTACTGCCCCGCCATAAAATGAAAAAGGAAGTGCGTTATTCACTTTTGGCATAATCTCTCTTAAATGTCGCAAAGGGTTTTTGTCCCGAATCGACTGAACCTGACCTTTATGTGTAAAAGTCGACTTCTCCTTCTCTGCGATAAAACTTCCGCAAGGGTTTCTCGCAATAAATGAAAAGCGCCCTTGTTGCGCATGATTTGAAGAGGATTCGAATAAAACCTTTTCTTCTCCCTCAAGCGCCTGGAATATTGAGATTGGCGTATGCATATCTGCTTCCATCTCAATTTGAATAAAATTACTCTGCTCAACTGTCATTTGTAAAACTCCTCTCAGCTCTGCTCAATCTTCCTTCAATGAAAAAATCCCCCATAGAGAAATTAATCTCCATGGAGGACGAATCGAAATCCGCGGTACCACCTCAGTTATGGCCTATGCCATCGCTCGCAGGTAACGGCTGCCGCCGGATGTCTCTACTGAATCATTCAAGGCATCACTCGTAGGTCCATTCAAAAATCAATCTATACTAATTCGCACCACCATTAGCTCTCTTGAAAAGAATTTGATTTTTTACTACTCCTAGTCAACGTGTTGAGCCTATTATACGCATAAACTAACTGAACATTCAAATTGTTTTTTCTGAAGTTTTGAAGAAATCTAACATATAATGTATAAAACGCCTATTTGTACGAATTTGATCCGTTAAATCTCGCGCAATCACTTCGAAAAACTCATTTCCTGCATCAGTGCCACGTAAATCACGCTTCGTACGTTTTTCATCGGGCCATGTACCAACCAAATATCCCTTTTCTTCGAGTTCCCAAGCGACCGTATATAAGTAACTATTTGAAGGACTCCATCCAAATAAGTATTCAATCTGATTGCCAACATCCGTCATTGAAAATGTTGAGCGCGTTTGAGAAAGTCTAAAAGCCATATAACGCACGATATCTTTTACTGAAATCAACTTAGAAAAGTAACCTCTAAACTCCTCTGGCAGTGAATGCTCTGGTTTAGGTGGTTTACTTCCATTGCGAGTCAGTTCGAAATAAAATCGATCTAACACGAGAACAATCTCGTGGAATCTTTGAAAATACAATGTTCTGTAGCGCTCTAAACGCTGTTTCCCTAAATCGGTTGCTTGATAATACACTTTCCGACCTTCTAAATGAGAAGTAAGTAAATTTTCCCCCTCAATCCTTTTCGCGACTCGCGCCACATATTCATAGCCGACTTTTCGACCAGGGAATGATTCGATAAAACGTTCATAAATTTCCATTGAATACTTCGCTTCTGTTGAGGTTTCATACAACCAAAATAAAGCGAGCGTATCTTGTACACTAAAACCGACTGCATCTTGAAATGTTTTTTCTTTCATAAAGAAACCTCCTTTTCTCTATTTTAGCATTTTTTAGAGAATCGGAGGTAATAAAGCTATTCAGTTAGCGGTATCGAATGACTTTACTATAAGCTTTTTTCGAACGATTGCCATCTTCATCAACCGCTACAATTGTATACGTAAAATGTTTCTTTTTCGCAATTGCTTTCACCGTAGTAAAATGATTATTTTTCGTCTGTCCAATTCGCTTCTTATTTTCATAAATTAAGAAGTGAGAAAAATCTTGAGGTTTTTTCAATTTCCACTTTAACGAAACTTGATTGCTTTTTAAGACAATGCTAGTTGTGTCATATGGGACATCAGGAGGTGATTTGTCCAGTAGAGTATTCGCGCCTTTTACAACCTCATCAGACCATTCCCCATCTGTATCTGTGAAGCGGACACCTATGGCATAAATTGTATTGGATTTTAATTTTTTTAGTTTGATGATTGATTTTGAACTTCTAGTAGCTTCCACCCCATTAATAGACACGATCGCTTCCGTTTTTTTCGGAAGATCCACTTGTAAAGTCATATCGTGATCCGTAATAGATTGGTATACGAAAGATGTTGGCGGATCAATCATCTTCACAGGTTTCAAATTTAATTCAGGGACTAAATGAGCATTTCGTAAAGATTTTAATTTTTCAATCAATTGAGCATCTGGCATATAAGGATATCTTTCAGCTAATAAAGCAAGCATTCCAGTAATATGCGGCGCAGCGAATGAAGTACCATACATCTTTTGAACGGAACCATTACTAGTAAAAGCATTGATCGCTTCACCAGGCGCTAAGAAATCAACGGCATCACGACTGTTTGAGAAGCTGCTAATATCCGCGTATTGATTAATAGAACCTACAGAGATGACTTCCTTATAACTTGCCGGATAACGAAGCGGATGATCTTGACCATCATTTCCAGCGGAAGCAACGACGATGATGCCCGCTTCTCTCGCTTTAATCATTGATTGATGAATCGAAGTTAAGTCTTTTTGAAGGCCAGAAGACAAGTTAATCAAGTCAACTTTTTGCTCAATCGCCCAATCCACAGCTTTTACAATATCACCCGACTTCCCTTTTTTCGTACCGTCCGCGTATTTTAATGAATCGATTACAGCATTTGGCGCAATTCCACCTTTTGAAAGAGCAAGAAATGGTTTTGTCGCAATAATTGAGGTTACAGCTGTGCCATGTCCTTTGCCGGAATGTCCGCGGTCTTTTTGATCGCCTTCGTTAATCGCTGTTTGAGGATCATCTTTCGAAAAAACAACATGGTTACGCACTTTTAAATATTGATTTTCATTAATGCCCGTGTCGATGACGGCGATTTTACTAGTAGCACCCGTGAGATTTAATTTTCGAGCATGATCCAATTTTATAGATTGGAAATTCCAAAGTATATTTGGCAATGAGAAAACTTGTGACTCTTTCCCTTCTGTTATGAGATGTTCATCTTTTTCAACAACAACAGATTTCATTTTATGTAATTGTTGAATTTGAGTATTTGATAGATCTGCGGTAATCACTTGGACATTTTCGTACAACTGATAAGGCGTATCCTCAAGAATCTGTTCAATCTTTGGTACTGCATTTTTAGGAAATGAAATAATGGATTCCTTGGCATAAGTATTGGTCGAATTGAGTAAAAATAATGAGAGAGATAGTAAGAAAGGAATAGTTAATTTTTTCAATGAAGCCACCCACCTTATTTTATTCAAGTAATCATATTATATACAAGGATAATACGACTATACAATAGAAAAAATTAGGTGATTCACTATTTTATAATACCTATTAAAAAAGCTAAACGATTCATTTTGAGTCGTTTAGCTAGAAAGTTATGAATTTGGTTGCATAATGCCGTATTTCTTTTTGATTCGTTCAAGCTTATCACCAATAGGTTTCGTAAGTAATAATAAGAAAACGACATTTGAAAGTGCATACGTAATCGTGAATGGTAGTGCAGTGCCTGCTGCCGCAATATATCTCGCCCAGCTGAACGCACCATCATAAGACATGACAGTCCAAATATCCATGATGAATGAAAATAATACCCCTGCAAAAATACCGTATAAAATTAAGCCGATTTTCGTATCCATCCATTTTGTTTTGCCGAGTAACCCTGCTATATAGCCGAGTATACCCCAAGTGAACATTTGGAATGGTGTCCACGGCCCTTGCCCAAATAAAATATTCGATGCAATCGCGGAAACAGCCCCAGTTAAGAATCCTGCTTCTGGCCCTAGTTTGAACCCAGTAATAGCGGTAAAAGCGGTTACTGGCTTAAATGCGGGAACCCAAGCAAATGCAGCACGACCAGCAACTGAAATGGCAGACATAACAGCGATGACTAGAATTTCTCGCGCATCTGGCCTACGCTT
Organism: Kurthia zopfii; assembly: GCF_003143955.1. Classification (GTDB taxonomy): domain Bacteria; phylum Bacillota; class Bacilli; order Bacillales_A; family Planococcaceae; genus Kurthia; species Kurthia zopfii. The sequence continues at coordinate 40,842 of NZ_QFVS01000008.1, read as the reverse complement.
CTCAAATGAAAGAAAGAATGGGATACATGCGAGAATCACAACAATCATTGAGATGATTTGGTACTTACCATCATTGAATAAGACAATGCCTATTAATAGTACTGCTGGAATCGCAACGAAAAGGAGTAGTAAAGAAATGATTTTACGCGTTTTCAAATGACTACCTCCCGTTTTTGAACGGCGCATCGCTCAATTAATTGATTCGTCGTAATGACATCATTAAACAGATGACGGCACATGCGATTCGCTGCTGTCGTGTAAAAGTGATTACCGCAGTAAAACTCCCGTGGTGAATCGATCGATACGATTTGGCCATCAAAAAACATGGCACATTTAGATGCATGTTCCGCAGAAAACTCGACATCATGCGTCACCATTAATATTGTCGTACCCTTTTCTCTAAGTTGCGTCAAGATCGACGCAAGAATTTGTTTTGACTGTGCATCTAAACCTTTCGTAGGTTCATCTAATATGAGCAAACGAGGTTGTTTTAATAACACTTTCCCAAGCGCGACTTTTTGCTGCTCGCCACCACTTAAATCATACGGATGTTGTGCCAATAAATGTTCTATTTGCAGTAAATGTACGATTGAATCAATTAGAGTTTGGTCTGAAGTTAATGTTGAGAATTCTAACTGCACGGTTTTCTCCACTAATAAAGTCGTTGGATCCTGTGGCAACATGGCGATGACACCATTGTATAAATCACTATTTTTATAGTTCTTTAAAGTCTTGCCAAAAACGGTAACTTTGCCTCTATGTGGTGTCATTAAGCCTGAAATGAGTTGTAAAGTTGTCGATTTACCCGTACCATTGCCACCTAAAATCGTTAAGAAATCGCCCTTTTCCAATTCGAACTCTAAACCACGTACGACATCTTCATCCGTTTTATTATATCGAAACCATAAATCTTTTACGCTCAACACTACTTCGTTGGTCGATGCAACAGTCGGTAGAATCGCTTTCGAATCCTCTTTGAAATGATGTGACAACCATTGGCTACCATCACGGATTGTCAAAGGGACTTGCTGATCGAGTTTAAAGTAATGATGCACACGGATCGGTGTCGGTAATCCGAGTAGCATCGGATGTTCCGCATCTAATTGTCGTAAATTAACTGCCGCTTCGACTGGCGTACCATTTGAAATTATTTTCCCATTGTCCATGATGATGACACGGTCAGCAAGAGGATACACTTCTTCCAAACGATGCTCTACTAATATAATTGTTAAACCTAATTCTTTATTCAGTTTTGAAAGTGTCGCTATAAACTCGCTCGCTGCGATTGGATCTAGTTGCGATGTCGGTTCATCTAAAATCAAGACTTTCGGCTGCATAACCATAATACTCGCAAGATTTAACAGTTGTTTTTGCCCACCTGATAAATCAGTAGTATTTTTGCGGAACCAATTTTGAATACCAAAGAAACTAGCCATTTCAGCTACTCGTCGTCTAATCGACATTGTATCAAGACCTAAGTTTTCTAAGCCGAAACTTAATTCATGCCAAACTTTATCGGTCACAATTTGATTTTCAGGATTTTGTAAGACGAATCCGATCTCTGAAGCCGCTTCTCTTTGGGATAATTGCTCTAATTCAATGCCATTAAAACGGATTGAACCGCTTTTTTGCCCATGTGGCGTTAATTCTCGCTTTAAATGTTTTAATAATGTACTTTTACCACAACCAGAAGTCCCGCATAATACGACGAATTCACCTTTCTCGATTTGAAGATCGATTTCTTGAAGTATTGGTTTTAGGCCTTCTGGATACGTAAATTCTAGTTGTTCAATTTCAATGATCGCCATTTGAGCACCTCCAATAATTCGATGACAATAGGTAGCATGATTAATGCAAAATAAGAAATGAAGACAATCCAAGTCGTCATATTTAATTCAATTGTTGAGAAAGTTGGATAGTATGCAAAGTAGTTCCATCCGAAATAGCTACTAATTAACGCGACGAAGAAAAGACAAGTAATCACTGTTGTTACAATGCCATCTGCACGGTCAAATTTAAACAAGGAGAAAGTTGAGCGGTTTTTCAACCCATAGCCTCGTGCTTTCATCGAATCGGCCGTTTCAATCGCATTTTCAAGCGCCCAGGAGATGAGGATTGAAATAATTGTAGCGGCTGATTTAATTCGATGCCAAAGTGAACCGGTAGTCGGATCCATGCCGATTGTACGCTGCGCATTTGTAATCTTTTTGATTTGTAAAAAGAACAAAGGTATTAATCGCATCGTAAGTGAAATCAATAGTGCGACAGCTGGAGAAATTCGTCCAAATAAATATAGGAATTTATCGGATGTCATAATTTCATTAAATGAACCGAACCAAAATACGACACTTAGTAGCATGACTGACATCGAGAAACCGTAGACAATTGCTTCTAACGTAATCGGTTGATAGTTCACATAAAGTAGGATAATCTCCCCGTTATGTGTAATAAGCGGGTTAATGATCGCCGCAATGAACATGAATGGTAGTAACCATTTCAACGAGGATAGAAATTTCTTCCGCTGTATGAAAAGGCTTAATAAGACAGCTCCTAAAAAACTAATGCCTAGAAGGACAGGATGCATGTAAAACATCGTTAAACCAATAACAACGAAAAAATAAAAGAAAATCACAATTGGGTGATATTGATGTAAAGATTTCATATGATCACCAACCTAAATCGGTGCCGCCATTAGTTGTATACTGCAAACTAATCGAATCACCATCTTTTAACTTGTAAGTTCCTACCCCTACAGGAGCTTTCACGCCATTTACTGTATACAACCAGCCACTCATTTCACCTGCATCAAATTCATAGACATGATTAATCCCTTTAATATAAATACCGTAAAGTGGATTGTTTACATAATCCATATGAATGCCATATTTCGCACGTAATTGAGAAATCGCATCCCACGCAGTATCGCCTTTTTCAATTTCAACCTTGGCGCCACTCACGATTACACCATTTTCAGGTACGTACTTAGGATTTTGAAGTGCTTTCGGCAACTTTTCATAGTTTTCTGGTTTCAGTAATACTTTCATGCCGATTGATACCATCGCATATTCTTTCTTAGCAGGTTTTTCAACCGGCTTCGGTGGAACTGGTTTTGGTTTTGAAACGGGTGGCTTCGTATTATTCGAATGATTTGGTTTAGCCGGTTCTTTGTTTGGTTTTGTTTGAACAGGTTTCGATGGTTTGACAGGCTTTTCAACTGGTTTTTCTTGTTTTACGGGTTTTTGTATATTATTCGGCTTCTGTGTTTCATTTTTTGAAGGAATCGCTTCTTTTACTGGCTCTTTTTGCGCCACCGTTTCCTTTTCTACACTTTCCGGTTGAGTTGCAACAGGTTTTTCTGTCGTTGTTGTCTTGTTTATTTCATTTTTAACTGTTGGTTTCTTTTCATCTGGCTTCTCTTTAGAAGCGGTTGCTTTTTCAGATTCTTTTTTTTCGGATTTTGGTTCAGCTTCTACAACTTTCGCAGATTTTTCGTCCCGTTCATCTTCATATTGTTGAACAGTCTGAATGTTACAAGCAGTTAAAAACGTTGAAAGTAATAAAGTTGTTACTATTGCTTTCATCTTCCACATAGTATTCCTCCCCATGAATACAGTAATAGGGTTGAGCCAATTAAGAAAAAATTGACCCAACCCTTTTCAGTTATTGACTGAATTATTTAGTTTTAACTGTTACTGATTTACTTGTGTACTTGCCTTTTTTCGCTGAAACTTTTACAGATGTTTTAGCTTTTAATGCAGGTACAGTAATTGAGAATTTCCCTGTTTTCGCACTTGCGACTGTTTTATATGTTTTTGACCCGATTTTCGCATATACAGTAGCGCCTTTAGTTGTAGTACCAGTTACTTTTTTAGCACCCGTCACAACTTTAGTTACTTTAGGTGTAGCTGGTGTTAGAACATCTACCACTTTATAAGAGATTGCTTTACTCTTATTGCCAGCTAAATCAGTTACATAGACTTTCACTGAAGTGTTTGCTTTAAGTGATTTCTTCAATGCATGTGTGAATTTACCATCCGCTGAAGTTTCGATTGTTGCAACTGCTTTATTCGAAACATATAACTTAACTGTTGCGAATGGTTCAGTCGTACCGCTAATTGCTTTAGAAGTATTCGTTAACTTCGTTTGTTTAACTGATTTAGGTGCAGTAGCATCGATTTTCAGTTTTTTAGATGATGCATTGTGAAGATCGTAGAATGAATCTTCTTTTTTCACATAGCGATCATAAGCTACTAAACCAGTTACACCGCTATTCGTAGTGAATAGGTTCGCATCAGCATCGCCTGGCTTCATAGTGAATGCACCTAATTTTTTGTTGTAGTTCAATAAGATATTTGAGATTGCCCAATTTTCTTTTTTGATGAAAGCAGTTTTTGTTTTAGGATTAATGTTATTTGCTAGTAAAGCTAAAATAACTTGTGCTTGTGAATCTGCACTATTGCCACCCCAAGGAGCATAACCAGCTTCAGGTGTTAATTGGCCACTCATATATTTTAATCCGCGATCAATTGATTTCTTAACTGAAGCGTCTTTACTGTGATTTGATAATGCGATTAAAGCCATTGCAGTCATATCTGCACTAATTCCTTGTTCAGAACCTTGTGCCCAAGAATAGCCACCGTTCGCAAATTGAGTTGCGATTAATTTTTTCACAAGTGATTTAACATTTGCATCCGCATATTTCGTTTCATCAGAAAATGATTGTGTATTACTATCTAAAGCGATAATTGCGTAAATATAATCCGAAACTAAAGGACTAGATTTCGCATCCGTTAATTTTTTTGCTACTTCGTCATAAAGATTGAATCCTGCAATTTTAGCAGGGTTTTTGCCGATTGCGTTCAGCGTAAGAATTGTTTTAGATAAACTTCCCGCTGCGATTTTCTCAACGCCATCTGCTTTTAAAGATTTTACAACTTCATTGTAATATGTAGTGTAATAATTTTTGTTTACGCCATAATTTGAACGAGCAAATGCCATCACAGTGTCATTACTGAAAGCAGTTGGCACTAAAGCTTGCTTATATAAGTATGCTGAAGAAGTTGCTAAGTCTTTTTCGTAAGCTACTTCCTTTACAGATGTTTTTGCCTCAGCGTGAATACCTGTAGTTGGTAAGATTGATAAAACTAATGCTGATGATAATGTTGCTGGTAAAACCCATTTTGTTTTAAACATTAAAAAAACCCCCCATTTTTTATGTGCAAAGAAGTGGAAGGATCGCAATTTAGTTATATATAGAAAAATCTACAATATAAACAATAGACGTCGCTTCACATCTTCCCCTCGAAGATTGAAACAAAAAATAATAGCAGGTTTCCTGGCTCCATGATCGATTTACTTTGACGACTTCCCGTAAACGCTTACAGTGTCATTGTCATTTCATCCCATGTTACAGTAGCGGGGCTGCATCGGATTTACACCGAATTCCCTATTATCCAGTTCAAAGGAACTAGCACTATTACTTCATGAATATTCAATTATCTTTATTGAAAGTATTTCATAATTACTATAAAAAGTAAATAAAGATTTCAGAAATAAAAGAAAAAACCAATCTATTCAATAAATAAACTGAATAAAACTGAATAAATTGGTTCGTTTTTTAAATGGCTTCGAAGTTGATCGAGTCTTTTTTATGTTCATTGAAAGCATATAATTGCTCCTCTGTAAGTTGTTTGACATAAAGATAGAAATTCATCGATTCTAGTCCGTAATTCTCGCATGCCTCGCAGTATTTTTCATAACCTTCCATAAAATGTTCCATCGTCATCTACTCCTTTGTTATATAACAGTTATTTTTATTTTTATTAATATATAACAGATTTCAAATAATGTCAACGGAATTGTCAGATTATTTAAGAAAATAAAAAAGAACTTCAGAAATGACTGAAGTTCTAAGGAATCTACAGATGAGTAGTGTCGCAAATGAGCGGTGCGAATGGGCGTTGGCAGTTCTCGCTGCAAATGAGCATTTACTTCGTATGGGAAGTCGATCCAATCAAAAAACCTCTCCTGAATAAGAAGAGGTTTGAAAGTTTAAATTCACTCTTCTTATCTTTTAGCTTACGCTACAGGAATTAGCACAGTTCATAAAATGTCTGTTGCTGAAGGGTCAAAGGGCCAGTCCCTCGCCTTCTCTCGATAAGAGATTACGATTATTTGATTAACTTTATAATATACTAAATCAATATGAATTGCAATAGTTATTTTATATTTCTGACAACTTTAGAATTTGATCTTTGAAAACCTGCTCCATTTCATTGAATAAATCCTTCATTGTAGGGGTTGAATCAATCAGACCTATGACCTGACCTGCATAGCCAAATCCATGCTCTTTCCCATCATAGATGAAATCTCGATTATTTTTCCCACCGATATAGTTTTTCAATGCTTCGTAAGTAGATGTTGCCTTTTCAATCTCAAGAATCTCATCTGTAAAGTCATTATGTAACACACGAGCTGGCCCACCAATCGAACGTTTAATGACAACTGTATCTTGTTCATTTTTCGCAAGAATCGCTTCTTTATAAAGCGCTGAAGCATGTATACATTCCTTCGTTGCTATAAATCGCGTCCCCATCTCAATTCCATCAGCACCAAGCGCCAATGCTGCGGCCATCCCTCTACCATCTCCAATTCCACCAGAGGCGATCACTGGAATTTTAACTGAGTCGACTACTCTAGGTGTCAAAATGATTGTCCCTAAGTCTTCCCTTCCTAGATGTCCACCACCTTCCTGGCCTACAACGATGACCGCGTCTGCGCCATGCTCTTCTGCTTTCTGTGCCTGTCTTACAGAGCTGACCAAGACAAGTTTTTTAATGCTTGTACCGTGAAATGCTTGTAAGATCGGTGTTGGATTTCCGCCTGTAATCGTTACGACAGCAACTTTTTCATCGATGGCAACTTGGATGAAGTCCTCAAAATTAGTGCCGTGAAGCCCCATCGCGAAATTGACGCCAAAAGGTTTCGTCGTGAGTTTTCTAGTTTTGTGAATCTCTTCCCGCAGTTTTTCAGCAGTAGGTAAACTTAACGCTGTTACTTGTCCAAGTCCCCCCGCATTCGAAACTGCAGCTGCCAACTCTGAATAGGCTAGGTACGCTAAACCACCTTGGATAATTGGTAAATCAATATGAAGTAATTCCGTAATACGAGTTTTCAATTAAAGCACCTCTTCCGTATAAAACTGATGAAGAGTTTGTCGCATAGCAGCATCGATTTCAAATTCTTCTAAAAGATACTGATCAACGGTTTTGTATACTTGTAATATTTCGTCATAGGCCGCACTTAAGTAGGCTTCATCAACAAAAATGAACTTATTAAGTAAGTTCGAATCCTGCACATAAGGCTTTGCTCGCTCAACCCAAGCAGGCACATGATTCGTCATATAATCGTTCGTCAATAAATATTCTTGAACGATTGCATTGAAAGGTACATCTAAAATTAAATACAAAATCATCGCACCAACACCAGTACGATCCTTTCCTGCCGTACAATGCTGTAATAGCGGTACGTGGTTCTTCGATTTAAATTGCTGAACAAGTTTCTTATACGCGGCATTTTTAATAGGTAATGCGCGGTAAAATTGCTCTAAGGAACCTTCTGAAAATTGACTCAGTAAATCATCTTCTATCAATTCTTTCATGGAAGCAAAATTAATGGCCATTTTATTCGCTGGAACTAAAAAGTTTTTGACTCCATCGATCAATGGAGTAGGCGCACTCTTAGTCTCTGCTTCATCACGAAAATCAATAATCGATTGAATATTCAGTTCGTTTTGTATAAAATGAACCCCATTTTGATTTAATTGATTCAATTCACCGCTTCTAAAAAGTAAATGTTCCTTTACACGATTTCCCGAATTCGTTACTAAACCGCCCATATCTCTAAAATTAGCGATTTGAGCTGCTGATTGATTCATCCAATTCCCCCTTAGTCTAGATAAAATCTTGTACCTCTTTACGAATTTTCTTTGTAATCCCAAATTCTAAAAGTAAATAATATTCATTTGTATCGTACTTATTCAAAATCGAATCATAGATGAAAAATATATAGTTTGAGAGTATTCCTTTTAAGGCCTAAATTTGTACCTCATTTTCTAAAAACGGTATCAGTTTCGTTCCCCATTTTGGAGGAGTATGTGAAAAATGACCATTTGAATTGATTAATCATTCGCGATGACATCCACTTTTACATCCAAAATCAAATAAATAATGAAAGTACCAACGCCAGTACACTCAATGCCAGCAGTACTTCACTGAATTAGAGGTACTTTCTCACATCTAAATCATTGCGGTAATAAATAATGTATTGGACCTTCCAATCATTTTTGGAAGCATTAGATAAATAATTTCTACTATTATATGCTTCTTTTTTAACTGATTGCCTATTTCGAGTTACTATGCCACCGATACCTCTAAATAAATCGCCTCATCTAAAATAAGAATCAAAGTGCCCTATTCATACCCGAATTATGAGGATTTAGTTGGAGTATCTTTAATTAGTGATCGAATAATGTGAGTTGAGGCCCATTCCCCATTTGAAAAATCCTCAATTGCATATTTTTTAGGAAATAATTTCTGCGTTATTTCTGCAATCGGAAGCTTTTGATTATATAATACTTTACTTTCTTCTTGTAATTGTTCAAGATAGCGAATTTTTTCTTGTAACATTTCACGCCCGTTTTTCAAATACCCAGCATGACAGCAATAGACTTCTTCAAAATCATAAGTTAATACTTTTCTTAATGAAGCGAGTGTATCTTGCATATTTTCAGTCGATAAAATCGCTTTCGTATGAGCTAAAACGAAAAGATCACCCGAGAATAAGATTTTTTCTTCCACGCAGTAAAATGAAAGATGATCTCTCGTATGACCGGGCGTTTCGATAATTTCCCAAGTGTACTTTTGAGAAGTCATCTGCTTAGAAAAAGGTTGAGCATTGAATGCACCGCGTCTTCCCCAAGTGATTTGTCTATACGTAGGCGTTTGCTCCAAATCTTTGCAAACTTCCACAGACATAGGATGAATATAGATCGGAATACATAGGTTTTTATCGATCCAAGCTGCTCCACCCGTATGATCCTCGTGATTATGTGTAATGAAAACTTGATCAACTTTATAATTCTTAATCCAATTTGTAAAACCGTCTAACAATGTTTCTGAGCTTGTATCAATTAAAACGCCATCAATGATATATGTAAAAACACTTAAATGCGCACCATTAATGTATACATGACCTTCCAACATTTCAACTAAATCCGTGCTGTTTTTTTCATATTTTGTTTCTAATTTTAACATAGAATAAAACCTCCTTAGTAAATAAAGTATAGCATTATCTGGTTTTTTTAAGTAGTAAAGCGGTTACATTTTATGGCGAAAACGTCAAATATACGAAATTACGCTGTTTAATTCGCGAATTCTCTGTAATACTTAAATCCACTTCAATTATCAGATTTTTCTGTATTGACTGAAAAATAAGTTAAAGATACACTTAGTACTACTAATAACAGTGTTTCTCAGTCAGAAAGGAAATGATTTTTTTGAAAGATTTCATGAGTAAAGTTCTTACAGGTATGAGTTTAGGAATAGTCGTTTGTTTGATTCCAAATGCCTTAGTTGGCGAAATTTTAAAATTAATGATTCAAATATTCCCAGAAATCAAAACAGTCCTCGAGACGTTTTTAAATATATCTATTTTAGCAACGAGTTTACTGCCTGTAATTATTGGTGTATTGGTCGGAATTCAATTCAAATTAACGCAAATTCAAACGATGAGCGTAGGATTAGCGACAATGGTAGGTTCTGGCGTTGTCAGTTTTACAGAAACAGGCATGACGATGGCAGGAATCGGTGTTGTTATAAATATAGGAATTACAGCAGCAATCGCAGTAATATTTGTGCAATGGATTGGTACAAGGCTTAAAGATTATACACTTTTATTAATGCCTGCCCTATCAATTTTCATTCCAGGTCTGATTGGAATGTTCACATTGCCATTTGTACGATCAGGCTCAAATTACATAGGTGTAGGAATCATGTTCTTAACAGATCTACAGCCAATCGTTATGGGTATGTTAATTGCGATGATTTTTTCTTTATTAATTTTATCACCAATTTCTACAATTGGCGTTGCGACGGTAATTATGATTTCAGGTATTGGAGCGGGTGCAGCTAATCTAGGCGTTTGTGCATCGGGTGTCGGCATGGCAATCGCATCCTACCGTGCCAATAATTTTGGTACATCATTGGCGCATATCGCTTCTGCTAAAATTCAAATGCGCAACTTCTTTATGAAACCAAAAATCGCAGCTCCTACAATCATTACCGCTGCCATACTAGGTGCTTTGGCCGGCATTTTCAAAATTACTGGTGATCCATACTCTGCAGGATTTGGCCTAGCAGGATTCGTTGGTCCCCTTAAATATTTATCAATCGAAAACTGGAGTCCTTCAAGTATACTAATTTCAATCATGATGTTCATCGTACTACCAATCATATTGAATCTTTTCTTCATCAGATTATTTGAAAGAAAAATGAAATGGATTAAACCAGAAGATTATAAAGTCACATATGAATAAAAAAAGGTGAATCGTGTATGAAAAACATGATTCACCTTTTCTAACTCTACTTAGTTTACATAATAATATTATAAAAATAATCTATGAATTCAGGTTCCTGATCAATTAATGGAGATTTTCTCTCACGACGGCATAAGTAGTCTTCAATTTCTCAACATGATCGTGATAGTTATCCGCTAAGTAATGGTAGTAAAGTAAATCAACTAAATAATGCTGCGCAATTAGAGAAGCTGTTGAAGCGCTTCTAAGCGTGTCTACCATCTCAATCTTACTGTGTAGTAGTATGACAGTTGACTTAGTAGCTAATGTGCTTTCAGCATCCGATACGATGCTTATAATCGGTATCGAAAACTCATTACAAACTTTCGCAATCGTATTAATCTCCAGCTTTTCACCTGAATTAGAGATTAGAATCATTGCTTTCTTGCGCGGATTGGATGCAAGAGAAGATAATACAAGATGCGTATCTTGAGTATCCAAAACAGACTTCCCAATTCGGATGAATTTCTGCGCTAAATCTTTCGCAATAATATGTGAAGCGCCAATTCCATAAACTACGATCTCATCTGCATTTTTTAAAAGTTTTGTACAGGATTCAATCGAATTATTTTGGACAAGTGATTCCCTTTCCTTAATAGCTGATGTCATTCTTAATGATAATTGATGCTTTATTTGATTTAAAGAATCATCCGGTTTTAACTCTTCTTGAATCGAATGCGGTGAAGCGATTTCTGATGACATAATTATTTTGAAATCAGGAAATCCTTTAGTCCCAACTGATTTACAAAAACGTGTAATCGTCGCATTGCTCACCCCGGCCCTCTTTGCTAACTGCTGCGTTGATAAATGAATGACTTCTTCAGCATTTGCTAAGACATATTTCGCAACGGCTTGTTCAGCATCAGATAGAGCTGATAATTTAAATTGAACTTGAAATAATAAACTTTGTAACATGTAAACGCCCCCCTTAAAATTTTCAATAATGTATAGATCCCCCATATATACACTGTAAACAGTATTGAATATTTTTTACAACTGTATTTAGTTTCATTTTTCAAAATAAACCCAGTTTCATTTAGTTTACATAATAATATTATATATAGTGATTTATATTCAAAAAAGGAGTTCGGTATACGAAACCGAACTCTCTTAGACTTTTATTATGAAAACTCTTTTTTAAATAGGTGTTCGATTTTGTGTGATGGAAGAGGTTTCGAGAAAAAGTAACCTTGTAAAAAATCACAATCAGCTCTTTCAATAATCATTTTTTCTGAACATGTTTCAACACCTTCAGCAACGACTTTCATATTGAAAATCTTCGCTAGACCAATGATTGCTCTTACCATATTTTCATCATTTGTATCTTCTTTTAAGCCCATTACGAAAGTTTGATCTATTTTTAATGTATCAATTGGAAAGTTCTTTAAATAACTTAATGATGAAAAACCTTTTCCAAAATCATCAAGCGCAATAGAAATACCAATTTTTTTTAATCGATCGAATGTACGCTCAATTAAACCTGTATTGTGCAATAATGAATTCTCCGTAATCTCAATTTCTAAAAGTTCAGCAGGACAACCTGTACGCTCCATGATTTTCTTTAAATTCATGATGAAATTACGCTCTTTTAAATGTAACGGCGAAATATTTACTGATATTTTTATGTTTTTATTCTGTGTTTTCTGCCAATAAACAGCTTGTTTACACGCTGTTTCTAATACATATTCCCCTATGACTGACATCAATCCAAGTTGTTCAGCAAAATCGATGAATTCTGATGGTGGAATCCAACCACTAACTGGATCAAACCATCTGATCAATGCTTCAACTTCTCTTATTTCCTTACTTCTTACGTCGTATTTAGGTTGATAGTATAAGTCGAATGCTCGATTTTTGATCGCATCTCTTAATTTCTTTTCGAGAATGATTTGATCTTCAAGTCGATAGTTCATATTCTCATCATATTCAATGAAATAATTCCCTTTTTTCTCTTTCGCATGGGACAAAGCAATATCGGTTGTACGAATAACTTCATCAAAATTCCCAATTGTACGAATCGAAGGATGAACACCGATACTTACCGAACTGAAAAATTCAAATTTATCGACAATAAAAATATCATTAAACCTTTGAAGAATCAAATTAACGATTTTATGATAGTCAATCGTTTTACAAATGACAGCAAATTGATCGCCTAAATATTGAAATACAGTGCCGTTAATACTGACTAGATCGTCAAGGAATTTTGCTACAGTTACTAGGAATAAATCGCCCACATGGTGGCCAAAACCCTCATTGATCCGTTTAAAACGATTTATTGATATTAATAAAAATGCATCTTCTGAAGTTGAGTTATATTTAATCATCTGGTCATATGTCATTCTAAGTTTACGTCTATTTTTCAGACCGGTTAATTCATCATGATAAGCTAAATGCTCAAATCTTTGAGCGTTTTTTTGTTCCGTAATATCCGTTCGAATTGATATGTATTGATAAGGTTTTCCAAATTCATTTATAAACGGTACGATTACAGTCTGTACCCAATATAGATTACCATCCTTAGCGCGATTGCAAATCTCCCCATTCCAAATCTTGCCGCTGCTAATTGTTTGCCACATTTTCTTGAAAAACATTTTTGAATGATATCCAGAGTTGATAATTCTATGATTTTGTCCAATTAATTCAGTAACTGAATATTTAGAAATCTCACAAAATTGTTTATTCACGGATATTATCTGTCCCTGTGCATTTGTAATAGCGACTATAATTGATTGATCAATAGCGGAAATAATATCTTTATGCTGCATTTCATCTAATTTTGAACTATCTAATAATTCTAAAGTTGCATCCATCAAAATATCCATATATACACCCTCCTCCAATACCCTTAATACTAGTATTTTACCATAAAGGTGATTATAAATACTCATTTATTTAAAATAAAGGTCAAAATCACTATACCTTTTTACCCTAAACGATATTTTCTATCGTAATACAGTTATTACTATAAAAAAAGTATTAATAGTTTATTTTTAAGATTATATTACAAATCAAGATGAAGAATGTATAAATTATCAAATAAATACAAAATATACATTTTAAATTAAGTGCAATAATGTTCTACTAATTTTTGGATATTATTATTAGTTAAACCTTTATGCCTAATTAGTTTACATAATAAAATTATAAAAGCCAAAGATTTTTGGTCATTGGCTGTACACATACAAACTATTCAATGTTATAGAGCGTTTCTGTAATAGGAAGAACTTGAATGGTACACTCGTAAGTGCCCTCTTTATTAGCTTCGAATGCTTTAATATCAGCTGAACTATATAAGACATCATCGATGAAGACGTTGAAGGAGGGGTCCGTCCCTCTCCCTACCGCTTCCTCATAATATACTTCACAAGATCCGGAGATTCGCTGGAAATTCCCCTGCTTCTTATTCCAATAATCCAACGTATCCGACATAAATATAAACAATACTAGTAAAGTAAAGAATGATAAAATAATCGACGAAACCTTGAAATCTTTATGTTCTCGAAACTTTATAAGCAATACAAACCATACTAATCCAATGATGACTAGAAAATAAATACTTGAAAATGGCATATGAACCTCCTAAATTATTGATGTTTTTTTCTCTCCTGTATGGTTAATGCTATCCGATAATAAACCATACTATAAGCGTATATTTATATGTTATTATTGGAAGTAATAACGCTAATATTCTATAAATTAGGAGTTTAAAATGAAAAAATTTAAATGGTTTTACATGATTGGGAGCATTATAGTAGTCGTTGCAGCGGCAGCATACTTTTTACCACGTCTAATTCTTTATATGACTTATTCCCCTACTTTAGGAGAAAAAGAAGTACAGCTTATATAAAACATGCCTAAAGCAACGGATTCATTAAACATGAAAAGCGGCAAATATGTATTAGCCTTTTCGGAGTTGAAAAGTTTGAAAGACGCTAATACAGGAGCATTTTATGTCATTGATGAATCAGGGAAGTTTTTATCGCAAAGTACTAAACAAGATTTAGCAGAACCGATTAGTATGACGTCAACGAACAATCAAGCATATGTCGTAAATAATCGCTCTGCCCAACGCTCTTCAATAGATTTAAAAACAGGTAAAATTGAGTCAATTAATTTCAATGAAAATTTGAGTCATTCATTTTCAATTCAATCGAATAATGATTATGTGATCTATGATATTGCTGGAGAATTAAAAGATGGTAAAAAACTAGTTTATTGGCATCGTAATAAACCAAGTAATAAAAAATCTCTTACTATTACACATTCCATACATATTGAAAGGGATGACGCATACATTACGACAGCTGATCCGGATGCAATCGCGTACATCCATCACGTTGATTTAAAAAACGGGGATGTTGTTTCTTCAAAGAAATTAGATTTAGATGATGAATACTCAAAATCTGGCTTGCCTGGTAATCCAGCATTAACCTACTATAAAGGCTATCTGTATTATGCGGTCAATCAAGTGAAAGCTGAATCGGATGACAATGTACGTGGTGAAATATTAGAGTTTGATATTACGCATGAAGGGCGCATGAAATTAGCGAAAGCATGGTTTTGTAAGTCACCGTTATGTCCGATGTGCAATTGGAGGAAAACGATGAAACGAAGTATTCAAACAACCAAAATTGTGGAAGAAGTTATCCGCCAAAAACCAAAAGCGAGATGGCTTTTCTTAACACTGACGGTCAAGAATGTATTTGATGGTAAAGCGCTAGATAAAAGTTTAAAAGTAATGGCACAAGGTTTTAACCGTTTAATGAAATATAAAAAAGTAGCTCAGAACATGATTGGCTTCATGCGATCCACAGAAGTTACGGTCAATAAAAAAGACGGTTCGTACAATCAGCACATGCATGTATTGTTGTGTGTTGAATCAAAATATTTTAAGGGTGCTGAAAATTATTTGTCGCAAGAAGATTGGACAAGTCTTTGGCAAAAAGCTATGAAGTTAGATTATGTTCCAGTTGTTCACATTGAAGCTGTCAAAAATAAAAAACGTAACCAGAAAAGAGAAGTCACTGCAATTCAAGTTGCGGTGCAAGAAACTGCAAAATATTCGGTGAAAGATTCCGACTATCTGACTGGTAATCTAGTAAATGATTTAGAAGTTGTGAAAGACTTGGAAGAAGGTTTATACCGTAAGCGAATGATTGCATATGGTGGTTTGTTAAAAAAAGTACATAAGCAATTGAATTTAGATGATGTTGAAGACGGCGATTTGATACGAGTGGATGATGAAAAGTTGAATGAAGAAGAAATAGCGTATTCAATTGTGGCGCAATGGAATTGGATTTTGAAAAATTATTTTATATAAAAGGGGACGTTATATTTGAAGAAATTTTTGATTGTTCTTTGTAGTTTATTAATTATAGTTGGTTGTATTTTTGGTTATATTAGTTTTAAAAAAAATTATGTAAAAAATGAAGTTTTAGATCATTTGATTAATAAAAAAATGGTAAATAAAGAAGATATAGAGGAGATAGAACCATTTATTGCGAATTTGAGTGGTGATCAAAATTATCAGGTTTATGTTAAAGTGAAAAATGATCCAAAAAAATATTATTATTATAAAAATTCTAAAAAAGATAAAGTTATTTTAGAATCTTATGAATTAAATGGTAAAGAATATTTTGTTGATAAATAAAATGTTGGCTATAAATGAAATTAATTTAGAAAATGGTGAACAACTTTCTAGAACAATCATCAATATGCCTGTATCTACCTACTTAACAATGACCTTTGCTGTTATTCAATCATGAATGTATTTTAAGAGCTGCCTTGCTCAAGGCGGCTCTTTTTATTTTGAATTCAACCGTAAAAACCGCTATAAATTCCCATTTAATCCCTAAACATAAACAAAGGGACTATTTGTTTATGTTAGTTTTCATGATATAATAACTTAAATAAAACGTGTTATTTTATTAAAATACATTAATAATCAGAAAATTGAAACGAAGTAACTTAATTTTCCATTTCACATAAAACCACCAGTTAGTTGGATTTAATCACATTGAGAAAAAGGATGAATTGTCATGCAAGACTTAACAATTATGAATCAATTTGAAATTGTTGAAAATAATGAGCAGTATTATTTTGAGTTGCAATATAAACAGGATTCAAATGAAAAATCCAATTTTGATCGATTTTCTGGTTTTTCAGATGTTGATCTAATCTTTTGGTATATACATCAACAGAAGCATTTAGATCGAAGTAAGGAAAATAGTGAACGAACGAAAATCGAATATATGCGAGAATTAAAACAGTTTATTATGAATATCCTCCATTATAATGAAGAAATGCAGCTTGATTTATACGGGGATGTTAGTGATTCCCTCCTAAAACAAATAGAAGGAAGACATTTAAGGAAATACCAAGAATGGCTTGCGACCAGCAGTCCGTACATATTAAAAGGCAATACCTATTCCCCCGCTTCCTTATCGCGTAAAACGACGATTCTTAAATCGTTTTTCACTTTCCTTTACGAATCAAAATATACGACGCATAATGCAGCTGCCGGGCTCAAAATAGCGAGCGTTCGCAAAGATGATCGACCAAATAAGGATTTAGGTCCATTTGAGGTACAAAGGATTTTAGACGGTTTATTAGAGGTTGATTTCCGCTACTATACAATGGTTCTGACACTGGTTACGACCGGTTTGCGAAATGAGGAATTATGCAATTTAACAATGGGTAGCATTAAACAAGACACGATTATTGGTGGATATTATTTCGAAGTAGTCGGTAAAGGGAATAAACGACGCGATGTGCCAATCAAACGAATTGTTTTGGATAAAATATTAAAATACCGCCAAACTTATTATTTGAGTTCACTCAATAATAGCGAAGATCATGCCCCGTTATTTGTGACTAGAAACGGTAAAAAGTATACGCCCTCTTATTTAGCGCAGGCATTGAAAAAAGTCATACACGAGAAATTAGCGCATCTTCATATACAAAGCAATGTGACGACGCATAGTTTTCGCCATGCATATGCGATTATCTCCCACTTAAATAAAGTAGATGTGTATGATATTATGCGCTCTTTAGGGCATGAAAAAATCGATACAACAATGATTTATTTACAGAAAATCATTGAACGATCTAACAATGCAGTAAACGGATGGAATGATGATGTACTTGGTTCACATTTAAAATAAAAAGACTCATTTTCGAAAGAGTCTTTTTATTTTTATTTTCAGAATATTGAAATGAAGTTACGTAAAATCTAAATGCAGTGTATGAAATTACGAAATTATGTCTTTACCCCCCTGCAAAAAGAGGAAGCAATTATTTTCCATAAAAGATAAAAAAGGGTTTTACAATAAATGAAAATGGGTATTTTTAAGTAAAATGGAAATTAAAAAAGAAAGGAGAAGGAGAAGTTTTTAGCGAAGATCCATTTTCTATAATTCGAAAAAACTGTAATTTTGTAATTCATACAGATAATATCTCGAAAAATCTTTAATTATCTAAAAAACAGTACTTATAAATCAAATTATCTAATGCGAGCAAAAAAATAACATTAAATAGATAAAAACCGCTTAAACGATTGGTATATCACGACTTATCAACAAAATGCATAAGATATTTTTTGTTTAAAGTAGATAATTTAGTACCTATTAAAGAAAAAATTAATTTTTTAGATAAAAAGTATTGCTTTTTAAAACGCTTTCAAATAATATTAACTCAGGGATAGGAAATGTTTCCTCGCTCTACCATATTAACTAAAAAAAGGAGGCATACTTCTATGGATCAAAAATTACAAGGGTCTGATGTTTTGGAAAATAACGATTCTCCAAAAACTGATAATTCAGAAATTACTGAACAAGAGTATGTAAATATCTCGCAGAGCCCAGAGTTCAAAGCACTTGTAAAGAAGAAGAACAAATTTATCGTACCTGTTTCAATTTTCTTCCTGCTATTTTATTTCACACTGCCAGTCTTAACTTCGTTTACAAAAGTGCTTCACCAAAAAGCATTTGGTGACATTACATGGGTTTGGGTGTTTGCAATCGCTCAATTCATCATGGTTTGGACTTTGGTAACAATCTATGTTAAAAAAGCGAATACTTTCGATAAGGATGCAGGCAAAATTATCGAGAAGGTTAAGGACGGTGAATTCAAATGACAGACGGAATGAGCGGAATTGGTATTGCGTTTTTCGTAGGTATTGTTGGGATCACATTATTCGTAACATACCTTGCTTCTAAAAAGAATAATTCAGCACAAGATTTCTACACAGCTGGTGGCGGTTTAACTGGTTGGCAAAATGGTATCGCAATCGCAGGTGACTACTTATCTGCAGCTTCATTCTTAGGGATCGCCGGTGCAATCGCACTATTCGGTTTTGATGGATTCTTCTACTCTCTTGGTTACTTAGTAGCTTACTTAGTAGTACTTTACATCGTTGCTGAGCCTTTAAGAAACTTAGGAAAATACACTTTAGCGGATATGATTACAGCACGTTTCAACCAAAAGAAAATTCGTGGTACTGCTGCTGTAAGTTCAATCGTAATTGTATTATTCTACATGATCGCGCAATTAGTTGGTGCTGGTGCATTAATTCAATTATTACTAGGCATTGATTACAAATTCGCTGTTATTATCGTAGGGGTTATGATGACAATCTACGTATTATGGGGCGGTATGGGTGCAACTTCATGGGTACAAATCATTAAAGCAGTTTTATTAATGCTTGGTACGGTTATTATCTCTGTACTAGTACTGATGAAATTCAACTTTAACATCATGGAAATGTTCTCATATGTTAAAACTCACCAACCACATGGTGACGCATACTTAAACGCAGGGGTTAAATATACAAACGGCATTGATACAATGTCGATGATGATTGCTCTTGTACTTGGTACTGCAGGTTTACCACATATCTTAATGCGTTTCTTCACTGTAAAAGACGCAAAAACTGCACGTAGCTCAGTTGTTACTGCAACTTGGATTGTAGGCGTATTCTACATCCTAACAATCTTCTTAGGTTTTGGTGCTGCTGCATTCGTTGGTGCTGACGCAATTATCGCTGCTAACCCAGCTGGTAATATGGCTGCCCCACTTCTAGCAGATGTCCTTGGTGGAGATATTCTAATGTCGTTCATCTGTGCTGTTGCATTCGCAACAATCTTAGCAGTAGTAGCCGGTTTAGTACTTTCTGGCGCATCTGCATTTGCACATGATATTTATGGTCAAATCATCAAAAAAGGTAAGGCTACTGAAAGACAACAAATGTTAGCTGCTCGTTGGGCTTCATTAGGCGTTTCTCTATTCTCAATCTTACTTGCATTAGGTGCTCAAACACTTAACGTAGCATTCTTAGTATCACTTGCATTCTGTATTGCTGCATCTGCAAACTTACCAGTAATTATTTACACAATTTACTACAAAAAGTTCAACACTACTGGTGCAATGGCTGCAATGTTAACAGGTTTAATTTCTGCTTTAGTATTAGTAATTGTAAGTCCGAATATTTGGAGTCCTGAAGGCACTGCGATCTTCACTGGTACACCATTATTCCCTCTTACTAACCCAGCAATCGTATCAGTTCCACTTGGTTTCTTAGCAGGTTGGATTGGTTCATTAGTTGGCGCTAAATCTGATGCGAAGAAATACGCAGAAGTTAAGGTTAAAGCGAATACAGGGGTTGCTACTTCAGGTTCAGTAGATCACTAATCTCAAAAATTTAAAAGAGTATGGATCGTGTGAATTACACGACCCATACTCTTTTTTTATGTTGCTGCATTTGAACTGCTTTGCCTTTGGATAATTTGTTGCGGAATTAACGAGCAAAGTATATGCGCTCGATAAATCTCCAGCACTTCTTTTTTCATTGGATGTTCTTTCGCTAAGATCCCCAATAAGACTGCTGCTGCAAAAGAAGATTCCTTATACCAAGACATTTTGAAAGATTCCATGATTTCATTATAAACACTTGAAATGTAAGTAATATCTTCCTCATTCACTTCGATCATTGCTAGCAATGCGAAAAACGGAGCCATCATTGATTTTATTTTCGTTTGTTTTGCAAAGGATTCTTGAATTGACCCTACATACTGTGGAATCATTTCAATATAATCATTTGATAAATACGTTAAAAACTGAGAGGCTGTTTGCAAATTATCGCCTTTTGAAAAACCATTTTTACAAAGCTCGTCATAATATAATCTACTAACTTTTCCAAGACTCTCGATTGATTTAGTGGAATTTTTAGTTAGCAAAAATGAATTTGTATAATCTTCGCCACCAGTTAAAAACATATGTCTTGAGCGGAAGTCGTTATATAATTCAGCAGCGTTCATCGTATGTTCTTTCGGACTATTTTTATTAATTAAGACAGATTGTAATTGAGCATAAGGGCTTTGTTTGAATTTAGATTGCTTCGTTAAATCACGTAATGACTTCAATTCTTCATAGGTTCTTTCACCATTTAATGAATAAAAAACATACGTAATCGGAATGATTGGATACATACGATCAACGCTATACCATTTATTATTTTTATGAGCAACTTCATATTGTTCAAAGAACTGATCTTCGTTAAATTGTTCTTCAAGTGATAAAAACGTTGATGCAATTAACATTCGATGATCTTTTGTGAATTTTGAAGATAATTCCTTTTTTAATCTAGCAAAATATTGATCTAATAAATCGTGATGGTTCATGTAATTTCGCCTCCCGTTCATTAATATACGAGATTAGCTTAAAATAGTTTCACCTTATTTTTGAAAAAAGTGTGAATAAATTCCTCATTGCCTTCATGCAGCGCTTGCACAAATGCACTTCCGACAATTACGCCGTCAATATTCTGGCTAATTATCTCTGCGGTATGACGATCATGAATGCCAAATCCAGCTAAGACGGGGATTTTTGATAGCGATTTTACTTTTCTTAAGTGATTTTGTAGTTGTTCATCTCCTGTTGCTGTACTACCTGTCGTTCCGTTTAATGTCACAGCATATAAAAAGCCTTCTGATTGATCCGCAATTTGCGCAATTCGACTTTCTGAACTCGTTAAAGATACTAATTGAATCAATGCTAAATCCGTATTTTCTAAATGTGCTGAAATCAGTTCTTTTTCTTCGATCGGCATATCCGGAATGATTAATCCTTTTACATTTGCGGCAATTGCTTGTTTCACAAATGACGCTACCCCCATATTAAAAATCGGATTCAAATACGTCATAATAATAATCGGGATTTTGATTGCATCTTTATTTGCTTGTAAAAACGAAAGTGTATTCGTTATATTTACCCCGCTTCGTAAAGCTCTAATGCCTGCCGCTTCAATGATTGGCCCATCTGCAACTGGATCTGAAAATGGAATCCCTAATTCTAATGCAGTTGCTCCGCTCTCTTGTAATAATTTAATGGCCGTTAATGTTCGATCAAAACCACCATCCCCTGCCATAATATATGGAATAATTGCTTTTTCTGAAAGAGTTCTATTTTCAATAGTTTGTTGTAATGATTTACGCATGAACATTCCCTCCTAACAATTCCTTCACTTGTGCGACATCTTTATCGCCTCTACCTGATAGACAGATGACCATGATCTCGTCTTCTGACATTTCTTTTGCAAGTTTTGCCGCATAAGCAATTGCATGAGAACTTTCTAGTGCTGGAATGATTCCTTCAGTTCTTGAAAGTAGCTTGAACCCTTCGATTGCTTCTTCATCCGTAGCGGAACTATATTGTACTCTACCTAAATCTTTCAAATGGCAATGCTCTGGTCCAACACCTGGATAATCTAACCCTGCAGAAATCGATACCGCTTCTTGTACCATGCCATGATCATCTTGCATTAAGTACATATAGCAGCCGTGAAGTACACCTTCTTTTAATTCGGCAAGTGCAGCAGCATGTTCCCCTGATTGAATTCCTTTTCCTGCTGCTTCTACACCATACATTTTTACTTCAGAATCTTCGATAAAAGGTGTAAACATACCGATTGCATTACTACCTCCACCTACACAAGCTACTACTGCATCAGGTAATCGATTTTCCTTGTCCAAAATTTGTCTACGCGTTTCATCACCAATTACGCGTTGTAAATCACGAACAATTGTCGGGAATGGATGAGGACCTAATGCCGAACCTAGAATATAGTGCGTATCCTCCACATTTGCGACCCAGTAGCGGAGTGCTTCATTACAAGCATCTTTCAAAGTAGCTGAACCTGAATCGACTGGAACAACTGTTGCGCCTAATAATTCCATTCGGAAAACATTCAACTCTTGGCGTTTCACATCTTCACGTCCCATAAATACGACACATTCCAAATCGAATAATGCGCATACTGTAGCTGTAGCGACACCATGTTGACCAGCGCCCGTTTCTGCGACTACTTTCTTTTTGCCCATTCGTTTCGCTAATAATACTTGGCCAAGTGCGTTATTGATTTTATGTGCGCCAGTATGGTTTAAATCTTCACGTTTTAAATAGATTTTTGGTCCATTTAGTTTTTTTGTTAACTGCTCTGCATAAAATAGTGGATTTTCTCGTCCTACATAGTCTTTTAAATAGTATTGTAATTCATTGATAAAAGTTGGATCTTCTTTTGCTTGATCATAAGCTTCTTCAAGTTCCTTCAATGCGGTCATTAATGTTTCCGGTACGAACTGACCACCATATTTTCCGAACTTCCCTTTAGTAGTTGTTGTCATATTGCATCTCTCCGCTCTTTGTAGTTGTTAAAAATTGTTTGATTTTTCCGATATTTTTAATGCCATCCAATTCTACGCCGCTTGATACATCCACTGCATATGGCTTTGTTTGTTTAATTGCTTGTAGGACATTTTCTGAATGAAGTCCGCCTGCTATAAAATAAGGGGCTTTACATTGATTAAAGTTTTCTAATAATGTCCAATCGAAACTTTGGCCACTTCCACCACGGTATTTCAGTCCTGGAGCATCGAATAAAAAGAATGCTGGTTGTAATGATTGAATTTTTAATAAATCGTAATTTGTTTTTAAAGTGATAGCTTTAATGACAGGTGTAGGGGCTAGTGCATCAATTACATCTTGCCCTTCATCTCCATGTAGTTGGATATAGTCCAAATTCAAAGTTGCTGCGATTGTTTTCATTATATCAATTGCTTCATTTACAAATACGCCGACTGTTTTGACATTGTGCGGGATTTTATCATTAAGAATAATCGCTTCTTCAACTGTGATTCTTCTCGTACTTGGCGCAAACATGAATCCGATATAATCAACACCGTTTTCAACTGCTGATTGAATATGTTCAATTGTTTGTAATCCGCAAATTTTAACTTTTGTCATATGTTACTTCCCTCTTTTCAACTGAAAGTTCATTGAAGACTTTATGAATATTCTCTGCGGTCATCAATGTTTCACCGACTAGAATAGCCGTTGCACCCGCATCGGATACAGTTTGAGCATCTTCTGTATTCTGAATGCCACTTTCACTTATGAAAAATACATCTGAATCTACTTTTGCATTTTTCATTAATGTTTTTGAATGGTTCAAATCTACTTCAAAAGTATGCAAATTTCGATTATTGATGCCAATTATTTTTGCTCCGAGTGATGTAGCGATTTGTAATTCACGCTCGTCATGCACTTCAACTAATACTTCCATTCCTTTGTATTTAGCATATTGATAGAGTTCCGAAATACGTTCTTTCGAAAGTGCTGCTACGATTAGTAAAATGACTGAAGCACCGTGAATACGAGCGTAATCAATTTGCACCTCATCAATAATGAAATCTTTGCAAAGTACGGGAACTTTCACATGCGTCGCTACTTGATATAGGTCTTGGAAACTTCCTTTAAAGTAAGTACGATCCGTTAAAACAGAAATGGCTGCCGCTCCTGCTGTTTCATATTGTAAAGCGGTGTCAATAGGTGACAGTTGATCGTTAATCATTCCTTTAGAAGGTGAAGCTCGCTTGAATTCAGCAATAATTCTTAATTGCTCACTATTCGATAATTGATCTGCTAATGAATAAATTGGCAACTGTTGATCCATCGGTTTTTCGAGTTTTAATAGTTCGGCTACTTCCGTTTTTTTCGTTTCAATGATTTTTTGCAAAACCGTCATTTTCATTTTTTCGTACATTTCTTTCGCTTTTCCTGATTGAATGATTTCCCGTGCTTTTTTAACACCTTGCTGAATCGTTTCTACTTCATTAGCAATAAACAAAGCAATTCCAGCATTAAATACAACGGCATCTTGATAAGGACTGTCAATTCCGTCCATAATGCTATGGAATATTTCCGCATTTTCAGCGGGTGTTCCTCCTGTTATATCTGCGAGTGAACTTTCACGTAACCCAACTTCATTAGCGGTAATCGAAAAAGGAATCAGTTCACCGTGATCTAATAAAATACATTGCGTCGTACCATGTAGTGAAGCTTCATCCATGCCCCCTTCACCAGATAAGACAACTGCTCGCTCACGCCCCAACAGATGTAATGCTTTTGCGTATTCATGTAATAACGCTGGATTATTAATACCAGTCAATTGATATGTTAATTGAAGCGGGTTGCTCAAAGGACCAATTAAGTTAAAGATTGTCGGCGTTGGAATGCTTTTACGAATCGCACTCATCTGTTTTAATTTTGGATAGATTGCCGGTGCGAATATGAAGACTAAGCCTTTTTCATGAAGTTCATCTTCAAATCGTGCTTGCGGTATAGTAGTCGGAATTTGAAGCTCTTCTAATAAATCTGTACTACCAGACGAACTAGTAACTTTCCGATTGCCATTTTTAGCCACTTTAATCCCTGCCGCCGCAAGGGTGAATGAAGCGGTCGTACTAATATTAAAGCTATTCGAGCCATCTCCACCTGTACCACAATTATCAAAATAATGCGCTCCATTTGATTTCAAATTTAGGTCAGCTTGTAACACTTGGATCAATGAAGCCATTTCGACAGCTGTTTCACCTTTTTCATGTAATGCTATTAAAAAGGACTTAATATCTTCCGCATCTGTTTGTTCATGAAACATCAATTCACTTGCTTCCTTCATCTCAATAGCGGTTAAGTTTTTCGACTTCATAACTCGTTCAATATATTTTCTCATCCGAATCTCTCCTCTGCTCTGCTCGTTTTTTGAATAAAAAAATCCCCATGAAGAAATAATCTTCATGAGGACGAAATATTCGCGGTACCACCTCAGTTAGTTTAGAAAATCTAAACTATCTCGGAATCCGATAACGTGGATTAACCGTCATTTACTACTATCATTTCGTAAATGCTCTCATAAGGCCATTCATATAGAATCGTAGAGTAACTCTCACCAACCGTTACCTCTCTGCACTACTCATACTATACTACTCCTCTTACTCAACAATTTCTCAGCTCTGCTTTTAAATCGAGACTGACACTGCTCTCAGTGCCTTCTGCTCGTAACGTTCAAAAGTATTGTTTTCAATATTAAGCTAAAGAATAGTTTCTGTCAATAAAAAAAGAACTACTTTTATCAAGTAGTCCTTTTGCAATTTAGAAATTTGTTTTGAAAAATTGGATGATCTCACGCTGTACTTCAGGTGTCACGCCGTGGCCATCTTCAAACGCCATGAAAGTAACATTAGCTTTTTCTTCTTTAAAGAAGTCTTTACTATCTTCTCCCCATTGATAAGGAAGAACGTAGTCCATTTTACCATGTGTAATAAGCATTGGAAATTGCTCAACAGAACGCTTACTATACTCCTCTTTTACATGGCCTGGTAAATAACCGCTAAGAACAACTGCCCCAGCAAGTTTCTCTGTACCAAGAACAAGTGAAAGTGTTTGCGTAAGTACAGCTCCTTGGCTAAAGCCTAATAGGAATGTCTTCGTCGCATCAATCGGGTATTCGTGAATTGCTTCTTCTATAAAGTCTTTAATGTGAAGAATGATTTGGTCAAATACATTACGATGCGGTTTGCCGAATTCTTCTACTGTGAAAAATGCGTAACCTGGCGCTTGTAAAATAGGACCTTGTAAACTAAAAATATGACAGTCATCTTGAATGTCTGTTAATAAACCTGGTAGATCCTTCTCGTTACTGCCCATACCGTGAAGTAAAAATACTGCTGGGTATAGTTTTCCTTGTTCAGGATTTTTAGGTGCTGAATAATCAAATGTAAATGGTGATTTCATAAACACAAACTTCCTTTCGAAACGAATTATCTATATGATAGCATATTCTTCGTATTGGAAGAAGTATTCAATACTTTCCTAATATAGAGAATTACTTCGTTCTGTGTAAGTAATCTTCAAAATTGCCGATATGCATATTCGCACCAGTCGGCGTTAATTCTAATACTTGTTTAGATAGTTTGTTTAAGAAGTAGCGGTCATGTGAGATGAAAATTAGTGTGCCTTCGAAATTGGCAATCGCATCTTCTAAAATATCTTTACTATATAAGTCTAAGTGGTTCGTCGGTTCATCCATTACAAGAACGTTTGCGCCTTTTAACATTAGTTTAGAAAGGGCTACACGCGCTTTTTCTCCACCGCTTAAAGAACCAATGATTTTGAAAACATCATCACCTGTGAAAAGGAAGTTCCCTAATACTGCACGGACTTTTGCTTCTTCAACTTTCGGGAAATGTCCCCAAACTTCATCTAGAATTGTTTTCGTATGATCCATTTTTTGTTGTTCTTGGTCATAGTAACCGATTTCAACTTGTTTACCCCAAGTGATTTCGCCTGCTGCTTTTTCATATTCTCCAAGAAGTGTTTTAACTAAAGTAGATTTCCCAATACCATTCGCTCCAATTAAAGCAATTTTATCGCCACGGAAGACATCGAATTTAATTTGTTGAAGCAATGTTTTTTCTTCATCTTCTACTTTAATTTTCACAGCAAGATCACGTACTTTTAATACTTCCTTATGTGAACCGCGTATAGCAGTGAATGCCATATTAGAACGTGCTAAATCTTCATCTGGTTTTTCAATCAATTCTAATTTCTCTAACTGATGCTGTTTGTTTTTTGCACTTTTAGAAGAAGTAGCACGTGCGATATTTCTACGTACATAGTCTTCCATTTCAGCAATTAGTGTTTGCTGTGCAATATATTTCTTCATTTGTAGCTCGCGATTTTCAGCTTTTAACTCAACAAATTTACTATAGTTCCCTGTGTAACGAATCGCTCTTGTACGCTCGATCTCATAGACAACTTTTACGAGTGCATCTAAGAAATAGCGGTCATGTGATACGACTAAAATTGCACCAGGATAAGACTGTAAATAGTTTTCTAACCATGTCAGCGTTGTGAAATCCAGATGGTTCGTTGGTTCATCTAATATAAGTAGGTTTGGTTGTTGTAACAGAATTTTAGCTAAAGCTAAACGCGTTTTTTGACCGCCACTCATTTTTTCAATGACTGTATCTCTTGAAGTATCGCCGAAGCCCATACCTTGTAAAATACTATCAATTTTCACATCGATATTGTAACCATCATGTTGTGCGAACCATTCTGATTTTTCTGTGTAGCGGTTTAATACTTTTTCGAATAACTCGGGATCCGCAAGTACGGCTTCGTCACCCATTTGAAGTTCTAGTTCACGTAATTGTTTTTCAACAATCATATGCTCTTCGAAAGCTGTACGCATTTCTTCTTCAATCGTATTCGTTAATACAAGACCACTGTTTTGGCGTAGGTAGCCAATCTTCGTATCACGGTTAATATATAATTCTCCCTCCGTATGTTGGATTTCACCCGCGATAATTTTTAGTAGCGTTGATTTTCCGGCGCCATTCACGCCTACTAGGCCAATTCTTTCGCCTTCTTCAATTTTCAGGTCAATATTTGATAAAATCTTATTCGTTCCATAACTTTTACTAACGTCTTTTGCTTGTAATAACATTTCTTCTCTTCTTTCTATAGTCAA
Organism: Kurthia zopfii; assembly: GCF_003143955.1. GTDB lineage: Bacteria > Bacillota > Bacilli > Bacillales_A > Planococcaceae > Kurthia > Kurthia zopfii. Next base: position 12,343 of record NZ_QFVS01000008.1, on the reverse strand, counting down.
ATAAAAAAAGGCGCCGAATAACTTCGGGCCTTTGATGTAAACGTAAATAACTGCCGTTGATTCATTCAATTTTAAAGAAATTCATGAATACTATATAAGCAGGCTACTTTTCCAAAAATATTCAATGTGAAATATTATACTACAATTCATGACATAAATCAATGATTACTCTTTCGTATGAAAGAACTCAATTAGAGATTCAATCTTTTCATGTTGAGAGAATAGTATATGATTCCCTTGCCATTTAACGAGAAGATGCTCATTTATTAAATAAGGATTAATATCTAAACTCGTAACGCTTTTTTTCGATTGAAATAATTCAACTGTATATAAAGCTTTACCGTTCATTTTATATTGAATGGTAAAAGTAGGTTCTTTTTCAAAATAAGAGCCGTATTTACGCTCATATTTTGCAATATTGACGAGTGGTTTCTTTTCAATAAAAGGAGCAGCATCTTTTCCATTCAGTTTAACTGTATGATCTTTGTTCGAGATGACAATTTCATTGACTTGATTGATTTCATTTAAAACTTGTTCAATTTCTTTCTCTTCTTTACTATTTTGAGTATAACTTGTATACGCATAGACCCCTACTGCGATTAAAATAAGGGCAAATATAGTCCATCTTTTTTTCATGGCAATACTCCTAAGTTCATATTGATATTATTGTAACATAGGAGCAAAATGATCCACTACACTTTTACTTTTTTTACGAAGAATGATGAAATTAGACCAATAACCGAAATGATTAATGTGAAGTAAAATGCAAAGTTTGTTCCTGCTGCTACAGATTGTTCAATAGATGCATGTAAATTATTCTCCAGGAAGTTTGACTCGCCTTTCATTAATAAAGTAATCGCAACTGCAGTACCAGCTGCCCCGGCAATTTGTTGTAAAGTATTGGCGATTGCTGAACCATCCGCATATAATTCTCTTGGTAGTTGATTCATCCCATTTGTTTGAGCTGGCATGATGATAAATGCAATACCAGAGAAAAAGACCATATTCGAAAGCATGATACTTGCGAATGATGCATCTTCTTTGACCGTCAAAATAAAGAGTACGCTACCGATTGTTGTTAATGTGAATCCAATCGGTAATAGTCGGGTTGGTCCAAGCTTATCAAATAATTTACCAACGACTGGTCCAAAAACAGCGTTTAATGCACTACCCGGTAGCATAATTAATCCGGCGATTGCTGCACTGTACAGTAATGAAGATTTTAAATACATTGGCAATAGAATCGCTGTTGAAAGGATTAAAAGCATACCAATAAATAAATGCAATGTTCCGAGCGTGAACATCGGGTATTTGAAAACAGTAAGGTTAAGCATTGGTTGTGGCATTTTTAATTGTCTAATCGTGAATAGAAGGATCGCCAATATACCAACGATTAATGGAATCAGTACAATCTGTGTAGCAAAAGCATTTTCCGCTAAACTAGATAAGCTGAATATTAAAGTACCGAATCCAATTGTCGAAAGGAAAATAGAAAAAATATCGATTTTCGGTTTTGTTAATGTACTTACGTTTTCAATCAGTTTTAAGCCGAAAATGAATAATAGTAGGTAAAGTGCAAGACTTAACCAGAAAATATAAGACCAGTCGAGCAAGTCTACGATGATCCCTGCAACTGTTGGGCCTACTGCAGGAGCAGTTGTAATAACTAAGCCCATTAATCCCATAACAACCCCACGTTTATTGATTGGGAAAATAAGAAGTACGACGTTCATAAGTAATGGTAATAGTAACCCTGTACCTAATGCTTGAATAATACGAGCAATTAGTAGAATTTCAAAATTAGGTGCTAATGCTCCGATTAATGAACCTAAGATCGAGAATATTAATGCAGCGGAAACGAGTTTTTTGGTCGAAAACCACTTAATAAGAAATGCTGATATTGGCACAAATACGCCTAGCGTTAATAAATAGCCAGTTGTTAACCACTGTACTTGTGCTGCTGAAATTGAGAATTGTTCCATAATATTTGTAAGCGCCATATTTAATGCAGTTTCTGAAAATAAACCGATAAATGCACCAATCATAAGTACTAGCGCCATTAATTTAGGTTTTCTAACTTGTACAACTTGATTTGGATTCAAATTAAAACCTTCTTCTTTTGATTTATTAGACCGGTCTATATAAAATTTTGCCGGGAAATGATCCCTTTGTTATTTAGTAAATAACAAGGGGATCATTTTGATGATTTCTAATAGTGGTTTATTAGATTTTGTCGTTAAACAAAGCGTAATGCCACCTTCAATTAACGCGTTAATTGTAATACTAATGGATTGTGCCTGTTCGTCAGAAAACCCGCTGGCCATAATTTTTTCTTTATGGATGGAATCCCAATCATTAAATACTCCTTCGCATTTAATTCTTAGGTTTTCGTTAACTAGAGCTGTTTCTGCAGCAAGTAATCCGATCGGCAATGTTTCCGAATTATTCGGTAAAGTTGAGACATCTTCGAATTTACGAGAAATATGCAATATATGCTTCTCATAAGCTTCGATTGGATCATCGACTTCATTCAAATGTTTGCGAATTTCTGCAGAAACGATACTACCAAATCGTTCGATGGCTTCAAGTGCAAGTTGTTCCTTGCCCTCTGGGAAATGATAGTATAATGAACCTTTTGGCGCACCACTTACTTTCAATATTTGGCTTAATCCTGTTGCATGATAGCCTTGTAAATGAAATAGTTGAGTGGCGGCTTCTAAGATTTTTTCGCGAGATTGATTTTTAGAACTCATACCAAAACTCCTTAATTATAGTAATCGGTCTAGTCACTACTTTAGCGTTTTTCATATGAAAAAGTCAATCTCTTTTTCTTTAGAAGCTAATTTTTCTTTTTGTATATAGACTAGCGAGATGTGTATTATTTAACGTATTTATTAGATACTAGTTCTTTTTTGATTACTTTTGTTGGAATTGTGAATTTCACAGCGCCCATGTAACCTGGAGCTACTTCATATTCGTTGAAAGAAATCACTAGTTGGTTTTTCTTGTTAATGTAGAACTGTTGTTTTGGCGCAATTTTCTTGAAGTGAGTACCGATTTTTTCATCTGGTAAATTAGCACCTAGAACGAAGTACATTTTTTTGTTTTTAGTTGCTTTCATTTCTTGTAGCATTTGTTTTTTGATTTCTTTTGAAATGACAGATACATAGTTTTGATCTTTGAATAACATTGGTAATTTAATTAGTTTTTTCGCTTTCGGATCTACAACATCATATTTATAACGTTGGTAGCCTGATGCTTCCGTCTCTAAAATTGAACGCTCGATTACTAATAAATCTTTATTATCTTGTAATACTTTATAATCAGCATGTACACTATAATGGCCTTTTGCAGATTGCTCATTCATACGTTTTTCAAAGCCTTTATAAAGCGCTTTTGAATCCGCTTCATATTGTTTATTTAGTTCACTTTCAAGCTTTTTAGACTCCATTTTAGTAACTTTCGGCGTTGTAATGCTCGCTTCCATATTTTCGTCTGTTATATTGAAAGTTAATGCTTTAAATACATGACCTATTACAGGTAAATCCGCCATCGTTTTAGCCATTGCAGTATTTGTATTAATTGCTACCATAAACATAAGAACCGCTGCAGCAACGATACTTGATGCGATTAAAGGCATTCTTGATTTGCGTTTCTTCAAACCTAGTTGTTCATCTACCATCTTCCTCAAGTCATTCGGAATTGGTTGATTTTTATATTTCATTCGTTCTCTTTTTAATTTAAAATTCATTATTTTTCCTCCTCGGTTTGTAAATCAGCTTTTAATAGCTTTAAACCTTTGTATAACCTAGTTTTAATCGTATTGGCATTTTCCTCTAAAATAAAGGCAATATCATCAATTTTTAAATCCTCAAAATATCTTAGGATAATGATTTGTCGATACTGTGTTGGTAAATCATCCAATGCTTTTTCTAAATCTATGTTTTCGTAATGGTCTTCATAATGGTCATACACCGACATTAGCTTTTCATCTTCCATAACATGAACACGTTTATGTTTTCTTAAAAAATCCAGTGAAGTATGCACGACGATTTTGTAAAACCAACTTTTAAGCTTCTCTTTTTCTTCTAATTGATCATATGATTGCATTGCTTTTTGAATACTATCTTGAACGATATCAAGTGCATCCTGCTCGTTTTTACAGTAACTGTTTGCTAAACGATAGAAATCGTTTTGGTAGCGCTGAATAAATTGTACAAGTTGTTCATCGTATTGCATTTTTCTCCATATTTTTGTCATACAAAAGGGCTCCTTCTGTTGTTATTGCGTATACATAGAATAGACGCGCGTATTAGTTCAAAAAGTTTTAGTGAATTTAAAAACTATCTCTATTTGCTAAGTAAATAGTGAGGAGGAATCGCGGTACTACACGATTCCTCCTATTATATTATATTAAAATATTTTATTCATTTTCTTTATAAACGATGACAAGTGGCACTTTAATCGTCACTGTCGTTCCTTTCGCGTCAGAAAAATCTACAGAGCCATTTACGAATTGAACGCGTTCTTCGATTCCTTTTATGCCGTTCCCTTGTAGATTGGTCGAATAGTCGAATCCTTTGCCATCATCATAAATAATCATCGTAATTTCTTTTGGTGATTGTTCAATTTTAATGATACATTTCTTCGCTTCACTATGTTTGACAATATTATTTACTACTTCTTTTAAACACATACTAAGTGTATTTTCTAAAATCAATGGTACTTCGACTAATTTTAAACTACCTTTTAGTTTTAAATCAATGTTTGCGACTTCTAAAATTTCTTGGACATGAAGTAGTTCATCCTCAATCTTCACTTTCTTCATATCTGATACCATTTCTCGCACTTCTTTTAAAGCCATACTTGCGGCTTGTCGAATATCACCTAATTCTTTCTTCGCCTGATCGGTGTCCTTATCAACTAATCTAATCGCTAAATCTAGTTTTAGACCAATCATACTAAGTTTTTGTCCGAGTGTATCATGTAAATCACGGGCAATCCTTTGGCGTTCTTCCACGATACTTAACTCGTAAATGCGATTTTCAGCAGATTTAAGCTTCGTTTCTAATTTGTCACTTTGAGTTCGGCTAAATAGGTAGAATGGTGCTAAAATAACGCCGAAAACGATAATGACCATAAACGGAATTTGTTGAATATAGACATCCGTTTCAATAAAGAATCCGCCAATTATTGAACCAACGCTTGCAGCAATGTGCAGACCATACATAATATAAAAGCCTACTTTACTTTTAATTCTCCCTATTAAAAAGGCTGTGAAAATTGCAAAGTAAAAATAACCATATAAAACTGACATGACGGCGTTAATGATCATCTCGAAAGATAGCCACATATACCCGAGTCCTCCGGGTAGTTTAAAATCCATATACACACAGATTAAATATGTAACGAGAACAGCTACTGCAATACTTTGTGTTGTGTAATCCTGCGTTCTAAAAATGCTATAGAACGGGACAAAACATATGAGAATCCATCCTAAAATACTATAGAATGGATGTTTCGGTATAATTGAATACCATTTTGACAAATTTTTCAGCTCCAATCTCTTCTGTTTATTTTATAACAAAACGCAGTTGCAAGCGAGTTGTAAATGACTTTTTATTGTATTACTTCAGAGAATGCATAGTATAATCAATTTATATAGTAAATAATTCATTATATGTAGTTTTAGCACTTGTTTTCGTGTAATATAATATGGTCTACTTAACTTTTTTAAGTTAAAACTTGGTAGAACCTGTTCTTTGGGGGTCTCATTATGTTAATTCAATTATTTATTTTAGGTGTTCTATCAGAAAATAATTACCATCCCTACTTTATTAAAAAGCTTTTTAAATCATTTGTAGGGGTTGATCCTAGTTTTAAAATGAGTGATGGTAAATTATACTATCATTTTGACTCATTAGAGAAAAAAGGATATATCGAAAAAAAGGAAGTTGTTCAAACTGATAATAGACCCGAAAAAACTGTATTTGCTATTACTGAGGACGGTAAAGCATATATGGTTGAGCTAATCTATAAAACTTTCAATAATATTAATATATCAAATGTGAATTCATTATATATTCCAATATTGTTTTTAAAATTTGTAGATTTAAATCGTGTCATTATTTTACTTGATCAAGCAATCCAAAAAGAGAGTAAACGAATTGATAGTTTATTAGCTGCTGGTAATAATCCGAGCGTACTTCATGTTGAGCATATTCAATTAATCGTGCGTCACGCCGATCATCAATTACACGAAAACCTTCGTTGGTTAGAAGATATTCGTGATTCGCTAGTTGAATATATGAGTAATAAAGATCAATAATACAAAAAGAGGAGAAATCGTGAATTGACACGGCTTCTCCTCTTTCGTTTTTTGGATGTTTTTTGAATAACCAAAAACCGATTACCATCAAACACAATAAGATTGCTTTACATCTGAACTGAATTAAAAAAGGTGAATGAAATTGAAAATCAAAATTCATTCACCCTAACAGTTGTCACAGCGTTCGTTTATTCTGCTTCTATTTTTTGCTTTTTCATACTTCCTACTAAAAAGGCTGTCGTATGTAAAATTAAAAATACGGATTCATTAAAATACCAATCATTTGTGAATCCATTTAAAAATCCTAAACCATAGATTTTCGAGTTTTCAGCAGACCAAATCCCACCGAATTGTTCGATTTCCCCAGTTATAAACTGATATTCAGTCCCTCCAGCTAATACAAAAATTAGTAAAGCAACTAAAATTCCAGCAACTAGTTTGCCGGGTGAAGCATTTGTAAAATAAGTTGATCCAACAGTGAATGTAATGAATAAACTTAAGAGTAGAAACGGAATTAATAATACAATTGGAATAAACGCAGGATTTATATTGCCAACTGAATCCCCTATTTCTAAAGTGAAGAAACGACTAATAATTGTAAAACCAGCAAAAGTAATTGCTAGTGATATGTACCAAGATAAATTTTTCAAAATAACCCCTCCAACTTCATTATACAAAATCAAACGTAAAATCTACAGGGAAATTAAGCAAAAGGTGTTCAAATTTTAATAAATATGCTATGCTCACTTCAGACTTATTTGCAGGGGGACTCTTTTGGAGTTGAGAAGGTTAAAACCTGACCCTTTGAACCTGTCAGTTTATACTGGCGTAGGGAGCAGCGTGATTTCACAAGCTGTTTCTTCGTATATTTAATACGATTGGAAACGGTTTTTTTAATTTAATAATCATTGCGGGGGGACTCTTTTGAGTTGAGAAGGTTAAAACCTGACCCTTTGAACCTGTTTAGTTAAGACTAACGTAGGGAGCGTATTAGGGATCACCCGGATATACTTTCCATACGGTGATCCTTTTATTGTTCTCTCTTATTTGGGAGGAATTACATATGGTACTGAAAGAAATTCGTAATCAAAAGCCAATTATTCATTGTATGACGAATTATGTTGTTGCGAATTTTCAAGCGAATGGCCTGCTAGCGGTTGGTGCTTCACCGATCATGGCAGAGCATTTTGAAGAAATGGCAGACGTTTCAAAGATTACAGATGCACTGTTATTGAATATTGGTACGATTCGCGATTCGCTCTGTCATTCGATGATTTTTGCAGGTCAATTAGCAAATAGTTTAAATAAGCCGGTCGTTCTTGATCCTGTAGGCATTGGAGTTTCAACTTTTAGACAGGAATTTATTCATGCCCTACTTCAAAAAGTACAGTTTACTGCGATTCGATGTAACGCGAGTGAACTTGCATCCCTTGCACAAATTGATTGTGTTTCACATGGCATTGATGCAGGTGTCATTGATTTTTCTGTACCCAAAACGGCTATGGATGTCGCATTAAAGTACAACACAATCGTTTGTGTTAGCGGTGAAACAGACTATATAACGAATGGTTACTTGCTTTCTGAAATTCCTGGTGGTACTAAGAAATTGACGGAAATTACAGGTGCGGGTTGTTTATTAGGTGCGCTTTGCACAGCCGCTTGCGCAAGTAGTAAGGATGTTTTTCATTCACTCGTTCACCTACATGAAGAATATAAAAATATCGCGACAATTGCGGCAAACAATTGTGAAGGAATCGGGGATTTTCAAGCCGATTTATTAAATCAACTAAAATATAAAGCAAATGAGGTTTTATCATGATTTCAGTAACGATGACAATAGCAGGCTCTGATTCCGGCGGTGGCGCTGGCATTCAAGCGGATTTAAAAACATTTCAAGAATTAAAAACTTTTGGTACTTCATCAATTACGGCATTGACAGCACAAAATACTTTAGGTGTACAAGACGTATTTCCTGTTGAAGCTTCTTTCATTGTTAAACAAATAAATGCTATTTTAGAAGATTTCGATGTAAAAGCAATTAAAACGGGCATGTTATTTTCTTCAACTATTATTCGTGAAGTTTCGAATCGACTAAAGGATACAAAGATTCCTCTAATCATCGATCCAGTCATGATTGCCAAAGGTGGCGCAACATTACTTCAATCAGATGCCATTGATGCGATGATCCAAGATTTATTCCCGATTGCCACAATCATTACGCCAAATATTCCTGAAGCAGAAGCGATTTCAGGAATAGCCATCAAATCGGAAGATGATTTACAATTAGCAGCTCAAAAACTACTCTCATTCGGACCACAAGTAGTCATTCTAAAAGGCGGACATTTATCTGACGAATCTGAAGCGATTGATCGCGTGTACTTCCAAGATGGTACAACTTTGAACTTTACGGCGAAGCGACTTCCAACGAAGGACACACATGGCACTGGCTGTACGTTCTCTGCGGCAATTACAGCTTTTATCGCCAGAGGATTTTCTATTGAAGACGCCATTTCTGAAGCGAAGAAATACATTCATGCGGCGATTTCTCATGGTTTGAACTTAGGTCATGGCCACGGCCCGACAAATCACTTTGCCTATAATGATCATGTGAATAAGGAGATGGTTTCCAATGGATAAAACACTATTATCAACTTACTTTATTATGGGCAGCAACAACGTATCACGCCCCCCTCTTGAAGTATTAGAAGAAGCTTTAATTGGCGGAATTACATTATTTCAATTAAGAGAAAAAGGTGAAAATGCATTAACTGGCGATGCTTATGTCGAGTTTGCTAAACAATGCCAATCACTTTGTCAAAAATACAAAGTTCCTTTCATTGTAAATGATGATTTTGATTTAGCCGTACAACTAGATGCAGACGGTGTACATGTTGGGCAAAGCGACCTTAATGCAACAGTCATAAGACCTCAATTCAAAGGGAAGATTTTAGGTGTATCTGTACACAATTTGGAGGAAATGCAAAATGCAATTCAAGCAGGTGTTGATTATGTCGGTATTGGACCTGTTTACGCGACAAGCTCTAAGGCGGATGCAATTCCCCCTTCTGGTACGAAGATGATCAAAGAAGCTTCACAGCGCTTTCCTGCAATGCCGATTGTTGCCATTGGTGGATTACAAGCTGAGCATACGGCAGAAGTATTACAAGCCGGAGCGGATGGTTTATCAATCATTTCTGCAATTGCTAGTGCTGAAGATGCAACAGCTGCTACTCAAAGCTTTGTAAATGCTGTCAAAAATATTTAAGTAAATCACGTTTATGAATGACTACGCCGATTGTAGGCTGAAAATTCATAAACGTTTTTTTCGATAAAACATGCGCTTATGCCATTTTTTCATAGTCATATTCCATTAAGTTGTCAGAATACTACTCCCTTTTATTGTAGTTAAAGTGATACAATGACAACAGTAAATTGTTCGATTTAATTAGGAGGTACGAAATGGACGTTAGGCAATTAATATATTTTACAGAAGTAGCAAGGCAACAAAGTTTCACAAAAGCCGCAAAAGCACTCCACGTTACACAACCAACACTTAGTAAAGTGGTGAAGCTATTGGAAACGGAGTTAAATACAACACTCATCGACCGTTCTCAACGAAAGAGTGTATTAACGGATGCTGGTCAAGTTGTCTACGACCGCGCATTGAAGATTATTCAAATGGTTGACGAAGTGCATTTAGTTCTAGAAGATTTAGAGGATTTAAAAAAAGGTAAAATTAAATTAGGTATGCCTCCCCTAATTGGTATTTTATTTTTCCCAATTTTAATGAAGGAATTCCAAAAACTTTACCCTGAAATTACAATTACTCTAGATGAGGTTGGCGCAAATTTAGTAAAACAAAAAGTGTATGAAGGTGATTTGGACGGCGGTTTTGTCATGCTTCCAGCACATGAAGAAGATTATGATCTCATTCCATTCACGACCGAACAAGTTCATCTGATTGTACATAAGGACCATGAACTTGCTGCACGTGAAAATATATCGATGATTGATTTAAAAGAGGAAAAGATGCTTCTATTTAGTGATGATTTTACGATTCATGATCGCATCATTGAAGAATGTGAAAAAGCTGGATTTAATCCTGATATCGCATTTATTAGCTCACAATGGGATTTCATTAGTCAAATGGTTGAGCATAACTTAGGAGTGGCGCTATTCCCGCAATCAATTGCTGCAAAAGCAAATCAAGAAAAAATAAAGACGATCCCAGTTTATCCTGTAATTCCTTGGGAAATCTCCTTTATAGTTAAAAAAGAGCGTTATGTTTCTCACGCGACGAAGAAGTTTATTGAATTCTTAAATGCTTATGATTCTAAAATGGAATAGAAATTATAAAATATATGTATTTTACGAATAACCATTTTTGGTGTAGCATTAGATTATTCTATTAAAGAAGAAGGTTACGATTTGAAAGCATTTCGGATTATTATCCAAATCATTATTATTTATGGCTATTTACTAATCGGTGAATGGATCACATACGCCCTGCATTTAAAAATTCCAGGTAGTATTATTGCACTTTTCCTACTCTTTTTTTCACTCTATTTTAAATTGATCAAGGTTGAATGGGTTGAAGCTGGAGCTGGTTTTTTAACTGCTGAATTACTATTATTTTTCATTCCAGCAGCAGTTGGCGTCATTAATTATCGAGAAATACTTGGTTTTACAGGTATAAAACTAGTTCTCATCATTTTCTTAAGCACTATTATCGTCATGGCATGTACAGGCACTGTCGCTCAATTATTTGAAAAAAGAAAGCAGGTTGATCAAAATGCACGTTCTAACTGCTAGTCTGTGTTTGTTCGCAACTGTTTTCATCTATTTCTTAAGTAAGCGACTCTCTAAAAAAATTCCAATCATGATTTTTTCACCCTTAATTATTAGTCCACTCGCAATTATTTTAATTATTTATCTTTTTAACGTTGATTATGCGACTTACAATGATGGAGCGAAATATTTAACAAACTTATTAGGTCCTGCAACAGTAGCGTTCGCAGTACCCATTTATAAAAATTTTCATTTAATCAAAAAATATGCCGCAACAATCGTATTTAGCTTAGTATTCGGTGTCATTATCGCATTTGGTTCATCCTATTTGCTAGCATTACTATTTGGGATGAGTAGTGAAACAATTTATAGTATTGTACCTCGCTCTGTGACAACGCCAATTGCTATGGATATTTCAACAATGATTGGTGGCGAACCTAATATGACAGCTGTTTTTGTCATCATTACTGGTTTAGCAGGTAGTGTTGTTGGCCCTTATATCATTAAATACTGTCATATAAACTCCCCTTCAGCTCGCGGATTAATGCTTGGCATGGGCGCGCATGGCTGTGGTACTTCTACTGCATTTACATTCGGTGAACTAGAAGGTACTTTTTCATCTCTCGCTATGATTTTAGCGGCCCTCGTTAGTATTATTGTGTCTGAACTCATGATGTTATAATCATGAAAAAAGAGAAGTGTTTGCATCGCTGCAATCACTTCTCTTTTTGTATACTATTTTCGTTTATTACGATCTGAAAATGTTTTTTGATTCTCTGGTTTTTCAGTTGTTGCTTCATTATTTTTCACTTTCATTTCAAAGTACAATGAACCGAGTACAATCGCTAGAATACCAATAATTGCTGCGAATTGTTGCCAAAGTTCCCATTTGAAATTCATCACATACATTGCTGCTGAAATGATAAAAAAGAAATAGGCAATTACTTTTGCTCTTTGGCCCATCCATATTTGTAAGATCAAGAAAAAAATGAATAGAAATAAAGCGATGACTTTAATATATTCCATTATTCCACCTCTGAACTATCATATCATGCACAAAAAAAATAATCGCCAAATAGATGGCGATTATACGAAATAATGGTTCTACAATAAATAACGTTGGTGAAGAAAAAAGCACCGATCTCTAATCAGATCGGTGCGGAAACTTCATGAACGTTATTTTTATTCAAAAAAATAGAAAACAAGTGAGTTTCCCTATAGAATAAA
>NZ_QFVS01000089.1 GCF_003143955.1 Kurthia zopfii | reverse complement strand
AAAGAAACATATGTTCTTATCTAAGCTAAAAGAAAAAGGCGATAAGACCTTTATATCAGTTTTCGAGTTACCAACGGTAACCCTCAAACTGAACGGTATTCATCCCCCACTTATAGAAGCTGGGGGAATTCTACCGAAACGATGTTAAATACACCTACTTCGTTGTCACCTGAAGTGAAAAAGTTAGTTGAAGCAATAGAAGAAAATCCACAGAAAAAATCGTCGGATCGAGATTTTGACGAATTATCGATGAGTGCGAATACAGCGAGACGACAATTCAAAAAACAGTTCGGGATGACCTTTATTGAATATGCGCGTTCTCGAAGAATGGGGATGGCATTCCAACATATTCGAAATGGTAAACCATTAATCGAGAGTCAGTTAGATAGTGGTTTTGAGTCAGGGAATGGCTTTAGAGATGCGTTTACTCGTGTTATGGGAACTGTTCCAAAAAGAAAGGATCAAGTAAGACTTTTTACAGCAAAGTGGATTGAGACGAAATTAGGTTCGATGGTCGCGATTGCGGATGATCACGCATTATTTTTATTGGAATTCGTTGATCGACGGGGATTAGAAACTGAAATTGAGAAAATGCGCAAGAAATTTTCTGCTGCAATTATACCCGGTTCAAATGAAGTGCTAGAACAATTAGAAGAAGAATTAGCATTGTATTTTGAAGGGAAGCGAATGACCTTCAAAACGCCGATTTCTATGGAATTAGGTTCTGATTTTCAAAGGGAAGTATGGGCATTATTAAGGGAAATACAACCGGGCGAGACTATATCATATAAGGATTTAGCTATACAAAAAGGTAATCCTAATGCATTTCGAGCTGTTGCGAGAGCAAATGGCGCAAATCAGATTTCAATATTAATTCCATGTCATCGCGTCATTAATACAAATGGAGAGTTAGGTGGATATGGTGGAGGTATTCATCGAAAAGATTGGCTCTTACAATTAGAAAAAAAGATGAGGGATGAATGAAAATCCCCCATCTTTTTATTATTGATTAATTAATTGAATCAATTTCATAATTCGATTTTTTCAAGAGCTTAGATTGCTCCGATGTAAAAACTATCGTTTTTAAAATTTATGCAGGTACTTTTGCATGACTTAATTGCGAATTGATGCGGTCAACTGCTAA
>NZ_QFVS01000088.1 GCF_003143955.1 Kurthia zopfii | reverse complement strand
CCCGGGCCACGTGCAGATCTTCAAGCACGGGCTGAAGAGCTATCGCGACCTGCCGCTGCGCCTCGCCGAGTTCGGCGTCGTGCATCGCTACGAGCCGTCGGGCGCGATGCACGGCCTGATGCGGGTGCGCGGCTTCACCCAGGACGACGCCCACGTGTTCTGCACCGAACAGCAGCTCGCCGAAGAGTGCCTCAAGATCAACGACCTGATCCTGTCGACCTACGCCGATTTCGGCTTTGACGGCGAGCTCACGGTCAAGCTCTCGACGCGACCGGAGAAGCGGGTCGGCACCGACGAGATGTGGGACCACGCCGAGCGGGTGATGGCGACCGTGCTGTCGGAGATCAAGGCCAAGGGCAGCAACCGGATCCGAACCGAGATCAATCCCGGCGAAGGCGCGTTCTACGGGCCGAAGTTCGAATACGTTCTGCGCGACGCCATCGGCCGCGACTGGCAGTGCGGCACCACCCAGGTCGACTTCAACCTGCCGGAGCGGTTCGGTGCGTTCTACATCGATCACGACGGCTCGAAGAAAGCGCCTGTCATGGTGCACCGTGCGATCTGCGGCTCGATGGAGCGCTTCATCGGCATCCTGATCGAGCACTACGCCGGCAACTTCCCGCTCTGGCTGGCGCCGACGCAACTCGTGGTCACGACCATCACCTCCGAAGGCGACGAATATGCCAAGGTGGTGGCGGCCGCGGCGCGCCGCGCCGGCCTCCGGGTCGAGATTGATCTGCGCAACGAGAAGATCAACTACAAGGTCCGCGAGCACTCGCTGGCCAAGATCCCGGCCCTGCTCGTCGTCGGCAAGAAGGAGGCCGAGACCCATTCGGTCTCGGTCCGCCGCCTCGGCAGCGAGCGGCAAACCGTGATGCCGACCGACGAGGCGATCGCCGCGCTGGTCGATGAGGCGACGCCGCCGGACGTGAAGCAGGCGCGATCCGTCGCCTGATCTTCACAATCGGTCTAAACTGGCTTTCGCCGGCTTCGTCGTGCCCCCATCTTGGGGGCACGACTCCTCCTGAAGGACATTTCCGTGCCCGATGCTATTGAACTCCTGAAGACACGCCGCTCGATGAAACCGCGCGAGATGACGGGCCCGGGCCCGTCCGCGGCCGAGCTCGAGACCATTTTGACCATCGGCGCGCGCGTGCCCGACCACGGCAAGCTGGCGCCCTGGCG
>NZ_QFVS01000087.1 GCF_003143955.1 Kurthia zopfii | reverse complement strand
AGGTAGGCCAGCCGCAGCCGAGCTTCGACAAGCAGCCGCTGCGCGACTACCTCGACGTCGAGCGCCGCGCCGGCCGCTGGAACGGCGACGCCCCGGCGCCGCCGCTGCCGGAAAGCGTGGTCGATGCGACGAGCAAGCGGTATTTGGAAGCGTATCGCCGCGTCTCTGGGACCGAGCTGAAGATTTAGCGCGGCTCCCCCCATCACCGTCACCCTGACAGCTTGTGAAGCTTTCGGGTTTTGCCTTTTACGTCTGTAGGTCGGGTGGGTTTGGTTTTTTGCGCAGCTGCGGCCGGGTGGCCGATGTGGTGTTTAAGCGCTGTAGAGCCGATGCCCTTGTAAGACGTTGTTGGTGAGGGCGAACCAGAGCGCGACGGCACGGACCTTTTCAAGGCCGCGTACGGTGAGTTGCCGCAGGCCCCAGTTGCGCCATCGAGCGTGGATGCACTCGCAGATCGATCGGAGCTTGTACTGGGCCTTGCCCGGCTCGCTTGCCATCCGTGCCCGCCAAGCCAACACGCCCGGGCCGTCGCCGCGCCGCGGCAGGTAGGGATCGGTACCGTGCTTGGATTGCGTGGGCGGACAATAGACCTCAACCCCTTGATCATGCGCCCACTCGATGTCCTCGGCACTGCCAAAGCCGCCATCAACGAGATGGCGGCCCGGAAGGCGGCCGGTCCGCGCGCGCAAGCGATCTAGCATTGGCTGCATGAGGCCGCGATCGGAACCAATATTGGTCACGTCGAGCCCGGCCACGATCTGCTCGCCGGCCGCGCTCGCCACCTGCACATTGTATCCTGGCCGGAAGCCGCCGCCGGCCATCTTCATGACGCGGGCGTCGGGGTCCGTCGTAGAGGCGCGCGGCTCCTTCGGCGTCTTGCCGTTGTTGCGCTTGTCTTCGCGCGCCTGGCGCTGCCGCTTGATCTCGGCGAGCGCGGCCTGCGCTGCCTTCAGGCGTTCGGTGCGCTCACGCGCCGCTCGCTCCTTGGCCGCCTTGATGCGCTGGTTGCTGGCATCGGAGCGCGCCTCGACCTCGCGTTTGAGCTCCGCCACGATCGTCTGCGCGGTCTCCAAATGGTGATCGAGTGTCTGTTCTCGCCGGAACGAGGCGGCCCCGGCGCTCGCCCGGATCCGCACGCCGTCCTGCGCCAGCTTGCTGAGGTCGACCAGGCCCACCTCCGCCAAGACCGCAAGATGTTCGGCTGCTCGCCGAACAT
>NZ_QFVS01000086.1 GCF_003143955.1 Kurthia zopfii | reverse complement strand
CCTGGATGCGCAGGCCGCCGGCGACGTTGAGATAGACGTCATGTCCGGACAATTTGACGCCGCAATGCGCTTCCAGCACCGCCAGCACCATCGATAGCCGGCTCGGGTCCCAGCCGACCACGGCGCGGCGCGGCGTGCCGAGCGAGGTCGGCGCCACCAGCGCCTGCAGCTCGACCAGCACCGGGCGGGTGCCCTCGATGCCGGCGAAAACCGCCGTGCCGGGACTGCCGAGCTCGCGTTCACTGAGGAACAGTTCGGAGGGGTTGGTGACCTCGCGCAGGCCGAGCCCGGTCATCTCGAACACCCCGATCTCATCGGTCGCGCCAAAGCGGTTCTTCGCCGAGCGCAGGATGCGGAACTGCTGCGAGCCTTCACCCTCGAACGACAGCACCGCGTCAACCATGTGCTCGACCACGCGGGGGCCGGCGATCTGGCCGTCCTTGGTGACATGGCCGACCAGGATGATCGTTGCCCCCGTCTTCTTGGCGAAACGAATGAGCGCCTGCGCCGAGGCGCGGACCTGGGTCACGGTGCCCGGCGCTGATTCCACCGTGTCGGTCCACATGGTCTGGATCGAATCGATCACGATCAGCCGCGGCACCGCGCCTTCCGACAGCGTCGAGACGATGTCCTCGACCGAGGTCTCGGACGCCAGCTGCACCGGCGCATCGGCGAGCCCGAGCCGCTCGGCGCGCAGCCGCACCTGCGCGACCGCCTCCTCGCCCGAGATGTAGACCGCGCGATGGCCGGCGCGCGCCATCATGGAGGTCGCTTGTGTAAGGAGCGTCGATTTGCCGATGCCGGGATCGCCGCCAACCAGCAGCACCGAGCCGCGGACAAAGCCGCCGCCGGTGACGCGGTCGAGCTCGGTCATGCCGGACGACAGCCGCGGCGCGTCCTGGGTCTTGCCGGACAGCGATTCCAGCGCAAACGTCCGTCCCTTGCGCTTGCTGCGGATCGAGACCGGCACCGAGCCCGTGGTGTCCTCCTCGGCCAGCGTGTTCCACTCGCCGCAGGAGTCGCATTTGCCCTGCCAGCGATTATACGCCGCGCCGCAGTTCTGGCAGACGAAGGAGAGGGTGGATTTGGCCATGGGGGAGAGCTCGATTCCGTGTCTCCTCCATAGCACGGATCAACAGGGCGCAACGTGCGACGGCGCAGCCGTGCCCTGGCATGCTCGGTCAAAATCGAGTCAGTCGGCCGGCGCCGGTCGCTGCTTCAAGACCCGCACCGCGATCGAGGGGGCAGGCCAGAGTTGCAGCCTGTAGTGATCGTCTCCCTCCAGTCCGTCCTCCGACAGCGTATCGAGCGCGCCGTACGA
>NZ_QFVS01000085.1 GCF_003143955.1 Kurthia zopfii | reverse complement strand
AGTCTACCAAACAATAAACTAAGGGGGAAAATCACTTGTCTATTAATCATGATATTCGAAATTTACTCGATATACAAGACTCAAATATCCACTTCGCTACGAATTGCGTCAATCAAAAGCTTTATAAGGGAAGAATGAGTAAGTTCATTTCAGCCAAGCTCACTTATACACCTGATAGATGTACAGTTTGTGGCATGGCGAATAAGGATTTCTCGATTATTAAAAATGGCACGCAGGAGTCGAGAATCTCTCTACCAATGACGGGAGTTCACCGTACATTTCTATTACTGAAGAAGCAACGCTTCTTTTGTAAAAGCTGTTCAAGTACCTTTGTGGCTAAATCGGAAGTCATTAATCGCTTCTGTTTCATCTCGAACCAATCCAAGTCACTCGTAACACTGAAAGCTTCTGAAGCACAGTCCATTACACTAATCGCTCAAGATACTTGTATTTCTACTTCTTCAGTTCAACGTTTCATCAATCAATATAGCGAATCTATGCCTAAAAAATATGATTATTTACCGAAACACCTTTCTTTCGATGAGTTCAAATACCTTAAAGGCAGAATGGCTTTTGAATATATTAATGCCAAAACAGGTACGATTCTAGGGGTTTTACCTTCTCGATTAAGTCGTGATATCAAAAATCACTTCCTGTCTCGCTACAGTTATGCCCAGCGTTGTGCAGTCGAAACCATCACGATTGATATGAATGCAGGATATGAAAAATTGATTAAAGAGCTTTTCCCAAAAGCGAAGATCATTATCGACAGATTTCATCTTGTCCAACTCATTAATCGTTCGATGAATAAACTGAGAATCACTGTCATGAATGGCTTTAGAACAAGTAATAGTGCAGATCAGAAGAAATACCGCCGCCTGAAAAAGTATTGGAAACTCCCCTTGAAAAACGCACTTGATCTTTCTTTTACGTCTTATAAAAACTTCCCACTTTTCGGGCAAACCACTGATGCGACAGTCGTTGAGACACTGATGAGTTATAGTGAACGTCTGAAAGTGAACTATGATCTTTACCAATCCATCTTAACCGCATTGAAAGATAAAAACCTCGAACAGTTAACTAAAATCCTTGAAAAGCCTTTAGTAGAGGGCGTTTCAAAGGATTTTAAAAGAAGTATTAAAACACTGAAATATCACTTGAGTTCAATTAAAAACAGCTTTCTTTTCCCTTATAACAACGGAAGAATTGAAGGGATTAATAATAAAATCAAAGTCTTAAATCGAGTTGCCTATGGGTATAGAAACTTTGAAAACTACCGCAATCGAATCTACTTACATTTCCATTTAAAAAGAGCGAGCCACGCTTCATAAATGAAACGTGATCTCGCTCAAACCAATCGATTTTTATTCAATTGAAAACTCTCACCAACGTTATTTGACAAAGAGCC
>NZ_QFVS01000084.1 GCF_003143955.1 Kurthia zopfii | reverse complement strand
TGCGAAGTGTAAATAGATTCGGTTGCGATAGTTTTCAAAGTTCCTGTAACCATAGGCAACTCGATTTAAGACTTTGATTTTATTGTTAATTCCTTCAATTCTTCCGTTGTTATAAGGGAAAAGAAAGCTGTTTTTAATTGAACTTAAGTGATATTTAAGAGTTTTAATACTTCTTTTAAAATCTTTTGAAATGCCCTCTGCTAAAGGCTTTTCAAGGATTTCTGTTAACTGTTCTAGGTTTTTATCTTTCAATGCAGTTAAGATGGATTGGTAAAGGTTATAGTTCACTTTCAGACGTTCACTATAGCTCATAAGTGTCTCAACGACCGTCGCATCAGTGGTTTGGCCAAATAACGGGAAGTTTTTATAAGATGTAAAAGATAGATCAAGTGCGTTTTTTAAGGGCAGTTTCCAATGTTTTTTCAGGCGGCGGTATTTCTTCTGATCCGCGCCATTACTTGTTCTAAAATCATTCATTACACTTATTCTTAGCTTATTCATGGAGCGATTGATGAGTTGGACGAGATGAAATCTGTCGATAATAATCTTCGCTTTTGGGAAAAGCTCTTTAATTAGTTTTTCATAACCTGCATTCATATCAATCGTGATGGTTTCAACTGCACAACGCTGGGCATAACTGTAGCGAGACAGGAAGTGATCCTTGATATCACGACTTAATCGAGAAGGTAAAATCCCCAGAATCGTACCTGTTTTAGCGTTAATGTATTCAAAAGCCATTCTTCCTTTTAGATATTTGAATTCATCGAACGAAAGGTGTTTCGGTAGATCATTAAATTTCTTAGGCATAGATTCGCTAAATTGATTGATGAATCGTTGAACTGAAGTCGGCGAAACACTTGTATCTTGGGCGATTAGTGTAATTGATTGTGCTTCAGAAGCTTTCAGTGTTACCAGTGATTTGGATTGGTTCGAGATGAAACAGAAGCGATTAATGACTTCTGATTCCGCCACAAATGTGCTAGAACAGCTTTTACAAAAGAAGCGTTGCTTCTTCAGTAAAAGAAACGTGCGGTGAACCCCCATCATTGGTAGAGAGATTCTAGACTCCTGTGTGCCGTTTTTGATGATGGAGAAATCCTTGTTTTCCTTTTTACAAACCTTACAACACTCAGGAGTATAGGTTAGTTTGGCTGTAATGAACTTACTCATTCTTCCTTTATAAAGCCTTTGATTGACGCAATTCGTAGCGAAGTGGATATTTGAGTCTTGAATATCTAGTAAATTTCGAATATCATGGTTAATAGACAAGTGATTTTCCCCCTTAGTGTATTGTTTAGAGACTTTTATTCTATAGGGAAACTCACTTGTTTTCTATTTTTTTGAATAAAAATAACGTTCATGAAGTTTCCGCACCGATCTGATTAGAGATCGGTGCTTTTTTCTTCACCAACGTTATTTATTGTAGAACC
>NZ_QFVS01000083.1 GCF_003143955.1 Kurthia zopfii | reverse complement strand
CGTCCGGACAGGCAACGCCGACCACGCCGATCGGCTCGTGCATCGCGAGCGCCACGCCGCGCAGCGGCGGCGCGTGGATCGATCCCTCGAACTTGTCGGCCCATGCGCCATAGCTGAACAGCCGCTCGATGCTCGCATCGACTTCGGCGCGCGCCTTCGCCGACGGCACGCCGGTCATGTCGGCGATGCGCCGGACGAACTCGTCGCTGCGCGCGGAGAGATTTTCAGCGAGGTAATAGAGGATCTGGGCGCGATTATGCGCCGTCGCCCGCGCCCACCCCTCGGCGGCGCGCGCCGCGGCGACCGCATTGCGGATGTCCTTGCGATTGCCCTCTCCTACCTCGCCGAGGCGCCGGCCTTTCGGCGAGAGCACCGCGCGCGAATAATTGCCATCCGGGCGAACCTGCTTGCCGCCGACGAACAGTTTTGCCGTCCGATCGATCGGCGGCGCGTCGAAACCGGCACTGGCGCCGGACGCGATCGGCAGCGGCGATGGCTTGGGCCGCGCCTTGCGCCCGCTCCAGGCCTTCGGCTTGAGATATTCGACCATGCCTTCGCGGCCGCCCTCGCGGCCGAAGCCGGACTCCCGGTAGCCGCCGAAACCGACGCTGGCGTCGAACAGGTTGGTGGCGTTGACCCAGACCACGCCGGCCAGCAGCTTCGGCGCGACGTCGAGCGCGAGACCGATCGTCTCGCTCCACACGCTCGCGGCAAGGCCGTAGCGCGTGTTGTTGGCGAGCATGACCGCCTCGTCGGGCGTGCGGAACGTCATCGCGACCAGGACAGGACCGAATATCTCTTCAGTCGCAACCGTCGAGGATGGATGCACGTTCCAAAGCAACGTCGGCGGATAGAAGCATCCCTCCGCGGGCATCGCGCCGGGCGTCTGATATTTCTCGGCGCCTTCCTTCACCCCGGTCTCGACCATCGACTTGATCCGCTCGAGCTGCACCGGGGCGACCACCGCGCCCATGTCGATCGTCTTGTCGAGCGGCATGCCGACGCGCAGCGTCGACATGCGGCGGATCAGCCGCCTGCGGAAGATCTCTGCAATGCCCTCCTGCAGCAACAGCCGCGAGCCGGCGCAGCAGACCTGGCCCTGGTTGAACCAGATCGCATCAACCACGCCTTCCACCGCGCCATCGATATCGGCATCGTCGAACACGATGAACGGCGACTTGCCGCCGAGCTCCAGCGTCAGCGATTTGCCGGTGCCTGCTGTCGTCTGACGGATCAGCCGCCCGACCTCGGTCGAGCCGGTGAAGGCAATCTTGTCGACGGGACTTTCGACCAGCAGCGCGCCAGTCGCACCATCGCCGGTCACGATGTTCAACACACCCGGCGGCAGGCCGGCCTCGGCCGAGAGTTCGGCGAACAGCAGCGCGGTGAGTGAGGTGAACTCCGCCGGCTTCAGTACCACCGTATTGCCGGCAGCCAGTGCCGGCGCGATCTTCCAGGCC
>NZ_QFVS01000082.1 GCF_003143955.1 Kurthia zopfii | reverse complement strand
CGAGCCTCTATGCCGACATCACCGGCTCCGGCAGCGAAACCGCGGCCAAGATGGCGGCGGAGGACTTTGGCGGCGCGGTGCTCGGCCGCAAGATCGAGATCGTGGTCGGCGACCATCTCAACAAGGCCGATCTCTCGGCCAACATCGCCCGCGACATG
Organism: Kurthia zopfii; assembly: GCF_003143955.1. GTDB lineage: Bacteria > Bacillota > Bacilli > Bacillales_A > Planococcaceae > Kurthia > Kurthia zopfii. The sequence continues at coordinate 1,322 of NZ_QFVS01000082.1, read as the reverse complement.
ATCGACAATCAGGGCGTCGAGATGATCTTCGACGTCGCGGCCTCCGCCACCGCGCTCGCCGCTGGCGAGATCGCCAAGGCGCGCAACAAGATCATCATCTTCAACGGCCCCGGTTCGGTCCGGCTTTCCAACGAAGCCTGCGGCCCCTACACCGTGCACTACGTGTTCGATACGTTCGCGCAGGCCAACGTCACCGGCCTTGCGGCCGTGAAGTCCGGCCTCGACAGCTGGTTCTTCCTCACCGCCGACTACGCCTTCGGCCATGCGCTGGAGCGCGACACCACGGCGGTCGTCACTGCCAACGGCGGCAAGTCGCTCGGCGGCGTCAAGCACCCGCTCAACACCGCCGACTTCTCCTCGTTCCTGCTGCAGGCGCAGGCCTCCAAGGCCAAGGTCATCGGCCTCGCCAATGCCGGCGGCGACACCATCAACGCGATCAAGCAGGCCGCGGAATTCGGCCTCACCAAGGGGGGCCAGAAGCTGTCACCGCTGCTCGCTTTCGTCTCCGATATCGACAGCGTCGGGCTGGAGACCGCGCAGGGGCTGCTGGTCGCGGAGGCGTTCTACTGGGATCTCAACGACGAGACCCGCGCCTTCTCGAAGCGCTTCAATGAGAAGGTCGGCCACATGCCGACCATGATCCAGGCCGGCCTCTACTCGGCGACCATGCATTACCTGAAGGCGATCGAGGCCGTCGGCACCGACGAGGCGCCGAAGGTGATGGAGCAGATGCGCAAAACGCCGATCAACGACTTCTTCGCCAAGAACGGCCATATCCGCATCGACGGCCGCATGGTGCACGACATGTATCTGATGCGCATCAAGAAGCCGGAAGAGTCCAAGGGCAAGTGGGACCTCTACGAGTACCTCGCGACGGTGCCGGGCGACCAGGCCTTCCGTCCGCTCGCTGAAGGCGGTTGCCCGTACATCGCGAAGGCGCAGTAGGCGAGGCGGTCGGGTCAGAGCGCACCGTAAGGTGAGCACGCCTCTCAGGCTCCGTCCCCCGCAAGGGGGGAGGGAGCCCTCCCGCCGGTGTCTCCATCACCACCACCCCAATCGCCCAGCGCCGCCTGCACCAGCGCAAGCGCGGCGACGGCGGCGGTGTCGGCGCGCAGGATGCGCGGGCCGAGTGCGAGGCGAAGGATGCTGGGCCGGCGCAGCAGCAGCGCGCGCTCCTCCTCGGCAAAGCCGCCTTCGGGGCCGATCAGGACGTCGATCCCGGCGTTCGCAGCCTTTGCCGCCTGCAGCGCTTGCATTGGGTTCGCGACCTCGGCGGCCTCGTCGCAGAACACCAATAGCCGCGCCTCGTCGCGGCCGGCGAG
>NZ_QFVS01000081.1 GCF_003143955.1 Kurthia zopfii | reverse complement strand
TGAGTTAATTTCATAATTCCAATCCCTTTGTTATCAAGGGGTAAAATTAAATAAAAATGAGGCACCTCCCCAAATTCGGTATAATGGTAGCGACTAAACAACCCACCCGAAAGGAATGATGCCTCATGACTATTGTAAAACAAATTAGCCTGTTTGACATCCAAGAATTATTCGAAATGGAAAGTTCGCACCGATTTGATGCCATTTTCTCCACTTTCGATGTACAACCTATCTTTCATCTCTTTTCTAAAAAGACAATGCGTGGTGCTCCACGCGAATGTAATTACGGGGCCATGATTCAATCATTAATAGTACGTATCGTCGAACGTATTCCAACAATAAAGGACTTAGTCAAACGTTTAGTCAACGACCCTTTATTCCGTTTGGATTGCGGATTTCTTGTTTCGGATTCAGTTCCGTCAGAAGCGTCATATTCTCGTATGATTGATGTCATTAGTCAATCTGATGTACTAGATTTCATGCAGGATCAACTTATCCTAGCCGCTTTGACGGAAGGATTTCTCGAAGACGAGTGTCTCGGTTTTGATGCAACACACTTCGAATCACGTGATGCCTCAAAGCCTTCAGAGAAAAAAGAAGCAGCTCCACCAAAAAAACGTGGTCGAAAAACGTCTGAAGAACAAGCGATTTGGTTAGCTGAACAATCTGAGATTGAGGTCAATCAAACAACCTATGAAAAGAAGCTAGAAGCTCAGTTGACGATTCCGACGAACACACTTTGGCAAGATATCCCCATTGAACCGAAGTGGGGAATTAAGAAAAATAGTAATGGCAAAAATACGTTCTGGTATGGCTTTAAGGGACATTTAGCTGTTTCAACTAAAAGTCAATATATTGTCGCTCGCATCATGTCCTCAGGGAATTTAAGCGATAGTAAAGCAGCTATACCCTTGTTGAAAAAAATCGCAGACTTCTTGCCAAATCATTTCGCTACCGCAATTTTTGATGCAGGATATGATTACGAGCCAATTTACCGTCAAATATTAAATCAAACAATGCGTGCTGTTATTCCGTATAATGTCCGACGAGAGAGCGAAGTAATTGGATTTGACCAACATTTCCGCCCAACCTGTGTGCGCGAACATAGTTATCGTTATGACAGCTTTGATGAAAAATATCAGACACTCAAATTCACAAGACCAAAGGAATGTGAAACTTGTCCATTACGCGATGATTCCCTATGTCAAAAGGTTTTCAAAATAAAATGCGAAACAGATATTCGTAAGTATACGTCTCCAGCACGTGGCTCAGATTTATGGAAGAAACTCTATAAAGAACGTACGGCAGTAGAACGTGTAAATGCTTATTTAAAGCAATATTTCCAGTTAAATAACATCCGTCACAGAACAGGTCGCAAAGCAAAATTGCATTTCAATCTAGTGACGTTTATTTATAATGCCTGTAAGTTAGCAGTTGACCGCATCAATTCGCAATTAAGTCATGCAAAAGTACCTGCATAAATTTTAAAAACGATAGTTTTTACATCGGAGCAATCTAAGCTCTTGAAAAAATCGAATTATGAAATTGATTCAA
>NZ_QFVS01000080.1 GCF_003143955.1 Kurthia zopfii | reverse complement strand
CAAGAAGGGCGTCACCAACACCGACAATGCGATCGACCTGGTTGCGATCGCATTGCAGCTCGGGGCCACCTTCGTGGCGCGCAGCTTCTCGGGCGACAAGACGCAATTGGTGCCGCTGATCGCGGCCGCGATCCGCCACAAGGGCGCGTCCTTCATCGACGTGATCAGCCCCTGCATCGCCTTCAACAATCACGCCGGCTCGACCAAGAGCTTCGACTATGTCCGCGAGCACAATGATGCGGTGAACCGGCTCGACGTGCTGGTCGGCCGCGAGCCGATCAGCGTCGATTACGCGCCCGGCACCGTGCAGGTGGTCGAGCAGCATGACGGTTCGCGCCTCGCGCTGCGCAAACTCGACGCCGACTACGATCCGCATGATCGGCTCGGCGCGATGACCTTCCTGCAGAAGCATGCGGCCAAGGGCCAGATCGTCACCGGCCTGCTCTACGTCGATCCGGACGCCGAGGATCTGCACACCCATCTCGACACCGTCGAGACGCCGCTCAACGCAATGGATGAGCAGGCGCTGTGCCCCGGCTCGGCCGTGCTGGACAAGATCAACGCCAGCCTACGGTAAGCGCTCATTCTCGCCGTCATAATGAGGCGGCAAGGATGTACAACAAACTCCGTGTCGTCCCTGCGAACGCACTAGGGCATGCACACATCTAGTTGGGTGGGGATTCCCGAATCGGTATTTCGTGTGATTCATATTGCGGCACTTCGGCTTTGGCGGAGGTGTCGACATGCTGGCGCAAATTGACTGGTCATTAGGTCGGTTCGGGGATCTCCGCCTCGATAAAGGGGGGCGGCGCTCGTCGAATGCATGGTCGCGGGCAAGGATGTCTGCCTGCGACGGCTGGCAGGAGGCATGCGTGCCCGGGAGGTGCGCTTCAACCGCTTTCTCGGCAATGCCAAGGTGACGACGACGCGGATAATCGAAAGCTCGAGCGATGGTACGGTAATGGCGGCCGAAGGCCGCCATGTGCTGGCGATCCAGGATACCAGCGAGATCAATTTTGCCACCAAGGCACAAAACCGGCGTGGCTTGGGCGAGATCGGTCATGGCAACACCCGCGGGGTGTTGCTGCACCCGATGCTGGCCGCAGACGCGGAAAGCGGCTGCTGCCTTGGCCTGTTGCACGGCGAGATCTGGACCCGCCAGGGCCGCCGCACCGTCTCGCACGACAATCGCGATCTGAAGGACAAAGAATCGCAACGCTGGATCGCGACCGCTCTGGCAGCCAAGCCGCTGTTGGCGAAGGCTGCAATGGTGACCATGCTGGGCGACCGCGAGAGCGACATCTTCGCGCTCTACGCCTGCGCCGCAGAACACCAGTTCCACGTCATTGCCCGGAGCATGCATGATCGCAAGCTGGCGGATGGCTGTGGCCTGTATGCGGCCAGCGAGGCCATGACCAGCATCGAACAACGGACCATCGTATTGCCTGCGCGAGCACAACGGCCTGAGCGGGCTGCGCTTCTCGATCTGCGCTTCGGCGCCGTCGAACTGGCCCGACCGCAAACCAAGTTCCTGCGCCATCTGCCGAAAAGCCTACCCTTGATCCTGGTCGATGTGCGCGAGATCGAGCCGCAGGCCGGGATCGAGCCGCTGCACTGGCGGCTGCTCACCACGCATCCGGTGACGAATGCAGAAGAGGCCTGGC
>NZ_QFVS01000007.1 GCF_003143955.1 Kurthia zopfii | reverse complement strand
GCAATCCTTTCTTTCCACCTAAAGTGGAAAGAAATAGTGCGGCACTTGTCGGCGGAAAGCATTCGTTATTTCTGAAAGTTACAACGTGAATTGTTTTAAGACCCCAACATATATAATAGAACCTAAAAAAGCACCTATTATTAGGTGCTTTTTTTATTTGTAAAATTATTCAAAATCCAAGCATAACAAAACCCCCACAAACATAAAGTTTGTGGGGGTTACTTGCTGCGAAATGCAACGAGTTATTAACGAGAGTAGAACTCTACGATGTAAGCTTCGTTGATTTCAGCTGATAATTCAGAACGCTCTGGTAAGCGTACGAAAGAACCAACTTTAGTTTCAGCATCAAAAGCAACGTATTCAGGAACGAATGAGTTAGCTTCGATTGCTTCGTTAACAGCAGTTAAGTTAAGTGATTTCTCACGAAGAGTGATCACTTGACCTGGTTTAACGCTGTATGATGGAATATCAACGCGTTTGCCATCAACTAAGATGTGGCCATGGTTTACTAATTGGCGAGATCCACGACGAGTGCGTGAAAGACCCATACGGTAAACGATGTTGTCTAAGCGAGTTTCAAGAAGGATCATGAAGTTTTCACCATGAACTCCTTGCATTTTACCAGCTTTAACGAAAACGTTTTTGAATTGACGTTCAGTCATACCATACATATGGCGTAATTTTTGTTTTTCTTGTAATTGAAGACCGTACTCAGAAAGCTTGATGCGTTGAGTCGGACCGTGTTGTCCTGGAGCGTATGGACGTTTTTCGATTTCTTTACCAGTACCTGTTAAAGAAATGCCTAAACGACGAGATAGTTTCCAAGATGGACCTGTATAACGAGACATTTAAAGTCCCTCCTATGATTTTTATTTGGCATAAAACAAAAATCAGCTGTACTTAGCAAAGTAGGTATTCTGAATTCAAGTAGTTTCGTTCATGCAGCCGAAGAATTACTACTACTCCATCTAGTAAACTAGAGGTACAGAATAAAACAAACCAAACCATACAACCGCTGCGTTTATTTTACACAAATTTTATTGTATATCCGTTAGGGCATAAAGTCAATCATTATATGGTTATTTTAATGTAAATCATACCTTTTAGCATACTATTTTAATTTACGATTAATTGTAAGTAGTAAAAAAGAACCTATTTGTGTATAATAGGTATAACGTAATTTTGTATCTATTAAAGGGGAATAGGTGATTAGATTTGCAAAATAAACATACACTAGATGCAGTGAAGGGAAGAGTTTTGGATTTCTGGATCGAGCTCAATAAGCAGGAATATAACCGTAGTACTTATAGTAGGTATATTGAAAGTGTTCTGTTCCAAGATTTTGAATTAACGCATATTGAATATTATTATATAGATGGATATAAACTCAAAAAGTTCGAAGTTTCAGAGAATCAGTGTGCATTTGAAAGTATTCCAATTAATATTGCTCTAACGAATGCGAATCAGTTAGAACTAGGTATGAATGAACTCAATTTAATTAAGGAAACACACCCCTACATTGATCGCTCCCTCATCATTCAAAAGAATGGTCAGTTAGATGGCGTCTTATTCTTTAAAGCGTCAAAAAAATGGCATGAATTTGCCCAAACGGCACATGTGCAAGAACTTGTTCAACTCTTATTTGAGACATCAAATATGTTGAGAAGCCAAATAGAGATTCAAGAAAAGAATTTATTGAAAACAGAACTATTGCATATGACTGAAATTTTTCATTCGACAATGAATGTTGCACATATAATTGATACTGTCGTAAAAGAAATTCAGTTCGCATTTCCTGAAAATAAGTTTCAAGTTATTTTATCGAATGATCAAGATCGTGTACTGCCTAAAAATGTGCATATTTTTGATTATTCTAATGAAAAACCTGCAACAATTGAAGCATTTGTATCAGGAGAAATTACTTTTGAATCAATCGAAGAAAATGGATGTACAGCCATTAATTCGCCGATTCAGGGACAGCAGGGAACATATGGCGTCATTCGGATCGAGGCAGAATGCAAAAATGCCTTTTCTGAACGTGATGAGAAGAAAATCAAATACTTAGGTGATACATCTGGTAAAGCGCTTGAGAATGCCAAACTGTATCATCAGTTGCATGGTCTCGTATCAGATTTACAACTGATCAATGAATCATCACAGCATCTGAACATGAATTTGAGCAAAAATGAAATGCTATTATATTTATCAAACTTAATTAAAAAATCATTTTCACCAAGAGAGATGGCTGTAGTATTCTTTGAAAAAGAAATGCAAATTAAAACGGGAACTTCTGCTTATTTCTTCAATTCCGAAGCAAAGGTGTACTTAGATTTTGTCGTAGCGCATTTTGAAAGAACATCCGAGCCGTTATTTATTGCGAATTTCCAAGAGATTTCAAATAAACAAGAGGATTTCAATTCGTTAATGGCCATTCCAATTATGAATCGTCAGCAAGTTTTTGGTTTCGTCCTAGTCGTTCACCCAACGAAATATTACTTCTCATTTGATAGCTATAAATTAATGCAGTCGATTATTCGCCATAGTTCATTAGCGATTTCGAATATTTTATTGCGTGAACAACTGCAAGATTTAGTTGATTGCGACCATTTAACGAAGCTGTATGCGCGAGGGTTTTTAGATCGAACTGTAGAGAATTCGGTACAAGAAGATGAAAGTGGAATTTTTGTCTTGTTTGATATTGATGATTTCAAAAAAGTGAATGATCAATTTGGTCACCAAGTAGGCGATAAAACCTTACAACTTGTTTCGAATATTATTCGTGAAGAGGTTGGGAATAAAGGGATTTGTGCAAGATGGGGCGGAGAAGAAATCGCCATCTATCTATCAAATATCGCGATGGTGGAAGTGTTAGCAATTGTAGATCGTATTTGCAAATACATTCCAGAGAAGACGAATCCATCTGTGACGCTATCTGCAGGGATTTCTTGTTGGGATCAGCAAGGGAATATCGGTTATCAATCGATTTTTAACCGTGCAGATACCGCTCTTTATTTAGCGAAATCAAACGGGAAAAATCAGGCGAAGCTCTATATCGCAAATGATGAACTTCTATTAAAAAAAGAATTTAAAAAGCCAATTATAGACTGAATTCGAATTAATTTCGATTCGGTCTTTTTTTCGCAAAAAAAGACATCTGCATGTGGGAAGCAGATGTCTACGTATATTATAAAAACTTTTGTAATGTTTGGACGAATAATTCGATGCCTTTTTGATCTTCTTCGGAAAAACGATTTTTTATAGGGCTATCAATATCTAAGACGCCATAAAGTTCGCCGTTACGTGTGATTGGCACGACGATTTCAGAATTTGAAGCCGCATCACAAGCGATATGGCCAGGGAATTCATGGACATCTGCTACACGATATGTTTTCAATTCTGCAGCGGCCGTACCACAAACACCTTTACCGATACGAATGTGAACACATGCTGGAAGGCCTTGGAATGGACCAAGTAAAAGTTCATCATGTTTATATAGGTAGAAACCACACCAGTTGATCGTGTGAAGCGCTTGTTTTAATAAAGAAGAAGCATTACTTAAAATGGCGATTTCATCCGTTTCACCTTCTGTTAATGCTGCTAATTGTTTTGCTAACATTTCATATTGCTTTTCTAAAGTACCTTCAATTTTCTCTTGGTTAAACATCGTAAAAACTCCTTTTTTATGAAAGATGAACTAATTTTTCAGCGAATTGATGCAGGTCTTTCGCTTGATGTGCATCAGAACCGAAAATTAATTTCACTTGTAAATTTTTGGAAATTGGAATATAGGGTATAGGTGGATAGGATTCCTGACAGAAAGCTTTTGCATAGCCAGCACTATTCACATCTAATTCATAGTCATGTTCCTTAATGCAATGAAGAATCTCAATGATTTGTTGATGGTCATCGATGTTCTCGTTATGTGCCAGTCTAAATTTATGAACTAGGGTAGGATGCCCAATTCTCATCGGTTTATACATACCTAAATCAGCTTCGATAGATTGGCGAACGGTCTCATAATAAAGTTGATAAACTTGTTCAACAGAACCGACTTTTTTTGAGAATTCTAAAAATACATCTTTCGAGTAATCGATGCATACATACTCATTGGCGTATTTTAAAAAATGGACAGAAAGAATGGCATCATCAATAAGTGGACCGAATTCATTTAACCATGTGCAAGTTTGTTGTTCAAAACCTTCAATGAAATCTACTTCGAAGCCGACTCTAATTTTAATCTGATTAGCGTACTTCTCTTTTAATAAAGTGATTTCTTGAATATAGGGAAGTACATCAGCTTGGCGCATCCCACTATCTTGTAAAGGAGTTGGATCAATAAATCCCCTCGGTAAAGGAGCGTGTTCTGTAAAAGTGATATCCTGTATACCTTCTGAAATGGCTTTTTCTATGTAAAGCTCAAACCCATCATTGGAACCATGTGGGCAGTAAGGGGAGTGTATATGTGCATCCCTTTTCATACGATTACCTCCTATTTGGACTAAAAAAGTGTAAGAAATTGAAAAAATCCAAAAAATAACACACAAATGGTGAACAAATTGAAATAAAACATGGTACTATTAAGAATAACAATAACTTGGCTATACTTGATATTAGAGATAGGGGGCTTATGATGATTAATTATATCATTCCAATTGTCATCGTACTATTGGTTTTTGTGGTAGTCGTAATAGTCTATCGTAAAAAACACCATAATGAAATTAGTAGATTAGAACAAAAAAGACTGGATGTAGAAATGAAACCAGTATTAGAAGAGCTATCTAAGGTCAAGCAGTTGAACATGAACGGCCAAGCTGAAGAAATGTTTGAACGCTGGCGCAATAAATGGACAGAATTAATCGATGTTGATTTAAAAAATGCGGGAGAAGCACTTTTAAAAATTGAAGATAGTGTTGATAAATTTCAATTTAAAAATGCGACTGCGCAAGAACAAGAGATTGAGCAAATCATCGACCGTGTAGATGGTGAAACGGAATTAATTTTAACAGAACTTAATGAATTAATTGAGAGTGAAGAAAATAGCCGAGTTGAGATTGAAAAGTTAAAATTAGATTACCGCACAGCTCGAAAAACTTTATTAGCGCATCAATATTCATTTGGCGCTGCTGGAGAGCCTCTTGAGAAGAAACTTGAAGTTTTCCCTGGGCAATTTGAAGAATACGATGTATTAATTTCACAAGGTAATTACCTACAGGCAAAAGATATTGTGAATGAATTAGATCGAATCGGTAAGGAAATCTTCCAATTGATTAGTGAAATTCCGAACTTATTAACTGAAATCCAACACAAAATTCCAAATGATGTGAAAGATATTAGAAATGGTTTCAATGAGATGCAAGAGCAATCATTCTTCTTATTACATCTTGAAATTCCTGAGAAGCTTGAGTCGATCGAACAAATACTCCCTCCTTTAAAAGAGGAAGTAATTAACTTGAAAACTGAGAATGTATCAAGTCAAATTGAGTCGATTAAGCGTGAAATCGATGGTTTATACGATGCACTTGAAGGTGAAGCAATCGCTAAGCTTTATGTGGATGAGAACTTCGACAAGATGGGTGAGCGTCTAGATGAAGTGAGTGGCTTTATCGATTACATCAAATCTGAAGCTGACAAAGTTCAGTTAAGCTATCATTTAACAGATGTAGAAATTGCATTGCCGATTAATGCTCGTTCAGCGATGAATAGCTACCAACAACGTTATGATCTTTTAGCAATCGAAGTGACGGAGGAACAATCCGCTTATTCTAGCTTAAAAGAAGAGCTTGAAGATCTGAAAAAACTTGTGGATGTGCAATTTGAACAAGCTCAAATGTATTCTAACAAGTTAGTTGATTTACGCGTTCATGAAAATGATGGCCGTGCCGAATTAAGTAAGCTAGAAGATCGTCAACGTGAATTAAAACGTAAAGTCCAAAAGGCAAACATCCCTGGTGTCCCTGATGAAATAACTGCGCGATTACATGAATCCGAATTGCAGTTGCAAACGATTCGTGAAGAATTACTTGAAATCCCAATTAATGTTGGTGTAATTGCAGCAGGAATTGAAAAATCGGATATTCTTATTTCTGAAGCAGAAGAAGTTATTCAAGAAATGATTAACAATGTGCAGCTTATTGAGTTATTAATTCAATACGGTAACCGATATCGAATGGCGAAACCGGGAATGGATGAAAAACTAACTGAAGCTGAGAAAGCTTTTAGAGATTTACGATTTAATCGTGCTTTAGAAGTTGCAGCAATTGCAGTTGATTCAGCGGAACCTGGTTCTCTGAAAAAGATGGAAGAAATCGCAAAAGAAGCAGTTCTGAAATCATAATTGAATTAGATGAAGAGAAGTCGCAATCGCATTTTGTCGACTTCTCTTTTTTTTGTTGTTAAGACATGAAAGATTATTTTTGCTATAATAGTGAAATATGTAGTCGATAGAAGGAAGGATATCCATGATTTATTTAGATAATAGTGCCACAACAAAACCAGATGAACAGATTATGAAAACATTCATCCAAGCGAATGAACGATATTACGCGAACCCCGCTTCTTTACATGAAATGGGCGTTGAGTCGAATAATTTATTAACGAGATCTCGTCAGCAAATTGCCAATGTATTGCATACAACGGAAGAACAAGTTGTATTCACTTCAGGTGGTTCAGAATCAAATAACTTTTTAATTAAAGGAATTGCGCAAGCAAACACGCATCGTGGAAAGCATATTTTAGTATCTTCGGTTGAACATGCTTCTGTATTAGAAACTGTAAAATCTTTAGAACAGGAAGGTTTTATTATTGATACAGTAGATGTTGATAAAAACGGTGTTATTCAATTTGAAGATCTACAAAATAAGTTAACGAAAGACACAGTTCTTGTTAGTATTATGCATGTAAACAATGAAGTTGGAGCGATTCAACCAATTGAAAAAATCGCACAATATGTTCACAAACATAGTCGCGCATTTTTCCATGTAGATGCCGTTCAAAGTTTTGGAAAATTACCGATCACTTTTAATGATGAATTAGGCCCAGATGCTATTACGATTTCTGGTCATAAATTAAATGCATTAAAAGGAAGTGGTGTCGCTGCGTTTAGAAAACGTACGACAATTAACCCGCTGATCCACGGTGGTGGTCAGGAAATGGGCTTCCGTAGTGGTACAGTTGCAGTTCCACAAAACGTGGCGATTGCCAAAGCGATTCGCCTAGCAGATGAAAATCGAGCAATGTTGAATGCCAAATACACACAATGGCGCAACGATTTACACGCATTTTTAGCACAGTTCGCAGATGTGTATGTCCTTTCTACGAATGAAGGCGCACCACATATTGTGAGTTGTTCAATCGCAGGGATTAAAGGCGAAGTCATGATTAATGCGATGCAAGCTGAAGGTGTTATTATTTCAACATCAAGTGCATGTCACTCGAAGGATTCCAAAGTAAGTCATGTCGTGGCTGCTATGGGAATTCCGGATGTATTTGCACGCGGAGTTGTTCGTATTAGTTTTGGATTAATAAATACAGAAGAAGATATTACAGCTGTGAAAAAAGCTTTTGAAAAAGTGTTGAAGCAGGTAAAGGGAGAGGTAAGAAAGTATGAAATGGCATGAAATTTTAGTACGTTACGGTGAAATTACAACAAAAGGGAAGAATCGTAAACAATTTATTAATCGTTTACGTGAAAATATTCGTTATACATTCCAAGATTTAGATCAAGTACACATCCGTTCAGAGCGCGATCGTATGTATTTAAGCAGTCCTTCTGATGAAGAAATGGACAATTTAATTGAAAGACTTCCAACTGTTTTTGGGATTCAATCATTCAGCCCAGTTGCAGAATGTCCAACAACTTTAGAGGATATGAAAAATCTAGCAGTTGAAATCGTTAAAGGCATTGATTATGAAGGTAAAACTTTTAAAGTAAATGTTAAACGTTCTTACAAAAAATTTGAACTTGAAACATACGAATTAAATCGTGAAGTGGCAACGCATGTATTATCAACACTTCCAGGTATGACAGTTCAAATGAAGGATCCAGACATTGAATTACGTATTGAAGTTCGTGAACAAGCGACGTATATGATGGTAGAAGTTATTCAAGGTGCTGCTGGCCTTCCAGTAGGTTCAAATGGTAAAGCATTGCTATTACTATCAGGTGGTATTGATAGTCCAGTAGCGGCTTACTATATGATGAAACGTGGCGTAAGAATCGAAGCAATTCATTTCTTTAGTCCGCCATTTACAAGTGATCAATCACTAGGTAAAGTAATGGAACTATGTGAACAAATTAGCCATTTCGGTGGAAATGTGAGATTGCATGTCATTCCTTTCACAGAAGTTCAGCAAACGATTCAACAAGCTGTTCCTGAAAATGTGACGATGACTTCAACTAGACGTATGATGATGAAAATTTCTGATATCGTTCGTAAAGAAATTGATGCTCTAGCACTTGTGACAGGGGAGAACCTTGGACAAGTAGCGAGTCAAACTTTAGATAGTTTAGCAGCGATTAATGATGTGACAACAACACCGATTTTACGTCCGTTAATTACGTATGATAAATTAGAGATTATTGAAATTGCTCAAAAAATCGGCACATATGAAACGTCAATTCGTCCGTTTGAAGATTGCTGTACAGTATTTACACCAGCAAATCCAAAAACAAAACCGCGTATTGATAAAATGAATTATTATGAAGGATTCACTGATTTCGATGAGATGATCGAGCGTGCAGTGAAAAACCGTGAAGTTCATGATTTCCCTAAAAAGAAAGTTGTCGACGCATTCGACGATTTACTATAAAACAGCAAGAGCTTGATGGTTCCCAATCATTAGGCTCTTTTTTTTTGAATCTGTTTAGAGCTTCAGAAGTAACGTGGCAGGTATTCAAAACAAAACAAAAGTTATGAAACGCAATGCATATGACTATAAATGATTCGATCGATTTAGAGCCGAAATACGATTTGCAAACAAGTACAAAAAGGTTGAATGAATTGAAAATCCAATTTCATTCACCGCAGAGTTTTTCCATTAAGCAATAAGTTATGTAAAATGCGGAAAAATGATTCGTTTTATAAGAATTCAACACTTTACTATGCTAATCGACAAGTAGAAATTATTATTTTCTTTAAAAATTTTTCAAATTCTATAAAATATCTTAAAATAACAAAAATAGAGATATTTACTCGATTTTTACACTTTATTCTATATTATGATATAATTCTGTAAATGATAATACTTAAAATAAAGTATGAATATATGTAATTTAGTACCTAGTAATAATATTTGATTATAGTAATAGGTTGTGAATTTGAAAATGCTTCGCTATACTATGAAATAGCAAAACATTTTTAAAGGGGGAGTTTTCATGAATAGAGAGGACTTATTAGCTCCAGAACATTACAACTTAGTGTCCGAAATTGAAAGATTTGCGAATGGGCAAGGTAGAATTGCAGTTAAGTATGAAGATGCAGAAGGTTTATCGAAGGAAATTACGTATGATGCATTAATTCAACAGGCAAATCAAATGGCGAATGTTTTTAAAGCACATGGATTACAAAAAGGTGATGTCATGATCGTCATGGTTCCTCGCTTAATTGAAGCGTATGTAACATATCTCGCTGCAATTAAATCAGGAATAATCGTCATTCCAAGTTCAGAAATGTTGCGCACGAAAGATATTGAATACAGAATTGAGCATAGTTCGGCGAAAGCAATCGTGTCTTATGAGCCGTATATTGGTCAGTTTGATGGCGTTCGAAATTTAACAAGTATGAAGCAATTTGTTATTGGTCATGCACATGAGCCTTGGGTTCCGGTCATTGATGAAATGCAAGATGCTTCGAAAGAATTTGAAATTGTAGCAACGAAATGCACAGATGAAGCATTTCTATCATATACAAGTGGTACAACAGGTAATCCAAAAGCCGCTGTTCATACACATGCTTGGGCATATGCGCATTTAAGAACAGCTGCGAAACATTGGTTAGCGATTAATGAAGGAGATCTTGTATGGGCTACTGCAAGTCCAGGTTGGCAAAAATGGATTTGGAGTCCGTTCTTATCCGTACTAGGAAGTGGTGCAACAGGTTTTGTATACAATAGCCGTTTTGACGCACACACATATTTAACGTTAATTAAAGAACATAAAATCGATGTACTATGCTGTACGCCGACTGAGTATCGCGTCATGGCGAAAGTTGAAAATTTACAGCAGTATGATTTAAGTAGTTTACACAGTGCCGTTTCTGCAGGTGAGCCATTAAATGTTGGTGTCATCAACTTATTCAAAGATACTTTCAATTTACAAGTTCGAGATGGTTACGGCCAAACAGAAAATACATTATTGATCGGTACGATGAAAGGAATGGACGTGAAGGAAGGTTCAATGGGCAAACCTACACCGGGCAATGAAGTGACCGTTGTTGATGAGTTTGGAAAACCTTGTGAAGCGGGCGTAGTTGGGGATATCGCGGTTCATAAAGATACACCAGCACTTTTCAAAGAATATTTGAATGAACCTGAGCGCACACAACGTCAATTCCGTGGCGACTATTACATTACAGGGGATCAAGCGAAAATTGATGAAGATGGTTACTTCTGGTTTGAAGGTAGAAGTGACGACATCATCATTAGTTCAGGATATACAATCGGCCCATTTGAAGTAGAAGATGCATTAGTAAAACATGCGGACGTACAAGAATGTGCAGTCGTTGGAAGTCCTGACGAATTGCGTGGATCAATTGTAAAAGCATTCATCATATTGAAAAATAAAGAGCGCGCTTTAGAAGAAGGGTTCATAAAAGAACTTCAAAACTTCACGAAGCAATTAACAGCACCTTATAAATACCCAAGAGCAATTGAATTCGTTGAAGAATTACCGAAAACTGCTTCAGGTAAAATTCGCAGGATCGAGTTGCGTGAACAAGAGTTAAATAAAGTACAATAAACATCTAGCGAGCCGTAGAATCTTTGCGGTTCGTTTTATTTTGAAAATATTATTTACATAGGTAAGGAATGAACACTATACTTAGCATACTAGGTTTAGGAAAGAGATGATGACATGAGTGCAGAGAAGAAAGGTGTGCTGGCAGCAGCATTGGCATATATATTGTGGGGGTTAGTGCCGCTTTATTGGAAACAGTTAGAAAACGTCAGCAGTAATGAAATTATTACGAGCCGAATCGTTTGGTCATTCGTCTTAACGATTATTTTCGTCGTATTAATAAAACAATGGAAGTTATTAATTTCTGATGTGAAAATGCTTTGGAAAAATCAAAAGTCATTTTGGGCGCTATTTGCGGCATCTTATTTAATATCAGTGAACTGGTACATATTCATCTGGGCAGTAAATAATAATCATATTATTGAAACGAGTATGGGATATTATATTAATCCATTGATTTCAGTCTTATTAGGTGTCATTTTCTTAAAAGAAAAATTATCAAAAGCACAATTATTAGCGTGTATATTTGCTCTTGGGGGCGTATTAATTCTCGTTATATCATACGGAACATTCCCATTCGTATCGCTAGGACTTGCATTTTCATTCGGAATTTACGGATTACTGAAGAAACAAATCAAGTTGGATGCGACGCGTGGATTAGTAATTGAGACATTTTTCATTTTACCAGTAGCATTAGGCTATTATATTTATTTATTCGCAGTCGATACACCAGCAATGTTCAATATTAATATTTCAACGACATTATTATTAATTGGTACAGGTGCTATTACGGCAGTGCCATTGATATTGTTTGCAATTGGTGCACAAAATATACCATTATATTTAGTAGGGTTTTTCCAATATATTGCACCGACGATGACATTAATCATCGGAACTTTTGTTTACGGAGAAAAGTTTGGTGGAATCGAATTAGTAGCGTTTAGTTGTATTTGGATCGCTATTATTATTTTCTCATTCGCTACAGTTCGTGAATTGAAGAAACCTAAATTAAAGAAAAAATAGGAGATGACAGCATGAATACGAAAAGGTGGATTGCTCTAGGTGTAGCAGCACTATTATTAGTAGGATCAACATTAATCAGCGCATTGCTGAATATAAGTCGTACAAACTTTGCAGAAACAATGAACCAAGTGATGAAAACGACGGAATTAGGGTCGAATTTAGGTCGTAAAACTGTGCAAGAAGGTAGCAACACTTCACAAATCGCATTATTACGTGTAGAAGGAGCTATCCAAGATACAGGTGAAACATCTTTACTTGGTGCGACAAAAGGTTATAATCACCAACAATTTTTAAAACAACTTGATGATATTAAAAATGATATTAATGTAAAAGGTATCGTTTTAGCTGTAAATTCACCAGGTGGTGGCGTACTGGAATCAAAACAAGTGTATGAAAAAATCAAATTGATTCAACAATCTAGAAAAATTCCAGTTTACGTATCAATGGGCGCAACAGCAGCTTCAGGTGGTTACTATATTTCTGCACCAGCTGATAAAATCTTCGTTGATGAAGAAACACTTACAGGTTCAATCGGTGTCATTATGCAATCGATGAACTTTAGTAAATTAGCAGATAAATACGGTGTGAAATTCGAAACGATTAAAACTGGCCCATATAAAGATATTATGAGCGGTTCTCGTGAAATGACTGACGGCGATCGTAAAATTTTACAATCGATGATTGATGATTCTTACAAACGTTTCTTAAAAGTTGTATCTGACGGTCGTAATATGCCGATGGATCAAGTGAAAAAAGTGGCAGATGGTCGCGTTATAAATGGTTCACAAGCGGTGAAAGCTGGATTAGCAGATGACTTCGGTTACACTGAAGACGTTATTACAGCATTGAAAAAAGATCATAATTTAAAAGGCTCAAAAGTATTTGAATATGATAGTGTAGAATCATTAAGCAGTTTGTTCTCTACGAAAATGACTTCATTCTTCGGCGGTGGTACTGTAGAAACACAGGCAATCTCGAAATTAATGAGCCATTACGGCACAACACCTCGATTAATGTATATGTATGGTGAAGAATAGGAGGGTTCAAAATGACTGGATTAGCAACAGAAGCTAGTGTTGATCGTACTTTTGAACATAAGCCTGCGGGATTTTGGGTACGATTCTTCGCCTATTTAATCGACGTTTTATTAATTAATGTCGTGTTGGTCGGACTTTTTGTTCGTAATATTTTCGTCTATTCAAATATTGAATCATTTACAATTGCGTATATTTCACTTTATAGCATTGTGGCGGGAATCGTCTTTTACATCTACTTTATATTGATGACGAAATTCTTCGGTCAAACATTAGGTAAGATGATTTTCGGATTGAAAGTAGTGTCCGATTCAGGAAAAGAGTTAACTTGGTCGACTGTATTATTTAGAGAAGCAGTTGGACGATTCATCTCTGTCGTTGTCAAAGTACTTTATTTAATCGTTCCATTCACTCAAAAACATAAAGCGGTTCATGATTTTATCGCTGACACGCATGTTGTCCATGAGAAGACTTACTCGAAAAAAGTGGAAGAACTTTCAAAAACAACATCAACTTCATTAAAAGAGCGTTATAATGAGGACGAATTGAATAAATCAGAGTCCAAACAGTTGCAAGACAAAGAGGAACTCTAGTAAAATTAAAGATAGAATTTCTGAGGAGGCGTTTTTAATGGTACAAGTAACATTTATTAACAACCCAGTAACACTAGTAGGTGACGAAATGAAGGTAGGAAGCAAAGCTCCAAACTTCACAGTCGTAGATAATGGTTTAGGCGAAAAAACTTTACAAGATTTTGCAGGCAAAAAAATCTTAGTATCTGTAGTTCCTTCATTAGACACAGGCGTTTGTGATGCACAAACACGTCGTTTCAACGAAGAAGCAGCAGCATTCGGTGAAGATGTAGTCGTACTAACAATCTCTATGGACTTACCATTCGCACAAAAACGCTGGTGTGGTGCTAACGGTATCGACAATGTTGTAACATTATCAGATCACCGCGATGCTTCTTTCGGCGACGCATTTGGTGTTCACATGAAAGAGCTACGTTTATTAGCTCGTTCAATCTTCGTAATTGATGCTACAGGCACTGTAACTTACGCTGAGTACGTTTCAGAAGGCACAAACCACCCTGATTATGATAAAGCACTTGAAGCTTTAAAAGCACTATAATCAATTTAGAAAATAAAGCCGTTGCCCACTCATTCAATTGTTTGAGTGGGTTTCGCATTTAGGAGTATATAATGGAAAAAATAGAAAATCTTTTCACCCACTTAGATGGGCAATCAGCATCTGTGAGCGAAGAGCTTAATGTCACATATTTAGACGGTCTTTTAAGCACTTTAAACGACTTACTAGATGGTAATCACCAAGAATTCCTTGAAGACGCGACAAAAGAGGATATTCGCAAAGCAATACAATTAGCGATTTTAAAAGGCATGCGTAAAAATGTACAACCAAATCATCAAATGACACCGGATTCTTTAGGTTTCTTAGTAGGTTATTTTGTTGAACAATTTTTCGAGAAGACGCTTGCTGAGCAAAAACAAATTACTGTTTTAGATCCAACAATCGGAACAGGGAATTTAATGTTAACAGTTATGAACCATTTAGATGGAAAAATTGAAGGAGCAGGCGTTGAGATTGATGAATTACTAATTCAATTAGCAGCTGCAGCGGGCGATCTTCAACAACAACCGATCGCGTTGTATCGTCAAGATGCTTTGCAAAACTTAATGGTTGAACCGGTTGACGGTGTAGTATGTGATCTGCCGATTGGTTTTTACCCAGATACTGAATATGCGGAGAAATTCGAAATTCATTCTGAAGATGGTATGACATTTGCCCACCATTTACTAATTGAGCAATCGATGAATTATACGAAGGATGGCGGTTACTTATTCTTCTTAGTGCCAAATAATTTATTCGAATCAGAGCAGGCTCCATTGCTTTATTCATACGTTCAAAAACATGCATGGATTCAAGCAGTTGTACAATTACCAGAAAACTTATTCAAACAAAAAGAAATGGGCAAAAGCTTATTTATTTTACAGAAGAAAGTGGAGGGCGGCAAAGCAGTTAAAGACGTACTGTTAGCTAAAGTACCAAAACTTGATAATATCCCAGCACTTGAATCTTTCTTCGTACAAGTTCAAAAGTGGAAGAAAGAGGAGAAGAAATAATTGAATCACCCATATAAAGAATATGAAAATACTGAGATGTGGTCGACAATTTGGCAAGCTTTAGATGAACTTGCTGAAAATGACGACATTGAAGAAACAACACCAAGAGGCCATATCGTAGGCTATCTATGTGAAAAAATTGAAGCGATGAAAGATTAATTCGTATTTAGAGAGTCCTTAATGGGCTCTTTTTTTGTTCCAAAAGCAGTTTAGATCTTCACTTTCAATGATTTGGAATATGCAAAAAGTATAGATTCATCCATTTGCATTACATATGGAAAGTTGCGAATCCTTCTATGAATCAAAAAAAGGTGCTACGCAAATGCGTAACACCTCTTCATAATTTGTGAGTTGAATTATTCAGCTACTGGCGTACGTACGACTAATACGTCACATTTTGCTGAACGAACGATGCTTTCAGATACGCTACCGATTAGGAAACGTTCAACAGCGTTAAGACCTGTAGCACCACAAACGATTAAGTCTGCTTCTGTTTTCTTAGAAATTTCTTTTGTGATCATTGTTTTTGGAGAACCGTACTCGATTAGTGTTTGTACTGCAGGAACACCAGCTTTTGCTGCTACTTCTTTGTACTCAGCTAATTTCTCTTCTGCAAAGCTTTGAGCGCGTTCTGCGATAGAACGGTCATAAGCCTCGATTGCTGCGAAAGAACGAGTATCAATGATGTTTACTAAGTGTAAAGTTGCTTCGTTACGTTGTGCTACCTCGATTGCTTTGTTGAATGCGTATTCTGCCTCTGCTGATCCATCTACTGCTACGATAATATTGTTGTAAGTTGCCATAACTAAATTCCTCCTCTTGGTTTCTATAGCCATATTATAACATTCTACATATACCCCTATAATCCTCTTTTTCACTATAATTTAGGAGAAATAGTGAATTTTATTTAGTTTTGTAAATAACTCTTAACAAATATTATGGTCGACCGATAATATATACCTATATTTTAACAAGGTCGGCTAATTCGTCAAGTGATTTGATTTCGTAAGTGGGCGTTACGAAACTTTCATTCTTTTTACGAAGGGGATTGAACCAACAAGTGTCCATACCATAATTGCGACCACCAGTAATATCAGATGATAGAGAATCACCAATCATTAAGATACCATCTGTTTCCGAAAGTGATAATTGATTCATTGTATAATCAAAAATTTCCTTCTGTGGCTTTTCAAATCCAGTCATTTCAGAAATGATGATTTCATCGAACAAATCTTTGAGTGGAGAATTCGCAATGCGTGAAAGCTGTGTTTTCGTAAAGCCATTCGATAAGGCAACGAATTTCACATTAGGCAATGTTGTAGCGATTTGTTCAGCACCTTCGATTAAGTTCGATTGCTGCCCAAGATTTAATAAGTAGTCTTCATTGAATGTAACGGCTTCGAAATCTAATTTATGCTTTTCGAACAATCTTTTAAAGCGGAATTCACCAACTTGTGCAATTGTAAAAATACCATCTTGCACCCCATCCCATAAAACGCGACTAATCGCATCATAGTCTTTTTTATATGTTGAAATAGAATTTTGGATATTATAATTCGAAAAAGTTTTTTCAAAAGCTTCTATTTCTGCTTGTTGAAAATCGAGCAAAGTATCATCTAAATCAAAGATCAATGTATGATATTTAACGATTTTTAGCACTCCAATCTGTAATTGTGATTACATATAGTTTATACAAAAAAAGTTATTTTTCCTATAATAAACAATTATTTTTAAAAAAAGTCACAAAAATGACTTAAAGTCTGTTAAGATGTAATTGTTTCAAGTTGTAAGCGTTACCGTAATCGGTAATTCGATACTATTTTTATCTTTAGGAGGATGGACTATGTTAATCGGTATTCCAAAAGAAATCAAAAACAATGAAAATCGTGTAGCTATTACACCAGCAGGCGTTGTAAACTTTAAAGTTTCAGGACATGATGTTGTCGTTGAAAGAGGCGCTGGCATTGGATCTGGTTTTACAGATGAAGAATATATTGAAGCAGGCGCAAAAATCGTAGAACAAGCAGACGCTTGGAAAGTGGATATGGTTATGAAAGTTAAAGAACCAATCGCTTCTGAATACGATTTCTTTTCTGAAGGTTTAATCTTATTTACTTATTTACACTTAGCACCGGAAGCGGCGTTAACGAAAGCATTAATCGACAAGAAAGTAACTGCAATTGCTTATGAAACGGTACAATTACCAAACCGTTCATTACCATTACTTACTCCAATGAGTGAAGTAGCGGGACGCATGGCAACTCAAATCGGCGCACAATACTTAGAAAAACAAGAGGGCGGCAAAGGAATTCTACTTGGTGGAGTACCTGGCGTTTCTCGTGGTAGAGTCGCAGTAATCGGCGGCGGTATGGCTGGTGCAAATGCTGCTAAAATCGCAGTAGGAATGGGCGCAGAAGTAACAATTATCGACCTTAGCCCAGAACGTCTTCGTGTACTTGATGATCAATTCGGTACAGATGTTCACACACTAATTTCAAACCCATACAATATTGCTGAAACAGTTAAAAATGCTGATTTAGTAATCGGAGCAGTACTAATTCCAGGAGCAAAAGCACCTAAATTAGTATCGGAAGAAATGATCAAATCAATGACTCCAGGTTCTGTAGTTGTAGATATCGCAATCGACCAAGGTGGTATTTTCGCCACTTCTGATCGCATTACTACACATGATGATCCAACTTATGTGAAGCATGGCGTAGTTCACTATGCTGTAGCGAATATGCCAGGTGCAGTACCACGTACAGCAACGATGGCACTTACAAACAATACAGTACCTTACGCAGTGCAAATTGCGAATAAAGGTTATGTAAAAGCTTGTTTAGACAACGAAGCACTTCGTAAAGGCTTAAATGTTTTAGATGGTCACGTAACATTTGAAGCAGTTGCAGAAGCATTAGGTTATGACTATGTTTCAGCAGATTCTTTATTAGAAGTACACGCTGCACAAGCACAATAATTGATTGAAGGATGATTCGTCTTCGGATGAATCATCTTTTTTTGCCTTTTTGCACATTCATCAGCAATGAAAGCTAATACATGAATTGTTCAAAGGCCCAACATATTTAAGAGAACCAAAAAAGCTACCCTTCACGACTGAAGAGTAGCTTTTCGCATTTATAATTATTTAGGTTGGATGATTTGTAGTTCTTTAGGGAATGAGTTTAAAATTTCAACGCCATCCTTCGTTACAACTAAATCATCTTCAATACGTACGCCAGCTGTGTCGCCTTTGTAAATACCTGGCTCAACTGTGAATACCATACCTTCAACTAATGGTAATTCATTTGTGCCGTGGATTGAAGGGATTTCGTGTACGCCAATACCTAAACCATGACCAAGACGGTGAGTGAAGTACTCGCCGAAGCCTGCGTTTGTAATGTGATCGCGAGCTGCTTTGTCTAAGTCCATCGCGCGAACGCCTGGTTTAGCCAATGCAATCGCAGCTTTATTAGCGCCAAGAACTGCTTCGAAAACTTCTTTTTGAGCTTCGCCTGGTT
This sequence comes from Kurthia zopfii, assembly GCF_003143955.1. Classification (GTDB taxonomy): domain Bacteria; phylum Bacillota; class Bacilli; order Bacillales_A; family Planococcaceae; genus Kurthia; species Kurthia zopfii. The sequence goes on along the minus strand of NZ_QFVS01000007.1, from coordinate 77,404 downwards.
CACCGAAAGCGACTGTACGAGTGATATCTGAACAGTAACCTTCATAAATTACACCAAGGTCGAATAATACTAAATCACCTTTTTTGATTTTCGTATTACCAGGTGTACCGTGTGGAGATGCAGCGTTAAGTCCAGTTAATACCATTGTGTTGAATGACATATAGTAACCTTTTTTAAGAACAGCAGCTTCAATTGCAGATAAAACTTCAAGTTCAGTTTTACCTTCTGCAAGTTCGTCACAGCCAACTTGGATTGCGAAGTCAGCTAGTTTAGCAGCTTCACGTAATTTTACGATTTCGTCTTCTGATTTAACGATACGCATATCTGTTAATTTTTGATCAAGACCAACGATCGCGCTGTTTGGATAGAAACGTTGTAAAGCTTCTAAACGTTCAACTGTTAAATGTGATTTTTCGATTGCTAGTGAAGCGATGCTAGGAGTGATTGTAGCGATTTTATTCGCAAGAACTTCCCATGCATTTTCTTGATCGTCATGACCAACTGCTTCATATGCCCAACCCGCTGCTTTAGCGTCAGGAACTTCCATTTTAGGACAGATCATGAATGGTTCAGCATCTTTAAATACCATGATACCTAATAAGCGTTCATGTGGATCACTTAAGAAACCTGAAAGATAGAAAACATTATCAGGTGTTGTAATAAATGCTGCTTCTACACCTGTAGTTTGTAAATGTTGTTTAATTTGTTCGATTTTTGCTGACATAAAGTCAACCTCCTTCTATAGTAATACGGAATGTTTTTGCTCAATCAGGGTAAAGTAATAAATAGAAAAAATAAGCTGTTCCATGATATTTACTTTCCATTTTGTAACAGAGTATGTTACAAATACATTGAGACAATTTTCGTTTTCTAAGTCTTACCAGAATGCTTTTCAAGTATAACTCAAGTATTAGTTTATCAAAGAATTTAGGAAAAGCGTAATTATAATCGTATTTTTAGGAGGAATTATTTATGAAAGTTTCATTCCATGGACATTCGGTCGTGAAGATTGTTACAGAAAGCGGTCATACGCTATTAATCGACCCTTTTATTAACGGCAATAGCCAGACAGATTTAAAAGTGGCAGATGAATCACCAGACATTATTCTACTAACACACGGTCATAATGATCATGTTGGCGATACAGTAGAACTTGCGAAGAAGAACGATGCACTTGTAGTAGCGCCAAATGAATTGGCTGATTATCTTTCTTGGCAAGGTGTACGTGTACACAATATGCATATTGGCGGAGCGTTTTCTTTTGATTTTGGTAAAGTGAAATATACGCAAGCATTCCACGGTTCATCTTATGTAACGGAAGATCAGCAAATTATATATACAGGTATGCCAGGTGGTATTCTATTCACAGCAGAAGGCAAAACGATTTACCATGCAGGCGATACAGCATTATTTAGTGATATGAAATTAATCGGGGAACGCCATCCGATTGATCTAGCATTTATTCCGATTGGTGATAATTTTACAATGGGGCCAGAAGATGCGGCAGAAGCAGTTCGTTTCTTGAATCCTAAAACTGTAGTGCCAATACACTACAACACATTCCCAGTCATTGAACAGGATCCAAAAGCCTTTGAAAAACAGGTGACAAATGCCGAAGTACGAATATTGCAAGCGGGAGATTCAATCGAATTATAATGATTTTGAAATAAAAACAAAATAGCATTGTACTAGTTCGATTAATTTTTCTTTGAAACAGCTATTATGCTTTCGAATATGGTACACTATTGCTATAAATGATGTTGGAAAAAAGGTGATATTTTGGCTACTAAACACGAAAAGATAATTCAATACATCGAGACGCTTCCAGTAGGTGACAAGATTTCTGTTCGTCAAATTGCGAAGGATATGGCAGTTAGTGAAGGAACAGCTTATCGCGCGATTAAAGAAGCAGAGAATAGAAGACTTGTAAGTACGATTGAGCGTGTAGGTACGATTCGTATTGAGAAGAAGAAGAAGGAAAATATCGAGCGTCTTACGTTTGCAGAGATTGTAAATATCGTTGATGGACAAGTTTTAGGCGGCAAAAATGGTTTGCATAAAACTTTAACGAAATTTGTAATTGGTGCGATGAAATTAGACGATATGATGCGTTATACAGATGCGGGGAGCTTATTAATTGTAGGTAACCGAGCGAGTACACATACGAACGCATTACAAGCGGGTGCAGCTGTTCTGATTACAGGTGGGTTCGAAGCGACTGATGAAGCAAAAGCATTGGCTGATGAACTAGAACTACCAATTATTTCTTCAAGTTACGATACATTCACTGTAGCAACGATGATTAACCGCGCAATTTATGATCAGTTAATTAAGAAGGAAATTCTTTTAATTGAAGATATTGTCGTTCAAATTGAGGATACTTCTTACTTAAAATCGACGGATACAGTTGCAGACTTTAATGAACTGAATTCTAAAACGACACATGGTGGCTATCCAGTAGTCGATAAGCAAAAGAAAACTGTCGGGATTGTAACGTCTAAAGATGTCATTGGTAAATCGGAGTTAGAGTCGATTGATCGTCTAATGACGAGAAATCCTATTACCGTGACGATGAAGACAAGTGTAGCGACAGCTGGTCACCGCATGATTTGGGAAGGAATTGATCTACTTCCTGTAACGGATGATCATGGCATTCTTCAAGGTGTTGTCAGTCGTCAAGATGTACTAAAAGCAATGCAAATGGCTCAACGCCAACCACAGCATGGCGAAACAATCGATGACCTTGTCAAAAATGAGATGAAGCTTGATGGTGATGAAGATGACGCGACAGTGGAGTTCACGATTACACCTCAAATGACAAATCAGTTCGGTGCGATTTCATACGGTGCATTGACGACGCTTCTAGTTGAAGCAGGCTCAACTGCACTCAAACGTACGAAACGTGGCGACAGTGTCGTAGAAAATATGACGATTTACTTTATGAAACCTGTTCAAATGGAGAAAACAATTCAAGTCGTTCCAAAGATTTTGGATATGAGTCGCCGTTTTGTAAAAGTGGATTTCGAAGTTTATAGTGATGATGTGCTTGTATGTAAGGCACTCGTTACATTCCAAGTATTGGAACGCTAAAAAAATAAAAGCTATCTCTACAATTGAATGGTCCATTCAGTCAGTGAGATAGCTTTTTTATTAATTATTTAATGAAAATTCTTCGACAACGAATTTACCATAATGACGCGCGCGTTTGAAATTGCCAATGAATACAGTAACTCCATAAATTATAAAAATTGCACCAATGACATATGTAATTAAAGTAGGGTATAAAAAGATTTGATTAATACCAAATAGCGTTAGGAACACACTTAACATCTCACCAGCACGGTAACGATACCACTTTTTTCTAATCGGTAATGTCGTGCGAGTTTGTTTAAATTTAAAATAAGCAAATGTAATAGTCGTAATTATAATAAAAACTGCTAAAATAATATTTAATACTAACATTGAATACCTCCAATTTGTAATTTAATCCAATTATACAATCTTTCGCCTATTTTATACAGTATTATGTTAAAAAGCGAGCAAATGAAAAGGAGAAAACTTATGAAATTAGAAATAATACAAGCTATTGAAAAATATGACACGATTATTTTACATCGTCACGTTCGACCAGATGAAGACGCATACGGTTCTCAAATGGGGCTTCACGCAATCATTGAAAAGAATTATCCACATAAAAAAGTGTATAAAACAGGCCAACATGATCCGTCTTTAAATTATTTAGGTCATCCACAAGAAGTGGCTGATGCCATTTATGAAGGTGCTTTAGTCATCGTAACGGATACGGCGAATCAAGAGCGCATAGATGACCAACGTTATACGAAAGGTGATTTCTTAATTAAAATTGACCATCATCCAAATGACGATGCGTACGGAGATATTTTCTGGGTTGATACGGATGCGAGTTCATGTTCAGAGATGATTTACGAGTTATTTGAATTTGGTAAAGAGCAAGCGGGATGGGCATTAAATGAAGTTGCAGCACGTTACTTATTCGCTGGGATTGTCGGTGATACTGGTCGATTCAAATACCCAAGTGCTACTGAAAAAACATTCAAAACAGCGAGTCATTTAGTACAGTTCGACTTTGATCGCGATGCTTTATTCGATGGTATGTACGAGTTAAGTCATGGCCTATTACAATTACAAGGGTATATGTATCAGAACTTCACGATGAATGAAGATGGAGCTGCATATATTAAACTTCCAATCGACATTTTAGAAAAATATAATGTAACGGCGAGCGAGACGAGTGCTTTAGTCGCTTCATTAGGAAATGTGCAGGGGATTAAAGCTTGGGCAATTTTCGTAGAAGAAGCTACGCAAATCCGTGTGCGCATCCGTTCAAAAGGTTTAGTCATTAATACAATTGCTAAAAACTTCCGCGGAGGCGGGCATCCATTTGCGTCTGGAGCAACAATCTACGACTGGAATGAATCGGCTGACTTAATTCAGCAATTACAAGCAGTTTGCAAATCGTAAGAAAGGAAGTCGAATATGAACGCTTACTACCCACAAATAACAACATCTGCAAGTATGTTAGATAGTATTGTGAAAATTGAAGAGTTGTCTGCTACATTGCAAAGTTATGAGCGTGTGTCAGTAGCGATTACAGACCGTAAATTATACGGTCTTCTTCCATTTTATAAAGTGATGAAACGACATGATCTACACGCGGTCTTTGGTTTGACTGTGAAAATGGTCATTTCAGATTCACTGGATCTACCATTTATTTTGTATGCTCAAAATGAACAAGGGTACCAGCATTTGATAAAAATTTCCTCTGCAATCTCTTTAAGAGAAAACGAGGATTTACCATTCAATTGGTTAAAAGGCTATAAAGCAGGTCTGAAATTAATGATTCCACTTGTTCATGTAGCGCCGAATGAGGAAAGTGAAGCGGCAATCTTACAAGTTGCACATTTATTTGAAGAAGGCATTTACTTAGGCATGGAAAGAATCCATGGCGTACGGAATGAAAATGAGCCGTACTGGATTAAATTTGCGAAAGTAAATGACTTGAAAATAGCTATGACACATGAAGTGCGCTTTCTAAAAGAAGATGATTTGGAAGCTTTTGAAGCGGCACAAAGTATTAAAGACGGTATACCGATAGCAGAACGCCATGCGCTAACTGCTCGAGAAAAAGGGCTTTATTTGCCGACGAGTGAAAATCTTCAAAATTGGTTTGAAGATCAGCCTGATTGGTTGTTACATACGGAAGAGTTGCTAGCTTCATGTGATGTAAATTTGACGTATGGTGAACATCATATGCCCAAATTCCCTGTTGAAGAAGGCGAGACAGCTAAGGAAATGTTGTTAGAGCAATGTCTAGAGGGACTTGATTTGAGAGGGTTAAGTGGTAAAGAAATCTATGAGGATCGTTTGCATTACGAGTTATCTGTCATCAATCAAATGGGGTATGCAGATTATTTTTTAATCGTAGCAGATTATATTGAATATGCTCGCTCACAAAGGATTTTGACAGGCCCAGGCCGTGGTTCTTCTGCAAGTTCGTTAGTCGCTTATTGTTTAAAAATTACGAATGTAGATCCGATTAAATATGATCTTTTATTTGAGCGATTTTTAAATCCAGATCGAATCACACTTCCCGATATTGATGTTGATTTCGCGGATATGAAACGCCAAGTTGTCATTGATTATGTTGTCGAGAAATACGGTATGCAATATACTTCCCAAATCATTACTTTTGGTACATTATCTGCGAAAGCTGTTGCGAGGGATGTCGCGCGCGTACTAGGCTTTTCGATGGAAGAATTGAAGGTCATCTCATCACTAATTCCATCTAAGCCAGGAACGACTCTGTCTATGACTTTATCAACTTTGAATCAATGGATTGGCGAAGATCCTCTAAAACAAAAGTGGCTAGAAATTGCATTGAAACTTGAAGGGCTTCATCGGAATGCTTCCACCCATGCGGCTGGTGTCGTATTGTCGCCCATCCCATTGCCTGACATTGTACCGATTGAAAAAGGCAGCGATCAAATTTACATTACGCAGTGGCCGATGCAGGAAGTTGAAGAAATTGGTCTACTAAAAATGGACTTCCTTGGTCTAAAGAATTTGTCGATTCTGGATCATATTCGCTATATGATTTATTTCAATCAGAAAAAAATGCTCGATTTCGAAAAAATCCCATTACATGATGAAAATACATTCAGACTTTTACAAAGAGGCGATACAGCAGGTGTATTCCAACTTGAATCAGATGGTATGCGCCAAGCATTAATCCAAATACAGCCGACATCGTTTTTAGATTTAGTTGCAATTAATGCGCTCTATCGTCCAGGTCCAATGGAGTTCATTCCAGTCTATAGTCGACGGAAGCATGGTCTGGAGAGTGTACAATTACCTCATCCTGACCTTGCGCCAATACTAAATGAAACATTCGGTGTCATTGTGTATCAAGAGCAGATTATGCGTATTGCATCTGTATTTGCTGGATTTTCACTAGGAGAAGCCGATTTATTAAGAAGAGCTGTCAGTAAGAAAAAAAGAGAATTACTTGATTCAGAGCGTGTACACTTCGTCCAAGGCGCTAGTAAAAAAGGCTATAATGAGCAAGTTGCCAATGAAATATATGACCTCATCGTACGCTTTGCAAACTATGGATTTCCGAAAAGTCACGCAGTTGCCTATAGTTTAATTACGTATCAAATGGCCTATTTAAAAGCGAATTTCCCGCATTATTTCTATGCAGCATTATTATCGAGTGCCATCGGTAATAAGGAGAAGCATAGTCAATTGTTGCAGGAAGTGCGTAGTAAAGGCATCGAAATCCTGCCACCATCTATATTGAAAAGTGGTAAAAGTTATCGAGTGGAAGGGAATAGTATTCGTTTTGCACTCGGAGCGATTCGTGGAATTCCACAAACTTTTTTAAATAAACTACAAGCTTTACGAAAGAATGGCAATGCAGAATGGACATCTATTTTCGAAATGGCATTAGCATTTACGAGTACTCATTTTAAACGTCAAACGATGGAAGCGTTAATAAGAGCAGGAGCTATTGATGTATTTGAGCGGGATCGAGCGCAACTAATCGAAACCATTTCAGCAGCTGAAAAACTTGCGAAATTATATGCGCCGAATGAAGAAACTACGTTGTTCTATGACACAAACATATATGGCGTACCGAAGCATGCAAAAGTCGAAAATATGACGGAAAAAGAGAAATTAGAAGGTGAGAAGGACGTTTTAGGCTTCTATGTTTCCACACATCCTGTCGAAAATTTGAAAGAAAAACTTCACTTTGATGGCATACAATTAAATCGAGTTTCTTCTATTAAAATAGGCGCGAAAATTAATGTCCTTGCTCAAGTGCAAAATCTAAAGGTAATTCGTACGAAGAAAGGCGAGCAGATGGCGTTTCTTCAGCTTGAAGATGAAACTTCATCTATTTCAGCAACGATATTCCCTCAAGTTTTTGAACAATTTAAAGAGGAGCTTATAGAAGAGCTATTTTTAGAAATTGAAGCAAAAGTGGAAAGTCGCAATAATGCACCGCAATTAATAATCCAAAAATTAAAAGTCATTCCAAAAGAATAAATGTGTTTTATAACAAAGTACATTGAACGCGATTTTTGTCGTTCAGTGTGCTTTTTTGTTAGGCGAATAAAAAGTGTGATGGAGATGATCTTCAATTTATTACTTTACATCATCGTGAAAGTTCGTTATTCTAATTAAAAGTGGTCAGACCACTTTTTCTAAGACTGAAGGAGTAGATCAAATGAGTACAGAAAAATCCGCACCGAAGCGATTTATACAAATCGTAAAAGAGCTTCGAGAAATTATTCGAGTTGAGGAAATTCAACCTGGTGGTAAGTTACCTTCAGAGCGCGTTTTAGCTGAGAGGCTAAATGTCGGTCGGTCATCTGTGCGAGAAGCACTCCGCAGTATGGAATTATTAGGGCTGATTGAAACAAAACATGGTGGGGGCACTTTTTTATCAGATTTTAGAAATCATAAATTAGTGGAAGTACTATCAACATTCATTCTTCAAGAAGAAAAGGATTTAGTGAATGTTCATCACACACAGCAAATATTAGAGCGAGATGCAATTGTCGAGATCGCTACAGACGATCAACTACGAAAACTACCTGTATGGGAAAGTTTATTACACAATCTAATCGTCGATGGCACAATCGAAAGGGAGATTCTAATCCGTGAGCTAGTTGTGTCATCGCACAATCGACTCGTTTTTAAAATTTGGATGTTGCTTAATCAATTTGGCCAATCCATTTATCGCGGATTATCCGCTGAAATTGAAAAACCATTATTAGCAAAATTTATTAGCGAATTAATAGCAGGGCATCCGGCTGAGGCGGTTCAGGCTTATGAAGGTTGGATAGAATTGTTGACTAAAGGGGAGAATGAACAAGATGAGTATTAAAAATATTTTTTCAAAACCAAATAAAATTAAAAAAGCACAGGAACAAAATGATATTAAAGCAGGCGTAATGCATCAATGTTCAGAATGTAAACACGTTACTGTAACGAAGGATTTACAAAAGAATTTACATGTATGTCCGAAATGTAATTACCATCACAAAATTAACTCTACAGAACGAATCGCACAAACTTTGGATGAAGGTACATTCGAATCGATGGATGATCATTTAAAAACAGTCAATCCACTTGGTTTCCCAGGATATGTTGAAAAAGTGGAAATCGATATTGCGAAAACTGGTCTAAATGAAGCGGTACTAACTGGTACAGGTGAAATTGATGGCAGACCAATCGTTATTGCAGTTATGGATTCATTTTTCCGTATGGGTTCGATGGGGTCAGTAGTAGGGGAGAAAATTACGCGTGCAGTCGAAAAGGCGACAGAGTTGAAAGTGCCATTTATCATTTTCACTGCAAGTGGTGGCGCAAGAATGCAAGAAGGCGCATTATCGTTAATGCAAATGGCGAAAACGAGTGTTGCACTTGAAAAACATAGTCGCGAAGGTAACTTATACATTTCAGTTATGACGCATCCAACAACGGGCGGTATTTCTGCAAGTTTCGCATCAGTAGGAGATTACAACTTTGCTGAACCACAAGCATTGATTGGCTTTGCAGGTCGCCGCGTAATTGAACAAACGGTACGCGAGAAATTACCTGATGACTTCCAAACAGCAGAGTTTTTATTAAAACATGGTCAATTAGATAAAATTATCCCAAGAAATGAAATGAAACAAACATTAAGCACAATTGTGAAATTACATACGAAAGGGGCAAACTAATCATGGAACAAATCTTGCCATTCGAAAAACCATTAATTGAACTACGCGCTAAAATTGATGAACTGAATTCAGTTACGACGGAAGCGAATATCGATTTCTCAGAAGAAATTGCACATCTGGAAACGAAATTAGCAAAACTACAAGATGAAATCTACTCGAATCTTGAAGCATGGGATCGCGTACAAATTGCGCGTCATCAACAAAGACCGACAAGCCTTGATTATATTCATGCGATTTTCGATGAATTTATCGAACTACACGGCGACCGCAACTACGGCGATGATGAAGCATTAATCGGTGGAATTGCGAGCATTGATGGCCAAGCTGTTACGATCGTAGGTCACCAACGCGGTAAAGCAACGAAGGAGAATATTCGTCGTAACTTCGGTATGCCCCATCCAGAAGGATACCGTAAAGCATTACGCCTAATGAAACAAGCGGAGAAATTCAATCGCCCAGTAATTTGTTTCGTTGATACGAAAGGTGCTTATCCGGGTAAAGCGGCTGAAGAACGTGGTCAAAGTGAAGCGATCGCACGTAATTTAGTGGAGATGGCTGGCCTAACGGTTCCAGTAATTTCAATTGTAATTGGTGAAGGAGGGAGTGGTGGCGCATTAGGAATTAGTGTTGCCAATCAAATCTATATGCTTGAAAACTCTACTTTCTCTGTTATTTCTCCAGAAGGAGCGGCATCAATCTTATGGAAAGATGCATCACTTGCGAAAACAGCTGCAGAAGCAATGCGTATTACTGCTCCGAACTTAAAAGAATCGGAAGTAATTGACGATGTAATTCAAGAAATTCCTGGTGGAGCGCATAAAAATCAAGATGAACAAGCAGTTTATGTTGCTGCCGCTATTCGTAAAGGTTTAGCCGAACTAAATCAACTTTCAAAAGATGAGTTAGTTGAGCAACGCTATGCTAAATTCAGAAAAATTGGGTCATTTGCGTAAATAAAATATTTCCAAAGTTTAATATTACGGTTATGATAGGGTATAAATGAGAGAGAAGGCTGTTTCGGAGAATAGAATATATTCATCGTAACAGTCTATTTCTTTCAACAAATAGCTACTAAATCTGTACTAATAGTGCTATTGTGTAAAATGTACTCACTTGCAGGAGGGAAAACATGAAAAAAATTGGCGTATTAACAAGTGGTGGAGATTCACCAGGTATGAATGCAGCGATTCGTGCTGTTGTTCGTAAAGCAATTTATCATGATTTACAAGTCGCAGGTATTTATCATGGTTACCAAGGTCTAATCGAAGGCAATATACAAGATTTAGCAATTGGTGATGTTGGTGATATTATTCAACGAGGCGGAACAAAACTTTACTCTGCACGTTGTTTGGATTTTAAAGAAGAAGCTGGTCAGTTAAAAGGAATTGAACAGTTGAAAAAGCATGGAATTGAAGGATTAGTTGTCATCGGTGGAGATGGTTCATATAGAGGAGCACTCGCATTGAGCAACCACGGATTCCCTTGTGTAGGTGTTCCTGGGACAATTGATAATGATATTTCAGGCACGGATTATACAATTGGTTTCGATACAGCATTGAATACTGTTATTGACTCTATTGATAAAATTCGAGATACTGCTACTTCACATGATCGCTCGTTTATTATCGAGGTTATGGGAAGAGATGCTGGTGACTTAGCACTTTGGGCTGGTCTTGCTGGCGGAGCAGAAACAATTTTAGTGCCGGAAGATCCTTTCGACATTGACGATATTGCGATGCGTTTAAAACGCGGACGCGATCGTGGTAAAAAACATAGTATTATAGTTGTCGCAGAAGGTGTTATGACAGGACATGAATTACAGCAAAAGCTAATGGAAAAGGCAGATATTCCAACCCATGTTTCTGTACTTGGACATATTCAAAGAGGTGGTTCACCGACTGCCCGTGACCGAGTACTCGCTTCACAAATGGGGGCGAAAGCTGTAGAGTTACTGTTACAAGATATTGGCGGCAAGGCTGTTGGTATTCGCAATCGTGAAATACTTGCTTACGATTTTAACGAAGTGTTTGATGGTACGCATGAGTTTGACGAGAGTATGTATAAATTATCTAAAGAACTATCGATTTAAGAAAATTGGAGTGACGCATAATGAGAAAAACAAAAATCGTTTGTACGATTGGTCCAGCAAGTGAATCAAAAGAAACTTTAATGAATTTAATAGAAGCAGGCATGAACGTAGCGCGCCTTAACTTCTCTCACGGTAGCCATGAAGAACATGCAGTCCGCATTCAAGCAATTCGTGAAACAGCAAAAGAAATGAATAAAATTGTAGCGATTTTATTAGATACGAAAGGTCCTGAAATTCGTACGCACCAAATGGAGAATGATGCAATTGAATTAGTGACAGGTCAGAACTTAGCAATTTCTATGACGGAAGTTTTAGGAACGAATGAAGTTTTCTCAATCACTTATGAAAAATTAATTGAAGATGTTCAAGAAGGCTCAATTATTCTTTTAGATGATGGACTAATTGAATTACGTGTAACTTCTCTTGATTCAGCAAAAGGCTTGATCCATACAGTAGTTGAAAATGCTGGAACATTAAAAAATAAAAAAGGGGTTAACGTACCTGGTGTTTCTGTTCAATTACCTGGTATTACGGAAAAAGATGCGAGCGATATTTTATTCGGAATCGAACAAAACGTTGATTTCATCGCTGCTTCATTCGTTCGTCGTGCAAAAGATGTACTTGAAATTAGAGAATTATTAGAACAAAATGGCGCAGGTCATATCCAAATTATCCCGAAAATCGAAAATCAAGAAGGCGTTGATAATATCAACGATATTCTAAAAGTTTCTGATGGTTTAATGGTTGCTCGTGGAGATTTAGGTGTTGAAATCCCTGCTGAAGAAGTTCCTGTAGTTCAGAAAAACCTTATCAAAAAATGTAATAAACTTGGTAAACCAGTAATTACAGCTACTCAAATGTTAGATTCAATGCAACGCAACCCACGTCCGACTCGTGCGGAAGCATCAGATGTTGCGAACGCAATTCTTGATGGTACAGATGCAATCATGCTTTCAGGCGAAACTGCAGCTGGACTTTATCCAGTAGAGTCAGTTACGACGATGGCGAAAATTGCTGAACGTATTGAAGATACTTTAGATCATAAAGCAATCGTTCGTGCACAAAGTAAAGAACAAGGGATTAGCATGACGGATTCAATCGCTCAATCTGTAGCTTATACTTCAATTAACCTTAAAGTTTCTGCAATTTTAGCGCCAACTGAAAGTGGTTATACTGCTAAAACAATTGCGAAATATCGTCCAGGTGTTGCTGTTGTAGCAATAACTTCATCAGAAGTTACAGCGCGCAAACTAGCATTAGTTTGGGGTGTAATGCCAATCGTTGGTGAAAAAGTACGTAACACAGATGGTATTTTAGAACTTTCAGTACAAGAAAGTTTAAAACACGGTTTCGTATCTTACGGTGATGTAGTTGTAATTACTGCGGGTGTTCCAGTAGGTCAAGCAGGTACTACGAACTTAATGAAAGTTCATGTAATCGGCGACATTTTAACAAAAGGCCAAGGTATTGGTAAATCAGTTACAAATGGTAAAGCGCTAGTTGTGAAAAGTGCAGAAGAAGCGAATGCAGTAGATACGAAAGGTCGCATTATTGTAACGATTGGTTCTGATCGTGAAATGATGCCAGCTGTATCAAATTGTGCTGGATTAATTACTGAAGAAGGCGGCTTAACTTCACATGCAGCAGTTGTTGGACTATCACTAGGAATTCCTGTTATTGTAGGGGTTAAGGACGCAACAAAAGTGATTGAAAACGATCAAGAAATTTCGATGGATGCCACTTCAGGTGTTGTTTATCAAGGTTTTTCAAGCATCCTTTAAGACTATTTTTCGTCCTTTGTTTTAAAAGGGGAGAATCGAAATGCGTAAATTTCTACTAATTATTCTGCTCATTCCTATTATTGAAATTGCTTTCGTCTTACTATCAGGTAAGTTAATTGGAGCTTGGTGGACAATTGCATTAATTGTCATCACTGGTTTACTCGGCATCTATTTACTAAAAAGTGAATCGAAACGAGTGAAGCGAGAGATTGAAGCCAGTGTCAAACAAGGCTTGCCACCAGGTCCGGTATTAATCGAAAGTGTATTATTAATCATTGCGGGTATTTTATTGGTCTTACCTGGTTTCCTCTCGGATATTTTAGGAATTCTGTTAATTCTTAAACCTATTCGAAGACTATGGAGACCATTGATCGAGAAATGGATGCGCAAGAAATATTCAAATAGTAATGTAGTCGTTTATAGAAGATAAAAAACTTAGAGAAAATTTCTCTAAGTTTTTTATTTTTTCGTGTAGGTAAAAAGTGAGTCCTATCAAGTGTTGTTTAATATTAAATGAATAAAAAGATATAGTGAAGTAGCAACTTGTGAAATGAAATGAGTTTTATTTTAACAGAAAATGGATAAAAATAACCTCAATTGTGTATGTAATGAATAAAAATGGATGTTAATTGGGATAATTTTGAATAAAGAGGGATATTTCACTGTTTTCTGTTTCGCCAATTTTCTGTTTAATGTATGCAATAATCTATTAAAAGTATCGAATTGATAAAACAATGCCTTTTCATTCACAAATAAGACAAAATTGATTATAATGGACATTGTAAGCGATTTACTTATAGGTTCATATGATATTTTTGGGGTAACCTTTTCTCGAAGAAAAGTGTTACGAAAGAAGAATGTTAAAAGGAGAGATATATTATGGCATCAACTAAAGGTTTAGAAGGTATCGTAGCTGCAGAAACTAAAATTAGTTCTATTATCGATGACACTCTTACTTACGTAGGATACAACATTGATGACTTAGCAGATAACGCATCATTTGAAGAGGTAGTTTACCTACTATGGCATACTCGTCTTCCAAAAGCTGAAGAATTAGCTGAATTAAAACAACAACTAGCTGACAACATGGAAGTTCCTGCGTCAATCGTTGATTTATTCAAATCTATGCCACTTAACACAGTACATCCAATGGCTGCACTACGCACAGCTGTATCGATGTTAGGTACTTTTGATGATGAAGCAGATGTTATGGAATCAGAAGCGAACTACCGCAAAGCAATCCGTCTACAAGCTAAAATTGCTACTGTAGTAACTACTTTTGCTCGTGTTCGTAATGGTCAAGAACCAGTTGCTCCAAAACCAGAGCTTGGTTACGCTGCAAACTTCTTATACATGTTAAAAGGTGAAGAACCAGCTGCAATCGAAATTGAAGCATTCGACAAAGCTCTAATCTTACACGCTGACCATGAATTAAATGCATCTACATTCACTGCACGTGTTTGTGTTGCTACATTATCTGACGTATATTCAGGTGTTACATCTGCAATTGGCGCTCTTAAAGGTCCATTACACGGTGGAGCAAATGAACAAGTTATGAAAATGTTATCTGAAATTGGTTCAGTAGAAAACGTTGAAACATATATCCAAACTAAATTAGACAACAAAGAAAAAATCATGGGCTTCGGACACCGTGTTTACCGTAAAGGTGATCCACGTGCGCCACACTTACGCGCAATGTCTGAAAAACTGACTAAATTAACTGGTAAACCAGAACTTTATGATATGTCAGTTAAAATTCATGATATGATCGTTACTCAAAAAGGTCTTCCAGCTAACGTTGACTTCTTCTCAGCGTCAGTTTACGATTCTTTAGGTATCGAACACGATCTATTCACACCAGTATTTGCAGTATCTCGTACTTCTGGTTGGGTAGCTCACATCTTAGAACAATATTCAAACAACCGTTTAATCCGCCCACGTGCTGAGTACGTTGGACCTGGAATGCAAAAATACGTTGCAATTTCTGAAAGATAATACGGCTTTGTAATTGTTATGATATAATGAAAAATGTCATGGGGCGGGGCTGTTTAGCACTAGCCCCATGATTATGAATATAGTAGGAGGCGCAATTCATGTCTGAAAAAATCGTAGTAGAAAATGGTGTACTTAACGTACCAAACAATCCAACAATTCCTTTCATTATCGGTGACGGTATTGGTCCTGATATCTGGAACGCTGCATCTCGCGTAATCGACGCTGCAGTTGAAAAAGCATTCGGTGGCGACAAAAAAATCGAATGGTTAGAAGTTTTAGCTGGTGAAAAAGCATTCAACAAAACTGGTGAATGGTTACCACAAGAAACTTTAGACAAAATCAACGAATACTTAATCGCTATTAAAGGTCCACTTACAACTCCAATCGGTGGCGGTATCCGTTCTCTAAACGTAGCATTACGTCAAACTCTTGACCTATATGTATGTTTACGTCCAGTACGTCACTTTGACGGTGTTCCATCACCTGTTAAAAAACCAGAAGACGTTGACATGGTAATCTTCCGTGAAAACACTGAAGATATCTACGCTGGTATCGAATACAAAGCTGGTTCAGATGAGCAAAAGAAATTATTAAACTTCTTACAAACTGAACTAGGTGTTAACAAAATTCGTTTCCCAGAAACTTCAGGTCTTGGTATTAAACCAGTATCTAAAGAAGGTACAGAACGTTTAGTTCGCGCTGCAATCAACTATGCAATCGAGCACAAAAAACCATCTGTTACTTTAGTACACAAAGGTAATATCATGAAATTCACTGAAGGTGGATTCAAACAATGGGGTTACGATTTAGCTGCTAACGAATTCGGAGATCAAGTATTCACTTGGGCTCAATACGATGCAATCGTTGAAGCTGAAGGCAAAGAAGCTGCTGATGCTGCTCAAGCTAAAGCTGAAGCTGAAGGCAAAATCATTGTAAAAGATTCTATCGCTGATATCTTCTTACAACAAATCCTTACTCGTCCAAAAGAATTCGATGTTGTTGCAACAATGAACCTTAACGGCGACTATATTTCAGATGCTCTAGCTGCACAAGTTGGTGGTATCGGTATCGCTCCAGGAGCAAACATTAACTATGTAACTGGTCACGCGATCTTCGAAGCTACTCACGGTACAGCTCCAAAATATGCTGGGCAAGATAAAGTAAACCCTTCGTCAGTATTGCTTTCAGGCGTATTAATGCTTGAACATTTAGGTTGGCAAGAAGCTGCTGATTTAATTACTAAATCAGTAGAAAACACAATCTCTTCTAAAGTTGTAACTTACGACTTTGCTCGTTTAATGGATGGCGCTACAGAAGTTAAATGTTCAGAATTCGCTGATGAACTAATCAAAAATCTTTAATCTTTAATATATAAAGAAGTTGGAAGGTATTCGCCTTTCAGCTTCTTTTTTGTCTTTTAAATATGGGTTCTATTATATATGTTGGGGTCTTAAAACAATTCACGTTATAACTTTCAGGAATAGTGTGGCCCTTTTTCAGCAAGAGACCTCTTTATTCCTTTAAAGGTTTGTTGTATGTGAAAAAAAGGGGGAAGCACAGATGCACCAATTCCTCATTATACAAATCAATTGACGAGAAAATAGGGACATCACTCTCTATTGTCATTCGTCTTTTTAATCATGTCATGTAATTAACAAATAATTGTGAACGATGAATATATTGGAGATAAAAATACAAGGGAACTCCAATTCGTTATTGCAATGTGAAAAATATGTTTAAGCACTCCAGTTTTTAGATTGTGACAAAAGATGGACAGATTGGATAAAATATACCATATGACAAACGTAATTCTTTTCAATCAGTTATAATGAAAGAGAATCATGTTTATTGAATGGGTGGTTCACTTTTGGGGTATAGCTATGTAAGTCATTCTTATTTGAAGGAGTGTTTGTGTATGTCTTTACAAAGAAAGAAAATAACGGTAGTAGGTGGCGGTTTCACAGGTGCAACAGCTGCATTTATGGTTGCACAACAAGAATTAGGTGATGTCGTACTCATTGATCTAGCGAGAGTGGAAAATCCGATAAAAGGTAAATCACTTGATATGGAACAAGCTGCGCCGATCCAAATGTTTAACGCGAAAATTAAAGGAACTTCAGATTATGCTGATACGGCTAACTCAGATGTCGTATTAATTACGGCAGGAGTAGCAAGAAAACCAGGGATGAGTCGTGATGATCTTGTCCAAATTAATCAAGGTGTTATGAAAAGTGTAGCGAAGCAAATTGCTACTTATTCACCAAATGCTATGGTAATTGTGCTAACGAACCCTGTTGATGCAATGACATATACTGTATTGAAAGAGACAGGATTCCCTAAAAATCATGTCATCGGACAGTCGGGCGTATTAGATACAGCTCGCTTCAGAACATTCATCGCAAAAGAATTAAATGTATCTGTTAAAGATGTATCGGGCTTCGTATTAGGTGGGCATGGCGATACAATGGTGCCTTTAATTCGATATTCTTCAGTTGGAGGAATACCTGTAAGTAAATTATTATCAGAAGAAAAAATCGAATCAATCGTCAACCGGACGCGTACAGGTGGTGCTGAAATTGTTAATTTACTAGGTGACGGCTCAGCATATTATGCTCCTGCAGCTGCAATGGTAGAGATGACAGCGGCGATTTTAAATGACGAAAAACGCATTTTACCAGCGATTGCATATCTTGAAGGTGAGTATGGATATAACGAAATTTGCTTAGGTGTGCCAACGCTTTTAGGGAAAGACGGAATCGAGAAGATTTTCGAATTAGATTTAGAACCAGTTGAAAAAGAAGCGCTGGATCAATCAGCTGCAGCTGTCAAAGACGTGTTGAATATTTTAACTTAATGTAGTGAAGGGGAATTCAGATTGGATGAATTCTCCTTTTTTTATGCGGAAATTGTAGTTGTAACTTTTGTTCTTTCCAGTTCAATGTTAATATAAGGTTATGAAGGTGTAAAAGGGGGAATTCTGTGCTACTTAGCAAAGACTATAGGCTCGGTAAATCATTTGAAGAGCTAGAGGTTGGTGCTTCACTGCAAATCACAGAAAATATTGAAGATAAAGATTTACTACTTTATCTTGGCTTAACAAACGATAGTAATCCACTCTATATTCAACATGAATATGCTGCATTAACAAAGTATGAAAAACCAATTGTTCCAGCGATTATGTTAAATGGGATTGTCACTTCGGCGATTTCAAAATACTTACCTGGACCTGGCTCATACGTTTCAGCAATACAATTGAATTATCCTACACCTATGTATCATAATGAAACTTTGCAAATGCATTTGCAAATCATTAGTAAGCGTGAGGATACGAGAGATATTATCATTCGAATAGAAGGTAAGAATCAATCAGAGGAAGTTGTAATTTATGGAGATGTTACAGTATTACCACCGACGAAACTAGTATAGGATCTAATGTTTGAAATGGGGGTTTCAAAACATTATCGGAGGTCGAATATGACAAACACAATTTTAGTAGTAGAAGATGAGCAATCAATTGCCACATTATTACAATATAATTTAAAACAAGCTGGATTCGAAGTTATTATTGCAAATGACGGAGAAGAGGGCTTACATAAAGCAATCGAGCATAAACCAAATCTGATTTTATTAGATTTAATGTTGCCGAAAATGGACGGTATGGAAGTATGTAAGGAATTGCGTATTCAAAAAGTTGAAACGCCGATTATTATGCTTACAGCTAAAGATGATGAATTTGATAAAGTTTTAGGACTTGAGCTCGGAGCAGATGATTATATGACGAAGCCGTTTAGTCCTCGTGAAGTAATCGCTCGAGTAAAGGCTGTACTAAGACGCTCTAAAGTTGCAGAACCTGCAGTAGCGGGGGCGAAAGAGAAGTTATCAGATAGCGAGAAGACATTCCATATTGGTGCATTAAACGTTTATCCAGAGCGATTCGAAGCGACTTTAGATGGCGAAGAATTAGAATTCACGCCGAAAGAATTCGAATTACTCGTGTACTTATTAGAACATAAAAATCGTGTCCTAACACGTGATCAATTATTAAGCGCGGTTTGGCATTATGATTTCGCGGGCGATACACGTATTGTCGATGTCCATATTAGTCATTTACGCGATCAAATCGAAGAAAATAGTCGTAAACCGAAATACATTAAGACGATTCGAGGTTTAGGTTATAAATTTGAGGAGCCTAAAGGATGATGAAATCTTTAAAAATACGTTTACTCACTGCATTTGCATTCGTATATGCTGTAATTTTAGCTGGTCTAGGCTTTGTATTAGGTCAGCTTTTTCCTGTCTATTTAGAAAATACAATTCGTTCAAATAGCGGGCAGTTACATGAAAACTTAACGAATTATCTTACATCAGAAAATATCAAATTAAATGCAAAACAGCAAAATGATATTCAAAATCTATTGCCATCTAGCTTTCTTTCAGAAGAGTTAACGGAAACGCGCTGGCATTTCTGGTTAGTCTTAATCATCGCGTTGATCTCAGTGTTTATTTTATTAATGCTGACGACGAATCATTTATTTAAGAAACTTTCATCTTCGGTAGAGCATGTGACGCATACTGCATTAGAGCTTGCGCAAGGCAATTATCGAGCGAGAGCATTTGAAACGAATGATGGCGCAACAACTCAATTAAGTAAATCAATCAATGTCTTAGCGCGTAATTTGCAAGACATCATGTTAACGCGTGAAGTGGAGCAAGAGCGACTCAAAACGCTTATTGATAATATGGGAAGTGCACTTGTTATGATTGGGCGAGAAGGCGAAATTTCGGTCGTGAATAATAGTTTCCTATCTGTATTCAATCGTGAATATGAAGACGTTCAACATCATGTATTTCGCGAAATAGGTGTCGATCAAAGCTTAGAAGAATTTGTCGATTATGTCTTTATGACGGAAACACCGTATCGTAAACAAATTCTACTTGTCATTAATAATCAAATTCGTCATATGGAAGTGTATGGCGCACCTGTGATCGGGGAACATGGTCATTGGCTAGGTGTCGTCATCGTCATGCATGATATTACGGAATTGAAGAAATTGGAGCAAGTGCGTAAAGATTTCGTGGCGAATGTATCGCATGAACTGCGTACGCCGATTACGTCCATTAAAGGTTTTTCTGAAACATTAATTGACGGCGCTTATAAAGATGAAGAAACATTATTATCATTTTTGGATATTATGTATAAAGAGAGTAATCGACTGCAATCCCTTGTTCAAGATTTACTAGAACTATCTAAGATTGAGAAGGAAGGATTCACAGTAGATTTAGTGAAAACTTCATTAACTGAAATCGTTAATAGCAGTGTTGAGATGGCGAAAATTCAAATCGAAGAAAAAGAAATGACGATTAATCTGAAACAAAAAGATGAGGAAGTGCAAGTTTTAGGTGATACAAATCGATTAACACAAGTAGTCGTCAACCTTCTTGTTAATGCGGTAACTTATTCGAAACCTCAAAAACAGATTGATATTACTGTTTCAATTCAAGGTAATTATGGAGCTGTAGAGATTCGTGACCAAGGGATCGGTATTCAAAAATCTGAGATTCCGCGCGTATTTGAACGATTCTATCGTGTTGATCGTGCGAGAAGTCGTAACTCAGGTGGAACAGGTCTAGGACTTGCGATTGTAAA
The DNA here is from genome assembly GCF_003143955.1 of Kurthia zopfii. Classification (GTDB taxonomy): domain Bacteria; phylum Bacillota; class Bacilli; order Bacillales_A; family Planococcaceae; genus Kurthia; species Kurthia zopfii. The sequence goes on along the minus strand of NZ_QFVS01000007.1, from coordinate 56,623 downwards.
ACATTTAGTAGAAGCGCATGAAGGTAAAATTGTCGTGAAAAGTGAAGAGGGTGTTGGGACGACAATGCGTGTCTTAATCCCATTAGCTCGATAATTTACATTCCCTTTACAAAATGCAAATAATACATTCACATCCGCTTGATATACTGTGTGTATGAAGCCCCCTTCATACATGAATATCCCCTAATTACAGAATAATTGATCAAGAGTAAGGAAACTTACGTGAAGTTTACATTTCGCGTGTTTTCTTACTCTTTTTGCTTGTCGTTTTCTTATTTGAACAGTCGCGTGGTAGAATAGAGTAGATGAATATACGAACAGGAGTGTGATGAAATGACGCAGGAAAAATTATTATTACTGGACGGAAATAGTCTAGCGTACCGCGCATTTTTTGCTTTACCACCATTAACGAATAGCCAAGGGATTCATACGAACTCTGTGTATGGATTTACAACGATGCTTCAAAAAATATTGGAAGAAGAACAACCTACACATATTTTAGTTGCATTTGATGCAGGTAAAACGACATTTCGCCATAGCACATATACAGAATATAAAGGTGGAAGACAGAAGACACCACCAGAATTATCGGAGCAGTTCCCGTATTTACGTAAACTAGTAGAAGCTTATAATATGAAGCGTTATGAACTTGAAAATTATGAAGCGGATGATATTATCGGTACACTTGCACGTCAAGCTGAAAGCCGAGGATTACCAGTTGTTGTTATTTCTGGAGATAAGGATTTAACGCAATTGGCGACTGACAATACGACGGTTTATATTACGAGAAAAGGTATGACAGATATCGAGCATTACACTCCGGCTCATATCGAGGAAAAATATGGCCTGAAACCACTTCAAATCATTGATATGAAAGGGTTAATGGGCGATGCTTCGGATAATATTCCAGGCGTACCTGGCGTTGGAGAAAAAACAGCCATTAAACTATTAAAAGAACATCCGTCAGTAGAGGAAGTTTATGAAAATATCGATGCGATGAAAGCTTCTAAAATGAAAGAAAAGCTTGTAGCAAATAAAGAACAAGCACTGATGAGTAAGGAATTAGCGACGATCTTACTGGAAGCACCAATCGAAGTGAAGGTTGACGATTTGAAATGGGATGGCCCAAATGTGGATGAACTTTTCACACTTTGGAAAGAGCTAGACTTTAAAACATTGATTGAGAAAAGTGAATATGAATCAGAAGAACATGAAACAATGGAATTGGATTATAAAATTGTGGATGATTTAACTGATAAAGAACTAGTGACAGGCTTAGCGATTCACTTAGAAATCGAAAATGAACATTATCATACCGCGCTACAACTAGGTGTAGCATTTGTAAATGAAGAACAGGCCTATTTTGTAACGTATGAAAATGTACTTAAAAGTGAATCAATCAAAAATTATTTAGAAGATGAGCAAAAAGTGAAATATGTTTTTGATTTGAAAAAACATCAAGCTGCGTTTGCGAGAGATGGCATCAAACTACAAGGGATTGAGTTCGACCTATTGTTAGCGGCGTATATTGATGATCCTGCATTCGCTTCAGATGATGTAGCGGCAGTGTCAAATCACTATCATTATTCGGATATCCAATCTAATGAAGTCGTGTATGGTAAGGGCGCAAAACGTACAAATCCAGAAGGTGAAGCACTTGCTGAGCATGCATGTCGCCAAGCGTTAGCGGTCTTTACAGTACGTGATCGTGTTTTGAAGAAATTACATGAAAATGAACAATTTGATTTATACAATGAAATCGAACTTCCTCTAGCGAAAGTACTAGCAGGTATGGAGATTGAAGGGATTCGTGTGGAAGCATCTACTCTTGAGGAAATGGGTGTGGAAATAAAAGCACGTTTAGCAGAAATCGAAGCGAATATTTATGCTGCAGCAGGTGAGAAATTCAATATTAATTCGCCAAAACAACTAGGCGTCGTATTGTTCGAAACACTTGGGCTTCCGGTAATCAAAAAAACGAAAACAGGCTACTCAACAGCGGCTGATGTATTAGATAAATTAAAGCCAGAACACGATATTATCGAACATATTTTACAATATCGCCAACTTGGTAAATTACAATCAACATATATCGAAGGTTTGACGAAGGAAATTCATGCGGATGATCATAAAATCCATACGAGATACCAGCAAGCATTAACGGCGACAGGGCGCTTAAGTTCAACGGATCCAAATCTACAAAATATCCCGATTCGATTGGAAGAAGGTCGTAAAATTCGCCAAGCATTCATTCCTGAGAAAGAAGGATGGCAGTTATTCGCAGCCGATTATTCTCAAATCGAATTGCGTGTACTTGCGCATATGTCACAAGATGAAAACTTGATGCAAGCTTTCTTACACGGTTTAGATATTCATACGAATACAGCAATGAAAGTATTCCACGTGGAAGAAGATGCTGTAACTTCGAATATGAGACGCGCAGCAAAAGCGGTTAACTTCGGTATTGTATACGGAATTAGTGATTATGGACTTTCTCAAAACTTAGACATTAGCCGTAAAGAAGCAGCTGAATTTATCGAACGTTATTTCGAAAGTTTCCCAGGTGTCAAAACCTATATGGAAGACATCGTAAAAGAAGCGAAATCACAAGGTTATGTCACGACATTATTAAACCGCCGTCGCTATTTACCAGACTTAAATTCAAGTAACTTCAATTTACGTAGTTTTGCAGAACGTACTGCTATGAATACGCCAATCCAAGGTAGCGCAGCTGATATTATTAAAAAAGCGATGATCGATATGGATTTAGCTTTAAAAGAGCATAAGCTGCAAGCGAAAATGCTATTACAAGTACATGATGAATTAATTTTCGAAGCACCTGTTGAGGAAATTGCAATCTTAGAAAAATTAGTGCCAGAAGTAATGGCGAATACAGTTAAATTAGATGTACCATTACTTGCAGATTATTCTGCTGGGAACACTTGGTACGATGCGAAATAGGAAGTGGAAAAATGCCTGAATTACCAGAAGTAGAAGGTGTCGTTCGATCGTTGAAACCTGTTGTTGAAGGCAAGACGATTCAAAGTGTGCAAATATCACCAACTGTTAAGGCAAGTCATGAAGTGGGGAAGCAAAGTATTGTCAAAGGTACAACGCCTGAACAATTGATTGAACACCTTGAAGGGATGAAAATTGTAAAAATTACGAGACGTTCAAAATACATTCTATTTGATTTAGAAAGAGACGGTCAGCAATTTAAAATGATCAATCACCTTGGTATGTCGGGTGGTTGGTTTGATTTGAAGAATGCTGAAGAAATTCAAGAAGGTAAATTTCAAAATCATCGCCATGTAGAGTTACAATTAGATGGGGATCAAACGCTAGTATATGCGGATATTCGCCGATTTGGAGAAGTGAGATTAGTTGAAAATTTAGCTCAATTCCCACCAATTCTCAAATTAGCACCTGAACCATTCGATGCAGATGCGAAGCAATATTTTCTTGATTGCTGTAACTTACCAAAGTATAAAAATAAAGAAATAAAAGCGGTCATTATGGATGGCCAAGTGCTTTGTGGCTGCGGCAATATATATGCGACTGAAGCATTGTTCCGTGCAGGGATTAGACCAGGACGGAAAACATCCCTTATAAGTGGGACGAAGAAAGAGCAGTTATTCGACACGATTGTTGCTGTATTGCTTGAAAGTATTGCGTTTGGTGGCTCTTCTATTTCAGATTATCGAAATATTAATGGTGAAGCTGGTGGGATGCAGGACCGATTGAAAATGTATGGGATGAATATTTGCCCAATGTGTCATACTAATACAAAACAAAAAACAATCGCAGGACGGAATTCTTATTACTGTCCTAATTGTCAAAAATAGAGGGTGAAATTATGATTATTGGATTAACAGGAAGTATCGCAAGTGGGAAAAGTACAGTTGCGAAAATGCTTGAAGAAATGAATTTTCCAATCGTCGATGCAGATCAAGTTGCACGTGTCGTAGTCGAACCTGGAAAACAAGCTCTTCAAGAAATTGTAGAACAATTCGGCGAGGATATTTTACTTGAAGATGGTCAATTGAACCGTCAAAAATTAGGCAGTATTATCTTTCATGATCCATCAAAAAGAACGGTTTTGAATGACATCATGCATCCAGCTATTCGCAAAGAAATGTTGGCACAAAGGGATTGCTGGGTAGAGCAAGGTGCGGAAGTGGTCGTCATGGATATCCCGTTATTATTTGAAAGTAAGCTACAACACTTTGTTGAAAAGATCTTAGTTGTTTCGGTTAAGGAAGACACACAATTGACAAGATTGATGGAGAGAAATCAGCTTTCTGAAGAAGATGCGAAAGCGAGAATCAGCTCTCAATTACCACTTTCGGTGAAAGAAGATGGAGCAGATGCAGTCATTTATAACAACGATTCAGTCGAAAAAACGAAGGAACAATTACGCTATATTTTAAAAGAATGGGGCATTCAATAATTGGTAATTTTTTGACGCAGTAATCGCATGTAGGAATAGTCAGAAAATAAAAACTTTTGATTTTAACGTGAATTCTGTTCGACTTTGAGTTTAATGTGTTATACTAATTCACATAAAACATATTAAAAGAATTTCTTTTAAAACAGGAGGATATTTTCATGACAGTTTCTATTGCTATTAACGGATTTGGCCGTATCGGACGTATGGTGTTCCGTCAGGCGATACTTCAAGATGATTTAAATGTTGTTGCTATTAACGCTAGTTATCCATCGGAGACTTTAGCTCACTTAGTAAAATACGATACTAACCATGGTCAATTCGCAGGTACAGTTGAAGCAGCTGAAGGCGCTTTAATCGTTAACGGTAAACGTGTAAAAATCGTTTCAGAACGTGATCCACTTAACTTACCTTGGACAGAACTTGGTGTTGACATCGTAATCGAAGCAACTGGTAAATTTAACGATCGCGACAAAGCAGCTCTACATCTAGAAGCAGGCGCTAAAAAAGTTATTTTAACAGCACCTGGTAAAAACGAAGATATTACAGTAGTAATGGGCGTAAATGATGAGCAATTAGATTTAGCGAAACACGATGTTATTTCTAACGCTTCATGTACAACAAACTGCCTTGCTCCTGTAGCGAAAGTATTAAACGATACATTTGGTATTGATAATGGTCTAATGACGACTGTTCACTCATATACAAATGACCAAAAAAACATTGATAACCCACACAAAGACTTACGTCGCGCTCGTGCGTGTGCAGCATCAATCATCCCTACTTCTACAGGTGCAGCAAAAGCATTAACATTAGTGCTACCTGAATTAAAAGGTAAACTACACGGAATGGCTCTTCGCGTACCAACTCCAAACGTTTCTTTAGTTGACTTAGTTGTCGATTTAAACCAAGACGTTACAGTTGAAGAAGTGAATGCTGCATTCATCAAAGCTTCTGAAGGTCCATTAAAAGGAATCCTTGATTTCACAATGGAACCATTAGTATCAATCGACTTCAACACGAACCCAGCATCAGCTACTATTGATGGCTTAACTACTATGGTTATGGGCACTCGTAAAGTGAAAGTTCTTGCTTGGTACGATAACGAGTGGGGTTACTCAACTCGCGTTGTAGATTTAACTCAAAAAGTTGCACGTGAATTAAATTCTGTTGAAGCTTAATCGCTAACTTTTCAAATGAATCCTCGGTTTATACGCTCGTACATATTCGTACAGCGTACTAAATCGAGGTTTTTTTGTATAAAAAGTTCTGTTTCATATGAAATTGTCGGAAAAAACGACGAATATTCGATATTAAATAGGATTATTTGTTATAATAGATAAACTAAATAGTATTTAATTCAGGAGAGAAAAAATATGAGATGTCCTTCTTGTCAATATAATGGAACAAAAGTAATTGATAGTCGCCCAGTTGATGACAACAAAGCGATTCGTCGTCGTCGTGAATGTGAATCATGTGGTTATCGTTATACAACATTTGAAAAAGTAGAAGAAATGCCTCTAATTGTCGTGAAGAAAGATGGCTCTCGTGAAGAGTTCAGCCGCGAGAAAGTATTGAGAGGTTTAATTCGTGCTTGCGAAAAACGCCCGGTAGCACTAAACGAACTAGAGGAAGTTGTTTTTGCAATTGAACAAGATTTACGTAGAGCTGGTAACGGCGAAGTGAAATCTGAAGATGTAGGTGAGAAATTAATGGATCGCCTAGCAAAAATCGATGAAGTTTCATATGTTCGTTTTGCTTCAGTATATCGTCAATTTAAAGATATCAACGTATTTATCGATGAGTTGAGAGAATTAATTGAACGCCAAGAAGATGAAATATAAAACTACTTAAATTAGTAGAAGGAGGGGAACGCTTTGCAATTATTAAATGAATTACGTCCAGTAGATCGATTTATTACTCAAATCCCGTTCCCTCTTTCCAGCTATGAAAGAAAACTCGTTACTTTGCTGTACCAACCTTTGATTGGACCAGAACCAATTAGCTTGTACTTTCAACTTTGGGCTGAGGGAGAGGACCGAGAAGAAGTTAATTATTCCCACTACCATTTGATGAATAGTTTAGGGATGTCGATTCATGCCATTTTTAAAGCTCGAATTGCATTAGAGGCGATTGGTTTGATTCGTACATATAAAAAAGAGGATGACCAATTTCGCTATTTCGCGTATGATGTCATGCCACCACTAGAGGCTCGTCGCTTTTTTGATGATCCTCTATTATCTATGTTCCTTTTTAGTAAAATTGGCGAAAAAACATACCGTTCATTGCGTCAACGCTTTTTACCTAAAGGTGTATCAAAAGAGGGTATGGAAGAAGTGTCACGTCAATTTACAGATGTGTACAAACCGATTCAACAACATATGCCAGCGAATGATTTCGAACAGCCGATTATTGAGAAACCAATCGATATTCCTTTCGAATACAGAGAATTCGACTTTAATTTATTATTCACTAGTTTGAGTGAGGCGATGATTCCGCATCGTTATTTGACACCAGAAATCAAAGAATGTATTGCGAAAACAGCTTTCACCTACAATTTCAATGCTTTAGATATGAAAAATGTATTGATTTTAGCGATTCAAGATGATGATACGGTGTCACCAAGTGCCATCAGAAAAGCAGCAAGTGAATTTTATAAATTAAATGTTTCGAAAACACCACCAGAAATCGCCATGATGAATCCATCAGAAGAGAAATTCGATGAGAATAAAGGGTGGGGAAATCGTTACGAGGAGCTTGTAGAGTATTTTGAAAAAACAAGCATGATTGAAGTTCTTAAAGGTGTAAATAATGATCAAGAGCCATTCGAACAGGATATTGAATTATTTGCGGACCTAGTCGGTAAATATGAAATGGAAGTCCCTGTTGTCAATGTGTTAATTCATTATGTTTATTTGAGTAGTGATTTAGGGATGAACAAGAAATTCGTCCAAACAATCGCTGCCAATTGGCGTAAAAAGGAGATTTCGACAGCAGCTCAAGCTATGAGAGAAGCGAGAGATTTCATCGATAAAAAATCGCCAACTACGAAAAAGAATCCAATCGAAAATACACATCAGAAATTCTTGCTATTACAATCAGCAGCACATAATTTTTATCAAACGGAAGTTGCGAACAAGCAGAAAATTAAAACCTTTGAGCATCTAGAAGCAGATTTCATTCAACTAGTAAGCAAAACAGAACCGATTACTATGTTAAATCTGTTGTCTGACGGCAAAGAACCTTTTTCAAAAGACATAAAAATCGTCAAAGACTTTGCGGCTAAATATGAATTTGAAAATCCCGTTTTAAACACATTACTGCATTATGCGTACTTCATTAGTGAAGGTAGTTTAAATGCACCTTTCTTAGAAGCGATCGCAAGCACTTGGCGTAAAAATGAAGTGAAAACTGTTGAAGAAGCGATCAAAGTCGCGTCGAATCAACGGAAGTCAAATGCTCAAAAATATGGGAAGACAAGTTATTCAGGTGGCGCGAAGAAAGAATTGCCAAAATGGATTAATTCTTCCGAAAAGCCGAGTAACCTAGCTCAACTAGAAGAACTTGAAAGACAGTTCAAAAAAAATAAGTAGGAGGTGGCGTATATGAAACCAATTCAAAATGAACTGAATAAGAAAATGGATGCTCAATTCCAAGAGAGATTTCAATCAATTCAAGAAGAATTGTTAGCCGATCCTCAAATCCAAAAATTTGTTCAAGAGAATAAAGAAGTAACAAGCGAAACAATTGAAAAAGGCTTAGGGAAATTATATGAGTTTAAAAATCAGCAACATGATTGCGCAGAATGCCCTTCGGTAAAAGAGTGCGTTAATACAATCGGTGGTTTTGTACCTAAATTGTCATTAACACGAGGGCTTATTGATATTGAGTATTCGCCTTGCCAACAAAAACTAGTAGAAGATGAGCGCCGTAAAACGGAGAATATGATTTCAAGTATGCATATGCCGAAAGATGTCTTAAAGGCGACGTTGGATGATATTCGAATTTATAGTGAAGAACGATCTGATTTGGCTGAAAAAGCGCGTGCATTTGTTGAAGAAGTGAAAACGACTGGAGAATTACCGCGCAAAGGCTTTTATTTATATGGTGATTTTGGTGTTGGTAAGTCATTTTTACTCGGAGCCATTGCCAATGAGCTTGCGACTCTTAAAGTAGCGACCGTATTAGTTTATGTACCAGAATTCCTTCGTGAGCTTAAAAATGCGATTGGGACTCCAAAACTTGAAGAGAAATTCGAGTTTGCAAAAAAAGCGCCTGTCCTGATGCTAGATGATATGGGTGCAGAATCGCTTACCGCATGGACGAGGGATGAGATTTTAGGTTCTATTCTTCATTATCGTATGGCAGAGCAGTTACCAACTTTCATCTCATCAAACTTAGATTATGATGGATTAGAGGCATCTATTTCTAAAACGAATAAAGGCGAATTCGATCCGGTGAAAGCGAAGCGGATTATGGAACGAATAAAAGCTATTACAGAACCGATTTTCTTAAAAGGCTTTAATTTAAGAGATTTTAATTAAAATGAATGTTGCAACAATAAGAAGTTAGGTTTATAATTGCAAGCATACTATTAAATGCACGGATAAGGACAATAATGGTTAGCACAACTTTCAGAGAGGGATACAGCGGTGTGAGTATTCCAGTGACGGCTAATGATTTACCACCTTGGAGCAGCGACAGTGAAATCCTAGTAATTGTCGACGGTAGCGGCCCGTTAGCCGATCGAGAGCTTCGTCTTTGCAAGAGGTTTATTTTTGCATGGAAGGAAGAAGGGTGGAACCACGAGCGTACGCATCGTCCCTTTTTGGGATGGTGCTTTTTTGTGTTCAAAAACGATCTCCGACTTGTGGCCCAGAGCTTTCGAAATAATAAAAAGGAGAGAATAAACTATGGCAGACATGATCAAATTAACTTTCCCAGACGGGTCAGTAAAAGAGTATGAAAAAGGTATTACTACAGATGCAGTTGCAGCAGCAATTAGCCCAGGATTACGAAAAAAAGCAATCGTTGGTAAATTTAACGGAGAATTAGTGGATACTAAAACACCTTTAAACGAAGACGGTACAATCGCGATTATTACACCAGCTGATTCAGAAGCTTTAGAAGTGTTACGTCACTCTACAGCCCACTTATTAGCACAAGCTGTAAAACGCCTATTCCCAGGAATTAAATTAGGGATTGGTCCAGTAATTGAAGGTGGATTCTACTATGATATGGACGCACCAGAACCAATTACTTCAGAAGATTTCGCTAAAATTGAAAAAGAAATGAAAAAAATCATTGCAGAAAACGTAGAAGTAGTACGTCACGATGTTTCTCGTGCCGAAGCTCAACGTCGTTTTGCTGAAATCGATGATGAATATAAATTAGAATTATTAGAAGCAATTCCAGAAGATGAACAAGTATCAATTTACGAACAAGGCGATTTCTTCGACCTTTGCCGTGGTGTACACGTTCCTTCAACTAATAAAATTAAAGAGTTCAAACTTCTTTCAATCGCAGGTGCTTATTGGAGAGGGAACTCAGATAATAAAATGTTACAACGTATTTACGGTACAGCATTCTTCACGAAAGATGAGTTAAAACATCATCTACAAATGCTTGAAGAAGCAAAAGAACGTGATCACCGTAAAATTGGTAAAGAATTAGAAATCTTTACAAACAGCCAATTAGTAGGGCAAGGTCTTCCACTTTGGTTACCAAATGGTGCGACGATCCGCCGTACAATCGAGCGCTACATCGTTGATAAAGAATTAGCACTAGGGTACAAACATGTATATACTCCAGTACTAGGTTCTAAATCACTTTATGAAACTTCTGGTCACTGGGATCATTACCAAGAAGATATGTTCCCACCAATGGAAGTAGATCACGAAACATTCGTATTACGTCCAATGAACTGTCCTCACCATATGATGGTTTATAAATCAGCAATGCGTTCATACCGCGACCTACCATTACGTATCGCGGAATTAGGAACGATGCACCGTTACGAAATGTCTGGTGCTGTATCAGGATTACAACGTGTACGTGGCATGACTTTAAATGATGCGCATCTTTTCGTACGTCCAGATCAAATCAAAGAAGAATTCAAAAAAGTGGTTGAATTAGTTCAATCAGTTTATAAAGACTTCAACCTTGAAGATTATGAATTCCGCCTTTCTTACCGTGATCCAGAAGATACTGAGAAATACTTCGATGACGATGACATGTGGGAAAAAGCACAACGCATGCTAAAAGAAGCGATGGATGAACTTGGTCTAGATTACTATGAAGCAGATGGCGAAGCAGCATTCTACGGTCCAAAACTTGATGTTCAAGTGAAAACTGCAATCGGTAAACAAGAAACTCTATCTACAGTTCAATTAGACTTCTTATTACCAGAACGTTTCGACCTGAACTTCGTTGGTGATGATGGTAAACAACATCGTCCAGTCGTAATTCACCGTGGTGTTGTATCAACTATGGAACGTTTCGTAGCCTTCTTAATTGAAGAATACAAAGGCGCATTCCCTGCATGGTTAGCTCCAGTTCAAGTACAAGTAATTCCTGTATCAAACGAAGTTCACTTCGACTATGCAAAACAAGTTGAAGAGAAATTAGTTGCTGCTGGTGTTCGTGTAGAAATGGATTACCGTGAAGAAAAATTAGGATACAAAATCCGTGAAGCACAAATGCAAAAAATTCCTTACATGCTTGTATTAGGTGATAAAGAAGTTGAATCGAATGGCGTAAACGTTCGTCGTTACGGCTCGAAAGATTCAGAAACAGTATCATTAGATGAGTTTGTAGCATCAATCATTAAAGAGATTACTGTAAAATAATGTTTCATTCAGACCTTATTAATTTCGATTAATGAGGTCTGTTTTTTTTACTTTCTTCTATATAGTAGGTAGGAGGGATGTTCATGAAGAAAATAGTCGATTTATCCAAGTGGCAAAATAAAGTGAATTATAATGAACTAGGGAAGGAATGCAGTTTGGCCATCTTACGTGTGCAAGATGGTTCCGTTGTGAAAGATTCGATGTATGGCATTCATGCTAAGGGATGCGAGTCAATGTGTATTCCATATGGCGTGTATGCTTTTGCTCGTTTCACGTCTACAGAAGATGCGAAAGTGGAGGCGAAAGACTTTTATGCTCGAGCGAATGTTTATGGGAAGCCTTTATTTTACGTAATTGATGTCGAAATGAAGACAATGGGGAATATGCGAGCTGGTGCGGAAGCTTATTTACAACAGTTGCGACTTTTAGGAGCGGAGAAAATAGGAATCTACATCGCGCATCATGAATATGAAGATTTTAATATTAAGACAAGTTCAGCAGACTTTATTTGGTTGCCACGTTATCATCAAAACGGGCGAGATCTTATTGCACCAAAATACAAATGTGATTTACATCAATATACGGATCGAGGGAAAATTGCGGGTATTACTGGGTCGGTTGATTTAAATCGACTGACAGGGACGAAATCATTGCAATGGTTTCTTGGAGAGGATCAGTCGTATAGAGTGACGGCAAATCACTTGAATATTAGGGAGCAACCTTCGATGAGTGGGAAAATAGTAGGGACGCTTTCTAAAAGTGGAAAAGTAATCGTTTTAAGCGTAGATGAAAACGGTTGGGCTGAAACTAAATATAAATCAAAAAAAGCCTATGTTTTTCGAAGTTATTTAGACTGAAGTGGTTGACAGCTTATCATTATAGTGTTAATATAAGTGAGGTTAACAAATACAAAAGTTTGTGGTTGAAGTAGAGGCTGCCCGCTTCTCACCTGAGTCTCGATCCTCAATAGAGGTATTGACAGGTTAATTGATGAATCGAACATGCAATTTCGCATGTCAACATATACGCGGGCGGACATTTCGACAAATGTCCGCCTTTTTCTATGGACATCGAAATTTCTGTTCCGACAGGGCTTCCTGGCCCAAACAAAGTATTTCAATACTACATGGAGGTGGATTGTTATTAGCAAAGACATGTATGTAAACGAAGGTATTCGTGCTCGTGAATTACGTGTAATCGATCACAATGGTGATCAACTAGGCGTTAAAACTCGTAACGATGCTTTACAACTTGCAGAACGTGCAAATTTGGATCTTGTCCTTGTGGCTCCGCAAGCCAAGCCACCAGTTGCTCGTGTTATGGATTACGGTAAATTCAAATTTGAACAACAAAAGAAAGATCGTGAAGTTCGAAAAAATCAAAAGATTATTGAACTTAAAGAAGTCCGACTTTCACCAACGATTGATGAACATGACTTCCAAACGAAGTTACGTAACGGAATCAAATTCCTTGAAAAAGGAGACAAAGTTAAGGCATCTATCCGCTTTAAAGGTCGTGCGATTACGCACAAAGAGATCGGTCAACGCGTTTTAGATCGCTTTGCTGAGGCTTGTTCAGAAGTAGCCACTGTTGAACAGCGTGCGAAAATGGAAGGCCGAAGTATGTTCTTGCTCTTAGCACCTAAGGTCGAGAAATAATTTTATAGAGTTTATAGTAATAGGAGGAAATCCAAATGCCAAAAATGAAAACACACCGTGGCGCTGCAAAACGCTTTAAAAGAACTGGTACTGGTAAATTAAAACGTGACCGTGCATACGGCTCTCACTTATTTGCTAACAAATCTACAAAAGCAAAACGTCATCTTAACAAACAATCATTAGTATCATCTGGTGATTACAAACGCATCAAATCTTTATTAGCTTACATGAAATAAGAATAACATACATTATTTATCAACAAGGTAAATAACAGGAGGTAATGAACTATGCCACGCGTAAAAGGCGGAATAGTGTCGCGCAAGCGTCGTAAAAAGGTTTTAAAATTAGCAAAAGGTTATTACGGTTCAAAACACACACTTTATAAAGTAGCGAACCAAGCAGTAATGAAGTCTGGTCAATATGCATACCGTGACCGTCGTCAAAAGAAACGTGATTTCCGTAAATTATGGATCACTCGTATCAACGCAGCAGCACGTATTAACGGTCTTTCTTACAGCCGTCTAATGCACGGTTTAAAACTTGCTGAAATCGAAGTTAACCGTAAAATGTTAGCTGAATTAGCTGTAAATGATGCAGCTGCTTTCGCACAATTAGCTGAAACTGCTAAAACTGCAATTGCAAAATAATTCATGCATTCAGGCATGTTGAAAGAGTAGAGTCTTCGGACTTTGCTCTTTTTTATTTTAGGTAATTTTCGAATTGGACGACGCTTTCTGCGAGTAGGACTTCAGCTCGTGCTGTTCCCGCAGAAGTCGCACCAAAACATTAAATAATATATGTGCATTATTTTAGATAAATTACGATCAATAACATTGAACTAACTCCTAACAAACCTTTTTTGAAAGCAATTGAAAAATAAAATCATGAGATTGAATTCAATCTCATGATTAGTTAGTCATTAAATAATATTGCCGCTAAGTCTTCTTTTGAAGTAAGGAAGTCGCTTAAATGATAGGAATCAAGGACAGCAATATAGGCATGTAAAGCTTTATTCAAAGCCCCTTTTAAACTACAGACAGGCGAAATGATACAGCCGACTGATTCAGGGTTAAAACATTCCACTAAATAAAAATCCTCTTCCGTTTTTCGAACGAGTTGACCTATATTAATTTCTTCAGGTACAACAGCTAAACGAATACCACCGCCACGACCTCGAACCGTTTCGATATATCCCATCTTTCCTAGCTCATGTGTAACCTTCATTAAATGATTTTTTGAAATACCGTATGAATCAGAAATATTTTGAATAGTGGAAAGTTCCTCAGGATCCTTAGCACCTAAATAGAGCAATACACGTAATGAGTAATCAGTATATAAAGTTAGTCTCACCTGACTCACCTCCAAGTATGATATCTATTATACCATGTCTACGGAAAACTTCGTGAATTTTAAAGATGTATTTCAAATATGTCTTTTCTGTTAAAAATGTATTTTACATATTGCTTTAAATCGAAAAGAGGACTATTCTATGAGTGTAAACAAAAATGAGAGGGTGATTGATATGTTATCACAACATACAATGGACATCGTAAAATCAACAGCACCAGTATTAGAAGTACACGGAGTTACAATTACTAAAACCTTTTATAAAAATTTATTCGAAGAACACCCTGCACTATTAAATATTTTTAATCATACAAATCAAGCGCAAGGCAGACAACAAACAGCGTTAGCAAATACAGTATATGCGGCTGCAGTTCATATTGAAAATTTACCAGCAATTATCCCAGTCGTGAAACAAATTGCTCAAAAACATAGAAGTTTAGGTGTATTACCTGAACATTATCCAATTGTAGGGGAGTTCTTATTACGCGCGATCAAAGAAGTATTAGGAGATGCTGCAACGGATGAAATCATTCAAGCTTGGGGCGAAGCTTATGGCGTGATCGCAGATGTATTCATCCAAGAAGAAGAGGCACTCTATACAGAAGCCGAAAATAAATCAGGTGGTTTCCGAGGATTTAAAGAATTTGAAGTTGTGAATCGTGTAGCTGAAAATGCTTTGATCACATCATTCTATTTAAAACCAAAAGATGGCAGTGCTTTGCCAGAGTACTTACCTGGCCAGTTCATTACAGTTCAAGTATCAATCCCAGGTGAAGAATATACGATGAACCGTCAATACAGTTTATCAAAAGCATTTGATGGAGAAAACTATCGTATCTCGGTGAAAAAAGATGTGAAAAATACGCCAAATGGTAAAGTATCAAATTATTTAGGTGAAAATCTTCAAGTTGGCGACACGCTACCAATTAGTGTACCAGCAGGAACTTTCGTTTATGAAAATACAGAAAAACCTGTCACATTTATCGCAGGTGGAGTCGGCGCTACACCGCTACTAAGCATGTATCATGAAGCAGCAAAAGGAAATCATTCCGTTCAGTTTATTCATAGTGCAAGTCATTTAAATGAGCTAGCATTTGAATGTGAATTGAGCCAAGTAGCAATGACAAATGAAAATGCGTCATACAATGCAATTGCAACGGACCAACTTGGTAAAATATCTGCACAATTCTTAAAAGAAAATGTTGATTTGAACGGTGAATTCTACCTTTGTGGTCCAGTCGGCTTTATGCAAATGGTCATTAATGAACTAGATGAGTTAGGTGTATCAAGAGAACAAGTTCACTATGAATTCTTTGGGCCAGCATTAACAATTTAAGTTAAAAATAACTTCACTTTTGTAAATGAAAATTTTACGAAAGTGGAGTATTTTTTTTGAAAAAAGATGGTTCTATAGAAATGTGATAAAAAAACTAAATAATTACCAAATGCAATCGATATGACATTAATATGTAATAAAAGTAATGAAATAGAATTGCTGTTGTATTATACGAGTGCTAAAATGGGAATAATTGATTATAATATAAAAAGACTTTAGAACTAGGAAGGATTGACAGAATGAAGAAGATTTTAATGCTCTTATTTATACTTTCATTATCAGTTGTTTTCGGACTAGCTTTTACTAATGAAGCGAAAGCTTACGAAAATACTGCAAAACCTGAGAGTACAGTTCCATGGGAATACCCAAGCAATAAATTATTACAAAAACAATCTGCTGACGCGCCATTGATTGCCGATATTTCAAAATGGCAGGGCAATATTGATTGGGATAAAGCAGCCGCAGCGCTAGATTTAGTCATTATCCGAACACAGGACGGAATTAGTGTAGAAGATTATATGCATAAATCATATGAAAGTGCAGCGAAACGTCAAGATCTTCCTTTTGGGGTATATTCATTCGTAAGAGCGGGAACACCAGCGGAAGCAAGAGCAGAAGCGAGAGCTTTCTACAACCGCGCAAGTAAAAATACTGAATTCTATGTTCTCGATGTAGAAGTAAAAACAAATAAAAATGGTTACTCTATGCGTAGAGTAGTGAATGAGTATGTAAAAGAGTTACGTGAACTAACAGATAAGAAAATCGGACTATATGTGGCGAACCATTTATACAGTTCATTTAATTTAGATACATCGAAATTTGAATTTGTATGGATTCCACGTTATGGCTATACATCACCAGCTTATAACCACCAACTATGGCAGTATACAAGTAGTGGTCGAGTTCCAGGAATTAACGGTAATGTAGATTTAAACAGACTTGCAAATGGCACGAAATTAGAATTTTTCACGAATAAGATTTCACAAACTTCAAATTCAGAACTAGTGAAAAAATACTATGTGATGAATCCTAAATATGTCATTTTGAAAAAGAAGGTAAAAGCATATAAAAAACGTGACCTAGTTAGTAAAAACTACAAAAAAACATATGCAGAAGGTTCTGTCCTAAAAGTTGAAAAAATCACAAAATCATCTGCGGGTACACCAAGATTAGAATTATCTAATGGCCTTTTCGTTACAGCAAGTAAAGCACTTGTATTAAAAACAACTGCAGCAAAAGCAGAAGGTTTTTACACAGCAGATGACAAAGTGAAGAAGATTATTACTAAGAAAGAGCTATACATTTATGATTCTTCTACTTCAAATAGAAAACCAGAAAAAATCCCTCAATACACAATTTTTAATGTTAATAAAGTAGTTTATAATGGTTCAGGGCAAAACAGATTCCAAATTCTAAGTGGTAAATTTGTATCAGCGAGTAAAAATGATGTAATTGAAGCACCAAGTACAATCGAAAACTATTACCGCGATGTAACGCATCATTTACAAACAAAAAAGAAAATGAAAATGTATGAAACATTAATGTTTGGTGAAGAAAATGATGATAATGCAGAGAATAAACCGGTGGATGTGGCAATCGGCACGAATATCCAAGTAGTAGGCATTGAATATAATAAGCTTGGTTATCCTAGATTTAGATTAGATAATGGTAAATATGTCTCAGCGAAGAAAACTTTATACAAAGAAATCCCTTGGTATGAGCAGTAAATCAAAAGCAAATCACAATCTGTGATTTGCTTTTTTTGTCTATTGTTACAAAAGGTATATTTATAGGTCTATTATTACAAGTTTTTCAGAAATGTAATGTTTTTTTAATATTTGAAAAGGAAATGATGTTAAAACATGTCACAAAAATAGTGTTTTTTTTGGTATTCTAGTAATAGTCAGTTAGATATAGGAAATTTGAATGAAGAGACTGTCAACAAGAAAAGGAGAGATACAAAAAATGAAAGTAGCTTTTAAATGGGCTTTACCATTCGTTATGCTTATTATTGCAACATTTAGTATGCATAGTATGAATGCAACTGCCGCTACAAATGATGATGTCACTGAAGAATTAGCGCCGGCTAATCCTGATAGTAAATCAAAGTGGGAAGGTAAGCCATTTGTCACAGATTTAACAAAACCGCAACCGAAGATGTTAAGAGCTTCTGCGAATGATCCAGTAGTAGTAGATATTTCTCATCACCAAGGCAATATTAATTGGTCTCAATTTTCAAAAGCGGCTGATTTAGCGATTATTCGCACACAATATGGTAGTGTTCTTGAAGATCGTCAACATAAAACATATGAAAGCCAAGCAACAAAATACGGCGTACCATATGGTGTATATGCATACTTCTTAGCAACTGATGAAGCAGATGCAAAAGTTGAAGCACGCGATTTCTACAAACGAGCAGGTAAAGACGCTAAATTCTACGTTGTCGATGTAGAAGAAGATACAAGTACAGAGAAAAATCCGAAAAGAATGCGCGCAATCACGAGTTCATTCATTGCGGAATTACGTAAATTAACAGATAAAAAAATTGGTATTTACGTAGGACATCATACATATAATCAATTCAATTTAGATATGTCTAAAGCTGATTTTGTATGGATTCCACGTTATGGTAATTTGAAACCAGCTTTCAAACATGATATTTGGCAGTATACTGATAAAGGTAGAATTGCCGGTGTACCAGGATATGTTGATTTGAACAAACTGGTTGGAACGAAGGAATTAAGTTTCTATACGAAAGATGTCCAAAAACCTGTCGAACCTTCAAAACCGAAATACTATACAACGAATCCTAAAAAAGTAGCGATTAAAAAAGCTGTAGCGAATTATGATTCTACAACATTCAATGACAATACGAAAATCGGTCGATATGATCGTAATGAAATTGTCGAAGTCGAAAAAATTGTATTAACGAAAAGTGGAACGCCACGACTTAAACTAGACGATGGTACTTATATTACATCGAATATGGATTATGTTGTGAAAACACGTTCTAATATTGAAGATTATACAACTGTAGTGCCGAAGAAAGTTATTTTACAAACAACTCAAAGTGCATATAAATCAACGAACTTTGTAGCAAAAAATAAATTGGCGACTTATTCACCAAATACAATTTTCACAATTAGTGATATTAAATACACTTCAAAAGGGACACCTGTATTAAAAACAATTTCAGGCTACTATATTAGTGCATTAAAAACGAATACACGTAAAGTTGTAAACAATGTAACGGATTATTTATATATTAATCCTAAAAAAATCGTAACAACTTCTAAAGTGAATGAGTACACAACTGTGAGCTTTAAAGAGAAAACAGGTACAGCCTATGCAAAAGGTAAAACATTGACTGTTACTGGCGTTCGCTGGTCTTCGAATGGAACGCCACGCTTAAAGTTAGGTTCAGGTAAATATATTACTGCAAATAAGAAGTACGTAAAAATTAAATAGTAGTAGAGTAGAGATTGCGAGTAGTTGGCAATTTCTACTTTTTTTGTTGCCTTTCGACACATACCGTATGCTAGAATAATAGTAGTAAAGAAGGGTGACTATGTGGCTTATAATATGTAGTATTTGTAGTTTTATTCAGATGGGCTATGATAAAAGAAAAGCAATCAAAAGAGAATGGCGCGTACCAGAGAAATCGCTATGGTTACTAGCCTTAATCGGCGGAGCTCCTGGCGCATTTCTAGGGATGATTGTGTTCCGGCACAAAATTAAAAAAATGAAATTCGTTGTTGGATTCACACTTTTAATGCTGATTGATTTCGTCATTTACGGCTCATTCTATTTTGACCTAATTTGAGAGGATGTAAAAAATGAACTTACAAAAATTATTTACAATGCAAGAACAATTAGATGCGTATATTGTGGAGACGAAAAAAATCGACTTTGATGTATTTCGTGAAAAAACTTTAGCTTTATTAGTAGAGCTAGGAGAACTTGCGAATGAAACACGTTGCTTTAAATTTTGGAGTGAAAAAGGACCTTCGGAAGATGCAGTTATTTTAGAGGAATTCGTAGATTCGATCCACTTCCTTTTATCATTAGGCATTATGCGTGACTTCACGCACTTAGAAGAGTGGCCGAAAGATGCAAGAGAAAATTCATTAACAGAACTATTTTTGCAAACTCAAAAATCAATTATTGTCTTTGCAGATGATGTTACGCTACCAAACTATGAAGAAATTTGGAAATGCTATGGCGCAATTGCTCGCTCATTAAAATTTGATGAGGAAAGTATTATCCAAGCATATATTTCGAAAAACGAAGAAAATTATGCGAGACAGCGTACAGGATACTAACTTCTATTGTATAATAGAGAAGATTATGACAAAGGGGGTTATTGTATGCAATTAGATGCTACTTTAACAATGTTAAAAGAATTAACGGATGCGAGAGCTATTGCTGGTAATGAAAAAGAAGCACGCGAAGTCATGAAGAAATATATTGAACCATATGCGAATTCAATCGAAACGGATGGTTTAGGTTCATTAATCGCTAAAAAAGTTGGCGATGAAAAAGGTCCGAAAATTATGGTAGCGGGTCACCTAGATGAAGTTGGATTCATGGTTACACAAATCGATGACAAAGGGTTTATCAAATTCCAAACTGTTGGTGGTTGGTGGAGTCAAGTAATGTTAGCGCAGCGCGTACAAATTATTACACGTTCTGGCGAAACAATTACGGGTGTAATCGGTTCGAAACCACCACATATTCTACCTGCTGAGCAACGTAATAAAGCAGCGGATATTAAGCAAATGTTCATCGACATTGGTGCAACTTCTAAAGAAGAAGTTATGGAGTGGGGTGTACGTCCTGGCGACATGATCGCACCTTATTTTGAATTCACTGTTATGAAAAATGAGAAATTCCTTTTAGCAAAAGCTTGGGATAATCGTATCGGTTGTGCAATTGCGATTGAAGTATTAAAAGGATTAGAAAATGAAAACCACCCGAATATCGTTTATGGTTGTGGCGTAGTGCAAGAAGAAGTGGGTCTTCGTGGATCTAAAACTGCAACGCACCAAATCAATCCGGATATCGGTTTTGCAGTAGACGTTGGCATCGCTGGTGATACGCCAGGAGTTTCACCGTCAGAAGCAGCTTCGAAAATGGGTGATGGTCCACAAATTATCGTTTATGATGGTTCAATGGTTGGCCATAAAGGATTACGCGATTTAGTTGTGCAAACAGCAGAAGATGCGAGAATCCCTTATCAATACGAAGCAATTCCTGGTGGCGGTACGGATGCAGGTTCAATTCATATTACTGCAAATGGTGTACCAGCACTTTCAATCGGTATTGCGACTCGTTATATCCACTCGCACGCAGGCGTTTTACATCGCGATGATTTTGACAACGCAGTAAAATTAGTCATCGAAGTAATCAAAAAACTAGATGCAGATACAGTAAATGCAATCACGTTTGACTAGTATTTTGGGGGTAGTTTTATAATAAAATGCCCCCTCCAAGTTAGGTATGATTTCTGTGAAGGTTTAAATTAAATTTGTGATTATATGAATAAAATAATTACTTTAATCGTCGTAAAAAAAGTTCAAAAGGTATAATAGGAAAAGGAGTCGCAGTAGAATGCGATTCCTTTTTTTATTCAATAAATGTATAATTGGTAATGGGGTTCAAGCTGATTATCCTTTTAAATGCTGATAATTATACATTTGTTGAAAAAACCTAAAAACATAAAAATGCATTTGACAGAATAAATATACATAACTATAATAGGATATACAAACATACAAATAAAGGGAGAGATTCATATGAAATTATTAGAAGAAGTTCAATTACAAATTGTAGATAGTTTAAAAGGGAAGGATTTACTATCACTTGCTGATTATACAAGTGAAGAAGTTCAGCAATTAATTGATTTAGCCATCCAATTAAAAACGATTACGAAGGCAGGTAAATGCTCAACTTTATTAGAAGGTAAAACATTAGCGATGATCTTCGAGAAAAACTCTACGCGTACACGTATTTCATTCGAAGTAGGTATGCATCAATTAGGTGGTAAAGGAATGTTTATGAATGCGCGTGATTTACAAATCGGGCGTGGTGAATCTGTCCACGATACAGCTCATGTCATGTCAGGTTATGTAGACGGTATTATGATTCGAGCGAATTCACATGCGATGGTCGCTGAATTGGCAGAGCATGCTTCAATTCCTGTCATTAACGGATTAACGGATTTAGCACACCCTTGTCAGGCATTAGCTGATTTAGAAACAATCAAAGAAGTAAAAGGTGAATTTAAAGGGTTGAAACTAGCTTATATTGGTGATGGAAATAATGTTGCACACTCACTTGTTGTAGCGGCAGCTCATGTTGGAATGGACGTTGTTGTGGCTTCACCAACAAACTACGAACCTTCTGGAGAAGCGATGAAAATTGCTACGGAAATCGCAACACAAAATGGTAGTACAGTGACATTTACGAATGATCCATTTGAAGCTGCGAAAGATGCGGACGTTATTTATACAGATGTTTGGACTTCAATGGGCCAAGAAGAGGAATCAGCAAAACGTCTAAAAGATTTTGAAGGATTCCAAATTTCTGAAGCGCTTGTAGCAAATGCGAAAGCGGATTATATGTTCCTGCACTGCTTACCTGCTCATCGTGAAGAAGAAGTAGCGACAACAATAATTGATGGCGACAACTCCTATATTTTCCAACAAGCTGAAAATCGTCTGCATGCTCAAAAAGCTGTGTTAGTATCGGTTTTAGGTTAAAAAACATCGAGTTCCTCTGAAAAATACAGAGGGACTATTTTTTATTATCTGATTTATTTGAAAATTAACTGCACATTAGACTAAAATAAGCGAAAGGGGAGATGTAAAAATGAAAGCAGTATTTTTTGAAAAAGGACGATTAATAGTCGGGGAACAAGAAGAACCGACTTTACAAAAAGGCGAAGTACTTGTGAAGATCAAAAGTGCAAGTGTGAATCGCCGGGATTTATATACGCCGAATCGTTTAGGAAATGAAGCAGAAGCGTTAATACTAGGTTCTGATGCAGCAGGGATTATTGAAGAAATAAGTGAAGAT
Organism: Kurthia zopfii; assembly: GCF_003143955.1. Classification (GTDB taxonomy): domain Bacteria; phylum Bacillota; class Bacilli; order Bacillales_A; family Planococcaceae; genus Kurthia; species Kurthia zopfii. The sequence continues at coordinate 33,910 of NZ_QFVS01000007.1, read as the reverse complement.
GTGAAAAGTTGGCATATTGGCGATGAAGTGATTATTAACCCATCATTACGTTGGTTTGATGAGTCACTGATACCACCTGATGGTTTTGAAATTCTAAGTTTGCCTGATCATGGTACATTTGCGGAGAAAATCGCCATTTCTGCTGAGCAATTAGAGAAGAAGCCAGCATATCTATCTTGGGAAGAGGCGGCAACGATTGGCATTGCGCCGTTGACAGGTTATCGTGCATTATTCACGAAAGGCGAGATTAAGAAAGGGCAGACAATCTTTATTCCGGGGGCGGGTAGTGGTGTTGCGACATTTATCATTCAATTAGCGCATAAAGTTGGAGCGAGAGTGATTGTGACATCTAGATCTGCATCCAAAAGGGAAGCTGCATTAGCGATTGGAGCTGATCTTGCGCTGGATACAGCAGCGGATTGGCAAGAGGCTTTGAAAGATGAGGTAATCGACTTAGTGATCGATAGTGTCGGGGAAGCAACGTTCAATCGCTCTTTACAAGTATTGAAAAAGGGAGGAACTTTTGTCACTTTCGGTGCGACTACAGCTGACATAACTTCAATAAATTTAAGAGAATTTTTCTACGGACAATACAATTTGAAAGGGACTACACTTGGAAGTCGTGAAGAATTTAGAAAATGTATTCAATTTATGACAGAACATAACATACACCCAATCATTGATGTAGTATATAATATAGAAGAAGCTCAAAAAGCATTTGAACGTTTGCAAGTGAATGAGCAATTTGGCAAAATAGTATTAACGATGTAAAAAAGGACGGTCACACAATGAAAAGAATCGAATCATCTTCCAACTCTTTAGTGAAGTATTGGAAAAAACTTGCGACTACTCGCAAAGAGCGCGATAAATCAGGAGAATTCCTTGTTGAAGGGTTCCACCTAGTTGAAGAAGCGCTAAATGGTACAGAAGTATTGAATTTAATCATCCGTGATGGCGTAGAAATTCCGTCTGATTGGGATGTAGAAAATATTTATATAATCGAAGTAACGGATGCAATTGCAGCTGAACTTGCTGAAACAGAGCATACACAAGGGATTTTCGCTCATTGTAAGCAACCTGAATTTGAAGTGAAGCCTACGTGGAAAAAACTTTTATTAGTTGATGCGGTACAAGATCCAGGCAATATCGGTACAATGATTCGCACAGCAGATGCGGCAGGTATTGATGCGGTCATTCTTGGAAAAGGAAGTGCGGATCCATTCAATCCGAAAACAATTCGTTCGACACAGGGTTCAATTTTCCATATTCCTGTTCTTCGTGGTGATTTAGTTGAGTGGGTTGAACAACTGAAAGAACAAGAAGTCCCTGTTTATGGTACGGCTTTAGATGCGACTTCGGTTATTTATAATCAAGTGGAGAAAGGTCCGAAATTTGCTTTGATTATGGGGAATGAAGGTAGCGGTATTTCGAAAGAATTATTAGCACAAACAACGCAAAATGTCATCATTCCAATTATGGGTGGCGCAGAATCTTTAAATGTAGCAGTAGCAACTGGGATCGTACTTTATCACTTTGCTACAGCATAGAAACACTTGAAGTATAGTAGCAATATGGTTATAATAAGACCGTATTCAAAATAATGAAATGCACTGATCGGGAAAAGTATACAATATATGCATGTAGGAAGTATTCACCATAGACTGAAAGTGAATATATGCCACTATATTTGTAGAAGTTCGCCCCGCTAGCAGCGACCGGGACCAGCATATGCTGTAAAGGTACGCCGGCAACTGAGCCGTTAATTCAATGAAGTGATTGCATGTAATTTATGCAGTAACTAGGGTGGTAACGCGAATAATCCTCGTCCCTTTTATAGGGCGGGGTTTTTTTATGTTCAAAAATACTTTGAGACAAGATCAGGACGAAATTAAAGGAGGATTTTTCACATGGAAATGGCAGAACAATTAGTAGTATTAAAGCAAGAAGCTCTTGAGAAAATCGAAGCTGCACAAGATGTGAAGCAACTAAATGATGTACGTGTTGCTTATTTAGGTAAAAAAGGTCCAATCACGGACTTATTAAAAGGTATGGGTAAATTACCGAACGAAGAACGTCCAAAAATGGGGGCTCTAGTAAATGAAGTACGTGGAGAAGTTCAACAAGTACTTGAAACAAAAATGACTGCTCTTGAAGAAAAAGCAGTGGAAGAACAATTAGCGAAAGAAACAATCGACGTAACACTTCCAGGACGCACTGTAAAAGTAGGGAACTCACACCCACTTACACGTGTAACAGAAGAAATCGAAAATCTATTCATCGGCATGGGTTACGAAGTAGTGGAAGGTCCTGAAGTTGAGAAAGATTACTACAACTTTGAAGCATTAAACTTACCAAAAGGTCACCCAGCGCGTGATATGCAAGATACTTTCTACATCTCTGAAGAAATTTTAATGCGTACGCATACGTCACCAGTACAAGCGCGTACAATGGAGGAAAAAGACGGCGCTTCAATCCGTATTATTTGCCCAGGTAAAGTATTCCGTCGTGATAGCGATGATGCAACGCACTCACATCAATTCAACCAAATTGAAGGTTTAGTAATTGGCGAAAACATTCGCATGAGTGATTTAAAAGGAACTTTAGATATTTTCGCGAAGAAAATGTTCGGCGATGAGCGTGAAATCCGTCTACGCCCAAGTTACTTCCCATTCACAGAGCCTTCAGTTGAAATGGATATTTCTTGTTTCAAATGTGGAGGTAAAGGTTGTAATGTATGTAAAAACACTGGTTGGATCGAAATTCTTGGTGCAGGAATGGTTCACCCGAATGTTCTTGAAAAAGCAGGCTACGATCCGAAAAAAGTTACTGGTTTCGCATTCGGTATGGGGCAAGAACGTATCGCGATGCTACGTTACGGTGTAGATGACATTCGTGATTTCTATACAAATGATGTTCGTTTCTTAGAACAATTCCAAAGAGCAGAAGATTAGGAGGAGTTATCCATGTACGTTTCATTAAATTGGTTATCTAAATATGTAGATATTTCTGGTTTCGAACCAGAAGAATTAGCAGAGAAAATTACACGCGCGGGTATTGAAGTAGATGCTGTTGAACATTTATCATCAGGTCTAAAAAAATTAATGGTCGGCGAGGTAAAAGAAAAAGCAAAACATCCTGAAGCAGATAAATTAAATATTTGCCAAGTAGACTTCGGTGAAGAGGAGCTATCACAAATCGTTTGTGGCGCTCCAAATGTAGCTGTAGGTCAAAAAGTAATCGTAGCTCGTCCAGGCGCTCATTTACCAGGCGGCAAAATTAAAAAAGCAAAACTACGCGGAGAAGTATCTCACGGTATGATCTGTTCATTACAAGAATTAGGTGTAGAAGGTAAAGTTGTACCAAAAGCTTACGCTGAAGGTATTTACGTACTTCCTGCTGAAACACCAGTTGGCGCAGATCCTGTAGAAGTACTTGGCTTAAATGATGTAGTGCTAGAACTAGGTCTTACACCAAACCGTTCGGATGCTATGAGTATGTTAGGCGTAGCTTATGAAGTCGCAGCTATTTTAGATCGCGAAATCAAACTACCAGAAACAACTCATGAAACTTCTTCTGCAAAAGCAGCTGACAAAATTAAAGTAGTTGTTGAAGCAAAAGAACAAAATCCTCTATACGCAGCGAAAGTTGTTGAAAATGTAACGATTGGTGAATCACCACTTTGGTTACAACAATCACTTATGGCAGTAGGCGTACGTCCATTGAACAATGTAGTCGATATTACAAACTACATCTTAATGGAATATGGCCAACCTTTACACGCATTCGATTACGATGCACTTGAAACAGGTGAAATCGTTGTTCGTTTAGCAAATGAAGGCGAAAACATTAAAACTTTAGATGGCAAAGAACGTACACTTAAAGCTTCAAACCTTGTTATTACAAATGGTAAAGCACCAGTTGCAGTAGCAGGCGTAATGGGTGGATTTGATTCAGAAGTAACAGAGAAAACAACGACAGTAGTTATTGAATCTGCTTATTTCGAAGGATTATCTGTTCGTTACACTTCTAAAGATTTAGGACTTCGTAGTGATGCGAGCGCTCGTTTTGAAAAAGGAATCGATCCTGAACGCATCTTACCAGCAGCAGATCGTGCAGCTAAAATGATGGCTGAAATCGCTGGCGGTACAGTATTAGAAGGAACAGTTGTAGTCGACGAATTAGATAAAACACCTTCACGTGTTGTCGTATCACCAGACTTTATCAACTCTCGTTTAGGAATGAAAATTTCTTTAAATGAAATGGTTTCTATTTTAACGCGTCTTCGCTTCAATGTTGAAACAGCGAATGGTCTACTAATCGTAGATGCACCAACACGTCGTCAAGATATTAAAATCGAAGAAGATATCGTGGAAGAAATCGCACGTATGTACGGTTATGACGAAATTCCAAAAACAATTCCAGTTGCTGAAACAATCGCAGGTGGCTTAACACCATATCAAGAAATCCGTCGTGTATCACGTCATCATTTAGAAGGTAGTGGCTTATATCAAGCATTAACTTATTCGTTAACTTCTGATGAACTTTCACAAAAATACGCATTGAAAAAAGAAGAAACAACGCGTCTATTAATGCCTATGAGTGAAGATCACAGTACTTTACGTCAAAGTTTATTACCACACTTAATCGAAGCGGCAGTACACAATGTATCGCGTCAAGTATCATCAGTGGCACTTTACGAAACGGGTTCTGTATTCCTTGGAAAAGGTGAAGACGGACTGCCAAATGAAGTTGAACATTTAGCAATCGTAATGACTGGTAAATGGGTTGATCACGCTTGGCAAGGTGAACATAAAGCAGTTGATTTCTTCGTTCTTAAAGGAATCATCGAAGGTTTAATTGAAAAATTAGGCTTAACAGCTCGCGTTCAATATGCATCTACTAAACAAGAAGGTATGCACCCAGGTCGTACAGCTGAAATTCTTTTAGATGGTGAAAAAGTCGGTTTCTTAGGCCAATTACACCCGAAAGAACAAAAAGAAATGGGCTTAAAAGACACATATGTGGCAGAAATGAGCTTCAAACAATTAGCGAATGTATCAGTTGAGCCATTAGTGTGCACGCCAATTCCTCGTTTCCCATCGATTTCTCGTGATATCGCTTTAGTTGTCGATCAAACAGTGGAAGCTGGCACAATTGAAGCAGTTATTACTGAAGCGGGTGGCCAACTACTGAAATCAGTACAAGTATTTGACTTGTATGAAGGAAGTAATATGGCTGAAGGTAAAAAATCATTAGCCTTCACATTAAAATACTTTGATCCAACTAAGACATTAACGGATGAAGAAGTTGTAGCGGTGCATGATTTAGTGCTTACTGCTTTACAATCTAAGCTATCTGTTGAATTAAGATAAACACCATAAATGCTCGATAACCTACAGGAAATTCTATTTTCTGTAGGTTATTTTTTAATTGGTTTGAAAAAAAGTATTTTTAGGTTGTAAAAATTATGCTATAATTTGAAATAAAGGTAATACATTTTTTACAAATTGATCGCAATTCTCTAGAAAATTAAGAATATTTTAAAGAATTTCACGAAATATATAGATAATTTCAAAAATTGTGTTATATTAAGAAAAAATAAACTTTTAACTTATTTCCAAAATTGATGTTCTTTTACACTCATCTTCTTTGGAATCAATTTTTACACTCTATTTATTTCGGTATTCGTAATATATACATTCATGTATAATTACAATCAAAAGACTTGAAATATTCTTAATATTCAAGATTGAGCGGAAAGGGGAAATATTTTGAATACATCAAAAGAATTACTCAAAATCAAAAATCTACATACGAGCTTTAGGATTAAAGACGAGTACTTTGCAGCAATTGAAGATATCAATCTAACACTAAATGAAAATGAAGTGCTAGCAATTGTAGGGGAGTCTGGTTGTGGTAAAAGTACATTAGCGACATCAATCGTTGGGTTACACCCAGAAGGCAACACAAAGGTTGAGGGTGAGATTACATATGGGGACCGTAATCTTACGAAACTAAAAGAAGACCAGTTAAATAAAATCAGAGGAAATGATATCGGTTTTATTTTCCAAGATCCTTTAGCAGCATTAAATCCGTTAATGAGAATCGGCGATCAAATTGCTGAAACATTAAAATACCATACGAAGTTAAGCGAAAAAGAAAGAACGAAAAGAGTATTAGAATTACTAGACCAAGTAGGAATCAATATGCCAGAGCGTGTTGCTCGTCAATATCCTCACCAATTATCTGGTGGTATGAGACAGCGTGTTGTTATTGCGATTGCCATTGCTTGTAAACCTAAAATTATGATTGCAGATGAGCCTACGACAGCACTGGATGTTACCATTCAAGCGCAAATCTTAGACTTATTAAGCGATTTACAGGAAGAAACGAATGCTGGCATCATTTTAATCACACATGATTTAGGTGTTGTAGCAGAAGTCGCTGATCGCGTAGCAGTAATGTATGCAGGGCAAATCATTGAATTAGCACCTGTAGAGGAATTATTCGGCAATCCGAAACATCCTTATACGAGATCATTACTAAATTCGATTCCACAAATTGATAGCGAAAATGATCGCCTTGAAGTGATTCACGGCATGGTACCTACTTTAACGAAGATGCCACGCACTGGCTGTCGTTTTGGTCCACGTGTTCCTTGGATCGATGAATCAAAACATGAGACGAACCCTCAACTGCATGAAGTTGGACAAGATCACCTTGTTCGATGCACTTGCTGGAAGGACTTTCATTTTGAACACGAAGAAGGGGGATTAAATCATGAGCTTCATGCAAATTAAAGACTTAAACGTCCATTACCCAATTCGCGGTGGATTTTTCAATACAGTTGTCGACCATGTATATGCAGTTGATGGTGTCACAATGGAATTTGAAAAAGGCAAAACATACGGATTAGTAGGTGAATCAGGTTCTGGTAAATCAACGACTGGTAAAGCCATTATTGGCCTTGAAAAGATCACTTCTGGATCTGTTATTTATGAAGGGGAGGACGTTACGAATAAACGTCGTAACCGCAACAGTTCTTTCAATCGTGATATTCAAATGATTTTCCAAGATTCAACTTCTGCTATGAACCCTAGAAAAAGAATTCAAGATGTTTTGGCAGAGCCAATTCGCAATTTCATGAATTTATCACCAAAAGAAGAAAAGAAACGCATGATTGAACTACTAGAAATCGTAGGGATGTCTGAAGAAGCGTTATTAAAATATCCACATGAATTCTCAGGCGGTCAAAAACAACGTCTTGGAATCGCACGAGCAGTTGCTTGTAACCCGAAGATGATCATTGCGGATGAACCAGTATCAGCACTTGATTTATCCGTTCAAGCACAGGTTTTAAACTTTATGAAAGATATTCAGACTGAGTTTGGTCTAAGTTATCTATTCATCTCACATGATTTAGGTGTTGTACGACATATGTGCGATCACATCTCTATTATGTATAAGGGCCGATTTGTTGAACAAGGAACACAGAAGGATATTTATACGAATCCTCAACATGTTTATACGAACCGACTGCTTTCAGCAATTCCTAAAATTGAACCTACGACACGCGCTCAACGTAAAGAAGAACGCCGTGCAGTAGAAATTGCATATCGCGCAGATGCTGAGAAATATTACGATCAGGACGGAAAAGTTTACCCGCTGAAAGATTTCTCTCCAACGCATAAAGTTGCAATGATGACCTCAGAGAGAGGGGAGAACTAATATGTGGAAAACGATATTACGCCGTGTATTACTAATGATTCCTCAGTTAATTGTTTTAAGTTTACTAATCTTCTGGCTTGCAAAATTAATGCCAGGTGATCCATTTACAGGGTTAATTACACCTGAAACTGATCCACATCGTATCGAAGAATTACGTGAGATGGCAGGGTTGAATGATCCGTGGTATGTACAATATTGGCATTGGATTACAGGAGCTGTACAAGGTGATTTCGGTGACAGTTATGCATTCAAAGATAGCGTGTCTAGCTTAATCGGAGATCGTGCATTGAACACATTATGGTTATCTCTATTCAGCGTAATCTTATTATATTTAATCGCAATTCCATTAGGTATTTATGCAGGTCGTTATCAAGGTACTTGGTTTGATAAAGGAACTGTATTATATAGCTTCATCAGTTACGCAATCCCAACATTCGTATTAGGGCTACTATTCCTATTCTTCTTCGGATATAAGTTAGATTGGTTCCCGACAAGCGGCACAGTAGATGTGAAATACGAAGCCGGAACCTGGGATTATTTCTGGAACAAAGTGTATCACCTCATTTTACCTGGTATTACATTCGCATTACTTGGTACGACGACGGTTATTCAATACTTACGTTCAGAAGTAATCGATTCGAAAACGCAGGATTATGTTAAAACTGCAAGAAGTAAAGGTGTGCCAATGAAGAAAATTTATTCGAAGCATATCTTCCGTAACTCATTATTACCAATCGCTGCATTTATCGGTTTCACAATTACTGGTTTATTAGGCGGATCAATCTTCATCGAAACAATCTTTGGTTACCCAGGAATGGGCCAATTATTTATCCAATCGCTTGGTCAACGAGATTACTCAGTAATCACAGCACTTGTTCTGCTATTCGGGTTCCTTGCATTACTTGGAAGTCTGATTTCAGATATCGTCATGAGTATCGTAGATCCACGTATCCGTATTGATAACTAATAATCAAAGAAAATGAGGTGAAGAGTTATGCAACAATTAGAAGAAAAGTTAATTACTCAAGATGAAGGTACGCCAGCAACAGGTTTGAAAGTCGTATGGCGTGAATTTAAGAAAGATAAACTAGCGTTAGCCTCGCTCATCGTACTTGTCGGCATTATCGCCGTGACATTTGTTTGGGCATTTATGATAAATAAAGAAGAATTAATGCAGATCAGTCTTTATGATGAATTCGCAGAACCAGGAACAAATGGCTTCATTTTAGGAGCGGATCAGGGTGGTAGTGATGTACTCGGTCAGCTAATTATTGGCGCGCGTAACTCACTAACAATCGCCATCGCAATCACTGTTATTACGGGTGTATTAGGCGTAGCGATTGGTTTAGCAGCAGGTTATTTTGGTGGAATTGTAGATGCAATTATTATGCGTGTAATGGATTTCTATATGACATTACCGACATTGATGATCATCATCGTTTTCGTAACGATTATTCCTAAGTATAATGTTGTCACTTTCGTTCTAATTATGAGTGCGTTCCTTTGGATTGGAACTGCGAGGTTAATTCGAAGTAAGGTGCTTTCAGAGGGGAATCGTGACTATGTCAACGCCTCGAAAACGATGGGGACAGGCAACTTTGCCATCATGTTCAAAGGGATACTGCCAAATATCAGTTCATTACTAATTGTTGAGTTAACACTTAACTTTGCAGGTAATGTTGGGATTGAGACAGGTCTTTCATTCTTAGGTTTCGGCCTTCCACCAGATGTACCGAGTTTAGGTACGCTAGTAGGAGCGGCAAGTAATCCAGTTGTATTAGAGAATAACTGGTGGGTATGGTTTCCCGCATCAATGTTAATTTTAATTTTGATGCTGGCAATAAATTATGTTGGACAAGCATTACGTCGAGCAGCAGATTCAAAACAAAGACTAGGTTAGGAAAAGGGAGGAATTAGTATGAACAAGAAAAATTGGCTATTGCTAACAGTTCTTGCGGCGATCATGCTTGTATTAGCAGCATGTGGCGGCGGCGACAAGAGCGGCGAAAAGGGGAAAGAAAAAGAGCAAGTAGATACTTCAAAATTCCCATTAGAAGTAACGAATAAAGATGAAGCAATTAAAGGTGGAACTTTAAAAGTTGCCCTTTCATCCGATGCTCCATTCAAAGGATTATTCCTTTATGAAGTATATGAAGATGCATATGATGCAGAAATTTTAAGTTATACATCTAACTCTTTATATCCGACTAAAGAAGACTTCTTATTAGATGATGACGGTCTTGCTAAAATTGATGTAGATGAAAAAGCGAAAAAAGTTAAAATTACACTTAAAAAAGATGTGAAATGGTCGGATGATCAACCATTCACTTCTGAAGATGTAATCTATCCTTACTATATTATTGGTGATAAAGATTATACTGGTGTTCGTTATGACACTGATTTCCAAAACATCGTTGGTGCAAAAGAATACCACGATGGTAAAGCTAAAGACATTAAAGGTATTAAGAAAATCGATGATCACACTGTAGAAATTTCATTCAAGAAAATCTCTCCAGCGATTTACTCTGGCGGTGACGGTCTTTGGGGTTATGCAGCACCTAAACACCAACTGAAAGATATCGCAGTGAAAGACTTAGAAAAATCAGAAGCAGTTCGTAAAAACCCAGTTACACTTGGCGCATTCGTAATTAACAAAATCGTTAAAGGCGAATCAGTTGAAATGGTAGCGAACAAAAACTTCTACAAAGGTCAACCGAAATTAGACAAAGTTGTAATCGAAGTTGTTCCTTCTGCTTCAATGGCAGCAGCACTTAAAGCAGGTAAATATGATGTTGCAGTACCGAACTACCCAGCAAATGATTACGGATCAATCAAAGACTTCAAAAACATTGAAATCCTTGGTCGTCCAGAGTTAGCATACTCTTACATCGGTTTCAAATTAGGTAAATACGATAAGCAGAAATCTGAAGTTGTAATGGATGAAAATGCTAAAATGAATGATAAATCATTACGTCAAGCTATGGCTTACGCAATGAATATTGAAGAAGTTGCGAAAGTTTACTATGACGGTTTACGTACGCGTGCTAATTCATTAATTCCACCAGTATTCTCATCATTCTATGATGATTCATTAAAAGGTTATAATTTCGATAAGAAAAAAGCTGAATCTTTATTAGAAGAAGCTGGCTATAAAGATAAAGATGGTGATGGATTCCGTGAAGATAAAGACGGTAAACCATTAACGATTAAACTTGCAGGTATGTCTGGTTCAGATAAAGACGAAAAAATCGTTCAATTCTACATCCAAAACTGGAAAGATGTTGGTCTTAAAGTTGAATTATCTACTGGTCGTTTAATCGAGTTCAACTCATTCTACGATAAAGTAAAAGCTGATGATAAAGAAATCGACATGTACATGGCTGCATGGGGTACAGGTACAAACCCATCTCCAATGGGCTTATACTCTAAAAATGCTGAGTTCAACTACAGTCGTTATACTTCTCCAGAACTTGAAGGTTTATTAAATGACATCGATTCAGCTGAATCATTAGATCCAGCTCACCGTGGGGAAGCATTCCGTAAATGGCAAGAATTTATGTCAGAAAACGCTAACGTAGTTCCTATGTACTTCCGTACGGAACTAATCCCAGTTAACAAACGTGTTAAAAACTGGTCTGTAGATTACCTATCTAAAGATGGCGTTGAAAAAGTAGAACTTACTGCTGAAGATCCAATCAAATAATAGTAGAGAACTAAGATCACTCGATTATGTTAATATACAAAGAAAAACAGCTTGATTGCTGAGGCAATCAAAAAGCCGGTGTCCCCCTCGACACCGGCTTTTTTTGATATTTGGTTTTAATTGTAAAAAAGAGGGGATTATGAATTTGTTTATAAAAATCTTTTTTTAGAAGCGATGCGAGAAGCTTTCGTCGTATTTGCGAAATGCCATTTCGTCACTTGGCGAAGTTCGTCCTCACCTTGAGCGAGTAAGATTTTAGCGGCTACTTCATCGACTTGATGTCCAGCACCTTTTGGTAAAGTAATGCCAACAGATTTTGAAAGTTTGTCCATCTCACGTAAGAAAGCGTAGCGAGCGATAATTGAAGCGGCAGCAACAGATAGGTGAAGTTGCTCGGCTTTTGTCGCAAATAGCACATTTTCTTCAATGATTACGGGCTGTGACTTCATATGGTTGTAGTAGACTTTTCTTTCTGCGAATTGGTCAATTAAGATGTAGTCTGGTTTTTCAGGCGCAATCTTCTCCAAAACTTTGCGTAATGCTTGGTTATGCAAAATCGCTTTAATCTTACCTTGTGACCAGCCTTTTTCCTGTACTTCATTATACTTAGGATTATGTAGAATGAGTAATGAATGCGGAAGGGCAGATATTAAGTCTGGTGCGATTTTACGCATGAAATCATCCGACAACATTTTTGAATCTTTCACACCTAGTTCTTTTACAAGTTCGATTTTATCCGATGATACGTATACTGCAGCAACCGTTATAGGTCCGAAATAATCACCAGTTCCAGTTTCATCAGAGCCGATTACCGACATATTTTCAAAATTTGGTGGCAACGTATCACCTTTCGATGACGTCTTAGTTTTAGGAGTGTTTGGTGTACTCCAACGATTTGCTTCATTTTCCGCTTTGCCACCTTGGAACATGACTTTGCCTGATTTATAAGAAGTGATTGATGTGCCGTTAGATTTCGCGGCGAAAATTACGCCAGGAGCATTACGATCAACTTTATCGGATGCGTAATAGGCATGAACTTTGGCTTGCTCGGTAGAATTTAATTGAATGACAATATTAGACATTTTTTTAACACCTTTCATCGTATGGTTATTCACATTTAGAAGCTTTTCATGGTATGATTGTATTAAGATTTTCAAGGGAGGGATACTGTTGGAAGATCGTCCGAAAAATCGTATAGCGGTTGATATCTACGGTCAAACATACAATATGGTTGGACCAGAGTCAACTATGCATATGCGTGCTGTTGCCGTGACGGTAGATGAGCAAATGAGAGCGATTAAACTCGCAAACCCAGCGTTAGGCAGTACCCAATTAGCTGTGCTTACCGCAGCGAATGCTGTAAACGACCTACTGAAATTACAACAAAAGTTTGAATCCCTAGAGGCAGAACTGAAAAAACAAAAGGATGAAGTGCATGATTGATTTACTTATAATAATACTTTTTATAGCGGCATTAGTATCGGGCTATCGTAAAGGATTTTTAATGCAATTATTGAATCTTGTCGGACTAATCGTTGCATTCATTGTGGCATATGTTTACTATAAACCACTTTCGGAGAAATTTCTCCTATGGGTACCATACCCAGCAATAACTGAAAATACAGCGCTGAAATTTGCGAATGATTCATTGGATATTAGTATGAGTTTTTACCAACTATTAGCGTTTGCGGTCATTTTCTTTGGCATCAAAATTGTATTACGCATTTTCTTTACAATTTTCGACTTCGTAAACCAAGTCCCAGTATTGGGCGTATTTAATAGTTTCTTAGGCGCATTACTTGGCTTTGTGCAAGCATATATTATGATTTTCATCGTTTTATATGTGTTAGCATTATTACCAATCGACGCCATTCAAAATCATGTGGAAAGTTCGATTTTGACGAAGGTAATGTTGGAATATACACCGATTATTTCATCGGTATTCCAAAAAATCTGGTTTGTGTATGTGAAGTAGCTGTTACATATTGACGAGTAAATAACGAAGGGCTGCTCATTTCATTTGAGTAGCCCTTTTTTCGGAGGAATCTTATGAATAAAAATCAGGTAGTACAAATATTAGAAAAAATAGCGATTTATTTAGAGTTACAAGGGGCAAATGCTTTCAAAATCTCTGCCTACCGTAAAGCAGGTGCAGCATTAGAAAATGATCCGAGAAGTATGGATGAAATTGAAGATGTGACAGCTTTAAAAGGCATTGGTAAAGGAACGGCTGCGGTTATTAGTGAATTGCTAGAAACAGGTGTATCAAGTGAACTAGAACAACTGAAAAGTGAGGTGCCAGTTGGCTTACCTCCTTTATTGAAAATCCCTGGACTGGGCGGCAAAAAGATTGCAAAACTGTATGCTGAACTAGGCATTGATTCAGCTGAAGCATTGAAAACAGCTTGTGAAGAAGGTCGTGTACAACAACTTGCGGGATTTGCGAAGAAAACAGAAGAGAAGATTTTAAAAGAATTAGAAACTTTCGGTAAGCGATCTGAAACACACCCAGTATGGCAATTAGAAGAAGTTATCCGTAAATTAGATACGATTTTAAATACAATTGAAGAAATTGAACAATTTTCAGTAGCGGGAAGTTATCGACGTGTGAAAGAGTCGAGTAAAGATGTCGACTATATGATTTCGACAAATGAAGCGGCAAAAGTGAAGGAAGCACTACTTGAAAAAGTTGATGCTGTTGAGGTCATCGCTTCTGGTGATACAAAGGTATCTGTCATTTTACAAGGAGATGACGCGCCGAACGTCGATTTCCGAATTGTTGAACCGATTCAATATGCGACTGCCTTACATCATTTCACAGGATCGAAGGAACATAATGTTCGCATGCGACAAATCGCGAAAGATCGTGGTGAAAAGATTAGTGAGTACGGTGTCGAGCAGGCAGATGGCTCAGTGCTAACTTTTGAATCTGAAGCAGCTTTCTTCAATCATTTTGATTTGCCATTCATCCCACCGACTTTACGTGTTGGTACAACTGAATTTGAACGCTATACGGACATCGAAAACCTTGTTACAATAGAGGATATACGTGCCGACCTTCATATGCATACAACTTGGTCAGATGGCGCTCATACAGTTGAAGAAATGGGCAATGCATTAATTGCGAAAGGCTATGATTACGCGGTTATTACAGATCACTCGCAATATTTAAAAGTAGCGAATGGTTTAACGCCCGAAAGACTTATAGCGCAGCATGAAGAAATTCACGCGTTTAATAAGAAGCAAACAGATTTCCATTTACTTAGAGGAACAGAGATGGACATTTTACCAGATGGTTTACTTGACTTTGACGATGAAGTATTAGCAAATTTAGATTTCGTCATCGCTTCAATTCACTCTAGTTTCAGCCAACCGCAGGAGCAAATTATGGAAAGACTGCATAATGCGCTGAAAAATCCACATGTGGACATGATTGCTCATCCAACTGGTCGTGTCATCCATCAACGTGATGGTTACAATCCAGATATGGAGCAGCTGATTGCATGGGCGAAGCAATACAATAAAATTTTAGAACTAAATGCAAATCCGTACAGATTGGATCTTTGCGTAGAACATCTTGAAATGGCAGCAAAAGCTGGTGTTCCAGTTGCAATTAATACAGATGCACACGCTATTGAACAATTACGATATATGGATACTGGCACAAAGTACGCACAAAAAGCATGGCTTTATAAAGATATGATTGTCAATACATGGTCATTTGAGAAGTTCATGGACTTTTTAGAGAATAGATGAGGAGGTGTTTTGAATGATCGCTGAACGCGCATTGAAAACACTAGAATATGATAAAATAATTAATCAAGTTTCCCAATTTTGTACGAACTCGATCGGGAAATCAACGATCGAACAACTAAAACCCAAAACGACTTTAGAAGAAGTAAATCAATTATTAGATGAAATGGATGAAGGTTTATCAATTCTTCGCCTACGTCAAAATGTACCTATGGGTGGGATTTTTGATATTCGTCCAAGTGCGAAAAGAGCGCAAATTGGTGGCGTATTAAGTCCAATGGAATTGATGGAGATTTCTTCTACCATTCGAGCAAGTCGTATTTTCCGCGAATTTATCGAGGATTTAGATGCGGATGAAGAAATTGAAATTCCGTATTTCCTTGAGAAAAAAGAAGATTTACCGATTTTAACAGGTTTACAGCATGAGATTAATAGCTGTATTGATGATAATGCCAATGTATCTGATTCTGCTAGCCCTACATTGCGTACAATTCGCCAACAATTGCGTATGCAAGAAGGACGAGTACGTGAAAAATTAGCGAGTCTAACAAGAGGTACGAATGCGGCGAAAATGCTGTCTGATTCTATTATTACAATCCGAAATGATCGTTTTGTCATTCCAGTCAAAGCAGAATACCGCAGTCATTATGGCGGTGTTATTCATGATCAATCTTCATCAGGTCAAACACTTTATATCGAACCAGATGCAGTTGTGCAATCAAATAACGAAATCCATAGTTTAAAAACGAAGGAAAAAGCTGAAATCGACCGCATTTTAGGCGTACTTTCTGCGATGGTGCAAGAAGTTGCACATGAAATATTTGTCATGATTCAAGTACTTGGACAAATTGATGTAATTTTAGCCAAAGCGAAATACGGTCAAGCGAATAAATGTTCGAAACCAAAGATGAACCAAGAAGGTTATATGAAGCTTACACAAGCTAGACATCCACTATTAGATCGTGAAACGGCAGTTGCGAATAATATCGAATTCGGTAAAGAGTTCACTGCAATCGTAATTACAGGTCCAAATACAGGTGGTAAGACAGTTACTTTGAAAACTGTCGGCCTATGTACATTAATGGCTCAATCAGGCATTCCAATCCCTGCATTAGACGGTTCAGAATTAGCTGTATTCGATCAGTTATTTTCTGATATCGGCGATGAGCAATCAATTGAACAAAGCTTATCTACATTCTCAAGTCATATGGTGAATATTGTCGACATCTTAAAAAAATTCGATGAAAACTCACTCGTATTATTTGATGAATTAGGTGCTGGTACAGATCCACAAGAAGGTGCTGCACTAGCGATTTCAATTTTAGATGAAGTACATGGTAGAGGCGCGCGTGTTATGGCGACAACCCACTATCCTGAATTGAAGGCTTATGGATTTAACCGACCAGCTGTTGTAAATGCTTCAGTAGAGTTTGATGTCGAGACATTAAGCCCAACATACCGTTTATTAATTGGTGTACCGGGACGTTCAAATGCCTTTGAAATTTCAAAACGACTTGGTTTACCAGATCATATTATTGAAACTTCAAAAGGATATACAGGTACGGAAACGCATGAAGTTGAGTCAATGATTGCTTCACTGGAAGAATCTCGACTGAAATCTGAAAAAGATGCTGAAGAAAGCGCTCATCTTTTACAAGAAGCGAAGGAATTACAAGCGGAATTGGACGCCAAACTTAAAGATTATGATGATTTAAAAGAATCTTTAGAGAAGAAAGCGAAAGAAAAAGCGAAGAAAATTGTTGAAGATGCTAAACGTGAATCGGAAGCAGTTATTGATGAATTGCATAAAATGAAAACAAACGCTAATAAAATCGTCAAAGAACATGAAATTATTGAAGCGCGTAAACGTCTTGAAGAAGCAACACCAGTTGAAAATAAAGTGTTGAAAAAACAACGACAAATCAATGCACGTACACAACAACTTCAAAAAGGTGATGAAGTACGTGTGACAAGTTATGGCCAAAAAGGTGTGCTTGTTGAGAAAGCTTCAAACAATGAATGGGTCGTACAAATTGGTATTTTAAAAATGAAGTTAGATGAATCGGATTTAGAATATATTAAACCAGAAAAATTGAAAGACACAGTGAATGTATCGAATGTTCGCGGACGTGAAGCGGTGAAGTTAGAGTTGGATTTACGTGGAGAACGTTATGAAGACGCGCTACAATTAACGGAGAAATATATCGATGACGCATTATTATCTAATTATCACCGTGTATCGATTATTCATGGTAAAGGTACTGGCGCATTACGAAAAGGTGTTCAAGAGTTATTAAAACGTCATCCTCGTGTGAAATCGTATGCCTTTGGATCAGCAAGTGAAGGCGGATATGGCGTTACAGTAGCAGATCTGAAGTAAAGTAGGAGAAGGAGATATACGATGAATAATGAGTTTTGGCATCACCCTGCAGTAGTAATGACAGGCTATTTCAGTGTTGTCGTACTATGCCTAGTTGTGGCGATGGCTATTTTTGAAGCAGTCACACGCTATAAAAACTGGTATGAAATCAAAAATGGTAATATGGCGGTGGCATTTGCTACGGGTGGTAAAATACTCGGGATTTGCAATATCTTCCGCTATTCAATAGAGAGACACAATTCATTGCTTGAGATGATTGGTTGGGGAATGTTTGGTTTCTTCCTATTAATAATCGCTTATTTACTATATGAATTTTTCACACCTACTTTTAAAATTGATGAAGAAATTGAAAAAGGGAATTTATCAGTTGGATTTATTTCTATGACGATCTCAGTCGGATTATCATTCGTAATCGGTGCGAGCATTTCATAAAGGAGAGGGTGAGAAGATGGAGAAATTATCAAAAGTTTTACTCGTCTGCTGCCTAGCCTTTATTATTGTAGGCACTGTCTATGCTGTTCTAAATTTCTAATACAGATGAATCGTCAAAAAACACGCTTTTTTACAGGCGTGTTTTTATTTTGGAGAAAATGAGAACCAGTTGAACGGATTCGTAAACCGTTCAACTATAATGATTTTCGTGCATTTAATAGTAAAAATGGAAATAAATTAGAAAAATGAATTGATATTCATATGAATGGTTATTCATTTGTGTTAAGATAGGTCCATATAGAAAAATGCGCGTTTTTGGTACATAGTGATACAGATTTTATCGTAAAAGTACACATTTTCTCATTTAGTATTTGAAAGCGCTGACATAAGTCTATATACTAAAGGTAACTATTTAACAATTTTTAAAAGGGGTGGATGAAAATGACTGAAAAAGTTTGGTTAAAGCATTACCCAGATTATATTAAGCCGAATCTGGAATATGACGAAATACCGTTACAACAGTTTTTGACAGATGCTGCAAAGCGCACACCGAACAAGATTGCGATTCATTTTATGGGGAAGGACGTAAAGTACGCTGAGTTGCATGAATACGCTTTGAAATTCGCTAATTACTTAAAACAATTGGGAATCGAAAAAGGGGATCGTGTCGCACTCATGCTACCGAATGTGCCGCAAACAGTTATTTGCTACTATGGAGCGCTGTATGCTGGAGCAATCGTTGTTATGACGAATCCACTTTACACGGAGCGAGAGATTGAATATCAATTGAAAGACTCTGGTGCTAAAGTGATTGTGAGTTTAGACATTTTATACCCTCGCATTATGAAAGTTTTTAAAAACACAAATCTTGAAAATGTAATTGTTACAAGCGTTAAAGATTTCCTACCATTTCCTAAAAATCTTCTTTATCCAATGGTACAGAAGAAGGAGTACGGCTTTAAAGTAGAAGTATCTCACAGTGGTGTGAGTCATCTATTGATGGAAATTTTCAAAACAGCATCTGCCACACCACTCGACATTCCGTTCGATTTTGAAGAAGATATTGCACTATTGCAATATACGGGTGGGACGACAGGGTTTCCGAAAGGTGTTATGCTGACGCATAAAAACCTTCTTTCAAATGTGAAGATGTGTCAGGATTGGCTCATTGAACCTTCACCAACGGATGACGTTATTCTAGGGGTTCTACCATTCTTCCATGTGTATGGCATGACAACTGTTTTATTATTGACAGTCATGCAAGGGAATAAAATGGTACTATTACCGAAATTTGATCCTGAAACAACTTTGAAAACGATTCAGAAGCAAAAGCCAACACTATTCCCTGGAGCGCCTACGATTTATATTGGGTTAATTAATAATCCGAATATCGAAAACTATGATTTATCATCGATCAAAGCTTGTATTAGTGGTTCCGCTTCACTGCCTGCTGAAGTTCAAGAGAAATTTGAGAAATTAACGGGTGGGAAGTTAGTTGAAGGATACGGCCTGACAGAATCATCGCCGGTTACACATGCGAATTTAGTTTACGAAAATATTCGTAAAAAGAATTCGATCGGCATACCTTGGCCAGACACTGATTCAATGGTGATTGATGGCGATATTGATCACGAAACACCTGTTGGCGAAATTGGTGAAATTGTAGTAAAAGGTCCTCAAGTAATGAAAGGTTACTGGAATCGCCCAGAAGAAACGGCGATGTCATTACAAGACGGCTGGCTTAGAACAGGCGACTTAGGCTATGTGGACGAGGATGGATTCTTCTTCGTTGTAGATCGCAAAAAAGATATTATTATCGCTGGTGGCTTCAATATTTATCCACGTGAAGTCGAGGAAGTATTATATGAGCATCCCGATATTGTGGAATGTGTAGCGGCTGGTGTACCTGATCCATATCGTGGTGAAACTGTAAAAGCATTCATCGTTTTACGAGAAGGCGCAACCGTGACGGAGAAAGAACTAAATAAATTCTGTCGTGAAAACCTTGCAGCATTCAAAGTACCCCGCATCTACGAGTTTAGAAAAGAACTTCCGAAGACAGCGGTTGGCAAAATATTAAGAAGGACGCTGATTGAAGAAGAAAAACAGAAACAAATTGAAGCGTAATGTAATCCATTGCTTGACAATATAATCGCTGGATACTATTATAAAATCATGAATGAATGACCATTCATATTTCATGCGATAACTGGTGGTGACAAAATGAAAAAAGAAAAGCCTAAATATAAGCAGATTATCGATGCGGCTGTAGTAGTAATCGCAGATAATGGCTATCACCAAGCGCAAGTTTCAAAAATAGCTAAGCAAGCAGGGGTTGCAGATGGTACGATCTATCTTTATTTTAAAAATAAAGAAGATATATTAATTTCTGTTTTCCAAGAGAAGATGTCAGTCTTTATCGAAGGTCTGCAAGAGATCGTCGTGAAGGAAGCACCGGCATCAGAAAAACTTGAATTTATGATTACGAACCACTTTAGCGTACTTTCAAAAGACAAGTACTTAGCACGAGTTACACAACTTGAGTTACGTCAGTCGAACCGAGATATACGACTAAAGATAAATGCTGTTCTAAAAGAATATCTAGATCAACTAGATGCGATTTTAGAAGAAGGTGTGCAGACGGGACTCTTTGCAAAAGACATGGATTTACGTCTAGCGCGTCAGCTAATTTTTGGCACAATTGATGAAGTGACGACATCTTGGGTTATGAAAGATCACAAGTTCGACTTAAATTCCCAATCGTCGAAAGTATATCAATTGTTATTAAATGGTATTAAGGCTTAAAATGGATGTAGGCTACTTTATAGAAAGGTAGCCACATCTCAACTACATAGTTATAAGGGGGAGCAACATGGAATTTCTAAAATTATCACAAGAAGACGGTGTCGCGATTATTACGATTGTACGACCACCCGCAAACGCAATGAGTCAACAACTTGTAAAAGAAATAGACGAAGCATTTAAATCAATCGAAGCTGATTCAGCAACGAGGGTTGTTGTAATCCATGGAGATGGAAGATTCTTCTCTGCAGGTGCAGATATTAAAGAATTCCTTTCTGTCCCAAACATCCAGCAACATGCGACGGAGGCACAAGCAGTATTTGAACGAATCGAAAGTTTCTCAAAACCTGTAATCGCTTCGATCCATGGTGCAGCTTTAGGTGGAGGATTAGAATTAGCGATGAGCTGTCATATGCGCTATGTATCTAAAACGGCTAAGCTTGGATTACCTGAGCTCTCATTGGGATTAATTCCTGGCTTCGGAGGCACACAACGTCTTCCGCGCTATGTAGGTTCAGCAAAGGCTGCCGAAATGATATTTACGAGCGACCCAGTAACTGGTGAAGAAGCTGTAAACTTAGGCTTGGCTAACGCAGCATTTGAAGAAGAAGACCTTTTAGAAGAAACGCTAAAAGTTGCCAAGAAAATCGCATTAAAAGGACCAATTGCATTAAAAGCTACAATCGATCTGCTCGCTTATTCAAAATCAACACGTTTTTACGACGGTATTGATGCCGAAGCAGCAACTTTTGGGCAAGTTTTCGCAACAGAGGATGCTAAAGAAGGTATCACTGCCTTTGTTGAAAAACGTCAAGCAGTATTTAAAGGAAAATAATACTATTTAGGAGGTTTACATTATGAACATCTACGTATTAGTTAAAAGAACTTTTGATACAGAGGAAAAAATCGTTATTTCAGGTGGCGCTATTCAAGAAGACGGGGCAGAATTCATCATCAATCCATATGATGAGTATGCCATCGAAGAAGCAATTAAGGTTCGCGATCAAGAAGGTGGCGAAGTGACTGTCATCACTGTTGGTGGTGAAGAGTCTGAGAAACAACTGCGTACAGCACTAGCAATGGGCACTGACAAAGCAGTATTAATCAATGCTGAAGAAGATGTTGATGACTTAGATCAATTCTCAGTTGCAACAATTTTAGCAGAATACTTAAAAGACAAAGAAGTAGACTTAATTTTCGGCGGTAACGTAGCGATTGACGGTGGCTCAGGCCAAGTAGGTCCTCGTTTAGCTGAATTACTAAATATAAATTATGTAACAACAATTACGAGCTTCGAGATTTCTGGAAGCGACATTAAAATCGTGCGTGACGTAGAAGGGGATTCGGAAGAAATTTCGACTTCAACACCTTTACTAGTAACAGCACAACAAGGGTTAAATGAACCTCGCTACCCATCTCTACCAGGGATTATGAAAGCGAAGAAAAAACCTTTAGAAGAATTAGAATTAGATGATTTAGACATCGATGAAGATGATGTTGAACCAAAAATCAAAACTGTCGAGGTATTCCTAGCGCCGCAAAAACAAGCTGGTCGTATTCTTGAAGGTGAAATCGCGGATCAAGCGAGAGAATTAATTTCATTACTACGTTCAGAAGCAAAAGTTATTTAGTGAAACGTCAGAATATTACGAGAAATTGATTGGAGGAAAAAAAGATGTCTAAAAAAGTTGTAGTACTTGCAGAAACTAGAGAAAATACACTTCGTAACGTTTCTTTCGAAGCAATCGGAGCAGCAAAACAAATTTCTGATGGTGGCGAAGTTGTCGTAGCATTATTCGGTACAGATGTATCGTCATTAGCGAATGAACTATTCGAATACGGTGCAGATCGTGTCGTAATTGTGGAACATCCACATTTGAAATTCTATACTGCTGATGGATACAACCAAGCTTTACTTGCAGTAGTTGAACAAGAAAGTCCAGATGCGATTGTCATCGGTCACACAGCTCTTGGTAAAGATTTATCTCCAAAAGTTGCAAGTCGTTTACAAACTGGTTTAATTTCAGATGTTACTGCAATCGAAGGTGGAGGCGATGGTGTTCAATTCGTTCGTCCAATCTATTCTGGTAAAGCATTTGAGCGTGTCGAATCAGAGAGCACACCTTTATTCGTAACGGTTCGTCCAAATAACATCGCACCTCTTGAACAACAAGCAGGTAAATCAGGTTCAGCAGAGTCATTATCTGTTGATATTACGAATTTACGTACAATTGTTGAAAATGTAATTCGTAAAGCGACAGACGGTGTAGATCTTTCAGAAGCGAAAGTAGTTGTGTCTGGTGGTCGTGGCGTGAAGAGTGCAGAAGGTTTTGCACCTCTTAAAGAATTAGCAGATTTATTAGGCGGCGCTGTTGGTGCATCTCGTGGTGCATGTGACGCTGATTACTGTGATTATTCATTACAAATTGGTCAAACAGGTAAAGTTCTTACACCAGACCTATATATTGCAGCTGGAATTTCAGGAGCAATCCAACATTTAGCAGGTATGTCAAACTCGAAAGTAATCGTAGCGATCAACAAAGATCCTGAAGCGAATATTTTCAAAGTTGCAGACTACGGTATTGTTGGAGACTTATTCGAAGTCGTTCCACTATTAATTGAAGAAGTTAAAGCTTTAAAAGCGAGCGTTTAATAAATAGGACACTTCGATTGTGCGCACAGTCGGAGTGTTTTTTATATGGAGATATAGCAATTTCAATGTAAAAATGCGCTTATTTCTTTACTTTACTAATGAAATTGGGAGTTGTAAGCATATTTTTACGCATATCTAAATATCCGTGCTATAATCCAAACATATGGTTTAGATAACAAGGAGGAATTTAATCATGGCAATTGTACATTCAACAGATGCAACATTCACAAATGATATCGAAGAAGGCGTAGTATTAGTAGACTTTTGGGCTACTTGGTGCGGACCTTGTAAAATGATCGCTCCAGTTCTTGAAGAACTAGATGCAGACTTAGCTGGTAAAGCGAAAGTTGTAAAAGTAGACGTAGACCAAAACCAAGAAACAGCAGCTCAATTTGGTATCATGTCAATTCCAACTTTATTAGTATTTAAAGATGGACAACCAGTTGATAAAACTGTAGGTTTCCAACCAAAAGAAGCTCTTGCAGAATTATTAGCTAAACACATCTAATTTTACTTTAGTAAAATAGTATAGAGGTTGGAGTTTTTCCACAAAATAATCGCCTAGACAATCATTTATTGTTGGTTCGATTCATTTTTGAGGAAGCTCCAACCTCTTTTTTAGAGGGTGAGAACAAAAATGAATGACACAATAAAACAAAAACTAGCTGTACTACCAGATCAACCGGGTTGTTACTTAATGAAGGATCGCCAAAATGTCGTCATCTATGTCGGTAAAGCAAAAGTATTGAAAAATCGTGTACGCTCCTACTTTAATGGCTCACATGAAGGGAAGACGGCTCGCTTAGTAAGTGAGATTGTCGATTTTGACTATATCATTACTTCTTCCGATATGGAGGCATTTTTACTCGAATTAAATCTAATTAAAAAGCATGATCCGAAATACAATATTATGTTGAAAGGTGATTCATCGTATCCTTATTTGAAGATAACGAACGAGAAGCATCCTCGACTTTTAATGGTACGCAAAGTGAAGAAGGACAAGGCGAAATACTTTGGGCCTTATCCGAATGTGTATGCTGCAAATGATACGAAAAAACTACTCGACAGGCTTTACCCATTGCGTAAATGTGATTCTATGCCGAATAGAGTTTGCTTGTATTATCATATGGGTCAGTGCCTCGCTCCATGTGTGAAAGAGATTGAATCTTCTCGTTATGAACCGATTATTCAAGAAATTACAGCCTTTTTAAATGGCGGGCATGAGAAGGTGAAGGCAGAGCTTGAATCAAAAATGATGGCGGCAGCTGAAGTGCTTGATTTTGAACGTGCAAAGGAATTCCGCGATCAAATCGCCAATATCGAAACGACGATGACGAAGCAGAAAATCACAACAACGGACTTTACGAATCGTGATATTTTCGGATTTGCGGTGAATAAAGGCTGGATGTGTGTACAAGTGTTCTTCGTTCGCCAAGGGAAGTTGATTGAGCGTGAAGTATCCCTTTTCCCAACCTATGCAGATCCGTTGGAAGAATTTCTTACTTTCGTAGCGCGATTTTATGAGATGGCCAACCATATCCCACCGAAAGAGGTCATCGTGCCGAAAGAAGTGGATCATGAATTATTGCAAGAAGCTTTGAAAATCAAAATTCATACGCCACATCGAGGATATAAAAAAGAATTACTCGATTTAGCGACGAAAAATGCACATCAAAAAATTGATGAGAAGTTCAATATTCTTGAGAGACAGGAACAGCGAACAATTGGTGCATGTGAACAATTAGGCGATGCGATGAATATTCAAACGCCATTGCGAATTGAAGCATTCGATAACTCGCATATTTTTGGAGCAGATACGGTTTCCGCGATGGTCGTATTTGAAGATGGTGTCCCTCGTAAAAAGGATTATCGTAAATTCAAAATTCAAACGGCAGCGGCACATGATGATTATGGTGCGATGCGAGAAGTGTTGAGACGTCGTTATACACGTGTTTTAAAAGAAGGATTACCATTGCCTGATTTATTAGTAACAGATGGTGGTAAAGGGCAAATGGAAGTAGCGCGTGAGATTTTAGAAGATGAATTAGGCTTGGATCTTCCGATTGCGGGACTTGCGAAAGATGATCGACATAAAACGTCGCAACTGTTGTACGGCAATCCCCCTGAAGTGATTCCGTTGAAAAGAACGAGTGAAGCCTTTTATTTACTGCAAAGAATTCAAGATGAAGTGCATCGATTCGCCATTACATTTCATCGACAATTGCATGAGAAAAATGCATTAACCTCACAATTGGATCAAATTCCAGGAATCGGCCCTAAACGTAAACAGCAATTATTGAAACATTTCGGCACGATGAAGAAAATTAAAGAAGCGACTTATGATGAATTAATTGAAGCTGGAATGCCGAAAAATCTAGCAATTACGACAATTGAGTATTTTCAGAAAAAATAATTGTCTTTTGGGAAATTTTATGATAAAGTAAAAACAATTGAAAATCACTGAAATAGTGATGATAGAGGCGCAGGTTTCATCAGTAACTTTTAAGAGAGTGTAGAAGCTCATTGATTAAAGGTGAAAGGGGAGACTGCCGAAGTAAATTTACTTTCTACGGTATATTTGCTGGTTCTACATTTAAGAGATGTGGGATTGTCAGAGTTCGTAACTCTGGAGGGCTATCTCACATGAATGTTCTTTTTGAATATACATGACCAAGCAGCCCTGCATCCAATTATGAGATGGAGTGCTGCTTTTTTTAATGAGAGAACCCGCATACAACAATATGTAGGGGAGAGATTGGATGGGTACGTATGTGATGAAATTCGGCGGAACTTCCGTCGCAACACCAGCATTAATTCAAAATGTAGCAAAACGCGTATTATGTGAAACGGAATGTGGCAATAAAGTCGTCGTCGTTGTATCTGCGATGGGGAAAACGACGGATCAACTTGTTTCGATGGCGAAGGAATTGTCTGAAGCACCTTCGAAACGTGAGATGGATGTTCTTTTATCGACGGGTGAGCAAGTGACAATCGCTTTATTAACGATGGCTTTACAGCAATTGAAAATTAACGCGATGTCTTTCACAGGTTGGCAAGCAGGTATGGTGACGGAGGATATCCCGAGCAATGCGCGAATTGAAACGGTGGATACAGAAGCATTGAAGAAATGTTTAGCGGAAGGGAAAGTAGCGGTCGTCGCCGGTTTCCAAGGGGTGGATCGACATGGCAATATTACGACACTAGGTAGAGGTGGATCCGATACGACAGCTGTCGCAATTGCAGCTGCTTTAGAAGCGGAGAGATGCGATATTTACACAGATGTGGAAGGTTTCTTTACGAGCGACCCTCGCCATGTCAAAAATGCGCGGAAATTAGATGAAATTAGCTTTGATGAAATGTTGGAGTTGGCACATTTAGGAGCGGGTGTCATTCATCCAAGAGCGGTTGAATTGGCTAAAAACTATCAAATGCCAATGTCTATTCGTTCAAGTACGATCTATACAGAAGGCTCAATTTTAAAGGAGGAAGTGCAAATGGAGAAAGATTTAGTTGTGAGAGGGGTAGCTTTTGAAGGGGAGATTGTCCGTTTAACGGTGTATTTTGGTGAAACCTACAATAGCGCATTAGCGAATATTTTTACAACATTGGCGAAACATCACATCAATGTGGACATTATTGTACAGTCTGTGATCCCAAATGCAGCACCAACTGTATCTTTCTCTGTTAAAAAAGAACAATTGAAAGAAGCGCTGCAAGTTCTAGCGGATCATCAAGAAGTTTTAGGCTATGACCATATCGATCATGAACTCGATTTAGCGAAAGTATCCATTGTTGGTTCGGGCATGGCATCGAATCCAGGGGTAGCTGCAGAAATGTTCGACTGTTTATTCCGTTCGGGCATTCCGGTGAAAATGGTTAGCACATCAGAAATTAAAGTGTCGGTTGTTGTCCCTGAAGAAGAAATGTTTCTTGCTGCAAATGCTCTTCATGATCAATTTGAGCTTGGTGTAATGTCAGAAAAACTAGCACAGTAATGTAAAATAGACCCTATTGAAATTGACTGATTTCTATAGGGTTTTCTTCATTTTATCATGGCTTTGTACTATTAAAATAAAAAAAGATGAGACTGTTAAAGAACAGCGCTCATCTTTTGGATTTTAGGGTATAGAAAAGTAGTTATGTATGATTGTTTACTCTGCAAGCAACACTGGATCTTTTGCGTCCCATTTTACTTGGAAATTCACACAATTATTTTTTACATCGACTTCTTCAAAACATTCCGTCATGAAGCCATTGTATTTTTGATGTTGCTCAGCTAAGTAGCCTGATTCTAAACGGAAGCATCTTTGGTCGAATTTTAAAATTTCTGGATCACCAGTCAAAGTGTAGAATACTTCTGATTTAGTTGTTTTCGTTAAAGTTAGCGAACCCCATGAAGCTTCATGGAAAAACGGAACGACTTCTTCAAGCTCCAGTAATGGGAATTTACGTGCGATTTCTTTTCCACACCAGTATAGAATATCTTCTTCGTTCTTACCTACAATCGCTGATAGGATATGGTCTCGCATCAGTTCGTAACCAAAAGC
The DNA here is from genome assembly GCF_003143955.1 of Kurthia zopfii. Classification (GTDB taxonomy): domain Bacteria; phylum Bacillota; class Bacilli; order Bacillales_A; family Planococcaceae; genus Kurthia; species Kurthia zopfii. Next base: position 5,912 of record NZ_QFVS01000007.1, on the reverse strand, counting down.
GGTTACATTTTTCATTTCAACAGTAGTCATCGTCATCCTGCTTTCTTAATTTTGTCTATTTTTTGTCCTTTAAAGAAGAATTGTTCTTTAAATAGCTAAAAGTAAACGTAGGGTTGTTATTTTCATGCAAGTTTATTACTTTACAAACTGTTAGCAACCTTGACGTTCATTTCCAGTGAGAGTACAATTGAACTTGTCATAATATTGTACCATGATAAAGTAGACAGTCCAATACGTCACGCGTTTTCCCGCTGACAAATTTGACGCGAGCTACTTTAAGTACTAAGGGGGGTAACAGTCTTGTCGAAAGATCGAGAGTTTTACTGGCGTCGTCTGCACTCACTACTAGGTCTAATCCCTGTAGGTCTGTTCGTTACGATGCACTTGTTAATCAACTATTCAGCTACAAATGGTGAAGAGTCATTCAACAAAGCTTCAGGTTTAATGGAAAGCATTCCATTCTTACCAATCGTTGAGTGGGTAGTAATCTATATCCCATTAATGTTCCATGCATTATACGGTGTATACATTGCGTTCACTGCAAAACCAAACTTGAACCGTTTCGGTACAACACGTAACTGGTTCTTCATGATGCAACGTGTTACAGGTATCTTCCTTGTGATTTTCATCGCATGGCATATCTTCCAAACTCGTCTGCAAAAAACAATCAACGATGTTGAAATCGACTACAACCTTGTAGCTGATATTGTTTCTAATCCAGGAATGCTTGCATTCTACATCGCTGGTATCATTGCTACAACATTCCATTTAGCAAACGGTATTTGGTCATTCTTAGTAAGCTGGGGACTTATCCAATCTCCAAAATCACAAAAAGTTACAACTTACATTACAATGATTTTCTTTGTATTGTTATCAGTAGTAGGCGTGATGGCGATCTTAGCATTCGTTTAATATCACATTAATACGATATGCATGAAAGCGCTTGACTACTAATTGAACGAGGAGTGAGAAAAAACATGGCGAAAAGCAAACTTATAGTTGTTGGTGGCGGTCTTGCCGGCCTAATGGCTACAATGAAAGCTGCTGAACTTGGCACAGAAGTAGAATTATTCTCATTAGTTCCTGTTAAGCGTTCACATTCAGTATGTGCGCAAGGCGGAATTAATGGTGCAGTAAATACAAAAGGTGAAGGGGATTCTCCTTGGATCCACTTTGACGACACAGTTTACGGTGGGGATTTCTTAGCGAACCAACCGCCAGTAAAAGCAATGTGTGATGCTGCACCTGGTATCATTCATTTATTTGACCGTATGGGCGTTATGTTCAGTCGTACTCCAGAAGGTCTTCTTGATTTCCGTCGTTTCGGCGGTACTTTACATCACCGTACAGCATTTGCTGGTGCAACTACAGGTCAACAACTTCTATACGCACTTGATGAGCAAGTTCGTAAATGGGAAGTTGAAGGTCTAGTATCTAAATACGAAGGTTGGGAATTCCTAGGTCTAGTTTTAGATGAAAACGGCGTATGTAAAGGTATTAAAGCACAAGATTTAACAACTCATGAAATTAAAGCGTTCCCAGCGGATGCTGTAATCATGGCTTCAGGTGGTCCTGGTATCATCTTCGGTAAATCTACTAACTCAATGATCAACACTGGTTCTGCAGCATCAATTGTTTACCAACAAGGTGCTAAATATGCAAACGGTGAGTTCATTCAAATTCACCCAACTGCAATTCCTGGCGATGACAAATTACGTCTAATGTCAGAATCTGCTCGTGGTGAGGGTGGCCGTATTTGGACTTACAAAGACGGTAAACCTTGGTACTTCCTAGAAGAAAAATATCCTGCGTACGGTAACCTAGTACCACGTGATGTTGCGACTCGTGAAATCTTCGACGTATGTATCAACCAAAAATTAGGCGTAAACGGCGAAAACGTAGTTTACCTTGATTTATCACACAAAGATCCACACGAATTAGATATTAAACTTGGTGGTATCATCGAGATTTATCAAAAATTCGTTGGTGACGATCCACATAAAGTACCAATGAAGATTTTCCCAGCGGTTCACTATTCAATGGGTGGTCTGTGGGTTGATTACGATCAACAAACAACTATTCCAGGATGTTTCGCTGCCGGTGAATGTGATTACTCACAACACGGTGGTAACCGTCTAGGTGCTAACTCATTACTTTCTGCAATTTACGGTGGTTCAGTAGCTGGTCCTAACGCTGTTGAATACATTAAACACTTAGATAATCATGTTGAAGATCTTTCAACTGAATTATTCGACAACGCTGTTAAAGAAGAACAAGCTAAGTGGAATGAAGTACTATCTCTAAACGGTACTGAAAATGCTTACTTACTTCACAAAGAGCTTGGCGAATTAATGACTGAAAACGTAACGGTTGTACGTCACAACGATCGTCTTGAACAAACTCTAGTTAAACTAGATGACATCAGAGAACGTTGGAACAACATTAACATTAACGATACGACTAAATGGTCTAACCAAGGTGTTCAATTCACTCGTCAATTGAAAAATATGATCGCTCTTGCTTACGTTATTACGAAAGGTGCATTATTACGTGATGAGTCTCGTGGTGCTCACTACAAACCAGACTTCCCAGAACGTGATGATGACAACTTCCTAAAAACAACAATTGCTCAGTTCACACCTTCATTCGATCCTACGATCACTTATGAAGAAGTAGACTGCTCAATGATTAAACCACGTAAACGTGACTATACAGGAGGTGGACACTAATCATGGCTGAACAAAAAATGTTAGACGTTGAAGTTCAACGTCAAGATAGTGCTGATTCTCCTTCTTACTGGGAGAAATTCCAAGTACCTTACCGTCCAAATATGAACGTAATCTCTGTCCTTATGGCGATTCGTGAAAACCCAGTAACTGTTGAAGGTAAACAAACTTCTCCAGTAGCTTGGGACATGAACTGTCTTGAGGAAGTATGTGGAGCTTGTTCAATGGTTATTAATGGTCGTCCGCGTCAATCTTGTTCATCACTTGTTGACCAATTACCACAACCATTGAAATTACAACCAATGAGTACTTTCCCTGTTATCCGTGACTTACAAATCGACCGTTCTCGTATGTTCGATTCACTTAAAAAAGTTAAAGCATGGGTTCCAATCGATGGTTCTTACGATCTTGGTGAAGGTCCTCGTATGCCAGAACGCAAACGCGAATGGGCTTACGAACTTTCTAAATGTATGACTTGTGGTGTTTGCTTAGAGTCTTGCCCTAACGTAAACTCAGGTTCATCATTTATGGGTCCTGCTCCATTATCACAAGTTCGTCTATTCAACACTCACCCAACGGGTGCGATGAATAAAGATGAACGCTTAAACGCAATCATGGGAGACGGTGGCCTAGCTAACTGTGGTAACTCTCAAAACTGTGTTGCAGCTTGTCCAAAAGGTATTCCTTTAACAACTTCAATCGCTTCACTTAACCGTGCAGCAACAGTTCAAATGTTCAAGAACTTCTTCGGTTCTGACCACATGGTTGACTAATAAAGCAAAATTCAAACCAGTATTGCCTTCCGAGGTAATGCTGGTTTTTTGATTAACCAGAGAGATTTAAAGAATTAGTGATTTAGAGCAATAACGAATGCTTTCCGCCGACAAGTGTCGCACTATTTATTTCCACTATGGGTGGAAATAAAGGATTGCTACACACTTGTTTTTCGGCAGGAGTCCTCGTTATTGCTTAAACAAATGAAGGTTGTGTAGCAAAGGGGTAGCTTTACTTTGATCGAATGAGAAGTTCAAAGAGAAACTTAGAAAGAAATAATAACTAATTTTCACAAAAACTTTATTTGAAGGAGTTCTTGTGATTATTAAGTGAAATCGTTTTCACTTCCCATTCTTCTTCCAAATTGATACAATATGAATAATCATTCATTTTTAGGGGGAAATCACATGAAAGAAGCATACATTCAAGATTTTGAAGCATGGCAAAATGATTTTTCGTTTTCGATCGATATTGAAGTTCGTTTTTCTGAAACGGATTTATTTGGGCATTTGAATAATACCGTTCCGTTTGTATATTTTGAACAGGCAAGAATCGGTTTAATGAACGATCAAAAATTGATGGGCGCAGGATTATCTACAACTTCAGAAAAAATTCCAATTGTGGCAGATTTACAATGTGATTTCCTCGGACAAATTTTCTTCGGTGAGACAATCCAACTATATGCGAAAGTCGCAAAGTACGGTAGCTCGTCGATGGATATTCATTATATGGGCGTTGTAAATGGGGAAGTGCGATTAACGGGACGAGGTGCGCTTGTTCAAGTTGATGCAAAAACGGGCAAAGCAGTTAAGTGGAGCGAGTCACAAATCCTTCAAATGCAGTAATTTTCCATAGAATTTTGCCAGAATACTTGCCAATTTGTTCAATTACATTCACAATATAATTAATACATTAGTTAATTAAAGTAATTCGTAAATTGAAGGACTTTTTACGAAGTAGGAGTGAATACGATATGGCAGGAGAAGAGTTAAATACAAATGCTAATCGTCCAGAAATTGCAATTCTTGAAAAAGAGCTGCGTCATATTTCTGCGATTATTAAACAAAAGGGTCGCGAGATTTTAAACAATTATACAATTACACCACCTCAATTCATCGCCTTACAATGGTTAGATGAGCTTGGTGACATGACAATTGGTGATTTATCGAATAAAATGTACTTAGCATTTAGCACGACAACAGATTTAATTGATCGTATGGAAAAGAACAACTTAGTTCAACGAATTCGTGATGAAGAGGATCGACGTGTTGTACGTATTCATCTTCTTTCGGAAGGTAAAAAGATCATTAAAGAAGTTATTGAGATGCGACAAATGTATTTAGGAGACATTGTTAGCGATTTTGAGAAGGATGAGATCGAAACACTGTCAGTCCTTTTACAAAAGCTCTACGTGCGTATGAGCGACGAAATGAACGAAGATTAGAGGCGGTTAATGTGAATGCTCCCATCGGAGTGATTGATTCTGGCGTGGGTGGATTAACCGTTGTAAAAGAGATGCTGCGTTACTTACCGAACGAGACGATTTACTATATTGGCGATACTGCTCGATGTCCTTATGGTCCACGTACGGGTGAACAAGTATTAACTTTTACTACAGAGATGGCGGAAAAACTCGCAAGTATGAATATTAAAATGCTCGTTATTGCGTGTAATACGGCTACTGCGGTTGCATTAGAACCGTTGCAAGCGGTATGTGATTTTCCGGTAGTTGGTGTCATCAATGCAGGTGCTACAGCCGCAATTAAAGAGACTAAGACACATGAAATTGCAGTCATCGCTACTGCAGGTACAGTTAAGAGTGGGGCATATGAGGAAGCGATTTACTCACTTTTCTCAAAAAGCAAGATTCACTCATTGGCTTGTCCAGCGCTAGTACCAATGGTCGAAAGTGGCCAGTATGACGGCCCATTTGCACTTGAACTCGTTGAGAAAACTTTAGCTCCTTTAAAAGAGGCTACATATGATACGATGATTTTAGGCTGTACACATTATCCCATCATCCAAGATTTAATTGAAAAGGTAGTAGGGGAGGGAGTTCACGTCGTATCTTCCGCAACAGAAACTGCGAAGAATGCGCGTGACTTACTTGAATTCTACAATCTTGAAAATACAGAACAAGAAGTACCAAAGCATCGTTTTTTTGCAACAGGATCCGTCCCGATGTTCCAACAAATTCTGTCCAATTGGATTGAGTTACCGAACATTCAGGCAGAAAAAATCAACTTATAAAATGAAGAATCTCCTATTTTGGAGGTTCTTTTTTGGGTTCTACAATAAATAACGTTGGTGAAGAAAAAAGCACCGATCTCTAATCAGATCGGTGCGGAAACTTCATGAACGTTATTTTTATTCAAAAAAATAGAAAACAAGTGAGTTTCCCTATAGAATAAA
>NZ_QFVS01000079.1 GCF_003143955.1 Kurthia zopfii | reverse complement strand
TAAGCAATTGTTATCATAGATAACGCTAGCAAAGCAAATGAGCTTTCAAACACTTTTTATGGAGAGTTTGATCCTGGCTCAGGACGAACGCTGGCGGCGTGCCTAATACATGCAAGTCGAGCGAGATTATTTGAGTGCTTGCACTCAAATAATCTAGCGGCGGACGGGTGAGTAACACGTGGGCAACCTGCCCTACAGTTTGGGATAACTCCGGGAAACCGGGGCTAATACCGAATAATCCTTCGAATCACATGGTTTGAAGTTGAAAGGCGCTTCGGCGTCGCTGTAGGATGGGCCCGCGGTGCATTAGCTAGTTGGTGGGGTAATGGCCTACCAAGGCAACGATGCATAGCCGACCTGAGAGGGTGATCGGCCACATTGGGACTGAGACACGGCCCAAACTCCTACGGGAGGCAGCAGTAGGGAATCTTCCACAATGGACGAAAGTCTGATGGAGCAACGCCGCGTGAGTGATGAAGGTTTTCGGATCGTAAAACTCTGTTGTAAGGGAAGAACAAGTGCGTTAGGTAATGAACGCACCTTGACGGTACCTTATTAGAAAGCCACGGCTAACTACGTGCCAGCAGCCGCGGTAATACGTAGGTGGCAAGCGTTGTCCGGATTTATTGGGCGTAAAGCGCGCGCAGGTGGTTTCTTAAGTCTGATGTGAAAGCCCACGGCTCAACCGTGGAGGGTCATTGGAAACTGGGGAACTTGAGTGCAGAAGAGGATAGTGGAATTCCAAGTGTAGCGGTGAAATGCGTAGAGATTTGGAGGAACACCAGTGGCGAAGGCGACTGTCTGGTCTGTAACTGACACTGAGGCGCGAAAGCGTGGGGAGCAAACAGGATTAGATACCCTGGTAGTCCACGCCGTAAACGATGAGTGCTAAGTGTTAGGGGGTTTCCGCCCCTTAGTGCTGCAGCTAACGCATTAAGCACTCCGCCTGGGGAGTACGACCGCAAGGTTGAAACTCAAAGGAATTGACGGGGGCCCGCACAAGCGGTGGAGCATGTGGTTTAATTCGAAGCAACGCGAAGAACCTTACCAGGTCTTGACATCCCAATGACCGCTCTAGAGATAGAGTTTTCCCTTCGGGGACATTGGTGACAGGTGGTGCATGGTTGTCGTCAGCTCGTGTCGTGAGATGTTGGGTTAAGTCCCGCAACGAGCGCAACCCTTATTCTTAGTTGCCATCATTTAGTTGGGCACTCTAAGGAGACTGCCGGTGACAAACCGGAGGAAGGTGGGGATGACGTCAAATCATCATGCCCCTTATGACCTGGGCTACACACGTGCTACAATGGACGATACAAAGAGTCGCAAACTCGCGAGGGCAAGCTAATCTCATAAAATCGTTCTCAGTTCGGATTGTAGGCTGCAACTCGCCTGCATGAAGCCGGAATCGCTAGTAATCGTAGATCAGCATGCTACGGTGAATACGTTCCCGGGCCTTGTACACACCGCCCGTCACACCACGAGAGTTTGTAACACCCGAAGTCGGTGGGGTAACCATTTATGGAGCCAGCCGCCTAAGGTGGGATAGATGATTGGGGTGAAGTCGTAACAAGGTAGCCGTATCGGAAGGTGCGGCTGGATCACCTCCTTTCTAAGGAATTTAACGGAACAGACCTTTAGGGTCTGCGATTAACTGTCTTGCTGTTTAGTTTTGAAGG
>NZ_QFVS01000078.1 GCF_003143955.1 Kurthia zopfii | reverse complement strand
CACACCCGTTCCCATGTCGAACACGGAAGTTAAGCTCTTTAGCGCCGATGGTAGTTGGAGGTTTCCTCCTGTGAGAGTAGGACATTGCTACGCAAACGAAGAACCACTTGTAGAGTGGTTCTTTTTTATGCGGATTAAACTAAAAAGCTGTTATTTTAGCGCTTTTTCTCTAATTAATTGGCTACCTGATCAATGTATTCTAAAAAAACTACAGTACTTTGAATTGTAGTCCTTTTAACAAATATAGTAGTCGATTTAGACACAGACATATATTCTCTAAGTTAAAGCGTTATCATGCTATTTATATTAAATCACGGAATACTTGGAATACTCTTTTATTTCTTGCGTTCTTGACATGACTGTATTACGTTGTTAATCTTACTATTAATATAATTTTTAATAGGAGGAATTACAGAATATGTGGGAAACAAAATTTGCCAAAGAAGGTTTAACGTTTGATGATGTATTATTAGTACCAGCACACTCTGAAGTGTTACCGAAGGAAGTTAGTCTATCAGTGGACTTAACACCAAAGATTAAACTTAACATTCCAATGATCAGTGCAGGTATGGATACTGTTACTGAAGCATCGATGGCGATTGCAATGGCACGTCAAGGTGGACTTGGTATTATTCATAAAAATATGTCGATCGAAGAACAAGCCGATAATGTAGAAAAAGTTAAGCGTTCTGAAAATGGCGTTATTACAAATCCATTTTTCTTAACACCTACACACCAAGTATTTGATGCAGAACATTTAATGGGCAAATACCGCATTTCTGGTGTTCCAATCGTAAATAATGAAACAGAATTAAAATTAGTAGGGATTATTACAAACCGTGATCTTCGCTTCGTACAAGACTACTCATTACTAATCGATGATGTTATGACGAAAGAAGATTTAATTACTGCTCCTGTAGGGACAACTTTAGATGAAGCTGAAAAAATGCTTCAACAATATAAAATTGAAAAATTACCGATCGTTGATGACGAAGGTGCATTAAAAGGTTTAATCACTATTAAAGATATTGAAAAAGTAATGGAATATCCAAGCGCTGCAAAAGATGAGCATGGTCGCCTATTAGTAGGTGCAGCTGTTGGTGTTACGAAAGATACTTTAGTACGTATTGAAAAATTAGTTGCAGCTCAGGTTGATATCATTGTTATTGATACAGCACACGGCCATTCACAAGGTGTTTTAAACACAGTAAAAGAAATCAGAGCTAAATACCCTGAACTTGCGATTATCGCTGGTAACGTGGCAACAGGCGAAGGTGCAGAAGCATTATTCGAAGCTGGAGCGGATGTAGTTAAAGTTGGTATTGGCCCAGGTTCAATTTGTACGACTCGTGTAGTTGCTGGTGTTGGTGTTCCACAAATCACAGCAGTTTATGACTGTGCGACTGTAGCTCGTAAATTAGGCAAAACAATTATCGCTGATGGCGGTATTAAGTACTCAGGCGATATTATCAAAGCTTTAGCAGCTGGTGGTCACGTAGTAATGCTTGGTTCATTACTTGCAGGTACTTCTGAATCTCCTGGAGACACTGAAATCTTCCAAGGTCGTCGCTTCAAAGTGTACCGTGGTATGGGTTCTGTATCAGCAATGGAAAACGGTTCAAAAGATCGTTACTTCCAAGATGATGCGAAGAAACTAGTGCCAGAAGGTATCGAAGGCCGCTTACCGTATAAAGGTGCTTTAGCTGATACGATTCACCAATTAGTAGGTGGTGTTCGTGCAGGTATGGGTTACTGCGGTACGAAAAATCTTCAAGACTTACGCGACAATGCACAATTTGTTCGTATGACGGGTGCAGGCTTACGTGAAAGTCATCCACATGATGTACAAATTACAAAAGAAGCTCCTAACTATTCATTACAATAAGAATTTTCAGGTTCTACAATAAATAACGTTGGTGAAGAAAAAAGCACCGATCTCTCATCAGATCGGTGCGGAAACTTCATTAACGTTATTTTTATTCAAAAAAAATAGAAAACAAGTGAGTTTCCCTATAGAATA
>NZ_QFVS01000077.1 GCF_003143955.1 Kurthia zopfii | reverse complement strand
TCGAGACATCCGACGCACGTCACACAAGCTCACAGTTCTCGATGTCATAGAGGTCTCCGCGGGTGGGTCTCGCCTATGTAGTGCGCAAACGCCGCACAGGAAGGCGCTGACAGTTCGGTGATCAGACCGGGCGCTTTAACCTCTTGTGAGGCTTTTTTGCTACTCTTTCGTCGAAAATTCGCCGCTCACGGAAGGGTTAGATCGCTTGCGCTGGTGAACGCATTCCGCGTCTGCGACAACCAAGGAATAGTTTGGACTGGGATTCGGAATATGCGCGCAAGCGGACATCGGATTTCTATTTTTGATTCTGCGAATGGGCGGTTCTGGCAGTTTGCAATTCTGACGGCGGCGGGCACCATTGCCGCCTCCTCGCAAGCCGATGCAGCGCTGTTCTACTGGAACCGTGACTCCGCCTATTACGGCGATGTCGAGCCGATGCCGCAGCCGGAGCCGCGGCCGCCGCGCGAGGCGCGGCCGCTGAAGATGTCGGTCACCGCGATCGAGGACTGGTTGCGCGATCCCTACACGATCTACGCGCGCTACATCCTCAGGCTCGATCCGCTCGACCCGGTCGACATGCCGCTGTCGGCGGCCGATCGCGGCTCGGCAATCCACGAATCGCTCGGCGAGTTCACGCAAACCTATGCCGACGCGCTGCCCGACGACATCAAGAGCGCGCTGCGCGATATCGGAGCCAAGCATTTCAAGCCGCTGATGGAACGGCCCGAAGCGCGCGCGCTGTGGTGGCCGCGCTTCCAGCGCATCGCGGCGTGGTTTGCCGAATGGGAACAGGCGCGGCGCGGCAGCATCGACGCCATCAAGGCCGAGATCCGCGGCGAGATCGGCATTCCGCTCGACGACGCCAGGACATTCGTGCTCTCCGCGCGCCCCGATCGCATCGAGCGGCGCGACGACGGCAGCTTTGCGATCCTCGACTACAAGACCGGCCAGCCGCCGACCGGCAAGCAGGTGCGCATGGGCCTGTCGCCGCAGCTGACGCTGGAGGCCGCGATCCTGCGCGAGGGCGGCTTCGCCGGGATTCCGGCGGACGCCTCGGTCGGCGACCTCGTCTATGTCAGGCTGAGCGGCAACAATCCGCCGGGCGAGCAGCGTTCGCTGGAATTGAAGATCAAGACCAGCGACACGCCGCAGCCGCCCGACGAAGCCGCCGACACTGCGCGGCGCAAGCTCGAAGCGCTGATCCGCGCCTTCGACGACGAGCAGCAGCCCTACACCTCGCTGAACCTCTCGATGTGGGCGAACCGCTACGGCGCCTATGACGACCTTGCGCGGATCAAGGAATGGTCCGCTGCAGGCGGATTGGGGATCGAGGAATGGTGAAGGCCCCACGTCCGATCCCGCCGGCCGTGCGCGATGCGCAGGCACGCGCGTCCGATCCGAAGGCATCGACCTTCGTGTCGGCCAATGCCGGCTCGGGCAAGACCCATGTGCTGGTGCAGCGCGTGATCCGCCTTTTGCTGTCAGGCGTGCCCCCGGAGAAGATCCTCTGCATCACCTTCACCAAGGCCGCCGCGGCCAACATGGCGGAGCGCGTGTTCACGACGCTCGGCCATTGGGTGACGCTCGATGACGCCGGGCTCGATGCCGCGATCCGCGAGGCCGGCATCGCGCATCCATCCGCTTCGCTGCGGCGCGAGGCGCGAAAACTGTTTGCCTGCGCGCTGGAGACGCCCGGCGGTCTGAAGGTGCAGACCATCCACGCGTTGTGCACCCGTCTGCTGCAACAGTTCCCGTTCGAGGCCAACGTGCCGGCGCGCTTCGCCGTGCTCGACGACCGCGACCAGAACGAGATGATGGAACGCGCCAATCTAGCGGTGTTCCTGGAGGCGTCGCGGATTCCCGACAGTCCGATCGGCCGCGCGCTGCGGACCGCGATGGCGAATGCCGCCGACGTCACCTTCAAGGAGGTGGTCCGAGAGGCCTGCCTCAGCCGCGACCATTTCATGGCCTGGACCGATGCCGCCGGCAACGCCACCGCCGCCGCCGCGCAGATGTCGGCC
>NZ_QFVS01000076.1 GCF_003143955.1 Kurthia zopfii | reverse complement strand
TGTGTTTTGCAAGAAGAAAGTGCATAAGTTTGCAATGAAAAATACACAAGCTTGCCAGCCTTCAATTTAGTTTTTATCTTTGTCGCGATAAAGCGTTTGTAACTCTAAAACTATCTCCAGTAAAATTCAAAATGTGAGCGTGATGGATCACACGATCTACTAATGCGGCAGTTAGTCTAGAATCACTAAATACACGATTCCATTGACTAAACTCCAGGTTTGACGTGATAATCAAGCTTTTCTGTTCGTACCAATCTGAAATAAGTTGGAAAAGGAGCTCAGCTCCTTCCTTGTTGAAGGGTACGTATCCCATCTCATCTAAAATAATTAAATCCACACTTTTGAATCGACCTCTAAACTGCGCTAATTTTCCGTCGCGCCATGCTTTTTCCAATGATTCAGCGAGATCAGAAACTCTGTAAAAGCGTACTTCTAATCCACGCTTACAGGCCTCATAACCTATGCCAGTTGCGAGATGTGTTTTCCCTGTACCTGGTGCTCCAGTTAATATCAAGTTCTCTCTACGACCGATAAAGTCTATCTTACATAGTTCCTCACTATCAATGTGTGCTGGAAAATGAATTTGTTCATTCCATTGAAATGAAGAAAGTGACTTCTTCTGAGTAAATTTAGCTTTCTTTATTAAACGTTCTGATTTTGCTTCCTCTCGGAATTGAAGTTCCTTTTGAAACAACTCATCTAAAAATTGAGTAGGATTCTCGAAAGGGATATCTTCGTAAATCTCATTCACATAAGCCAAGCGTAATGTTTTACAAATACTTTTCAGATTAGAAGTCATGGAGTTTCACCTTCAATCTGTGACGTACTTTGTAACTGATCATACATACTCCAATTAACATCATAAGGATGCTCTTCAGGTTCTTTTAAGCTTTCGGATTGGCTACTCAAGAGGTCGTAGAATTCATCATTGATTTGGTTCATATTATGAGTTACTAATAGCGCTATTAACCAATGTAAACGTTCTTTACGAATCGTCAGATTTGAGATATTGATGTATTCATAAATACGACCTGGAAGATACGGAGAGAACCGTGAATAGCTTACTGCACGCGGTTTACTTAACCAAGATTTTAAGATTGATTGCCAGGGAATCTCGCGATTCTTATGCATATAAGGACGGTTGTCTTCATATAGAATCTCTCCGTGAGGAGATAGTACTTTGAATCGGTTCCAATATTTCACAATAGATAAGGATGGATAGTTATTTCCTCTTGGAATATAGACTCTCACTTTATCTAAAGTGATTTCACCATACTTATTAGACTGAACCTTATTCTCTTTAAACACGGGGAATTCTTCATCTGGTAGAGCCAATAAGTATTCAAATTCTTCCTCCAAAAGTTTTTGTATCGAGATTTTCTTCTCATAATGAATTCGTTCTCGATCTTTTGTATGCTTTTGCTGCAATAAGTTCGTCAGATGTTCCAAGTTCTCTATAACTGGTGCGGGCGTGATGAAGTTATATCGAACATAGCCAACTTTATTTTCTACATTTCCTTTCTCGTGTCCTGAATACGGATTACAGGCTTGAGGTTCGAATCCGTAATGATTCGCAAACTGTAAGAATTCATTTGCAAACACAGTTTCTTCGTGTTTATTTCTTGGTTTAGTGACAGCGGTTACCATGTTGTCGATTCGGATTTTTCTTGGTACGCCACCTAGCTGCTGAAATATTTTCTTGAGTCCATAGAGAAGACATTCTTGATTTTCTGATGGTAACGGAATTGAATAGGCATCATTACTGAACGGTAGGGTCATAATTAAACAGTGAATATCACGATACTTACCATCTTGTACAGCTTCCATTAACCCGAAATCTAACTGCGCTTCTGCAGGCGGATGTATAAGACGCTCATAGTTTTTATCTGTAGTTTCATCTTCAATATCCTCTCTACTTTCTCGCCACTCTTTAATAAAGTACGATACGGTCCGATAGGAACCTTTGAATCCTAGAGCTTGTAGCCCAGTAAAGATCCCTTGGTTTGTTCTCCGTTTCTTTCTCTTTAGCTTTTGATCTTCCCAAAGCCAATCACTAACAATTTCTCCCCATTTTTCTTCGTACATCATACCGGATCTTTTCAACACTTTCTCTTGAGGCAGTTGGTCTTCATCCGCATACTTTTTAACAGTTCTCCAATTAAGATGTAACGTTTTTGCTATGTGATTTATAGATAATGATTTCTGATTCCTCATTAATTTGATACAATTGATTTCAGGCATTGCCAGCATTCCTCTCAACCTCCACTGATTTGATTCGACACCAATACAGTAGAGAAATTTTGGAAGGCTGGCAAGCCTTTTATTATTATTTTACAATTGCAGCGTTATGTACTTATTCCTTTCAAAACTCTGTACTTCTATCTTGCACTACACAA
>NZ_QFVS01000075.1 GCF_003143955.1 Kurthia zopfii | reverse complement strand
TTGAAAGCTCATTTGCTTTGCTAGCGTTATCTATGATAACAATTGCTTACCACTAAGTGATAAGACTTTATTGTGATTAACTTCTTGCTTGTTTAGTTTTCAAGGTTCATGTTTTGTTTGCGTCACTCGTTAGCGACTTAATTATTATATCAAGATAACTTGATGATGTCAACAACTTTTTTTAAGTTGTTTTTTAAGTTTCGTTCGCGTCTTGCTTGACGACTTATATTATTATAAGCGCTACTCTCATAAAAGTCAACAACTATTTTAATCACTATTAAAACGTTTTGTACAACTTGTTGAGGCAACGTTGATAACTATACGCTCTTTATCGTCCCCTGTCAATTAGAAATACTGTTTTTTTATAGAAAAAAGGAACCCTTCATATGGCTCCTCCTATAAAAGCTATTTTATTTCGATTGTAGCTGTACTTCTTCTTCTTTACGAAGCTTTCTTCTATCTGCTCTTTTTTTAAGATCCGCTTCTGATTTCGCATTATACTTAGGTAAAATCAAGAGTTGATACATATTCACCGCAATAATCGGGAATAACAACAACGCTATATACGCATCTCCACCCTCTGAAGATTGAATCCATAGACCAATTAGCCACTCTAATGTACTGACTACGATCATAAAGAATAACGCTGAAATGAATACATGCTTCTTCCCAGTTAATTTCACTTTCAAAAACGCTGTAATTACCGCTGCTATTAATAGTATTGCCAGCAACCCTAAATAAAAACCCCAATCTCCTAACGTACTCGCATGAGGTTTGAATCTAAATAGTATTAGATCTACTATTGTAATGACAATTAGTAACAACTGCACCCAATTCCATAAAGTTAAGGATCTGAACAAATTCACACCGATTTGATGAACTGTTAAATACGCAAAGTATCCCGTCTGTGCAACTACACTCATCGTAAAGCCTAATACAACGAACCAAAGAAACGCTGCACCTAACTCTCCCCACTCACCCGCTTCATAATATGTACGATAAAAATCATCCCAACGAATAAATAAACTAACAAGCCCTGTAATCACTCCACCGATCAATAAAGAATTAATAAAAAACCTCATCCAGTTACGAATTGTCATGATGTCCTCCCGCCTCGTATTTAGTTATTTCTACCATTATACTATTTTTTTCCTTTATAGACTAAAAAAAGAAGATGTTTCGCGTGGAATTTGCGAAACACCTTCTATATAGAAGAAACTTACTTCTCTTCGTTTAATTGATCGATTACTCTTTGTGCCATTTCAATATATAACTGACCAGTTGAATGGTTACGTGCATATACTGATGGTGCAAAGTCTTCTTCAATAATATCCGGTTGACCTAGTGGAATTTGACCAAGTAAATCTGTACGTAATTCTTCAGCTAACTTAGGTCCGCCACCTTGTCCGAATACATATTCCTTTTTGCCAGAAACATCTGACTGGAACCAAGACATATTTTCTACTACACCTAGAATATGGTGATCTGTCTTAATTGCCATTGCACCAGCACGAGCCGCTACGAAAGCTGCTGTTGGGTGAGGTGTTGTAACAACAATCTCATTTGATTCAGGTAACATTTGGTGGATATCTAAAGCAACATCCCCTGTACCTGGTGGTAAGTCTAATAGAAGATAGTCTAACTCTCCCCACTCTACATCGCGGAAGAATTGATCTAACACTTTACCAAGCATTGGGCCACGCCATACAACTGGTGCGTTGTTTTCTACGAAGAATCCCATAGAAATCATTTTTACGCCAAAACGCTCAACAGGGAAAATGCGGTCATTCTCCACTACAGGCATTGTTTGAACACCCATCATATCTGGAACACTGAAACCATAAATATCAGCATCGATTAAACCAACTTTTTTCCCAAGACGAGAAAGCGCTACTGCTAAGTTGACAGATACAGTCGATTTACCAACTCCACCTTTACCAGATGCAATCGAGATGAATTTCGTGTTATTTAAAGGAGAAAGCATATCTTGCGCTTCTGCAGGAGTTGCTTCTCCACGGAAGTTTTCTAATACAGATGAATCTAATTCAGAAAAACGAATACCTACAGACTTAGCGCCTGCACCTTTTAATGCATTAACGATTTCCATTTGAAGATTAAGTTGTTCGGGCGTACCTGTTTTTGCTACTGCAATTTTTACACTAACATGTTCTTTTTCTTCTTTAATTGAAACTTCAATAATACCTTCAGTTTCAGCTAATGTTTTATGTAAAAAAGGATCATTTAAAGCTCCTACTAATTCACGGACTTGTTGTTCATTAATCACTACTAAAACACTCCTTCTATAGATCAATATCATTTGTAAGTATAACATAACCGTTATGAAAACGATTCACATTTTGTCTGATGTGTGACGACTTTCTCTACAATCAAGATTCATATATGCGCATAGTCATGATTTAAATAAAAAACAAAAAAGCCCTCCCCACCGATAAAGTGTACCCTTTGTAAAGGACATTTTGAAAAAGACTAGGAAACTTGTTGAAGCTGCTGTCTGTATTTTACAGGCGGCAGCTTCTTTAAATTCCACTGACCACGATAATGATTGTAATACG
>NZ_QFVS01000074.1 GCF_003143955.1 Kurthia zopfii | reverse complement strand
CTCGGTCAAATAAGAGAAACCGCTGCAAGTAAAGAAATACACTTGCAAGTACGCTCTATTCCCAAGAAGCTCCCACTTCAAGCGTGAAGAACCGCAAGGTTTAGCTAAGTGGCGAGTAGTTCACTGAATTGTAAAGTACAAAAAACTTGCATTTACGCTTAAATTTCATTATTGTCAAAGTAAATAATGAAGATGTCAGGAGGAAAAGTATGGTAGATCAAGAACAAAAAAATCACCCAGCTAAAATTACATACCACTATCCAATAATTGATTTGGAAAAGAAGACGGTCAAAGGGATTGTCACAATTGATCACCGTCCGTACTTATCAGCATCTGTAGATTTATCAAAAGGAATGATTCATGTCGAGAAGAATGCTTCAGAGAGTGATGAGCAGCATTTTAATGATCATGAGATGATTGAAGAAATAAAAGAGATGGCAGAGTTTATTATCGTTAACCACGTTGAAGGTTATGGCCAAAGTACATTAAACTAAGCACATACTAAAAAGGGCTCTGTATCAAATGTTGGAGGTGACTGAAATTGGATTTTCAATTTCAGTCACCTTTTTGTACTTAATTGGTATTCGTATTTTGGCTCTAAATCGATCGAAATATTTATAGATATATGCATTGCATTTCATAATTTTTGTTTTGTTATGAATACCTCAAAATATAAAATTAAACCAAAAAAAGTCGGCACTGCGTAAAAACGCAATACCGGCTTATTTTGTGTCGTACTTACTTAATTTATAGTCTTTAATTAATTGATTTAACTTATGATTATATTTTGAATCAGTCGCATATCGGCCAGTTAGCGCAGCGGTTGCTTCTTTATAAGATTTTGAATTTTTAACAAAAGTCTTATGATAGATTTCCTTGTTCCATGAAGTGCCTTTTTGCAATAACTTGGCATAATCTTTCATACTTTCTTCATAGGAAGGATACTGTCTAAAATTGGCGTTGATCGTACGCATATTGCCTTTTCCATCATCTTCTTGCGTTGGATAACGAACGCTATTACCACGGTATGAGCCTTTCATACCGAAAAGATTATAGTTCGGTGTACTCGCTAATTCACTATTGCCAGAATTACTTTCTAAAGTAGCTTGAGCAATCATTACAGATGCGTAAAGACCATATTTTTCAGCGATTTTTTCAGCTGTTGGGGCTATTTTTTGAATGAACTCTTTTTGAGTGAATTGTTGGCTAGGTGTATGTTGTGCATTTGTTTTTGGCTCTGAAGAAGTTGAAAAAACATTCACCAGAAGCAGTACAGAGAATATAAGCACGACACAAGCTAGTGCTGCTAGAACAGTAAGTTGTGCGAATTTCCGCAAAGAGAACACCTCCAATACATCATCTAATTAAAACGATTTACTCGCCAAAAGGTTTCGTAATTGCGTTTGCATAATGATGTCAGACATATAGATGACATCGCCTTCTTCCATGAGTAGGAAGCCATCTTTTCTTGATCGTTTCACCATATATTGTGCTTCATCTGCATGGAGTATGCAACTATTCATTTCCTCAAAATCAGTAATGAATTGTGTATTGCCACCAACGCTAAATGTTAAATGTTCTGACACATTAGACGTTGCGTGTTGTATATCATATTTTTCAATTGCTGTAATAAAGTCATTGTAAAATTCATGAATCTCTTGCTCGGAATGATTTTCGAGTAAAATCAAAAATTCTTCGCCACCCCATCTAACCGCAAAGCGATTTGGTTGCGCACAAAGTAAATGAAGTGTAGCAGCGACTTTGGCTAGAACGACATCGCCATAAGCATGGCCATAAAAATCATTGTATTTTTTGAAAAAATCAATGTCAATAATTAAGACAGTCATTTGAATCGGTAGTTTTTGATCAATCGATTGCATGCGATGTAAATAACCTCGACGATTGGCTAGATTGGTCAATTCATCTGTGTGAGCAGCAGTCTGAAGTGCTTCCGTTAGGTCTTTAGAACGATTTCGCTCGCCTAATAATTCTTGATGTTGTAATAAGTTTGAACGAAGTACACGACCGTTAAAGTAGCCGAGAATTAAGATGATCTCCGTCAAAGTTAGAAGTAACATTAAATTTCCCTGACCATATGAATGGAATGAATCGTCCACAATGATTGCCCAACATAAAACTGACGTGGAAATTAATACAGGAGGAAGTATTTTTTTTAAAGTAATGACGAGAAAAGCAGTACAAGATAATAAGTAAACTAAGTAAATGACGATATGCTTATAAAGCGTATGGTCTAGTGTTGAGATAAAGCAGCTAGTAATTAAAATACTCCATATATATGTAATAAGAATTTTTTGGAACTGCCGAGCATTTTCAATTGTGAAATTTTGTTTATGTTTAAAATGTTGTGTTACGAATAGTAAAAGCATGTGGGCGAAAAGTGCGAAAATATAAGAAGGTAGGTAAATTTTGAAATCATTATAATCAACTTTTGCAAAATAATGAGAGTAAATATTTATGCTAATTATAACGAACAACAATTGTATTGAGAATAGTGAAATAAATTGAAGCCGTGCTACATTTTGTTTTGCAATTTCTATCTCCATATAATTACTATTTGAATCGGCTATTTCATCTTTTGTTGTGGACATGCATTTTGCACCTCGCCCCTCTCGAATATTCAACACTTTACATAATACCATAATATTGAATTGAAATGACTATTCAAAGCCAAAAAGATGGGTATAATGTAATGATGATACCGCATTTTTTTCTAAATAATGTAATTTTAAGCATATAAATGAAATAAAAAACCCCTCAAGTCATATAAAGTGTACCCTTTGTAAAGGACATTTTGAAAAAGACTAGGAAACTTGTTGAAGCTGCTGTCTGTATTTTACAGGCGGCAGCTTCTTTAAATTCCACTGACCACGATAATGATTGTAATACG
>NZ_QFVS01000073.1 GCF_003143955.1 Kurthia zopfii | reverse complement strand
ATGAGGCATCATTCCTTTCGGGTGGGTTGTTTAGTCGCTACCATTATACCGAATTTGGGGAGGTGCCTCATTTTTATTTAATTTTACCCCTTGATAACAAAGGGATTGGAATTATGAAATTAACTCAATTGTGCGTTTCTTAAATTTTTCGTCGCTTGTACCATGTTTTTCAATGCTGCAACAGTTTCAGTTTCACCGCGTGTTTTTAATCCGCAGTCAGGATTTACCCAAAAGCGCTGCACGGGAATTGTCACAAGACTTTCTTCTAATATAGTCGCCATTTCTTCAACGGAAGGTACGCGAGGGCTATGGATATCATAGACACCAAGGCCAATTCCATATGGATATGGATTTTCTTTTAATGAATGTGTAAGTTCACCATGACTACGAGAAGTTTCTAATGAGATTACGTCCGCATCCAATGAAATGATAGGATCGATGAAGTCATTGAACTCACAATAGCACATATGCGTATGAATTTGCGTATCATCTTTCACAGTAGAAGTAGAGATTTTGAATGCATCGGTAGCCCAACGTAAATAATCGGAATGATTTTTCTTACGTAATGGAAGACCCTCTCTCAATGCTGGTTCATCAACTTGAATAATGCGAATGCCAGCTGCTTCAAGTGCTTCAATTTCTTTTCGAAGAGCGAGTGCAATTTGATTCGTAACTTTTTCGCGAGATAGATCATCACGAACGAATGACCAGTTTAGAATTGTGACAGGTCCTGTTAACATCCCTTTCACCCAGTGCTTCGTATGTTGTTGCGTGAAAGCAGTTTCCTTCACTGTCATCGGTTCAACCCATTGAACATCCCCGTAAATTACTGGTGGTTTCACGCAGCGAGAACCGTAAGAAACAACCCAAGCTTTTTTCGTAAAGGCGAATCCTTTTAGTTTTTCTCCGAAATATTCCACCATGTCTGTTCTTTCAAACTCTCCATGTACGAGGACATCAAGTTCAAGCTCCTCTTGGATTTTCACCCATCTTAATGTTTCTTCCTCAAGGAATTTCTCGTATTGCTCATTTGAAAGATCCCCTTTACGCCAGTCTGAACGAGTCTTTTTCACAACTGCTGATTGTGGGAAACTACCGATTGTCGTAGTCGGGAATGAAGGTAATTGAAGTAGTTTTTGCTGCACTTCAAGTCGCGTTTCGAATGGTACGCCACGTTTTGTATCTGCTTCAGTAAGTGCATTTAATTCATTTTTCACTTCTTCATTATTACGCGATACGTGGTTGGCTAAGTTTTGTAAATTCGTCAAATTATCTTGAATTACTTGTGGATTTGTCCATTTTCCTTCTTTAATATAGTTTGTGATTTGTTGAATTTCTTCAAGTTTTTCATCAGCAAATGCAAGCGCATTTTTTAATACATCGAAAAGTTCAGTTTCAGATGCAGTAGTAACAGGTGTATGTTGCAAACTACAAGAAGGTTGAATCCATAATTCTTTAGGTTGTACTAATTGTAAAATCGCATCAATTTGTTGGCTTACTTCTTTTAAGTTACTAGTCCAAATATCTCGTCCATTAATGACGCCGACCGCAAGTACTTTGTCATTCGGGAAGCCAAATTGATTAATCGATTGGCTATTTTCTTTGAAACCATGTACGAAGTCTAAGCCAATACCTGCGACAGGTAATTGTACAATTTGTTCATATTGTGGAATACCTTCAAAATAAGTTGTTAACATGATTTTTGCTTGTGGGACATTTTCAGCAAGTTGCTTATAAATCACTTGAACAAGCTTTAAATCCTCATCGCTTAACTCTTGAGTTAGTAAGGGTTCTTCAATTTGAATCCATTCCGCACCCGCATCCACAAGTTGCTGAATGACTTCTTCATAAAGTGGCAGTAATTGAACTAAGTAAGCGGCGAATTGTTGTTCATTATAACCTTTTGTAATTTTAGAAAATGTAAATGGGCCGATCAATGTTGGTTTCGGTGTGTTTTTTAACACTTCTTTTGCTTCGTTAAATAGTGATAGTAAAGTGTTGTTTTGAAGCGATAATTTTTCGCCTGTATATTCTGGCACGATGTAATGGTAGTTCGTATTGAACCATTTCGTCATTTCACAAGCAACTGTCTCTTGTGAACCACGAGCCATCGCATAATATGTTTTTAAAGAAGGGGATTGTTCGAGTGTTTTATATCGATTCGGGATAATGTTGAACATAAAAGCTAAGTCAAGAACTCGGTCATATTGCGTAAAGTCGCCAACTGTCACTTGATCGATGCCTAGCTTTTCTTGTTTCAATAAATTATGAATTCGTTGTTGTTTCAATTGTTGTTCAAGTTCTGTTTCCGTTAAATCATTTTTCCAAAAACGTTCAATTGTTCGTTTCCATTCACGATTTTCTCCGATATACGGATAGCCGATTGTTGTACTTTTTACATTTGTCATAAATTATTGCCTCCTTTTTTTTACATAAGCCAAAAATAAAAGACTATTCCATGTGAAATAGTCTGAAGCGTTTTCTATGCAAGAAAAAATAAAGGGTCATCCCTTTTCGAGCGCACAGAACACCACCTATCTCCACGTAGGTATTTGGTGTGTACTAGAATATGGCTGGTCTCCTGACTTATGATCAAAATCTCTCAAATTACAGTTGCGGGACAGTGTCGGAATTTCACCGAGCTTCCCATTTAAGGTTATTCGCATAACCACCATTTCTTACACAATATGTAATTGAGATTTACTATAACATACAGAAAAGTAAAATCAATAAGAAACTTTAAAATATTCTGAAAATATTTATAAAAAAGAGTGAAATAGTCGGGATTAAGCGCTTTCACAATGAAATAGGGATTTATGGTATGCTAATGCCATCGAAAAATAAGGGATGAATGACATGATTGATATCGGAGTGAACTACTCACCACTTAGCTAAATCTTACGGTTCTTCACGCTTGAAGTGGGAGCTTCTTGGGAATAGAGCGTACTTGCAAGTGTATTTCTTTACTTGCAGCGGTTTCTCTTATTTGACCGAGCTAACCCCGTAGTTCCTACGGTTTGTATAGGCT
>NZ_QFVS01000072.1 GCF_003143955.1 Kurthia zopfii | reverse complement strand
AAAATTGTTCTTTGAAAACTGGATAAAACGACATTGATATAATAAGTAACACATTATTTTTTATTAAGTTTTAAAATTTTTTAGGCTTAATGACTTAAAATGCAGTATTTAATCAAGACACGAGTAGAACGAGGCAGTAAGCGAAGCGAAATGCGGAGTGTATTTCGATACATGAGCAATTGAGCAAGCGCAACTAACGAAGTTATACGATGTGGATTGAATAAATAAGGTTAAGTTATTAAGGGCGCATGGCGAATGCCTTGGCACTAGAAGCCGATGAAGGACGGCACTAACACCGATATGCTTCGGGGAGCTGTAAGTAAGCTTTGATCCGGAGATTTCCGAATGGGGGAACCCACTGTTTTTAATAGGACAGTATCTTAACGTGAATTCATAGCGTTCTGATGGCAGACTCAGGGAACTGAAACATCTAAGTACCTGAAGGAAGAGAAAGAAAAATCGATTCCCTTAGTAGCGGCGAGCGAAACGGGAAGAGCCCAAACCAAGAAGCTTGCTTCTTGGGGTTGTAGGACACTCTACACGGAGTTACAAAAGAATGAATTAGACGAAGCGGCATGGAAAGGCCCACCATAGAAGGTAACAGTCCTGTAATCAAAAGTTTATTCCCTCCAGAGTGGATCCTGAGTACGGCGGAACACGTGAAATTCCGTCGGAATCTGGGAGGACCATCTCCCAAGGCTAAATACTCTCTAGTGACCGATAGTGAACCAGTACCGTGAGGGAAAGGTGAAAAGCACCCCGGAAGGGGAGTGAAATAGATCCTGAAACCATGTGCCTACAAGTAGTTAGAGCCCGTTAATGGGTGATAGCGTGCCTTTTGTAGAATGAACCGGCGAGTTACGATTACATGCAAGGTTAAGCTGATAAGGCGGAGCCGCAGCGAAAGCGAGTCTGAATAGGGCGAATGAGTATGTGGTTGTAGACCCGAAACCAGGTGATCTACCCATGTCCAGGTTGAAGGTAAGGTAACACTTACTGGAGGACCGAACCCACGTACGTTGAAAAGTGCGGGGATGAGGTGTGGGTAGCGGAGAAATTCCAATCGAACCTGGAGATAGCTGGTTCTCTCCGAAATAGCTTTAGGGCTAGCCTCGTGTTTAAGAATCTTGGAGGTAGAGCACTGTTTGGACTAGGGGTTCATCCCGAATTACCGAATTCAGACAAACTCCGAATGCCAATGATTTATACACGGGAGTCAGACTGCGAGTGATAAGATCCGTAGTCAAGAGGGAAACAGCCCAGACCACCAGCTAAGGTCCCAAAGTAATCGTTAAGTGGAAAAGGATGTGACGTTGCTTAGACAACCAGGATGTTGGCTCAGAAGCAGCCATCATTTAAAGAGTGCGTAATAGCTCACTGGTCGAGTGACGCTGCGCCGAAAATGTATCGGGGCTAAACGATTCACCGAAGCTGTGGATGGACATCTTAGATGTCCGTGGTAGGAGAGCGTTCTAAGTGCTGTGAAGTCAGACCGGAAGGACTGGTGGAGCGCTTAGAAGTGAGAATGCCGGTATGAGTAGCGAAAGACGGGTGAGAATCCCGTCCACCGAATGACTAAGGTTTCCTGAGGAAGGCTCGTCCGCTCAGGGTTAGTCGGGACCTAAGCCGAGGCCGATAGGCGTAGGCGATGGATAACAGGTTGATATTCCTGTACCACCAATCTACCATTTGAGTGATGGGGGGACGCAGTAGGATAGGGTAAGCGCGCTGTTGGTTATGCGCGTCCAAGCAGTAAGGTGTGGAAGTAGGCAAATCCGCTTCCTGTAACATTGAGCTGTGATGGCGAGTCAATTATGACGAAGTTCCTGATTTCACACTGCCAAGAAAAGCCTCTAGCGAGGTAGATAGGTGCCCGTACCGCAAACCGACACAGGTAGTCGAGGAGAGAATCCTAAGGTGAGCGAGAGAACTCTCGTTAAGGAACTCGGCAAAATGACCCCGTAACTTCGGGAGAAGGGGTGCTCTAGTAGGGTGAAAGCCCGAGAGAGCCGCAGTGAATAGGCCCAGGCGACTGTTTAGCAAAAACACAGGTCTCTGCAAAATCGTAAGATGACGTATAGGGGCTGACGCCTGCCCGGTGCTGGAAGGTTAAGGGGATTGCTTAGCGTAAGCGAAGGTGAGAACCGAAGCCCCAGTAAACGGCGGCCGTAACTATAACGGTCCTAAGGTAGCGAAATTCCTTGTCGGGTAAGTTCCGACCCGCACGAAAGGCGTAACGATCTGGGCACTGTCTCAACGAGAGACTCGGTGAAATTATAGTACCTGTGAAGATGCAGGTTACCCGCGACAGGACGGAAAGACCCCGTGGAGCTTTACTGTAGCCTGATATTGAATTTTGGTACACTTTGTACAGGATAGGTAGGAGCCTGAGAGACCGGAGCGCTAGCTTCGGTGGAGGCGTTGTTGGGATACTACCCTAAGTGTATTGAACTTCTAACCCTTACCCCTGATCGGGGTAGGAGACAGTGTCAGGCGGACAGTTTGACTGGGGCGGTCGCCTCCTAAAAGGTAACGGAGGCGCCCAAAGGTTCCCTCAGAATGGTTGGAAATCATTCGCAGAGTGTAAAGGCACAAGGGAGCTTGACTGCGAGACCTACAAGTCGAGCAGGGTCGAAAGACGGGCTTAGTGATCCGGTGGTTCCGCATGGAAGGGCCATCGCTCAACGGATAAAAGCTACCCCGGGGATAACAGGCTTATCTCCCCCAAGAGTCCACATCGACGGGGAGGTTTGGCACCTCGATGTCGGCTCATCGCATCCTGGGGCTGTAGTCGGTCCCAAGGGTTGGGCTGTTCGCCCATTAAAGCGGTACGCGAGCTGGGTTCAGAACGTCGTGAGACAGTTCGGTCCCTATCCGTCGTGGGCGTAGGAAATTTGAGAGGAGCTGTCCTTAGTACGAGAGGACCGGGATGGACATACCTCTGGTGTACCAGTTGTCTTGCCAAAGGCATCGCTGGGTAGCTATGTATGGACGGGATAAGTGCTGAAAGCATCTAAGCATGAAGCCCCCCTCAAGATGAGATTTCCCATTACGCAAGTAAGTAAGATCCCTTGAAGACGACAAGGTAGATAGGTTCGAGGTGGAAGTATGGTGACATATGGAGCTGACGAATACTAATAGATCGAGGACTTAACCACAATTGTTACAAAAA
>NZ_QFVS01000071.1 GCF_003143955.1 Kurthia zopfii | reverse complement strand
CTAAAAGAAAAAGGCGATAAGACCTTTATATCAGTTTTCGAGTTACCAACGGTAACCCTCAAACTGAACGGTATTCATCCCCCACTTATAGAAGATGGGGGAATTCTACCGAACAGATGTTAAAAAATGGATTTATTCATGGATGGGCAGTCGGACTTGGGGGAATGACGCTTGATGCAGGACTCATAATCGCTTTATATTTTGGATTAGCATCTGTATTAGCGATGCCATTCGTTCAATTACCGCTATGGTTAATCGGTGCAGCATTTTTAGGATACTTAGCATATGATTCAATAAAAAATGCGGATCAAGATATTACATTAGCCGGTGAGAAAACAACGAAATCATTTTGGAGTACATATAAGAACGGATTACTAGTCGCAGTATCTCCAGGGAATTTAGTTTTTTGGGTAACTGTTTTTGGTGCCGTTCTTGCAAAATCATATAGTGTCGATCAATTCGGTGTCGCAGGACTTGGGGTTTTATCAGGTATTTTACTACATGATGTGGGATTATTATTAATCGTTTCACTGTCACGAAAAGCGATGAGCCGCAAGATGATTCGCAATGTATCAGTCATAGCGGGTATCTTATTAGTCGGTTTTGCATTGTACTTTGTTTACGAGTTCATCATAGGCGTAGGCAAGTTCATTTAGTAGCTTTTTCAATCAAACTATTTTAGAATATGGTCAAAACCTTTGGAGTCGATTGAATGCAGCTGTGGATTAATAAATTAAAATGTATGTGGAAAAGTTTGCTCTTTTACTGTGTAGCGATTCTTTTACCACTCTATATTTTCTATGTGATATTTTTATAAAATGATGTGAAGAACGGTATGTTGTACTGTTCTTTTTTTGATTCAAAATTTCAGCGTGTCAATTTTTTATGTATAATCAATTTGAGGTGAAAACGATGAAAAATATTTATATTGTGCGTCATTGTAAGGCGGATGGACAGCAAGCAGATGCGAATTTAACAGCAGTAGGTCAAGAACAAACGAAGCAACTTATCGAATTCTTTGAAAATCGTCAAATTGATGCAATTTATAGTAGTACATATAAGAGAGCTTATTTATCGGTAGAACCGCTTGCGAAAAAGCGTGGATTATCGATTATTCAAGATGAAAGATTAACGGAACGCGTATTTAGTACGATTCAAATGGATGATTGGATGACTTGGTTCAAAAAAGGTTTTGAAAATCCGGATCTCGTATTTGAGGGCGGGGAATCAGGTCGCGATGCGAAAAAAAGAATCGTACAAGTAATAGAAGAAATTATAAAAAGTGATGCAGAAAATATTATTGTCGCAAGTCATGGGAATCTGATTTCGATGTTTTTACAAACAATCAATGAGGATTTTGATTTCGATGATTACTGGCGCATTTCAAATCCAGATGTATTTTTAGTGACTGATTCGGAAGAAGATCAATTAAGTTATGAACGAATCTGGGTGGAGAAAAATAATTAAAAAGGAATTTCAGCATTTTTTAATGGGCTGATTCATTGCTAAAAGAAGAATAAGTATTAAATCAAGGATAAAAGTGGATATCATTGTCAACATTACATCTAGTTTTTCACGCGGTTGTCTAGTAAAATAGAAGATGGAAAAGAAAAGGTAAGCCACTTTTCTCCAAAAAAATCGCTTACATTTTTTTATCCGAAGAGAGCCATGACCGGTGTATGCCAGTCACGGCTTTTTTTTATTTAGCGGGAATTTGTAAGATCCCTACTCTTGTTAAATGTCTAAATTTAGTATAATATGAAATATTCAGAAAATAAAATGTATTAAAAATAGCGAATTAATGTGGTGCTATGGTATGATATTTTTAAAATTGGAGGAGATTTTGTGCATATTATTGAATTGACAAAAGACTATGCACCACTCTATAGAGAGCTTCGTCTTCAAGGTCTTCAAGAGAATCCCACGTCATTTGGCGCGTCGTTTGAAGAAGAGAGTGAATTACCGCTTTCAAACTTTGAAGAAAAGATCTTACATCCTCATAGAATTACATTTGGTGCATTTGAAAGTGATGAACTACTCAGTATTTTGACACTCGAAAAAAGTAATTTTAAAAAAATGTCCCATATCTCAACTTTGTCAGGAATGTATGTTCATAAAGCATTTCGAGGGCAGGGAATTAGTAAGCCGATTATGGCGTCTGCAATTATGCGCGCAAAAGAATTAAAGTGTGAACAAATTCATCTATCCGTCAATATTGAAAACAAAATTGCGAAAGAATTATATACTTCCTTTGGTTTTGAAATTATAGGTATGGAAAAAGAAATAATCAAAATGACAAATGGCAAGTATATTGATGAGTATCGAATGGCGTTATATTTTGATGAATGGCATGAAGTTTAAATAATAATATTACATTGAGAGGAGTGCTTGGCATGATTAAATTAACGATTAAAAACAGACAAAATAAGGGGGATTTAATCCGTTAAATTCTCCATTACTTCGGAGGAATTTAAATTGACAATGAATAATAAAGGTTTCGACCTATGGGCTACTAGCTATGATCAAACTGTACAAGTTAGTGATCAAAATGAAGAATATCCATTTGCGGGTTACGATGAGATGATGGATGTATTATTTGAAAAGGCGAATCAACTTCCATGTTCCAAAATACTCGATGTAGGTATTGGAACGGCGAATCTTGCGCATAAATTATACAATGAGAAACATCGGATTACTGGAATCGATTTTTCACAAAACATGTTGGAAATTGCGAAAGGGAAAATGCCATTTGCCAAACTGCATTTAGCAGATTTGTCGAAAGGAATGCCTCAGCAATTACAAGATGAAAAATACGATATCATTATGAGTAACTATGCACTTCATCATTTTGAAGATGCGACAAAGGTCAAAATTATAAAAAGTTTATTGAGTTTATTAGAGCCAGCCGGTGAATTGTTCATTGCAGACATTTCATTTGATACCGAACTTGCTCAGCAAAAATGCAAGGAGAGAAATATTCATCATTGGGATGACGACGAATATTATTTCATCGCAACGAAGCTTCTCCCTGTTGTTTCTAACTTCGCCCATGTACAATACAAGAAATACAGTCAATGTGGCGGTATATGGACGATTAAAAATAAGGGATGATTTTTGAATGACTTTGAATGATTTTTTGCCGATGACCATTGTTGGAATCGCATTAATAGCACTAGCAATTTACTTACTTATTACGAATAAAATGAGCGTGTTAATCGGGATGCAAGCTAATTTTCTTAAAACCGATTTGAAAACAGTTTCTCGAATAGCCGCATTATTTTTATTCGGCATGAGTGTTTGTACATTGTTATTGCCGCTTGCTGAAAAGTTCAGCCCTATTCTTTTAATAGTAGATTTGGGCATGATCTTATTATTGGTTTTGTCGCTATTTTATTATTTACACAGGCAGAGAATTAAATAATCGATGAGTAGAATTCTTATTTATATAAGAGTTCTATTTTTTTGCGGCTCTTTGTCAAATAACGTTGGTGAGAGTTTTCAATTGAATAAAAATCGATTGGTTTGAGCGAGATCACGTTTCATTTATGAAGCGTGGCTCGCTCTTTTTAAATGGAAATGTAAGTAGATTCGAT
>NZ_QFVS01000070.1 GCF_003143955.1 Kurthia zopfii | reverse complement strand
AAGTAGCCAAGTTGCACGAAAAAGTGATGAACCAACGCACTGACTTTTTGAATAAGTTAAGTACAGACATTATCAAAAATCACGATATAATCTGTATGGAAGACTTAAATACAAAAGGTATGTTGCGTAATCATAAGCTAGCAAAAAGTATTTCAGATGTATCTTGGTCTAGTTTTGTTGCAAAATTGCAGTACAAGGCTGACTGGTATGGTCGTGAAATTATCAAGATTGACAAATGGTTCCCATCAAGTCAAATTTGTTCAGAGTGCGGACACAAAGATGGCAAGAAAGCTCTAAACATTCGTGATTGGACGTGTCCTATTTGTCATGCGCATCATGACAGAGATATTAATGCTAGTATCAATATTCTGACCGAAGGTCTTAGATTACACAAATTAGTATAAAGTATACAACAACCGTAGGGACTACGGGGCTAGCTTGGTAAATAAGAGAAACCTCTGGTAGTAAAGAAATACGCGATCAAGTATGCTCTCTTCCCAAGAATCTCGTGACTTTAGTCATGAGAGGTTCAAGAAAACTAAATCATTTCGAAAATGGCTCAAAAACCTAAAATTGAAGTCTTTCTAAATTAGTAAGAATCAACTATACTATAAAAGAGTTTGAAATGAGGAGGATTTTTGATGAAAACAATTACACCCGAAGAAGTTTTAAATCTTTTTGATGCGAACGAGGACCTACATATCGTCGATGTTCGTGAAGATGAAGAAGTAGCGAATGGCGTTATTCCTGGCGCAATTCATATGCCACTTGGTCAAATTCCAGAACGTTTTAACGAGTTAAATAAAGAAACACCGTATATTTTCGTATGCCATGCGGGCGGACGTAGCTTCAGTGCTTGTTCATACCTTGAAGGCAAAGGATACGATGTAACAAATCTTGAGGGCGGCATGAGCGCTTGGGATGGCGAATTAGAGTTTTAATTTGTAACTAATAAAGGAGAGGGCTTGCATATGCAAACCTTCTCCTTTTAGTTTTATACGAATTCTGGTTTTGGTGGATGCACATCATCTGGAATTGCAGATTTGTAGGCGATTCCTGCACTGTTTTTCTCGAATTCCTGTTTTGCTTTTTCGATGATTTCTGGCTTTTCCAATGCATCAATTGTAGAAAGTGCCATTATTTGAGCGGCCATATGCATCCCTTTCATGCCAATTGAAGAGCCGAAAACAGCGGTCGCTTGCCACGTATGAAGTTGGACAGAAGCGGTCGAACAAGGCGCGATCACTTGCCCCATTGGCGTAATCCAAGAAACATCACCGATATCTGAAGAACCAGGCATCGACATTCTAAATAATTGAGGAATATGCTTGAATCCACGAATTAATGGTTGAGAAGCATCACCGCCGAATTGGCCGATATTCGCTTTCGTACTTGCGACAACGGCTGGATCAATATTTTCTTCCAATGTTTTTGCGAATTGTTCTTCTTCAGCGCTATATTCGATTTCAGGTAGAAGTTGCGCGTTTTCATACATCACTTCATTCAACGTCATATTTGGTAAAGTATCATAGCAACCCGCTGTAATTTGAGATGTTACAGACGTTTCAGTCATCATCGCAGCACCGTTGGCAACAAGATTTAATCTGCGTAGTAAATCATCAACTTCAGCACGATTTTTCCCACGCAAGAAGTATAGAACACTCGCATCTTCAGGCACGACATTTGGCGCAAGTCCACCGTTTGTAATTTGATAATGAATTCTTGAACCATCTGGAACATGCTCACGTAAGTAGTTCGCACCTACATTCGTTAATTCCACAGCATCCAATGCACTTCGCCCTAAATGCGGAGCAGCGGCAGCATGAGCTGTACGTCCTTTGAAGAAGTATTCCACACTTGATAAGGCTTGCATGGAAAGATTCGTCGTCATACCAAAATTCCCAGGATGCCAAGTATAGACTAAATCCAAATCATCAAAAGCACCTGCTCGCGCCATATATGTTTTACCAGAAAGCAATTCTTCAGCAGGGCAGCCATAGTAACGAATTGTTCCTTGAATATTGTTTTCTTCCATATATTTCTTCGTCGAAATAACGGCTTCAACACCTGCTGTTCCAAGTAAATTATGGCCACAACCATGTCCAGGTCCATTTGCTTCGACTGGATTGAAAGTAGGGTCAATTTGTTGAGAAAGACCAGGCAATGCATCGAATTCTCCTAAAATCCCGATGATTGGTGAACCATTTCCAAACTGTGCGATAAAGGCAGTTTCAACATCACCAATATTTGATTGAATTTGGAATCCAGCTTGTTGTAAAACTTCTTTTTGTAGTTGGGATGCGAAAGTTTCATTGAATCCGATTTGTGGATTTTTCCAAATTTTAGAAGCAACTTCTACATATTTTTCTTCATTTTCCTTCATAAATGCTACGAGTGATTTCTTGTCCATCCAATAACCTTCTTTCTCATATTGTTTAAACGATTGTAAAGAAAGCGAAATCACCTCCTAATTATTTTTTTCTGTTAATGCTGTCATTTTTGTAATTCGCCAATATTGATCTTTATTAGCAGAAAAGATTGCATCAAAATGAAGTTTTCTCTCACCAAAATATTGAATGATTGACACATCAATTAAGTCA
Source organism: Kurthia zopfii (assembly GCF_003143955.1). Taxonomy (GTDB): domain Bacteria; phylum Bacillota; class Bacilli; order Bacillales_A; family Planococcaceae; genus Kurthia; species Kurthia zopfii. The sequence goes on along the minus strand of NZ_QFVS01000070.1, from coordinate 1,612 downwards.
TCTTCAATTCGATTGAATTTTTCAACTTCAATATTAGGTACTTGCCCCATGATTAATGTTGTCGCATTTAAACGAACGACATTCTTTTTAACAAACTCACTATTATCTAAAAAAGTATTGAAATTCGCTTTTAAAAAAGCCGCAACAAGATTTTCCGGTTGTTTTGGTAAATTAGGTAAGACATGATCCATCCAATTTTCATCGGAATTATAAATATCTCCAACTTTTTCAATTGTGAAATCATTCGTTGCCGGATCATATTTTAAATATAGATTGAAATAATCGGCGGAATTATGATTGTACCAAGCAATTAACCCTGTAATATGATTTTCATCATCAACCGCAACCGTTGCAGGTGAAAGGAATGAAGAGGAATATTCAATTTCTGTTTTCTTCATTTTTTTAATGTTTTTTAATGCATTCGACGAAAAGACAGTTGTATCAAAATTCTTCTTCATTAGTGCGAGATGTAGCTGCTCTCCGAGTTTATTCATTTTTGATTCCGTTTCTTCATTTACCAGATTTACAGAAAAGCTTGAACTCACTTCGTCGATAAATAATTTTTTGCTCGTCGTTTTCCCCCAAGGTAAGTCCGCAACTAATCGGAATTCAGCCTTGTATCGATTCGGAATTGAAAAGGGGCTTTTTTCGATTAAAGTAAGTATCGGCACACTATTTTTGCCGTGTTGAAGTGCCACATTCGAAATCAAACCTAAATCAATATTTCGGAAACTGATCGGAGAACTATTAAATAAATCTTCATCAATTTGTGTATCCTGTTCAACGACTAGTTGTTTTGCAATAGATGTTGTCGGAAAATCTTTCGGTAGGAATACGCCCTCAATCTCATAAAGTCCTGGTATTACATTTTTTGATGAAACACCTTTGATTTCATAAGTTAAATCTGGATTTACACTCTTTTCAATGGAAGCTTCGGGTGCAACCATTTTGTATGTATGCATTAAATCATTTTGTTCGACGGCTTTGAAATAAGCAGCAGTTTTTACTTCACCGACTGCGGTTACAAGTCTTGAAAGTGCGGCAGCCTCGGATTTTGTAATCTTGGAAGAATCCGTGTGGACGACTAACTTTTCAAGTGCCGAAGCATCATGATTTGCTAATGCGGATTCGAATTTATTCATTATTCGGTCTTTTGAATGTGCATTTTTATAAAAAATGGCTACACCACCGATTAAAATAACGATGGAAAGGAAAGAAATCATAAATTTTTTACTACGTTTCTTTACTAATTTTTGTTTGCAAACAGGACATATTCGGTCTTTTTTTGACACTTCATGCAAACAATTTGGACATAAATCCATGCAATCACCTCTACGAAAATTATAAGTGAATTCCGAATTTTTTCCAATCGAAAAGAGTGATGTTTGTGTTAGTGCGTGGGTGGGAAAAGTGAATATAAGTAATGAATAAGCAGATTTAAGAGGAGGGTGATTGGGTGAAATTAATGATCGCGTTATTCGCTTTTTTAACATCTGTTCGGTAGAATTCCCCATCTTCTATAAGTGGGGGATGAATACCGTTCAGTTTGAGGGTTACCGTTGGTAACTCGAAAACTGATATAAAGGGTTTATTGCCTTTTTATTTTAGGTTT
>NZ_QFVS01000006.1 GCF_003143955.1 Kurthia zopfii | reverse complement strand
TTTATTCTATAGGGAAACTCACTTGTTTTCTATTTTTTTGAATAAAAATAACGTTCATGAAGTTTCCGCACCGATCTGATTAGAGATCGGTGCTTTTTTCTTCACCAACGTTATTTATTGTAGAACCGTCTTTTTCGTTGTGAATGGTTTTAAGACTTCAACAAAGGTAATAGAACCAAAAAAAGAGCTGCCGCAGCAACTCTTTTAAGAAAATACTAGTCTAAAAGAAAGTTCTTCTCAACATTGTATTTAGAACGTAATGTATTGATCATATACGTTTCGTAAATTTCACGTTCCATTGCATCTTCGATTACGAAAGCTTCGATTTTAGCAACTTCATCACGGTGATCTTTTAGTGGTGATACTTGGTCTTGGAAATGCTTTTTAAGTCTTGGGCGTAATTTACGCGCTTTACCAACGAATAAAAGTTCATTGCTTTCGTTAAAGAATAAAAGCATGCCGCCTTTATCACGAGGTACTTTGTGGAAGTCGATGAAACCGAAGACTGATGGAATCGGAGCTTCGCCTTCTACAGGTTTTTGTTCACGCTGACGAATGACAACGTCAGGATTTGGAATATCAATTTTAATCAAAATGTCACGTCCTTTATTCAGATAGTGTTTAATATACCACAATCCAGAGGAATAATCGACCTTTGAAGTTGAATTTATATCTTTTTCTTCAATGATTTTAATGACTGAAGAAAAGTCTAAATGACTACTTTCATAATATTGTCATATTTGTTTATGAAATTTTTTATTATAGTCCATAACTTTCAATAATATGATAAAATATTGAATCAATAAGCAAATTAGGTGTTTTGTTATATTGCTATATAATGGAAGTTAATTTCTTGTAATCAGATTCTATTTGAATTTGCCATAATATTTATTTTAAGAGGAGGACTATATTGATGAATCATTGGCCAGAGGGTGTTGCTCGACCTGCGATTCGTGCGTTACATACTGCTGAATTGTATACTTTGGAAGACTTAAAAGAAATCGATGTTCAAAGTTTGCAAAGACTGCATGGAATTGGCCCAAAAGCATATGCTGCTTTGAAAAAAGCGATGGATGACAAAGGGTATCAATTTAAAGGTGAATAACGTGAAAAAAACACAGTCATTTGGGGTGACTGTGTTTTTTATTATTTTCGAGCATCTTCGTCGGTAGAATTCATGCCGATTTCTTGCAATGCATTTAATAATTTCTTCGTTTGAGCAGGAATACTATCGAATGATTCATCTTCTTGCTGATGTTTTAAAATATTGATTTCAGTATTCAAAGATTCCATTTTTCGATCTAATAGTGCAGCAGTGTGAGCAGCTTCGACTAATTGATTCGTAAGTTCTGCCGGAATTTCTTTATTATACTTATAGTAAATTTTATGTTCTAGACTTGCCCAGAAATCCATAGCAATTGTGCGGATTTGCATCTCAACAAAAACATGTTCTTGTCGATCTGACAAAAATACAGGTACTTTCAAAATCATGTGTAAACTTTGGTAACCACTATCTTTTGGTTGCTCAATATAGTCTTTTATTTCGATAATTTCAATATCCGATTGATTGGCAATCATTTCTTGGATTCGATAAATATCTGATACGAAAGAACAAATAATTCTTATTCCCGCAATATCTTGAATACTATTTTTAATGATTTCTAAATCAAATGGCAAATTCTTTTTCTGCACCTTTTTAATAATGCTTTCAGGTGTCTTTATTCGCGTATTAATATGTTCTATTGGGTTGTATTCATGAATGAGATGGAATTCCTCTTTCAGAATTTTGACTTTCGTGCTAATTTCATCCAATGCGAAACGGTAAGACATCATAAAACGCGTTAATTCAATTTTAAATTGTTTTGCTTGGATATGCATTTTATTAAATGCAGTCATGCCTTTCACTCCTTATAAATCTTAAATCACTTCGAATAATCTTCGTAATTTAATTCTTCAAAATCTTCAAAGTCATGTTCGGAACGTTGAACACAATCCTCATTACTAGAGATCGGCTGGTAAGGAAGGGAATAAGGGCTGAACGGATTATGTTGATTTGCTAATTGCAGCTGTTCCTTCGAATTGACTGTTTTTTGATCTTCTTTTATTAAAAGTGGTGCTTGAACTGAAGGACGCGTTTTCTGTTCATTACGTTTGAAGTATTTTTTAAAAAACATCGAAATCCCTCCAATTAATTATCTCCCAAAATCAAAATTCTCTGGATTTGGACCATAATGAAAATCTTCATTTAATTGATTGATCGTTTCTAAATCTTCTTGAGAAAGCTCAAAATCAAAAATCGCAAAGTTTTCTTCAATACGACTTGGTGTCATTGATTTAGGGATTGTCACAATATTTGATTGAATATCCCAACGTAAAATGATTTGTGCGGCAGTTTTATTATATTTTTTCGCAATCGTGCAAATCGTATCATTCGTTAATAATTCACCATTCATAAGCGGTGACCAAGCTTCCACATAAATATCATGCTTCGCACAGAATTCGCGCACTTCATTTTGTGTTAATTTTGGCGAAAGTTCAATTTGATTAATTGCTGGTGTGATCATGCTGTTTTTCAATAAATGGTCTAAATGATGTACATGGAAGTTACATACGCCAATTGCTTTCACCTTTTTTGCGTTATAAAGATGTTCCAATGCCTTCCAAACTTCTACATAGCTCTCATCAAGGCCTGGCCAATGTATTAAGTATAAATCCACATAATCAAGCGATAATCGTTTTAGAGAGTCCTCATAAGCTTTTAAAGTGCCTTCAAAATCTAAACCATCATTCCAAACTTTCGTCGTAATGAATAATTCCTCACGCGTAACAATACCTGCATCGATCGCGGCTTGAATTCCTTTGCCAACTGACTCTTCATTTTTGTAAATGAATGCCGTGTCAATAGAGCGATAACCAACTTGAATTGCTTTTTTAACGTTTTCAGCAAGTAAGTCACTTTGGTCGGAACGGAAAGTACCATAACCTAAAACAGGCATTTCTAAGCCGTTGTTTAATGTGAATGTTGTCATATGAAAAACTCCTTTTAAATAGTCTATAAACTCATTATTATTCAAACAATTTTATATGTACAGTCATAGCAAGTTGAATTAAAATGAAAAGGAAGGAATGGGGTCGCGCAAATGAAAAAATATCGTGCATTATTATTTGATTTAGATGATACAATTTTTGATTTTACAACAGGTGAGGAAGTTGCTTTAACAGAAGTTTGTGAAAAATACAGTTCAATTTCGGATATCGAACAAATAAAGAATACATATCGTAAAATTAATAAGAAGTTATGGCATGATTTTGAAAATAACGAAATCTCAAAGGACTATTTGATTAATAATCGATTTTCCCTTACTTTTGCACAGTTGGGAATGGAAGTAGACGGACTTGCTGTAGCGCAGGAATATCAACAATTGTTAGGGAAACAATGCCAGCTCTTACCAGAAGCGGAGAATACGTTGAAAACACTTCAAGATGCTGGGTTTGATTTGTACGCGGTGACAAATGGGTATGAGATCACACAGAAAAGTAGAATTGCATTAGCTCAAATCGGGCATTATTTTAAAGCGATTTATATATCAGAACAGACAGGCTCAAAAAAACCGGAAATCGCATTTTTCGACTATGTTTTTGAGCATTCACAGGAAATTAACAAAACGGAAGCAATGATCATAGGTGACTCGATTTCTTCTGATATACAAGGTGGCTTAAATATCGGCATTGATCGCGTTTGGTATAACCGCCATTTAACAGATGATCAGCCTGATGCGACATATATTGTTCAAAATCATAAACAATTATTGCAAGTTTTTCAAAAACAAGTGAAAGAGGGAGCAATTTTGTAAAAACTACAAATATTAATTTTTTGCCTATTTAGTTTTCAATCATCTCTATTTATCTTAAATATACTATGTTATTGTTTTAGTGTAGAAAAATTTAAAACTTTTTACGTCATTTTTTACGTCTAATTAATAACAAGTGAAAAGTAGGGTGATGAGATGAAGAAATTAGCTGTATTTTGTGTAGCAGCATTGGTTGTATGTCTTTTTGTATTTGGGAAAGCACATCCAATTAATGAACATCAAAAAGAAGAAGTTTTAGAAAATGTAAAGGCAAAAAAACAAGTAGTGAAAAAAGTACCATTAAAAGAAATTCCTAAAAATGAAAAAATCGTCTTTTTAACTTTTGATGATGGTCCAAGTCAATACACGGAACAATTAATCAAAGTGTTAAAAGAGAACGATATTAAAGCAACATTTTTCATGCAAGGTGTTAATTTGCAAAATAAATCATTACAACCAAGCGTTAAAAAAGCAAGCGATCAAGGAAATTACATAGGCTCACATAGTATGACCCATGATTATCGCAAATTATATGTTGAAGGTAAGTTCATTCAAGAAATGAAACAAACGCAGCAATTGATCAAATCGATTACCGGTAAGCACCATCAACTAGTTCGCGCACCATATGGGTCTGCACCAGGTCTAAAAGATCAAACAGTTCGAAATCAGCTTGCGAACGAGAAAATTAAATTATGGGATTGGAATATTGATTCTGAAGACTGGCATAGAGATGCGACTCCAGAGCGAATTCTATCGACAATTAAAAAAGAAACAATCCAAAATACAGAAGTTGTATTAATGCATGAAAAACCTAATACAGTTAAAGCAATGCCTAGTATTATTGAATATTACAAATCGCAAGGTTATAAATTCGCAGTTTACGGCCAATATAAGCATTTTGAAATGAATTTTATGGGCGATCCTAAGTTATAACATTGCAATCTGTTTTCAAAACCGCTACCATTTAATTGAATGAAGGGACGGATGACTTTGAATACAGTGAAATTAATTGCAATTGATATGGATGGCACTTTATTAAATGCCGCTCATGAAATTACACCTTTTACAGCACAAACTTTAAAGAAAGCTGTTGAAGCGGGGATTTATATTGTTTTGGCAACTGGTAGAGGAATGACAAGCATTCGCCCATATGAGCAGCAGCTACAATTGCAGCAACCAATTATTGCGGCAAATGGGGCAGATATTTACTACGAAGCAAATATTGAAGGTATTAAAAACTATATTGCATTCGATGATGTTCAACGTATTTTTGAAGTAATTAACCGCATTAACATCCCTTTCTGGGGTTTTACGGATCAAGGTGAATTTGCAGATCGTGAACTTTCGGAAGAAGAACAAATGAAATGTCTGAAAATTGGCGTACAATCTGAAAATGAACAGTTATTAAAATCATTTTATGAAGAAGCGCAGTTTTTCGAGAATATTGAATTAACAACTTCAGGAATTACAAATTATGAAATGAATAAAAAAGGGATTTCTAAGGCATTTGGATTAAGCGAACTTTGCAAACAGCTGCAAATCCCATTAGAAAATACGATGTGTTTTGGTGACAGTGGTAATGACATTCAAATGTTCAAAGTGGCAGGTTTTCCAGTTGCAATGGGAAATGCCATCGAAGAATTGAAGGAAATTGCGCAAAAAACGGCATTACACCATGATGACGAAGGGGTAGCGAAAGCAATCCAGCATCTTGTATTAAATAAAATATAGGATCGAGGCTAAGTAATGAATTATTACTTAGTCTTTTTGCTTTATTTCTTTGTTTTGAGTTTTTTTTAGAAAACATTTGATTTTAAATAGAAATCCAATTAAAATAACAGTGTAAGCAAAAACTGTACATTAGTTACGAAATAAAACACATAAAGTAGAAAAAGGTGATGTAATGAAATTAGGATTTCAATCGAATGATTTTGAACAATTAAAATCTCCATACTACAATGATTTTTTCTTTCAAAAAATAGAAATCGTCAACAACGATACGGAAGAAGTTTATTTTTCTTCGGAGTTTCAAGGGAAGTTTATACTCTTAATTTGGGAAGCATTAATTGAATTAAATGATCAACCGTCTACTATTAAAATAAAGCAATTCGGTAAGACAAATGCATATCAACTTCATAGGAATGGTGATGAACTGCATATTGCTTTTAATGATGTAGAAGCATTTTTAGTATCGTATCAAGCATTTTACCAAGCTTTTTATAATGCAACAAAATACTACTTAAACTTTATAAAAAGAGAGAATCCTCGAATTTCACTTGAAGATGCATATCAGCAGCTTTCCGCGAGTTGTTATTATTTTGAGCGTCATACAGATCAACTAATTTCACATGAACTGTAGCAAATAATTCCAAAGTCCGATATGATAAGTATGATTTAGAATTGGAGGATGGAATTATGGACTTTTTAGAGCAATCTACACAACTTTTGGAAGGCGGCGTTACTGCACAACGTGAGTTTTTCCAGCAAGCACAAACCGACTTTCTACATACAATGGTTCAAGAAATCGAAAATGAAAACCCTCAAGTAAGAGATGAAATAAATTATCGACTGCTCGTTGATTTAGTTCAGTACCGTGTACTCTCAGAGCTGCAATCCGAAGTAATCATCAATGAGCTTCTCAACCGTAATCTACTATTAAAATCGATTGGGTATCAAAATGATTCGTCGGTATTTACTCGTGCGCTTTCAGCAGATTGGTACCGTTTATTGTTAACAGATGATCAAATTTCAGGTGAGTTAGGCCAAAAGATTTTAAAAGATGCCATTAAACTTATGAATGATGAGCAAGATTTACGCGCATACACGGCGCAAGGATTGGCTTATTCAGTCGGAAATAGTGCGCTATTAATCTACGTATTACTGGATGCACAAGACAACTCAAATGAATATGCTGCAGCAGTACTTACGGCAATTCAATCGAATTTCTGGAAATCAAATGTTTTCACTGATGATGAAGAGGAACGATTAATCGCTTTGATTCAATTGTTGTTGAATAAAGGTTGCGCGGAGGAAATCGTAATTGAATGGATCGAACAAATTTTTGATCGATTAGAATTAATTTCTCAAGTAGAAGGATTTAGTCCGAAATTATTAAAATCACGTACACAAATTCTTAATTTCATGAAGTCATTGTACTTTGATTTGAAATTTAAGAACAAAAACCCTAAATTGCAATCAATCATCTCAATTTTTATTCAAAAATGGAATAGATTATAAAAGCCGTATTTATTCGGCTTTTTTTAATTATGTATAATTCATAAGAATTGAAAATACTTTTCATAAATATTTCGAAAGTGTAACAAATATAATGTATTCCGGACTATTTAATCGTTGAAAATCGATAATGTAACAAGAAAGTTATTTTTTTAAAAATTTTGCATTTTAATTTTAATAGGTTATACTGAAAACAAGTTTCAGATTATATACAATAAAATGTTTCGGAAAGGTAAAAAATGGTTATAATGTGTAAGGTATGAAGAATGAACAAAACTGAATATTGGGTATATTGTACTGTATTTATATGATTACATTATCTTAATGAGGTGAAATTTGTGAAACATACGTTAACTAAAGATGCAGCATTATTTTTCATCGATGAAAATCATATTGATGAATTTTTAAATTTGTATAAAGACATTATAGGCTACCTTCACTTTGAAGAAGGCTTGTTGGTTGAACAAGACATCGTACATATTTGCTTCAACCTATGGCTGCTGATACAACCAGTATCAGAAGAGGTTATGGAATCGATGGAAAAGACAATGTATTATACGAGTGATTTTCTTATTTTTGATGCAATACGAAAAAATAAGGTTTTCCAGCAAATGAAACTTAGCGTGATGAGTGATGGGATTCGTCAATGCCAAGTAGCTAGTTGTCTGGCAAATCAAATGAATATTTGGTTAATTGAAAAATTAGGTGATTTAAGTTTCCCTTCTTTATTTAATAATTCGAATGGGCAATATTACCTTTTGTATAAAAATACAGATTTATGGGGAAATCCTGTGTTTTTAGATGAAATTTCAACTTATACGAAACAAGTAACAAACGCATTGTTAGATCAGCGTAGATTTTCTCAAGTATTCACACGTGCGATGCACCAATTAGATAGCTTAGCAGATTTAGATGGCAAAATTAAGCGAGCATGATGAAATAATAAATCGTACCCTAAAAGTGTGTGTACAACACACACTTTTTTTGGGTTTTTTTGAAAAAATTCTAGCGATATTATTTTTCTTTAATAGGAAAATAACATTATAATTACATATTGAAGAAAAATATGATTTGAGGAGATAAATTATGGTAAAAATATTACAAAGTTTTGTAATTTTACTTTTATTAGCTTTAATTAGTTTTGGTATTTATAAAATGGATGCCAAATACTTAGTAATTATTGGTTCATTACTTCAAGTATTTGGACTTTTAGTTGCACTAAAATTAGTTTTTAATGATGCAAGGGAGACACCGAATAAGGTTGCGTGGATTATTGTGATTTTCGTCATTCCAGTTGGTGGAATTGTCATGTATTTATTCTTTGGTAGAGACCCGCGTTCTAGAATTTTCTCGAATGAACAAGTTCGAGAATCTGAGAAGTTAGTTGGTTCATTAATTAACCGTCAAAAAGTATATAGTTCACAATTCGATGACCATAATGAATTGGCAAAAAGAATTGAAAAACTATCGAGAATGAAATGTTTCGATGGTAATAAAATCGACATTTTAAAAGATGGAGAAGAAAAATTCACAGTGCTATTTGCTGAAATAGATAAAGCAACGGATCATATTCATATCCAGTACTATATTTATAATCCGGATGAACTGGGATTGAAATTGAGAGATCTTCTTATTGATAAAGCTAAAGAAGGTGTAAAAGTACGATTCCTATTCGATGGATGGGGTTCAAGTGATTTAAAAAGTAGCTTTCTAAAACCTATGCATGACGCGGGTATTGAAGTCGAGGCATATGATCCAATTCGTTCACCTTGGATTGTACGAACAGCAAACTTAAGAAATCATAGGAAAATTGTTATTATTGATGGGAAAGTGGCTTTTACAGGTGGTTTAAATGTCGGAAATGAATATATTTCGAAAACACCAGATTTCCGACGATGGAGAGATACGCATCTTCGAATGGAAGGACCTGCTGTTTTAGAATTACAGACATCTTTTTTATCGGATTGGGTGTATGTATTGGATCGAGATAAATGTAGTGAACCATTTATTAATGATGAAGGAATTGCTCGATACTTCTCTCCAAGTGAAAATGTAGGAGATGAAAGTGCCCAAGTGATCGTAGGTGGGCCGTATGATACTGAAAAAATAATTCGCGATGGGATTTTAAATTTAATCCAACAAGCGAAGAAATCTATATCTATTTCAACGCCATACTTCGTTCCAGATGAAGAGGCATTATCTGTAGTTCGTCGTGCCGCGCTGTCAGGTGTTGATGTGAGAATATTAATCCCTGGAAAGGGTGACTCACCATTATCATTCCATGCGACGAATTCATATCGACGATTAATGTTGAAAGCGGGAGCGAGAGTTTTCAATTATGATCCAACATCCTTTATCCATAATAAAATTATCATTGTAGATGATGAATATGCAGCGATTGGAACAGCCAATTTTGATATTCGTAGTTTCCAATTAAACCATGAATTAATGGTTTTCTTATATGATCATGCAAATTCAGTTCAAAAATTAACAGCAGATTTCCATCAAGATTGTCAAGGTTCTGTAGAATATACAATGGAAATGGAAACGAATAAATCTGGAATTCGACATGCGAAAGAAGCTATTTGTCGAATGTTCTCACCGATTTTATAGAAATTGAAAAGGCACTAACCATTGAATTATGAATGGTTAGTGCCTTTATTTTTGTTCTACAATATATATTAAGAAAGTGTAATTACCGAGAAGGTTTGGACATCTAATTCAAAGTTTGACATAACGTCTATTTTATAGGAAAAAATATTGAATCATTGCCATTGCAGCAACGCCTACAATTACAGTCAGAGAAAGGCTTTTAGTCCAAATTGCAATAATCAATGTAGGGATAGCAGCAACTAATACTGGCCAATTAAGTGTTACATAGGAATTTCTTTTTATAAATAAATTCGAAATGACCAATGCACTTAATATACAAATCGGAATATACGCAAGCCAACGTAAAACGACAGATGGGAGCTTTACTTTTTTCATAAATGCGAAAGGAAGTACTCGTGGAATCCAAGTAACAATAGCACAGCCTAAAATTAATAAAAACATCTCGAAACTAATCATTTTCGTTCTGTCACCACCCCGATTGTCGCGACAATTAATGTGCTGACAATTACAGCTAGATGTGATGGGAATATATAAAGTAAACCATAAATTACAAATACCATCACGCCGATTAATTTTAAGTAATGCATTATTTTTGATTTTGGAGAAGCGCTGATTGTTAATACAAGTAAGGCGATAAACATCGCAGATAAAGCAAAATCCAGGCCGAATTTTTCTGGAGAGGGAATCCAATTACCGACGAATGCGCCAATAATACTTGCAGCAATCCAAGCTAAGTAGGCAGTTACATTCAATCCGTCCATCCATTTTCCATGTAAAGTATTTGATTTTGCTTTTTCAGCAATCGCTACGCCGAAAGATTCATCGGTAAGCAATGTGCCGAATCCAATATTACGAAGTACGGAATATTTCGTAAAACTAGGTGCAATCGCGAGTGCCATAAGTAAATGGCGTAGATTCACGATGAATGTCGTAAAAATAATGACAGACATTGGTGTCCCAACTAAATATAAACCACAAAAAATGAACTGTGCTGCACCTGCATAAATGAGTATTGATAACAACGTGATTTCCAATACAGAAAGATTTGATGCTACACCGACAACACCAAACGCAATGCCAATACTCATATAGCCAAACAGTGTGGGGAAGCTAGCAATCGTACCCGACTTAAATGTATCTTGTGCGCTATTCATTAATCTTATAGTAATTCTGCTCTCAATTGTTCAGGGCTTTTTGGTGAAATATCACTAAATGGAACATCAAAAACTGTTAATGCACCATATTGTCCTTTTTGAGAAAGTCGGTGAGCTGCACGTGCATAAGCCACAAGCACACTAGAAGTGAAGTACGGATTACTTTCAAGTTTTAATGAAAATTCAACAATTTGTTTATGACCAGCAGCTGATTCACCAGAACGAATGACGAAACCACCATGTGGCATACCTGTATGATTTTCATCGAATTCATTTTCAGAGATGAAGTTTACAGTTGTATCATATTCATCAAAGTAGTTTGGCATCGCAGTAATTGCTTGAGAAATCGCATCTTGATCTGCATTTGGCTCAGTTACTACATAGCAAACGCGTGTATGTTTTTCACGAGTTGTAAGCGTAGGTGATTCGCCATTTCTCACACGATCAACGGCTTCTGGAACAGGCAATGTATACTGCACTGCTTTTTTAACGCCTTCAATTCTACGTACGGCATCTGAGTGACCTTGACTAAGACCATCCCCCCAGAATGTGTATGTATCACCCTGTGGTAAAACTGCTTCACCTAAAACTCGGTTAAGTGAGAATAGGCCTGGATCCCAACCTACTGAAATAATAGAAGTTGTTTTAGAGTTGGCTGCTACTTCATTCACCGCGTCGAAAAATTCCGGGATTTTCGCATGTGTATCAAAACTATCAATTGTGTTAAACCATTGTGCGAAGTGAGGTACTTGTTCTGGTAAATCTGTAGCAGACCCCCCACAAATAATCATGACATCTATTTTTCCAATAAAACTTTCAGCTTCATCAACATGGCAAACTTTTGCGTCAGAAGTGATTACTAAAGCTGCTGGATCTCTACGTGTAAAAACAGCGACTAATTCTAAATCTTTATTTTGAGAGATCGCGCCTTCAACGCCTTTTCCTAAGTTACCATATCCTACAATACCAATTTTTGTTGTCATTTTTCATTCCTCATTTCTTTAGAGTATATACAATTCTAATCCTTATTTAAAAAATTCACAATATTTGATTTAAATAAAGCGAAAATAAATGTTGTTAAATAGTGATTATTTGCTATTATTAATAAAAAGGAGTGTTTTTTAATGATGAAATCAGTTTCAAAAGTAGCTTTATCGGCATTATTAGTTTGTTCGAGTGCGATTGTTTTGCCGGAAACTTCTATTGCCAAATCAGCATCAGTGCCGGTTGAAACAGTGAAAGTTTCTACTTCGATTGACAGAAATTTCAATAATGATTCGATGGATTACTTCACGGTAAAAAGTACTAAAAACCAAACGGTGAAATTATCAATCAAAAATGCACAGAAAAAACGCTTTGGTGTAATTGTTGTAAAAGCCAAATCAGCAAAAGTAGAAGAGTTTGTTAAGAAAAATTTTAATCGTTTTGATCAAATGACTGAAAAAGAGATGGATCAATTATTTGATATGATCATGAATGATTTCAAAATCATTACATCAATTGATAATGAATCTAAAGAGCTTTCAGGTGGCAAAAGAACAGATGAAATTCGCTTAGGTAAAGGGAATTATCATTTTATTACGTTAACTGATAGTAATTTGAAAAAATATGGCAAAGGTTTTACACTTTCATTAGCAAATTCAAAAAATACAGCAATTGAAAGCGAATTTAATGATACAATCGCTACTGCAAATGCGATGAAGCGTAGTACTACTTACAAAGGTCATTTTGATATGTTGACGGATGATCTCGATTATTTCAAAGTAACTGTACCGAAATCAGGTAAGCTTGTAATGGATACTAAAGTAGCAACAAAAGCAACAATGAACTTTAAAATGTATTCAAAAGATAAGAAAAAGTTAACAAGCACGACAAAAAAATCAGGCAAATCATATAGAACAGTAGCGAATGTGAAAAAAGGTACATATTTTGTACGTATTGGTGGAAGCTCAGATGATTTGGATCAAGCATTTATTGATTATCAAGCCCGTGTACATGTAAAAACAAAAACACCTTCAATCAAAGTGACGAATAAAAAAGGTGTAAAATCAGATTTACTAACAGTAAGTAATATTTCAAAAGGCGATCAAGTGAAAGTATATAGTGATTCGGAAAAATCTAAATTAATCACTTCTTTCAAAGCGAAATCGACTTCAACAAAAGTTAGTACGAAGAAATTGTATGATCGAGGCGGAAAAGTGTATGTAACTTCAAAAAGTGAAGGATTATACACGAGCTTTACAAAAACAGTAACGTATAAAAAAGCAAAGTAAAAAAAGACTTATGTTCATCGTAGAAGATGGACATAAGTCTTTTTCTGTTATTTCTCTTGATCAAACCAAAGTAATTCAGGATCGTCTGGTTCGCCATTATAATTAATGAAAATTTCTTCACCAGCTTTAATATCCTTGTGTGCGAAGAAATCAAATGTTTCGTTATCAAAGTTAATTTCATAAGTAGCATTTGGATGATAAGCATGATTAAAAAGCATTCCGTAGCCTAATAAAATCGCAGTACGACCAACGCCAAATTCAAAGCAATAGTCTGCTAAAAGAGTTTTTTCAATATGTTCATGCTCCTCGTTTGGATAAGCTACAACTGGTGCTTGGTGAAAACAAATACCTTTCGTAATATCCATTGTCGCAAATACACCACGTGTAAATTCACCTTCACTAATTGGTGAGTTTTTAATTTCGATCATTATTTCGCCTACTTCATCATATATTTAATAACTTAACTATAACATGGAAGTATCGTAGGAAAGTGGATTATTTTAAAATTCGAATTTACAATTGTTTTACATGCGCTTAATGGTAGTTCTAAGAAATAAATTGTATACTAGATTCAAGCAAGAATTATCATCACGAATGGGAGGAATGTCTATGTTATGGATTGTATTCTTTCTGTTAATAAGTTTAGGATTAGTGAAGATTTGGAAGGTTGGTACTGTAGAGGCGATGAGTTACAGTAGCGTACTCAGAAGAGGTTTATTATTCGAGGTGTTGCAGCTGAATGCATATGCAATCGAAGTGTATACGAGAGGTTTGGAGCAGTTGACATTATCGGAAGATGAGCGAAATAATTTGCATTATTTAATCGGCATTTTGTTCCAAAAACAAAAGAAAGAGCAACTTGCAATCACGCATTTTGATGAAGTTTTTAAAACTGAGCCCGATTTTTATGAGTATAAGAAGGAATATCGCGATATTATTAAGACTTATAAAAAAATGGACCGACAAAAATTACAACATATTTTAGCAGTATTTGAAAAGCAGAGCGACCATGATGAGCGATTTTCAAAATTGAAATATGTAGAATAGGAGAGAGACATGAACATCCCACAATACAAATAGGACCTTATTTATGCAATCCATTCATAAATAAGGTCCTTTATTGTTGTCTTAACCTAAACGTACAAAACGATACCGGTCTTTAATGAAGCGCTTAAAGTAAATTCCTAATGAATCTGAATCAAGAAATTCCTTTACAATTCTTTCTGGGACTCCGTAGTACTCGAAAACGCCATCTTTTAAAAAGGTAACACGTAAAATCATAGCACTATTATTATAGCCAACAGATTGAATTTTAGAAGAACGAACTTGTTGCATAATCATTAGCAATCGCCCCAATCGTAGTGGTATGTAAACGGTTTCATTTAGTGTTTTAAATATATACCGAAAAAACAAATTCGTCAACATAAAATAGCAGAAAACATTCATTTTGTACGAAAAATAAAAAAACCGAAATAATCATTCATTATTTTAAAACGCGATCTCGTTCGATTACGGCTTTTACTGCATCATAAATCGTACTTGCGAAATGATTGTTTTGCAGAGAAGTGACTCCTTGAATCGTCGTACCTCCAGGAGAACATACTTGATCTACTAATTCCCAAGGATGTTCGTCAACAGTTTGAATCATTTGAGCGCTACCTAATACGGCATGAGAGGCGATATCTAATGCAGTTTTCTTATCCATTCCTTCCATCACAGCAGCTCGAGCTAATGAATCGATATATAAATAAGAAAAGGCCGGTGAAGCGCCAGCAATTGCAGAGAATAAGTCAAATTGTTCTTCTGGAATCTCGAATACTTTACCTACAGCATTGAACATAGATTTAACAGCTTCTTTTTGGTCAAGTGTCACTTGATCTGTACTTACCATTCCGGAAGTCGAAGCACCGGCAATCGCATTAATATTTGGCATGATGCGAATGATGCGATCGTGATTTATTGCTTGTTGCAAAGTATTTAGTGATTTGCCAGCAGCGATCGAAACGACAACTTGTTGCGCATTTAGCTGACCTTTGAGCTTTGGTAGTAAATCGTCCATATGCTGAGGTTGTACGCCAATGACAATCACATCACAATCCAGTAATTCAGATAAGTCTTCGCAAGCTACAATCCCTAGTTCTTGTTGTAGTTTTACTGTTTTTTCAAAAGTGCGGTTAAAGCCATATTGTGAGGCTTTATCATATTTATTAGAGTGTAACATTCCTTTAATAATTGCAGTCGTCATATTACCTAAACCAATCCAACCATATTTCATTCG
Organism: Kurthia zopfii; assembly: GCF_003143955.1. Lineage (GTDB taxonomy): Bacteria > Bacillota > Bacilli > Bacillales_A > Planococcaceae > Kurthia > Kurthia zopfii. Next base: position 82,117 of record NZ_QFVS01000006.1, on the reverse strand, counting down.
AAAAAACTCCCTTCAAATCTAACAATTCATTATAATAATAAACTTCTCTGATTGAAAGTAAGAGAACTTACACAATTTAAGAATGATGAAATTTGTGTGAAATAAATTGAAATGGTGTGTAATTGATTATATATTTGGTATGATAGAATTATTGCGTTTCGTCTATACGAATACAAAAATATATGATCAAAGATTTTTAGAGCGTAGAAGAAAGTTCTTTTGCCAATAAAAACCTTAGGGAAGCGTCATTATAGTTATACCGCTATAATATATTACCTCTGTGATGTAAAGGAATGAAAAAACTAATGCCGAGTAAAGAAGAGAACACACACGGTGAGGGTGTTGAATTCATCACACTTTCAAAAACCGAGCTTTTAGCGCAAACGGTTAAGACCGGAATCATTAAATCCAATTTAATTCCTATGTTTGCAGGTTTAACACTTGCACTTTACAAGTATGAATTGAATCCGTTAGATTTGATCGTCAACATACTTGGAGCAATTATTGGATCAGCAGCAGTCATTGCGTCAGCTGGAGCATTCAATAACTTATATGATCGTGATATTGATTCGATTATGGAAAGAACGAAGAAAAGACCGACTGTTACGGGTCAGATTTCGTCAAAAAATGTCCTCATACTAGCGATTAGCCTTGCAATAATTGGTATAGGAGCATTATATTTAGCAACGCCATTAGCAGCGTTATTAGGTTTTGCCGGTTTATTTTTATATGTAGTGCCATATACGATTTGGACGAAAAGACATACTGTTTATAACACTGAAGTAGGTAGTCTTTCAGGAGCGATGCCGCCGTTAATTGGTTGGGCTGCAATCCATCCGAATATTTTTAATCCAGCAATTTTAAGTTTATTTGTTATAACTTTAATATGGCAGATGCCACATTTCTATGCAATCGCAATTCGTAAAATGGACGATTATAAAGCAGCGAATGTTCCGATGTTACCAGTTGCAAAAGGTATGAGAAGAACATATATTACGACAAATGTTTATTTAGTCTTATTAATTATTAGTTGTATTCCATTAGGAACGTTAAGTTATGGATTAATGTCTGTCGCTATTTTACTTAGTATCGCTTGGTTATTTATGAATATTTATGGCTATCATAAAAAAGACCATAAGAAATGGGCAACATTACTATTCGTTTATTCTCTAATTCACATGACAGTTCTATTCTCTACAATTATTATTTATTCAGTCGTAGGGATTATATTAAATTTACGCTAAACCAAAACAAGGGCTTCGCTTACGCGCCCTTGTTTTTTTGTTCTATAAAGTTCTCATTTATTGATCGAGCCATTTTTTTATAAATCAATATTATCTTGAATGTTTTGATGGATAATTTCCACATCAATGTACTCAATATTATGTCGATTTAAAATGAAGTCAGTCAACTCGTCTACAATATGCTGCGGTTTCCGGCCATTATTACTTACGGATAATTGACATTTTACGCCGAATAAATCCGAGGAAATCGTCCAAGCTTGAACGGAGTGAATTTTTTTGATGCTATCAAAGGACTTTAAATCCGAAGTCAGTTGTACAAGATCGAGCTTTTGTGGAGAGCCTACCATTAAAAACTTACTTGATTTAAGAGTTAAAATAGTACAGAAGTATAGAATGTGTAAGGCTATGAAAAAAGCGCCGACACGATCGAATTGAGGATTTTGATAAAGTGGTTGTAAAGCTACTACTAAAAAGGAAATTACGAAAGGGCTAAAGTAACTTAAAAGTATGAGTGTACTTGTTCTTGATGACCTAAATTGATTGTTTGATTTAACTAATTTAAAGAAAATAAAAGAAGTTAATAATAGACCAATTGTCGAGTAAGTTAGTAAAGCACTATTCGCATGCAGCGAAGCGTTTTGTTGCGAGATGAAAAATACGACTAATCCTGAAAATAACATAAAACCAATCGACAAGAAGAGTGGTACTAATATTTCAAATCGAAAATATAAGTAATTCTTTTTTTGTGAGAGTGAGCGATAATGAATGGATTGAATTGATTTTTCAAGTAGAATTGAAACCGCGACAATTGCGATGAATCCAGAAGTAGCTAATTGCGTTAAACTATGAGATCGGCTATACCCAAATAGCTCAAACATCGAAGCCAAAAATAGCAATGCAACATAGCGATTTACAAACCGATTATTTTGATGGTTGTTTAAGTTGAATAAATGTTCAAACATATTTTTTCACTCCTAATGTTCTTTTAAAGAAGGTTGTTCTCTAAAAACAATACATAGCAATAAAGTAAGTAAAAAAACTGGAATTGCAAATACTTGGCCAATTACCAGTTTCCATAAGAAGGAATTATAGTCAGTTGAAGTCGTTAAGAAGAACGAGATGAACAATGTGATGGTATAAAGGGAGAGGGAGAGTTTAAACGATTTCATGAAAAACACCTCTTTTTCTAGTAATGATACTGTACCCATTAAATACATAAATTAATCTTTAAAAGATTCAATTTAGACTTACTAATGAAGGGGAGTATTAATGGTACTATATCACCAATCTACAGAGGGAAATGATGGATTGGAAAACTATTGAATTAATACGGTGAAATACAAGGATGGCAATAAAAAAACTACCGTTTCAGCGATAATTGAAGCGGAATGGACTAATATTTCCAAAACAAATTATTTTCAGCTATACTATTTGAAAGGAGTTGCTAGAATTGGTTAAAAAAGAGTGGTTTACCACGGATTCAAGTAAATCAAAATTAGAATCAATCTATTCTTTGATTGCCTATTTAGTTCTATTATTTACTGTAGTTTTCATTGTAATCAAATGGTCGAATGTACCAGAAATCATTCCAACGCATTTTGATGCACTAGGACGTGTAAATGACACCGGTTCAAAATGGCTTGTGCTTATTTTCCCGGCAATTTTATATGTTACCGTTTCATTATTTAATTTCTTTAAAAAACATCCAGAGTGGGCGAATTACCCGAGTAGAGTGAATGAATCGAATGCGAATGAATTTTGGGCAATTAATCGAGAGACAATTTCGAATTTGTCTAGTAGTGCGATTCTTTTCTTTTCAATCGCTACATTCAATTTTATTTCTTCGGCAATTGGCTGTGTGGACTTCATAAATGGCTATTCATTTATCATTTTATTAATCGTTTTATTTATTTTCCCAGTAATTATTCAAATTGTGAAAATGAAAAAAATCAAATAGAGGTGATTTCATGGGGTATGTAACGTATTTAGGAATTAACTTTCCTGTTGATGATTTAACAATCGCAAAAGATTTCAACTTCCATTTGAATAGTGAGCATACCGATCGACTGGCACTTACCACTGTTCAAAATGAATTTCTACATACGAAATATGTATATGCAATTCAGTTACCTGGCGAATTAGATGATTTAAATCCTCAAGCAAAAATTGAATCGCCAATTGATTATGAATTAGCTCGAGAGTCGTTGGCATTACTCATATTGTTATTAAGAAATAATCTTCATGCAAATGATTTTGCAGCTGTTTATTTTTGTTGGTTTGGCGACGAGGAAGAGAAGTTGCTAGGTGCTGCTGAAATTGATTTATTGTCATCACAAATACCCGAAATCCACACCGAAGAACGATTTTTAATTCGCTTTAATAAATAAGAAAAATCGACCGTTAATTAGTAACGGTCGATTTTTTGTTGCGCGATTTTTTTGTACGTATTCTCGATGAAATCTTGATCGAAAAATTGGACGATTTTTTTGGAATTTTCGTATGCTTCTGTTGCCCAATATTTTGCTTGTTCATAATGCCCAAGTTTGTCAGATACGAGCGCAAAGTACGAGTAACTTTCATTGTAAATAGCTTGATCGATTGGATGCAAAACTTCATGAGGGCGATGCTCATATTTATTAAATGCTGTATACGAATGTTCGAATTGCTCTAATTGATAATAAGCTTTGCCAAGTTCCAAATAGACGAATTGTTTTAAATTGCCAACTTCTTTATTCTCTAAAAGTTTATCACCGAAAACGATAACCATTTCAGGATTACTATTTCCTATATTGTAATAAAGTAAATAAAACAAATCTGATAAAAGGGTAGTTTCTTCGCTTTGATCAAATTGAGTAAACCGGTCTAATAAGTTGCGATAATGTTCAACTTCATCAATTTTGCCAAATAAGATGGATGCAGTAGCAGCTAAACGCAAACTATTTGAATAGAAGAAATAGGCTTTATTTGTATGGCATGTATCGATTAAATGTGTAATGGAAACTTTGGCAGTATCGAAATTGCCAATCGCAAAAGCACTTGCTGCGTAATCGTAGAAAATCGATATTTTAATATCTGTATTTATGAAATAGTAATCCGATCTACACAGTTCATATGCTTCATTCAAAATAGTAAAAGCATTGTCATAATTGGCTAAGGCAACTTCGTTTATTGCATTCGCTCTTAATGCTTGTAGATATTCATTGTAAAGCGACATCTCTTTAAATATGGATGCGCCATATTGTGCAGCATCGCTCCCATCCTCATAACGCGCAATTCGGGAGAAACTCTTAATATAGTGCAAAATAATTTGAGAAGTTTCATAACAGAGTGGAAGTTTCTTCTCAATTGGTTGAATGAGTTCAATGATTAATTGAGATGCTGCTTCCACATTATTTATGTTTGCTCGTTGAATTGCATGGATTTCATCTAATATTTCTCGTAGTTTCGCAGGTGGGAATTCACTTGTTAATGAACCAATTTCCGTATCTAACATTTTTGCGATATGTTGCAAGTTTTCAATTGATGGTTGTGCTTTGTCGTTTTCGATTAGACTAAGCATACCTTTTGTCATCTTATTTGCAGCAACATCAACTAATGTCATCTTTCTGCTTTTTCGAATCGTTTGAATTCTCTTTCCTAACGTATCCATGTAATCACCTCTGTTTAATTATATTAAACTTTATAGTTGTAATCAATTAAAACGCATGATAAAATAAATTAAAAGTTTAATTATATTAAACAACAGGAGGGTGCTATGACAGAATTTGAACAATTAAAAAAAGTGAAATATCATATGGCAATTTTTACAGTAAGTAAATTAATCTCTTCATTAGGAGCGAATGTACTGGCATTTGGAATCGCTTTATATATATTACAAATGACGGGGTCTGCAACAAGCTTTTCGATTAATTTACTTTGTACAATACTTCCAAGAGTTATTTTAGCGCCATTTGTTGGCTATTTAGCAGACCGATACAATAAGAAATTTATCGTCATTTCTGGCCAAATCATGATGATCGTCACGATTGCCTCGCTGCTACTTTATTCAGAAATCTATGGAATCAGCGTAATCGCAATCTATATTATGACTATTTTTTATTCAGCGTTTAGTTCGTTTAGTGGAATTGCATTAACCGCGTCAATTGGTAACTTAATTCATCCAGACTATATTCAAAAAACAATGAGTCTAAATCAAATGTCCATTTCAGTTGGATCGATTGGCGCACCGATTATTGGGGGAATGTTATTTGGTTTCGTGTCAATGGAAGTGTTTTTGATCATCCAAATTGTTTGTTTTTCAATCGCAACATTGTTGGATGCGACGATGAACTTTAAATTATTCAGTTCAGTTGAAGAAAAGCTGAATGATGTAAAAGCATCGTTTATCGCAAGTACTAAAAATGCAATTAAGTATGTGAAAACGAAGCAAGTATTAAGAACTGTACTACTTTTATCATTATCGATTAATTTTATTTTTTCTGCGATCGGGGTAGGTTTGTCATTCATAATCATTGAGGTAATGAAGATTGAACCGTTGCATGTAGGGTGGGTAGAAGGTGTCGGAGCAATCGGAATGTTACTCGGATCAATCTACTTATCTATGCGTAAGCAAATAGAAGAGCCATTGAAGTTTTCAAAAACCTCGCTAATTGCATTTTCATTCATATTAGCTTTGATTACCGTACCACTGTATATAAATTCAACAAATTACGTATTTAACGTAATTTACTTTATGATTACGTTCTTCTTATTATTCGCATCGGAGATTTTTATTAATATACCAGTTGGTGTTGTGCTACAAACATCGACAGATGAGGCGTATAGAGGGAGAGTTTTCGCGCTGTTAGAAACGATGGCGATGGGATTAATGCCATTAGGAACATTATTTTTCGGTATCATTTTTGATCTAGTTGAGGCTCAATATGTCATTTCGATCGTCAGTGTTGTGGCGATTGGGGTGACGATGTTCATGCTAAGACCGACTATTTTGAAGAAGATTTCACGTGAATTGGCTAAGAATCGTAATGAAAATCATGCAGAAAAGAAAGAAACAGTAAAAATAAGCAACTAGTGTAAAGCACTCTTGGTAATTGTACCGAGAGTGCTTATTTTGTTTAAAAGCTAATGAATTTACTATATTAAAATATTTTACAGGTATTAACTCCTGTTTATAGTCGATTTCTTGTGTTCATATTCTACTATTTTGAACCCTAATGTTCTATAAACGTCATTTCAGAAAAGACCATTAGGACTAAAGCTTTTTCCATGAATTTGGTCTATAATAATAGAGTTAATGTAAATTTGTTAAACAAAAATAGCCGATTTTGCATAAATACAAAATCGGCTTTAAAATATGAAACTAGTTTGAAATAGTTTTCGTCATAGTCACGATATCTATTTTTGTACCATTATCTGCCTCAACTACTTGTTGATTATAAATGGCATAACCTTTAGATTGATAAAGTTGTAAATTGCGAAGGACACTGACGCGCACCTTACAATTAATTGTATGCACACCCGAATCGCGTGCGATGCCTTCTAAAGCTAATAATAGTTGTTTCGCAATCCCAAGACCTTGCATAGTAGGTAATACGGACATACGGAAGAAGTATAGACCATGCTCATTTATTAAATAGCGAACGCAGGCAATGGGTTGACCGGCAATCGAGCCGATCAAAGCTTTTTGACCATCAAGTAATGCGTTGTTAATAGATGATACCGTTTCACTTAAAGCACTTGATGGAGCAGGATCATTTATGTACTCTGCATATGCTTTACTCATAATTTTATGAATGACTTTTGCGTTGGACGAATGTTCAATTTTAATTTCCAAGTCGTCGCCCCCTTTATCTGTATTTATTATATGATAAAACGCTTTCGAAAGATATAATGAAATATTTTCCAATAAAGGTTTGATTCCTTCTATAAATGGGAACTTAATTGTTAATATGTTCATTAATCGCCATAAAATAGTGTGTGAAGTTATTATTTTTACACTACTGAAAAATAATAACTTGGATTTAATAACCTTGTATTAAAACAATAAATCATGTAATTTTATTTACAAATACTTAATTTTAAAATATAAGAAAATATATAAAATAGAATTGTATTGTATTGAAATTTACCTGTGAGGATGTGTAGCTTATGTTTGGGATTAAACAAGTGGAAAACACTTTTTCTATTTACATAAATCAAAATGATGACAATTTAAAATATTTGAATATTATATTAAAAAATGGAGATGCAGAGCTTCGAATTCCGATTGAGAATGCTACTGGAATAATAGAGGAAGAACACTTTTTACAGTGGATCAATCAATTTGAAACGACTGAAATCACTATTTTACTAGAATATTTAACGAAGATTGAAGAATTTTCAAATACTTATGATCCTGAAATGATTGTAGAGCTGGATGGAGAAAAGTATAAAAAACAAAGAAGATTGATCAAATCAAAACAGACGCAAGGTGAGATTCACGGAATTCAGAGCTTTGAAGTAAACGGCACGCCAATTCATCCTTTTTTTAATGAAAAAGGTTATTTTGTGATGTCTTTTAATAGCCGTCCGTTAAAATCAATGTATATGAATCGACAAATTATTCGATTGAAACCTACGAATAAACAAATGCTGCTGAAAAGCATCATTAAAGTACGTCACTTCGAATTAAAATCAATTCGACTACAAATTCAATCAAGAACGACTGGTGAATCTATATTTAGTGAAATTCAGCCAATACTGATTAAAAAATCGAAGGCTAAATCAAAGGATTACTATACATTCCAATATGAATTAGAAATTGAAGCAATGAAAGAATTGCAAGAATTACTAACGAATATATCTACAACTCTCGATGAAGACGTTTGGGATTTATCATTCATTTATGAGCAGCCTGGAATACTTGATCCAAGTCGCGTGAGATGTGGTATGCCAAAAGTAATCGTCGAACAATTAATGAATGGTCAAGTAAGTATTAAACGTAATGGCATCGTCCATAATTTAGTCCCTTACTTCACTGTAAAAGGGCGTAATCTATCCTTTTTCTATAATCAATATTCTCCAGAAGAATTTGACACATATCGAAAAGTAGTAAAACAAGGGAAGCGTAAGCCGAAAAAAGGCGATAAAGAAATTTGGATCGTTGGTGAACGTCCGTATAAAGCACAGGATAATGGTTTACGATTCTTTGAATATTTAAGAAATGAACATCCTGAAATTGATGCATACTACATTATTCGTCATGATTCGCCTGAATATGAGAATGTGAAACCTTTCGGTAATGTCATTGATTTTAGATCAAAAGAACATTTCGAATTAATCGTAAAAGCAGATTATATTTGCGGCACACATCACCCGGATTTCTTGTATCCAAACCGTTCGAAACAATTTACGAAATGTTTACGTGCGAAAAAAGTATTTTTACAGCATGGTGTTTTAGGTGTGAAAAACATTTCTGGATTTTACGGTAAAGCATTAAATGATTTCCAAACAGATCTTTTTATCACATCATCTCAAATTGAGAAAAACATCGTATTAAATGATATGGACTATGAAGACTACGAGGTAGCTATTACTGGTTTACCAAGGTTTGAAAGACTATTCACGGATGATGTAGAAGTGAAAAAACAGATTTTAATAATCCCAACATGGCGAGATTGGTTAACAACGACGGAGAGATTTCTTGAATCGGATTATTTCAAGTGTTATAGCGATTTGATCAATGATCCGAAACTATTGGAGTTAACGACAAAAGGTGTGGAAATTGTCTTTTGCTTACATCCGAATATGCAGCAGTTCACAGATCAATTTACTGTACCAAAAGAAATAACTGTCATACATCAAGGTGATCGTTTAGTACAGGATTTATTAAAAGAAAGTGCATTGCTCGTAACAGATTATTCGAGTGTGGCGTTTGACTTTAGTTTCCTTCATAAACCAGTTATTTATTATCAGTTTGATCGACAACGCTTTTTAGGTAGAAACCCTTCTCATATCGACATTGATACAATGTTACCAGGGGTTATTGCGGATGAAGGGGATAAGTTGATTGATGCAATTTGGGATTCGTATGAAGCTCGTTTTGAAATGAGTGACCATTATAAACAATTGGCTAATAATTTCATTCAAGATCGCGATACGAAATCAAATGAACGTATTTTCAATGCGATTCAAGCGATTCCGAAAAAACAACCAGTTTTCGATAAATTGAAACATCATCAAGTTTACAATGCCGCTAAAAAGAAATTTAGAACGAATAAACGTTATTTCCCAGCGATGAAAGTGGCGTATAAATTTATGTCAAAAACATTGCCACCAAATCCAAAAATGATTTTATTTGAAAGTGGTGTAGGGAAACAGATTTCTGATAGCCCAAAAAATATTTATGATGAATTAATTAAAAGAAATGCAAATTACGAATACATCTGGGTTTATAATGGCAAAGACCCGATTAAGCGCACAGATACAAAAGTAGTCAAAAGATTAAGTCCTGAATACTACTATTATTTGGCGAAAGCGAAGTATTGGGTAAATAATCAAAACTTCCCTAGTTATATCAAAAAACAGAAGAGCCAAGTATATATTCAAACTTGGCATGGTACACCGCTTAAAAAAATGCAAAATGATGTGGATCACTTTGAAGGCAAAGACGAAGGGTATTTATCACGTGTCAACGCTGCCGTGAAGCAATGGGATTATTTAATTTCTCCAAGTAAGTATGCCAGCAACGCTTTTAGAACGGCATTCAACTTCAAAAAAGAGATTATTGAATCTGGTTACCCACGTAACGATATTTTTTATAAGAGCGATGATGAAAAACAACAATACATTGACCTTGTTCGAAGTAAATACAATTTACCTCAAGATAAGAAATTTATCCTATATGCACCAACATTTAGAGATGATGATGTCGATGAAAACAATAAACATCAATTTTCAATGCAATTAGATTTAGAGCGACTATATGAGAAGTTTGGCGAGGAATACATGATTTTAATTCGTACCCATGTTATTATCGCGAACAAGCTATCAATTCCACCTGAATATCGAGATTTCGTCGTAAATGTATCGAAATATCATGATATTCAACATTTATATTTACTGGCGGATTTATGTATGACAGATTATTCATCGGTAATGTTTGATTTCGCGCATACGAAACGTCCATTACTATTCTTCACATATGATTTAGATCATTATCAAAACAATCTACGTGGTTTCTATATGGACTTCCAAGAAGAAGCGCCAGGACCATTGTTAAGAACGAATGATGATTTAATCGACGCAATTGAAAATCTAGACGATTTGAAAGTTGAGTATTCTTCTAAATACGATGCATTTTATGAGAAATATTGTAGTTTAGAAGATGGCCATGCAGCCGAAAGAATCGTCGATCGATTTTTTTAAAGAATAAATAGTAAAGAGTCCCGTTTTTTTCAAACGAGGCTCTTTTTATGCTTTGTGTTTCGTAATATAGTGATTTCATAGGAGATAAAAGGGTAAATAATTATTAGGAAGTTAGGTGAGAAGGTGACTTTAGTATTGAGGAAATTTGTTTTTTCAGCTTTAATAAGTATGTTACTAATCGCTTGTTCTAATAATCAACAAGTTCATTACGATTCAGAAAATAAGTCGAATTTATATAGTAAAATCATTCGGAATTTTGCTACAGATGATGGTTTGTTGAAGACAGATTTAAAAGGAAGAGAGCATGAATATTTAGCAGAGTCCCAAGGGTTATTATTAGAATATTTTCTCCAACAAAATATGCGCGAGAATTTCCAACTAGCGATGAAAGCAACGGAAAATCAATTACTGCTAAAAAATAATACGGTTAGTTGGCAAAAGATTAACGATGAAAAATCGCCAACAAATGCTTTAATTGATGATCTTAGAATAATTGAAGTTCTCATGGCCGCTTCGGAAAAATGGGAGGATTCACATGCTAAGAAGCTAGCAAATCAATTGATTGAAGGGAATATGAAACATACTTTAAATGATGGGTATTTGGTCAACTATAGTTCGAACGATGAAAATAATCGTACGGACGAAATCAATTTAAGTTATGTAAATAAAAATCAATATGACTATTTTAATTTTCCAAAAGAACAATTGGAAAAACAGATGAAAATCTTAGAGGAAACACCATTTTCAAAAAACGGATTTTATCCTTTGAAATTCATGATAAACGATAAAACATACACTTTTGAAAAAAAAGTGCATATGGTTGATCAACTATTAACAGCTATTAATCGCGCAGCAGTAAATCCTGATGATCATGGCTTTTATGAGCAGTTGAAAAATCGTTTTAATCGAGATGGAAAAATATTTGGCATGTATCATTTAAAAACTGGAAAGCCATCTGTTCGTTACGAATCACCTGCAGTTTATAGTTATGCGATTCAACTAGCACGAATACATCATGATGTAGATTTTGAAAACAAATTAATGCAGCGGTTGAATGCACTAAAAAATCATCATGAGGATTCGCCTTTCTATGGAACTTTTATAGAGGAATCGTCTAAGGAAACACATGTTTTTGATAATTTAATGCCATTACTAATTGAGGAGGGGAATTAATGAAATCACCATTCAAACAACAGCAATTATTGATGATCTTGTTACTAATCGCCATACAAATCCCCTTATATATTTTATACACCGGGAATCAACAACAAGTTCTCATGGCATTTTTCCTTATATTATTAATCGCAGTCACTTTGTATTTTGGCTCGGTTGTCGGTCTATACACTAGTTTAGTTTTCATCTTTGTAATAGGCTCTGCATATTTGTATATTTCCGTTACGAAAGCACAGCTGCGTAATTTTGAGTTAGTGGAGCTAAATGATTTCTTCTTATACGGCGTAACTTTATTATGCTTCGTATTATTAGCAGGAAGAATTTACGAAATAAATAAAGAGGCCAAGGATGCTACGAAAAGTTTGAAAGACAAAATAGCACACTATGTCGCAGTTGATACGGATAGTGGGTTCGATAATCGAGCGCGTTTTGAAAAAGCATTGATGGAAGAAGTAAAAAGAACAAATCGTACAAATGAGCCTTTTTTATTCCTCTTAATTGAAATTCAAAATATGAAGAAGTTTAAAGATTTATATGGCGAGTCTGAGGAACGCTTTTTGGTATCTAAATTAGCAGAGAAAATCAATTTAATAATGAGAACGACAGATCGTAAATACCGCTTTAGTCCAGAGTCATTCGCTTTAATTCTGCCATCGACAAATGCCGATTATTTAGAATTAATATATGAGAAATTGAAAGACCATTTACATGAGCATCAATTATTAAGTGGAAATCTAGTCACAATTCAATTAAAAGCCGGACATTTCTTATATGAGTCGAATCAACAAGTATCCATTGAAGAAATGTTAGAAACTGTGAAAAGAGAGTTGATGATCAATGAAATTTAAAGGATTCTACTTTACTACTTTGTTAATTTTATTGTTCATCGTCTTTGAAACGAAGGTCCAAGCAAGTGGCAATCACCATGATACGCTCATTTTGTATTCTGCAGCGCAAAAATCCCCGCCAATCGTTGAACAGATTGATGCGATGATCTCCCCCTATACAAAAAGCAAAGTACTTTCTTATGATGAGCTACGAGAAAGTGATTTGAAAGGTGTAAAATCGGTCATTTATATAGGTTTGAAGAAGGAAAAGGTCAATCTACTAGCAAATCACGATTGGAAGCAACAGAAAATGGTGATTATTGGTGAAAACATTGAACAATTTAAAGGGTTCGAATCAATAAAACGAGGTCAAAAAGAACAAATTGCTGCGATTAATGGTATTCCTTATGAAAAAACTTTTCAAATCCAAGTCATAAAAGATGCCACAGTAAAATCGATTGTTACGGAGAAAAGTAATGGGCGAGGGCGCACCGTTATTTTAGGGAACGAAAACAAATACTATATACCGGTGACTTCAATGCCACAGCAATTACAATGGGCAATCCAACCGGAGATTGTCGATTTTTTCGAATGGACGACTACGAATAAACGAAGGTCAGTTATAGTCATTGATCAAATTACACCGAATACGAAGGTTGAGCGATTAAGTGATATGGCGCAAGCGTTAAAAGATGCAAAAGTGCCAGTTGTATTAGCGGTTCAACCACTTGGTCAAGGCGATGAAAAAAATCGATTAACGACGTTTGCTGAAAATAAGAAATTAAGGAAAAAAATAATCGAATTACAAAAGGATGGCGCAACCATTTTACTGTCTGGTTTAAAACCTGTAACAGAAGAAGCTTCCCTTTTGCAATCTGAATTTTGGCAAATTGATAGGGATCAGCCGATGAAAGAAGCGATGGATTCGAAAGGTATTGCTTCAATCAATCAAAATGATTTTGCTTCTGAAAACCAATTCAATGATTTACGTCATGAAATTGGTAAAAAAGAACAGCAAATCACAAATGAAATATGGAATGAAGCAATCGACGAATCAGTTAATTCAGGGATCATTCCAACGAGCTTAACTATTGAGAATGATGTCGCGAGTAAATACGTTTATAAAGAACTTTCAAAGAAAACAACTTCCTTTATCGGAAATGTTCAATTTGGCGATTCAAAAAATGATCGTGTACTACAACCAACAGTTATACATTCGAATTTATTAAGCGATACGGCTGTTTTTCCAATTAACTTGCAGCCAAATAACAAAATGGATGAGCAAATTGCGCAATTACAGCAAATTGAAGGAGCGTTTGCAGGAGTGAAAATCCATGTAGATGACTCACTGGAATTACTGAATTCAACGATTCAAAAAATGGATTCCGCTACTTCATTTCAATGGGTTACGCCACAGGAGTTACGAGGGGAAATCCAATCCGATTTAGTTGAAATAACGTCTTCTTCAAGTGGCGATGTCACAGTCGAGAAGCCGAATAAATTACTATTTCAATTAAAAATGCTGTATAAAAACAATCTTTTTGAATTTGTATTGTGGATTCTGTTTGGACTTGTTCTATTATTTGTTCTTTTATTTTTCTTAAATATCATTCGATTAAGAATGTCACTAAAAAAACGACTTTTCGAGGAGAGGAAACCAAATGGCTAACGTTCTGTTTTATATAGCATTAATACTAATTTGGGTTATGCTTCTCTATCATATGTTTTTAATGCAAGGTGGATATATGCATTTTAGAAATTTTGAGAAAGTAATTCCTGAATGGGAAAAAAACATGAAAGATTTACCAACTGTAAGTATTTTCATACCTGCGCATAATGAAGAAGTTGTCATACATCAAACTTTAACTGCCATGTCGCGACTTTATTATCCAAAGGAATTATTAGAGGTCATCGTCATCAATGATAATTCATCGGATCGAACTGGTGAAATCGCACAGAAATTCGCAGACAAATACCCGTTTATACGTGTTTTAGAAACGAAACCACCGAATAAGGGGAAAGGAAAGTCATCTGCTTTAAATGAAGCATTGGCGAATTCTACAGGTGAAATTATTTGTGTCTATGATGCAGATAATACGCCAGAATCGAAAGCGGTTTGGTATTTAGTGATGGGCTTGATCAATGATCCTAAAGCAGCAGCGATGGTTGGTAAATTCCGTGTAATTAACGCGGCTCAAACATGGCTTACGCGATTTATTAATATCGAAACAATTTGCTTTCAGTGGATGGCGCAAGGGGGTCGTTGGAAATGGTTCAAAGTTGCGACGATTCCAGGGACTAATTTCGCGATTAGAAGGCATATTATTGAAGGGCTTGGTGGCTGGGATGTGAAAGCATTAGCAGAGGATACGGAGCTAACGATACGCGTCTACAATCAAGGTCACCATATTCGCTTCTTCCCTAAGGCCATTACATGGGAACAAGAACCAGAGACGCTCGGAGTTTGGTGGAAGCAGCGAACGAGATGGGCGAGAGGTAATCAATATGTCGTCTTGAAATTTTTAAAACAAATTACGACTTTAAAAAGAAAAAGGATTATTTTTGATTTATTCTATTTCTTTTTCACGTATTTCTTATTTTTCTTTGGTGTTATTTTATCGAATGTATTATTCATCATTAACTTATTTTACGATTTACAATTATCAATCGGCAATGTCGCAATTGCGTTATGGATCCTAGCATTTTTACTATTCCTAGGCGAAGTAATGATTACATTATCGATTGAAAAAAATGAAATGAATAGAAAAAATTTCTTCTATGTAATTTTCATGTATTTTACGTATTCTCAAATGTGGATTGTGCTTGTAATTTCTTCACTTTATCAAGAAATTAAGCGCATGATTTTTAAAGAAGAAGTGAAATGGTATAAAACTGAAAGATTTTCTCAAAGTGATCAAGGAGGTAAAAAAGATGAAAAGAAATAAATTAGTTTTACTACTCACACTTTTTACTCTATTTAGTGTAGTAGGCTTGCAAAATGCACAAGCAAAAACAATTACGAAGGATGCGGAAACGTTATATGGAAAGGAAGCGACTTTCCAATATAATTATGATTTACCTGAAACAAAAACTAGCGGAGATCGAGAGTTATATCTTCAATGGGATCAAAGTGAATTATTGAAAAAACCATCAGCTTTTACAATTCAGCTGGATCAGGAGAATCTAAAAACAATTCCGCTTGATGCTTCCAATACGAAAAAGGAAGTAACCGTCAAACTGCCAAAAAGCAGTCAGAAAAAAGGCGGACATACAGTCAAAATCTTATTTAGTGGTGTTTTAAAAGAAGGTGTTTGTGTGGATCAAAATACCTCTGCCAACTGGTTTACTATTTTACCAACTTCAAAATTGAAAGTTGAAGGAGCTGTTGAAAATAACCAAGCGACTTTCTCGAATTTTTCAGCACAGTTTAGCAACGGTAAAACAGATGTAGTGATTAGTGATGATGCATCAGAAGATACTGTAAATGCAGCAACAATCATGACGAGTAAATTACAAAGAGCGAGCGAGCATCCCAATCGTATCCAGCTCGTACAAGAGAAAGATTGGAAGAAGCAAGGGGATCATGTCATCGCATTTACAGAGCCCAAAACTACTTACAACAAAGACATGAAAGCATTTGTTCCTAAAGATCAAAGTAAAGCATTAATCCAAGCCAACTTGAAAAATGTAAAAGGTAAAACGGTTTTAGCAATTTCAACGAATAAAGAAGGTTCACTTGCTAAAAGTATGATGTTATTTACAGAACCACAATTATTCAATCAACTTTCTGGAACTGAATTATCTATGGATCAACTACCAGAAATTACTGAATCAGATTCAGCTGATGTGAAGTTTAAAAATATTCCATTAGCATCTCAAACATTGTCAAATTTAGCTGAACAATCAGCTTTTACTGTTTATATTCCGAAGAAAATCGATCAAGAAAAGGATATCCAACTACAGTTAAAATTAAAAAAATCAGCATTATTAGACGTGAAGAAAACAGAATTGATTGTGACAATTAATGGTACACCTTTTGCCGTGAAATTAAATGATATTCAATCGACAGCGTTAACGACTAAAACAATTGCCATTGATCCGAAACAAATCGATGTGAACCAACCATTAAATATTCAATTAAAATTAAATGGTGCGCAATCGCTAGACCCTTGTAAGACAACAAATCATAATAATTGGTTATACATTTCAAATGATAGTCAATTTTCATTCCCTCAATTGGAATCAACTGAAACGGAAGTTGTTAAATTGAATGATTTCCCGACGCTATTTAATCAATCGGACATTCCAACAATCGT
Source organism: Kurthia zopfii (assembly GCF_003143955.1). Classification (GTDB taxonomy): domain Bacteria; phylum Bacillota; class Bacilli; order Bacillales_A; family Planococcaceae; genus Kurthia; species Kurthia zopfii. The sequence goes on along the minus strand of NZ_QFVS01000006.1, from coordinate 65,152 downwards.
ACAAGTTCCAAAAATTGATCAACAACAGTTAATACAAATTGTTGATTTATATCGCGCTTCTTATACAGGGTATGGGCAGCCAAAATTTACTTTAGCAATCAATAACAAGGTGGATGAAAGTGATGATAAAGCAAATCGTATTTTACTAGGCGATCTTGACCGTAATCCATTTCTTCAAAAAGACGCATTATTAAAAGCGGGTTTCATTCCTGAAAATGCAGAGATTTTAGCTTCAATTGATGGTGCAAGTAAAAATAAAAAAGCAATCGATCTGCAAATTCTATCAACGAATAAAAACTTGAAATCAGGAGAACTCTATAAATTTATACAGCAAATGCCACAAGTTAAAAACAACGCCACGGTGATGGTTAAATCAAATAATGAACAAATTTTTTCGAATGAACAACAAGTTAGAGATGATGTAAAAGATGATAATGGGGTAAAGAACTCTAACCAAATTTCTAATACAGCTTTAATCTTAACTTTTGTTGGTTTAATACTTTTAATTATCGTAATCGTTTACTTCATTACGGCAAGAAGAAAGAAAAAATAATCGAATTCGAAAATTTCAGGAGGCATTACTATGGATTTAACATTAGGGAATAAAGTGGTGTTAATAGGCACAGGTGCAGTTGGATCAAGCTATGCCTATGCGTTAATTAATCAAGGAATTACCGATGAACTTGTCTTAATTGATGCCAATGAAGAGAGAGTTAGAGGAGATGTGCAAGATTTAGAGCATGGCATAGTCTACGCGCCTTCAACGCTCACAATTAAGCATGGCGACTATATTGATTGTGAGGATGCCGCACTTGTCGTAATTTGTGCGGGTGCTGCGCAAAAGTCAGGTGAAACGAGATTGGATCTAATTCAAAAAAATGTCGCGATTTTTGAAGAAATTGTTTCAAAAGTAATGACGTCAGGGTTTAATGGAATAATTATTGTAGCGACAAACCCTGTCGACGTCCTTGCTTATGCGACTTTGAAATATTCAGGCTTACCAAACCATCGTGTGATTAGTTCGGGTACTATTTTGGACTCAGCCCGTTTTAGAACGATTATCGGTAAGGAATTTGATACAGCAGCGAGTAGCGTACACGCGTATATTATAGGTGAACACGGCGATTCTCAGTTGCCGTATTGGAGCGCTTCATCCCTATACGGTCAAAAGATTTCATCAAAATTGTCGCAAAGTCGGAAAGAGGAAATTGCGGAAGGTGTAAAAAATGCCGCTTATTCCATTATTGATTCAAAAGGGGCGACATTTTATGGCATCGCAATGGGCTTAGCGCGCATTACGAAAGCCATCTTAAAAAATGAGAATGTCGTTTTACCTATTGGCGCTTACCATGACGGCGAAAATGGAGTGGAAGATGTAGTAATCGGTGTTCCATGCTTAATTAACCGCGGTGGAATTAAGAAGGTTTTCGATCTTCATCTTGAAGATGATGAGGCGCTTAAATTTAAAAAATCTGTAGAAACATTGAAGGAAATCCAAAAAGAGATTTGGAATTAATTGATAAGGAGTGATTTGCATGCTTGTCGGTAGTTATAATCCCTTTGATCAACTAACTATTTCAGCTCTAATTTCAGCAATTCCAATTCTATTATTTTTAATATGCTTAACAGTTTTGAAAATGAAAGGAATCACAACGGCGTTATTAAATCTCGTCGTGACATTTTTACTCGCATTTTTTATATTTGACCTATCATTTGGCAATAGTTTCGGAAGTGTAGTACAAGGTATCATACAAGGAATTGTGCCAATCGGATTTATTATTGTAATGGCAGTTTGGTTGTATAAAATATCTGTAAACTCAGGTAAATTTGATGTTTTAAGAAGTTCCATTGCAGGTATTTCTCATGACCAACGCATACAGTTACTTTTAATTGGCTTTTGTTTTAATGCGTTTTTAGAAGGTGCGGCTGGGTTTGGTGTTCCAATCGCAATTTGTGCAGTATTACTGATGAGTTTAGGGTTCGGCCCTTTACAAGCGGCAATGCTGTGCTTAATTGCTAACGGAGCTTCTGGCGCATTCGGAGCAATCGGTATTCCCGTAGGTATTATCGATAGTTTTAACCTAGAAGGCGGCATTTCTTCAGTGGATGTTTCGAAAATGTCGGCATTAACATTACCGTTCATTAATATGACCATTCCATTTTTAATGATTTGGTTAATTGACGGTTTTAAAGGAATTAAGGAAACGATGCCTGCGATACTAGTAACAGGCTTGACGTATGCAATTTCTCAAATAATTTTCACGGTATTCATCGGCCCAGAATTAGCAGATATCGTTCCGCCAATTTTAGCGATGGGTGCATTGGCACTACTTTGTCGTAAGTGGGAACCGAAAAAGCTATTCTTCCTCGCTGGCCATGATCTCGAATATGAGAAAAATACAGTGTGGGATATCATTAAAGCATGGTCACCATTTTATCTTCTAACATTTTTTATCCTCATCTGGAGTTTACCATCTTTCAAAAACCTTTTTGCAGAAGGTGGAATCCTCAACTTCTCAGTTATTCAATTTACTATTCCATTTTCAGAAATTCCCATCTCATTAGATATTGTCAGCGCTACAGGTACAGCTATTTTCATAGCAGCCATCGTGACAATTCTTACGACCCATCATATTAATTTTTCTACGAGTGGACAATTATTAGGCGATGCATTGAAAGAATTTTGGATTCCCATCATTATGATTTGTGCCATTATTGGTATTGCCAAACTTATGACATATGGAGGCATGACGATGGCTTTAGGTGAAGCGGTTGCGAAAACTGGCAGTGCCTTCCCATTTTTATCGCCAATTCTCGGTTGGATCGGCGTATTTATGACGGGTTCTGTAGTAAATAACAATACATTATTCTCACCAATCCAAGCGTCAGCGGGGAATATGATGGCTACGAATTCAACGCTCCTAGTTTCAGCAAATACGGTCGGTGGTGTTATGGCGAAATTAGTATCACCACAATCAATCGCCATTGCAACAGCGGCTGTAGGAGAAAGAGGTAAGGAAGCAGAGTTAACAAAACTAACTTTAAAATATAGTTTAGGCTTACTCGTATTCGTTTGTATTTGGACATTCATTCTTTCATTCATCGTCTGAACATTGTAAAATTATGCTGAGGTGCATAAATTATGAAAACAATTGAACAATTTTGGTTTGAATTTACTGAAAAAAATAATATTTCAGAACAATGTCCGAATGCTTGGATGTTCGGAGATGGCACGAAGGAAATGGGCGATTCATTAGGTGCATTAGTAGTCGAAGGTGTGAAGACTGCTACTTGTTCTGCGGCGATTTCTTATGAACTTGATCACGAACCGCTTCCACAAATCGGGCAATATGACATTGTTTTAGATGGTTCGAATCAACCAATAGCGATTATTAAAAATGAATCAGTCACATTAATGAAAATGAACGAGGTTACGCATAGCTTTTCCTATTTAGAAGGGGAAGGTGATCGTAGTCATAAGTATTGGTATGACGCTCATGTGGAATTTTTCACAAATCAATTGAAGCATTACAATTTGGCATTTGTAGAAGATTTACAAGTTGTTTGCGAAATCTTTGAAGTTGTTCATTTGAATAAATAGTACATTTCATTAGGAAGCTGTTTTAATCACAGCCTATAGATTAGAATCAAAAAAGTTCTTCAGTTCAAAATGCATTCTGAAGAACTTTTTATTTATTATAAAGTAGCTTTTGGTGTAGCAACTAAAATATTTGCAAGGCGTTTAATTCCTTCTACAAGTACTTCAGGAGAACTATTCGTATAGTTTAGGCGAAGAGTATTCACATTTGTTTTTGAGGTATAGAATGGATCTCCAGGAACAAATGCAACATCAACTTCCATTGCCTTATTGAAGAATTCTAAAGCTGTCATGCCGTTATTTAAAGTAACCCAAATGAACATGCCACCTTGAGGTACTGTGAACGATACATCTTTAGGGAAATATTCATTTAAAGCATCTAACATTATTTTCGACTGTTCGCGATACAGGTCAATAATTGTATGAACATGCTCCATATATTCATTATGCGTTAAATATTCATAAATTGCGTATTGAGAGAAAATATTCGTGTGCAAATCTGACGCTTGTTTGGCTGTTTCGAGATGTTCCATAAGTTCTCTATTTTTCGAAATAATAAAGCCAAGTCGCATACCAGGTGTGACAGTTTTAGAAAAGCTACCTAGTACGACACTGTTGTCGGATTTACCAGCTGCAATATAAGGAAGATGCTCGCCTTCAAAACGTAATTCACCATATGGATCATCTTCAACTAAGATGACATCATGATCTTTTATCATATTATAAACTTCTTCACGGCGCTCAGCAGTATACGTAAGGCCAGTTGGATTTTGGAAATTTGGAACAGTGTAGATGAATTTCACATTCGGCTGTTTTAAAGCACTTTCTAATTCTTCTAAATTCAAGCCATCTTGCTCTAATGCCACAGGATAGAATGTCGGTTCACTCATAGAAAATGATTGGATTGCACCTAAATAACCAGGTTCTTCAATAATAATTCCATCACCACTGTTGATCGTAACTTGAGCGATTAATGATAACGCTTGTTGTGAACCAGTTGTTAGTAGGACATCATTTGGCGAAATATCTAAATTATGCGTGCGGTTATACTTGTCCGCGATATATTGACGTAATGGTAAATAACCCGCCGTTGAAGAATATTGGAATACTTTACTACCATTTAACTCGATGGCACGATTAATACCTTCTTGTAATTTTGCTACTGGGAATGAAATAGGATTAGGTAATCCACCTGCAAATGAGATCACTTCTGGAGAATCAGTCACTTTTAAAATATTTCGAATAAATGAAGATGGTGTGTTTAACACGCGATTTGAATATTGCATATGTAATCATTCCTTTTTCTGAATTTTTATAAAATTATAGCACTCAAATGAATTAAGAACAATAGGTGAATGTCATTAATTAAGATAATTCTTACATAAAGAACAGAAAATGTGACATTTGTAACTTTTCACGTTATAAAAATTCTGATTATTTAAAAAACAACAACTAATCCATAACGGTTGCATCTGTATTTATTGTTCGATATTATTTTTGTATATGTAAAAGAAGGACTGTGAAATAAATGAAAAAGTTGTTGAAAATCATTTTAATACTTTGTGCGATCTTCGTATTCTATTTTGCGAATAATTCATGGTTGCAAACCTCAAAGTATAATTTATCGTTAAAAAAACTGCCGGAAAAAATGGATGGACTAAAAGTTCTTCAAATTTCTGATTTACATGATTCGAAATTTGGGGAAAATCATGAGAAATTAATTGAAGCCGTTAAAAAGGAAAAGCCGAATATAATTGTCATTACAGGTGATGTGATCGATAGTCATAATTATAAATTGGCAAGAAGCTTAAGTGCCATCAAAGGTTTTGTTGATATAGCTCCAACTTATTTCGTTAACGGAAATCATGAAATCGCAACGAATAAAGTGGCTGAAATTCAGCAATCACTTGGATCTGCAGGTGTCATCGTATTAAATAATGAAGCTGTTGATTTCGAGTTTAATGGTAGTAAGATTTCAATTGTCGGTATTGATGATCCACTAGCAGGCATCAAAACGGACGATATGTTAGCGAAGGCACTACATAATGTACCTTATAATCGCTTTAAACTTTTATTAGCCCATCGATCTGAAAATGCGTCGAATTATGCGAAATATGGCATCGATCTAGCTTACACTGGTCATGCTCATGGTGGCCAAGTAAGAATACCAGGTTTAGGTGGAATGATTGACCACCAAGGTAGATTCTTCCCAAGATATTTAGAAGGAGTCGAGAAAACAGGTGAGTTAACGCAAGTAATTAGCCGAGGATTAGGAAATAGTCTATTCCCATTACGTGTCTTTAATCGCCCTGAAATTGTTTCGACTACATTGCATTCAACAAAATAGAAATCATAGGTATATACAATTTTTTGTGTATGCCTATTTTTTTACGTCATTTTTAAAAGTATTTTGTGTATTTTGTAATTTTTAGAGGTATTGTCTTAAAACAGTTGTAAATAATGGTGAAATTTATCATATTCAACTGCCTTAAAAACGAAAGAGGTGAACTCTTTTCGCTTTAATCAATTTTTTTGGAGGGAATTAGATGAAAGATTTAAAAAAAGTGTTAGTAGGTTCTGCCGCATTTTCTGTTTTAGGAATTATTTCATTGTATGGTGGAAGTAACGGCGGATCAGGTAGTGGTTCAGGCAACGGTTTTGGTAACGGTGGCCCAGGCTCACTAGGTAATGGATTCGGCGGTTCAGGAACGAACTTGGCATCAAATGCAGGCAACTTAGATGTAAATAATGTTTCTACAAGTTCGCTTGGTGGAGCATTAAACAGTGAATTACCTCAAACAGGTGAAGACTTTAAATCAGAAGCAGCAACTGTAGGTCTAATGAGTATGCTAGCAGGATTATTGTTCTTACGCAGAAAGAAAAAGACAACAACAGATAAGTAAAGTGTTTACTGACAGGAGTCGCTCTTTGTAGCGATTCCTGTTTTACTTTGCATTAAATTTTCATACATAAGTCGTATATTTTACGGTTTACGAAATAATTGGTCAAATGCATGCTATAATGATGTAGCTAAATGAGAATTGATTCTCAAGTAAGAAAGGAGTACATATATGTATAAAAAGTTTTTTAATTATTATAAGCCTTATAAACGTCTATTTATTATGGATTTTTCGAGTGCCATTATAGTCGCATTACTAGAGCTAGCATTCCCAGTAGCGGTACAGAAATTCATTGATACATTACTGCCAACGAACAACTGGGGTATGATTTCTAAAGTCGCAATTTTACTATTAATTATTTACTTATTAAGTACTGGACTTAGTTTCATCGTCAACTATTGGGGACATAAACTCGGCACGAAAATAGAAACAGATATGCGTGAAGAATTATTTCTTCATACACAAAGACAATCATTCCGCTTTTTTGATAATACGAAAACAGGGCATATTATGGGACGAATTACGACCGATCTATTTGATATCGGTGAATTTGCGCATCATGGACCAGAAGATTTATTCATCGCAATTATGACCTTTATCGGTGCATTCATGATCATGTTCTCGATTAACCCAGTATTAGCATTAACGATTTTAATCTTTGTTCCATTTATGATTTTAGTTATTACATTCGCGAATAAACGAATGCATAAAACATGGGGGAATCTTTACGGTAAAATCGGCGATATTAATGGCCGAGTGGAAGATTCGATTTCAGGTATGCGCGTAGTGAAATCATTTACAAACGAAAAATTTGAAGAAGAACGTTTCAAAAAACAGAATCGCCTATTTTTAAAAGAAAAACTAGTTGGATACAAAACAATGTCCATGACGAATGCCGCAATTTACATTATGACGAGATTGCTTACGCTTATCGTATTAGTTATGGGTACTTGGATGACATTTAACGACAAGATGACTGCTGGTGAATTAGTCAGCTTCATTCTATTTACAAATGTGTTAATTAAGCCAATCGATAAAATTTCAGCTCTATTAGAGTTGTATCCAAAAGGTATGGCTGGATTTAAACGATTCAGAGAAATGATTGATCAAGAGCCGGAAATTAAAGATGCTGACAATGCGGTTGAAGTGAAGCATTTAAATGGTGAAATCGGTTTTCATGATGTTACTTTCAAGTATGATAATGGCAAAACGGTACTTGATCAACTTAATTTCACGTTGAAACAAGGTGAAATGACAGCTTTCGTAGGACCTTCTGGCGCAGGGAAAACGACGATTTGTTCATTAATCCCTCGTTTCTATGAAGTGAATAGTGGCGATATTACAATTGATGGGCTATCGATTAAAGATATGACGCAAAGATCATTAAGACAGCAAATCGGTATAGTTCAGCAAGATGTATTCTTATTCACTGGAACAATTAAAGAGAATATTGCATACGGTAATTTACAAGCAAGTGATGAAGAAGTATTCGCTGCAGCAAAACGCGCGAATTTAGAAGAGTTTATTTTTGATTTAGAAGATGGTTATAACACTCAAATTGGTGAACGTGGTCTAAAACTTTCAGGAGGGCAAAAACAACGCTTGGCAATCGCCCGCATGTTCTTGAAAAACCCGCCAATCCTAATTTTAGATGAAGCTACTTCTGCCTTAGATACTGAAACTGAAAAAATCATACAAGATGCTTTATACGATTTAGCGAAGGATCGAACTACATTGGTTATTGCCCATAGATTAGGGACGATTAAAAACGCCGATCGTATTATGGTTGTGACGAAAAAAGGGATCGTAGAAGATGGAAATTATGATGATTTAGTACGAAAAAATGGACAATTTGCTAAACTTCATAATAGTCAATTTAGAGATTAATTGAATAGAAACTGGGACAATCAAGTTGATTGTCCCAGTTTTTTTTACGTTAACATACAACTAATCGGTGTTGTTATAAAACAACACCGATTAGTTGTATATAGGAGGAGAAATAATGAAGAATATTGAAAAAACAGTCGTATTAAATAAAGAAATTCACACAGTTTGGGAAGTTGTTTCAACTGCAAAAGGTATTGCCCAATGGCTAATGCCGAATAATTTCGTAGCTGAAGTAGGGGCTGAATTTACGATTCAATCACCTTTTGGTCCATCGGCGTGTAAGGTAACAAACATTAAGAAACCGACTTATATTCGTTTTGATTGGGATGTAGACGGTTGGTTTATTGAATTCAAATTACAGGAAAAAGGCGAAAAAACTGAGTTCACTTTGATCCATGGCGGATGGAAAGTAGAAGATTTCGTTTCGTCAGCAGCGAAAATGCCTACGAAAATGGTTCATACAAACATGGCTGGTGGCTGGGAAAAAATCGTAGGAGAAAAATTAGTACAAGTAGTTGAACAACAATGAGTCAGACAAATGCCATTTTCCAAGCGATAGCCGATCCAACTAGAAGGCAGTTGTTACTGAAGTTACGCAACAAAAGATTATCAATTTCTCAACTTGCGGAGGATGTTCCGATGTCACGAAATGCAGTCGTAAAACATTTGCAACAACTGGAAAATGCGACGCTAGTTACGACCGAGAAAAAAGGTAGGGAAAAGTTGTATAGCCTAAATGCAGAAGGATTAAAGGAAGTACAAGATTGGTTGGCAATCTTTGATGAATTCTGGGATGAAAAATTGGATGCGCTGCAAAAGTTATTCTAGGTATTTTATACTGTAATTTTAATAAAATAATAAAATCTATAGTTTTTTACAAATTATAGTGATACTGTTAATGCACAAATAAAAATTCCTTCGGGGTCGGGTGAAATTCCCAATCGGCGGTGATGAAGTAATTCTAAGCCCGCGAGCTTTTCGAAGCAGGATCTTGGTGAGAATCCAAAGCCGACAGTATAGTCTGGATGAAAGAAGGAACGTAGTTTATACGAGCAATTGTATAGGCTTATTTACTTTTGAACTTTGACCCCATTCTTTTGAATGTGGGTCTTTTTTAATTGAATAATTCCTTCGGGGTCGGGTGAAATTCCCAATCGGCGGTGATGAGGCAACTCTAAGCCCGCGAGCTTTTCGGAGCAGGATCTTGGTGAGAATCCAAAGCCGACAGTATAGTCTGGATGAGAGAAGGAGCAAAGTTTATACAAGCAGTTGTATAAGCTTATTTGCTGAGGCACTCAAAGACCCCCATTTGTAAATGGTGGTCTATTTTATTTGTAAACTGAATAATTCCTTCGGGGTCGGGTGAAATTCCCAATCGGCGGTGATGAGGCAACTCTTAAGCCCGCGAGCTTTTCGGAGCAGGATTTTGGTGAGAATCCAAAGCCGACAGTATAGTCTGGATGAGAGAAGGAGCGAAGTTTATACAAGCAGTTGTATAAGCTTATTTGCTAACGCTCAATTGACCTCATTTATTGAAAATGAGGTTTTTTTATTTGGAAAGGAGTATGCAAATTGTTTACAGGGATAGTCGAGGAAATGGGTAAAATAAAAAGTATACAAAAAAATCATCAGACGATGAATGTGCAAATCTATGCGAATCAAGTTTTAGAAAAAACAAAAATAGGTGACTCAATTGCGGTGAATGGTGTCTGTCTAACCGTCACAACGTTTTCACAAAACTCTTTTAGTGCGGATGTCATGCCAGAAACTTTTAAAGCGACAAACCTTCGCAAACTAACGCCTGGTCAAGAAGTGAATTTGGAAAGAGCATTACAGCTTCAAGAACGTTTAGGAGGTCATTATGTCACAGGTCACGTTGATCAAATTGGCATTATGAAGAAGATTTATCGGACGCATGATGAAATACGATTAACGATTTCAATTAGCCCCCATTTAGCAGAAACATTGATCGAAAAAGGTTCAATTACTGTAGATGGCATTAGTTTAACAATTTTCAATGTTGGTAGAAAAGATTTCACAGTATCAATCATTCCGCATACTTTTCAAAGCACAACACTTTCGAAAAATAAAGTTGGAAGTGAACTTAATATTGAGGCGGATTATATTCGAAAAACAAATCATACAACACAAACAATTACGCGAGATTTTTTACAACTAAATGGATTTTGAGGTGTTCACATTGGAAAGAATTGAAGAAGCAATCAATCAACTGAAAAATGGTGGCATGGTCATCGTGACGGATTCGGAAAGTAGAGAAAATGAAGGTGACTTAATTGCTCTAGCGGATACAATTACGCCGGAACAAATCACTTTCATGGCTGTATATGGCAGAGGTTTAATTTGCGCGCCAATTAGCGAGGAGCTTGCTGAAAAGCTATCATTACCTCCGATGGTTACCAATAATACAGATCACCATCAAACAGCATTTACTGTATCAGTAGATTATATTGATACAACGACTGGAATTAGCGCATATGAGCGAGCAAAAACGATTCAAAAACTAGTCGATGAAAATACAAAATCGACTGATTTAAGAAGACCTGGCCATATTTTCCCTTTAGTAGCGAAAGAGGGAGGATTATTGGTACGTGAAGGGCATACAGAAGCGAGTATCGAGTTAGCGAAATTATGTGGAAGAAACGAGGCAGCTGTCATTTGTGAAATCATGGGAGATGATGGTTTCATGTTGAGTGGTAAAGGTCTATCGGATTTTGCGGAAAAACACCATTTATTAATAATTTCAATTGAAATGCTAAAAGCTTACTTAATAAAAAATAAAGAAATTGGGGGAATTACAAGATGAATTTAATAGAAGCGAAATTAACAGGTAATGACTTAAAAGTGGGAATAATCGTAGGGAGATTTAATGATTTTATTACAAATCGCTTATTAGATGGAGCGGTGGACGGTTTAAAAAGGCATGGTGTGGAAGATGACGCAATTGATGTCATTAAAGTGCCAGGTGCCTTCGAAGTACCTTTCATGGCTCAACAATTAGCGCAATCGCAAAAGTATGATGCAATCATCGGTTTAGCTACAGTAATTCGTGGTGCCACAACGCATTATGACTATGTTTGTAACGAAGCGGCTAAAGGGATCGCCACAGTTAGTTTAGCTCAAAATTTACCGGTAATCTTCGGTGTTGTGACGACTGAATCGATTGAACAAGCAATTGAAAGAGCTGGGACAAAAGCAGGGAATAAAGGATATGATTCTGCTGTTGCAGCAATCGAAATGGCGAATCTCCAAAAACTAATTAAGAAAAATGAAATTGTATTAATAGGTAAATAGGCTAGACGGAAGCAGATAAATGGTATGTGGTTGTTATTTAGTGATAATGACCATATACCCTATTGCATAAAAATGTAATACACCTTTAGTTCGAAAGTCCGTTGAATAGCTATTCATTAGTAATTCCACAGTATATAATACTCAATTGGAACATAAGCTATTCATTAAATTTTGGAGGGACTAAAGAATGAAAAAAACTTTATTAATAGGTACAGCTGTTGCTTTAAGCGCATCGGTAGTTCAAATTGGACAAATCGAGGCGAAAGCAGCGTCAAAAACAATGTATGTGAAGGTATCTGGGGGGATTGACCTAAATGTACGTGCGAGCGCTTCAACGACTTCGAAAAAAGTAGGCACAATCAAAAACGGTACAAAGGTGACAGTTTTTTCGAATAAAAATGGTTGGTCTAAAATTAAGTTTAAAAAAGGTTATGCATACGTGTACGATACATATTTGATTTCTAAGAAACTTACTACTAGCGCTGTAAAAACAACAACTTACTATGTGAAAACAGGCAGTAATATTGACTTAAATGTACGTAAATCTAAAACAACTTCTTCGGCGAAACTAGGCGAAATTAAAAATGGTTCGAAAGTGGAAGTGATTAGTTACGCAAAAGATTGGTCAAAAGTAAAGTTCGGCAAAGGTTATGGCTATGTAGCGAGTCACTATTTATATAAGAAGAAACTAACTTCATCTGAATCAGAAACACCTGTTTTAAAAGGTAGTTTCTATGCAACACCAGGTTTAAAAATTAATTTAAATGTAAGAAGTGGGGAAAGTACTTCTTCTAAAAAACTAGGCGAAATCAGTCAAAATACGGCTTTAGAAGTTGTATCACAAGGCAAGAATTGGACGAAAATTAAGTTTAAAAAAGGCTATGGTTTTGTGAGCAATGAATACGTTTCAAAAGAAGTTGAACGCGATTTTGGCCGTGATCAATACGGAACTTACACAGTTTTTGATATAGAAGCGGGCAAAGAATTAAAAACCTATTATCAAAAGAAAGAGAAAAACATCATTAAATGGGGCAATGTAAATAACGGCTTCACTCATACTGAAACGACATCTAAAGATGGCTATACACTTTTCAATTATGATACAGGGTATGGTTTTTCAATTAATGGCCCAATTTATAAAGGGGCAATTAAAGGCTCACTAGCGAATGGCTATAGTCGAATTGCAACTATTGATTATACTGCAAAAGTAAAAGCAGGTTCATTCAAAAATGTAGTCGTTCAAAAATTCTATGACAAAAAAGGAAAAAACTATAAAAAAGTTTATTTCTCACCAGGAAATGGTGTCATTAAAGCGATTCAAAATGGTCAAACTACTTTCGAGTTGATTAGTAAAGATTAGTACACCTCGCTAGTCTATGTGATTCAAAACAAGAACAGTAATAATAATTATTGACTTACAATTATATTTATGAGATAATAGTATTTCTGACGATGCTAATTGAAAAAATTGGCAATTCATAATTGTTTTTGAAAATACTTATTCACACTGGCGTGACTATAGGGTCACAAGGACGTAAAAGCAGGTAGGGTTTACGTTGCTTAGGTTAGAGAATAACTTTGCAATTTTACCGCGGCGTGTAAAATCGATTTAATTCCCCGGATGATCGGGTTGAAATATTTATAATTATAACAATTAGCATGTCATATATAGTAGAGGGGGTTGCGCTTAATTGCGTAGCCCCCTCGTCCAATTTTATCGATAATATGCATAGTATTGCTATAGAAATGTAATTGCATTGACAAATAGTGCATAATCATGAATAATATACTTTAATATATTAGCGTAAAGAAGAATAGTATGTTAGCAACGGGATCAAAGAAAGTTCTCTCCACCGGCTGAAAGGGAGAATAATCCACGCCTAACAGAACCTACTTCTTAGCTCCTATGCAAACATAGGCGTCGTTCCAGCGTTACGGGAATTGAGAGGAATAGATGAATCATCTATTCAACTAAGGTGGTACCGCGAATTAGCCCTTTTCGTCCTTAAATATGGATGGAAGGGCTTTTTCTATGGAGGAAATTATGGATCAAAAAAGAGTAGTTGTAAAAATCGGAAGTAGTAGTTTAACGAAAACAAATGGAGAAATTGATTTTTCAAAATTACGCCAACATGTTTCGGCAATCGTCCACTTAAAACAACGGAATTACGAGGTCATTCTCGTATCTTCGGGTGCAGTAGCTTGCGGTTTTAAAAAAATGGGCTATAGTCAAAAACCGATTACGCTTAAAGGAAGACAAGCAGCAGCGGCAGTTGGCCAAAGTTTATTAATTCAAGCTTACACGGAAGCGCTTGAATCAGATGGCTATGTAGCTGCTCAATTATTACTGACAAGACAAGATTTTCAGAATAAAACGAGCTACCAAAATGCACAAGATACAATTGAAGAATTGTTAGAGCGTAATGTATTGCCAATCATAAATGAAAATGACACAGTTTCAATCAAAGAATTAACTTTCGGCGATAACGATCAACTATCGGCTTTAGTTAGCGGTTTAGTCCATGCAGAGCAATTAATCATATTAACGGATATTAACGGTCTATACGATGCAAACCCGAATGTAGAGCCATCTGCTAAACGTTTTGATCACCTTGACTGTATTACAGATGAATTATTGAGTTTTGCAACTTCAGAAGGGTCAAAAGTAGGCACAGGTGGTATGCAATCTAAATTACTTGCAGCAAAAACTGCCTTTGAACTTGGCGTAAATGTATTTATTGGTACAGGTGATTCAGAAAGTAAACTACTTGAAATCTTGAATGGTGATGGAGATGGGACATATATTGCGAAAGAAAATCCTCAACAGATTTCATCTCAAAAACAATGGATTTCACTTTTTTCAGAAACAAATGGCTCAATCTATATTGACGAAGGTGCTGAAAATGCGATTTTAAATAATGGCAAAAGCCTATTACCAGCAGGTGTTTATTTAATTACAGGTGATTTCATTGAAGGTGACGTAGTAGATATTTACCGTGAAAGAAGATTAATCGGTAAAGGTGAAGTACGTTATAACTCGGATGAATTGAAGAAATGCATGGGTAAAAGAACTGATGAAATAAATAATCATACAGTTGTAGTTCATAGAGATCGATTCGTATCAATTACTTAGGAGGGAATATTATGTCAGAAGTATTAATTAAAGCAAAAAAAGCGAAGGAAATAAGTTACCAGCTAATTTCTAAAACGACAGACGAAAAAAACAAAGCGTTATTCGCGATTGCGCATCAATTATTAGAAGATGAGAAGGACATTCTTGCGGAAAATGCCAAAGATCTTCAACTTGGAATGGAAAAAGGGCTAGATTCATCCGTATTAGATCGCATTAAATTGGATTCACAAAGATTGAAGACAATTCATCATGCAGTTTTAGATTTAATTGAATTAAATGATCCAATTGGTGAGAAATTGGACGTTATTCAAAAAGAAAATGGCTTAGAAATTATTAAAAAAAGAGTGCCATTAGGTGTAATTGGCATAATATATGAAGCAAGACCAAATGTGACGGTTGATGCGGCTTCGCTAACTTTGAAAACGGGAAATGCGGTTATTTTAAGAGGAAGTTCAAGTGCTAAATACTCTAACAGTGTTCTCGTGAAATCAATTCAAAAAGCATTGCGAACGACGACGATTCCCCCAGAAGCCGTGCAATTAATTGAAGATACAAGCCGCGAAACAGCGAGTGAACTATTTGTCCTTAAGGAATATTTAGACGTTCTAATACCTAGAGGAAGTAAAGCGCTTATTGATACAGTTGTGGCGAATGCGACAGTGCCTGTTTTAGAAACGGGAGCAGGGAATTGCCATATTTTCATTGATGAAAGCGCTGATTTAGTCATGGCGAAAAATATCGTGAAAAATGCCAAAACACAAAGAACTTCAGTTTGTAATGCTACAGAAAGCTTACTCATCCACTCAAATTGGTATGAAAAATATGGTACTCAATTCATTCCTTATTTAATAGGGGAAGGTATACAATTGATTGTTGATGATGAAATTTCTCAAGCTTTTCCTGAATTGCAAGTTGCTACAGTAGAAGATTGGGCAACTGAATATTTAGCGATGACTTTGAGTGTGAAGTTGGTTCAAGATTTGAGCGATTCAATTGAACATATTAATAAGTATGGTACAAATCATTCGGAAGCGATCATTACCAAAGATGAGAATAATGCACAAATTTTTCAAACAAAAGTAGATGCAGCTGCAGTTTATCACAATGCTTCGACTCGTTTTACTGATGGTTTTGAATTCGGATATAGCGCAGAAATTGGCATTAGTACGCAGAAGCTTCACGCAAGAGGACCAATGGGATTGGAAGCTCTTTCGTCAACAAAATATGTCATCAACGGTTCGGGGCAAATACGTAAATAGTTTTCACTGTTATACAGAATACATTACTGATATAATATTGTTGAAACTAATTACATAATTAGAAAGTAGGAACTAAAATGGCAAGTTCATCACATTCAACAACAGTAAAAGCATCTCAAGCTGAAGTATGGAATTTCGTAAGCGATATGGAAAAATGGGCGAAATTAGTACCAGGTTATAGAGAGCATACAATTATTAACGACAAGCAATCTACTTGGAAATTCGCAGGAAATGTTGGCGTACTGAAAAAAGAAGTAGAAGTACAAATTGATATTACGGGTTGGGAAGAACCAACGAAAATTTCGTTTGAACTTACTGGTATTTCGGATAAATTTAAAGGTGCAGGTTCATTTGAAGCGGATCCTATTTCTGATTCTGAAACAAAAATGACAGGTAATTTAGAAATTAAAGCGGGTGGTCTTGCTGCTGCAGTTCTAAATCCAGTATTCTCAGCAGTGCTACCGAAAGCAACTACAATGTTAACGAATCGTGTTGCGAACAAAATTCAAACTGTAAATGCATAAATGAATGAAACAAAACCAACTTCGGTCTGGTTTTGTTTTTTTATGAAATCTAGTAGTATATGTTTGATTTTCAACATTAGTTGAATTACTGTAAAAGTATGAAGTAAGCGGAGGTGTAACTACGATTCTGTAGGCATTATGAAAATATATAACTATGAAGTACCAGCAGTTTTACAACATACTGAACCGTTGTTAGTTGAATTAGAAGGGGAATCGATTGGTACGGTTAAACGCGTTTATAGTAACCCGATTAAGCGTGTCATAGATTCAACATTGGACTATAAGTATTTTGTGAAGATTGAAAGTGAAATCGATGGATTCCCTAAAGCTGTGTGTAAGAAGATTCAGCGAAAAGGTAAAATCTTCTTTGAAGCAAAAGAAGACGGCGCCCCTATTTATCGCATTGCGTACACAGGGTGGAAAGCTTTAATACCGGAAGTTGTAATCTCAAATGGAGAAACGATGTTACGGGTTGATATGGATCGCGAGTTGGGTTCAACATTCACATACAATGAAGAAGTTGTCGCGAAATGGCATACATCATTTGATGATACGCGTAATGTTTTTATCGCAAAGTTTGAAGTAGAAGAAGATTGCCCAATTAAAAACCCAGCACTTCTTTTGTCAATCGCTCAAGCAGTGTTATTTATTGGGGCATAATTATGACGAAAACATGAATTTTTTGTTTTACGTCAATAAAATCAAACTTTACGTCATGCATCTTTTGAATATGTAGTCTATAATTAAAGAGAATTGATAGTAAATAATGTAATAGGAAGTGTTTCTCATTAAAAAATTTATTCCGATCGCTGTAATCGTCGTACTAGTTGCTAGTGTAGCTTATATCATTTTCTCTGGTAACAAAGAAAAAGTTATGGAAGTTCCAAAAGCGAGTAATTTTATTTCTTTAGAAATTCAAACGATTGAAAACAATAAAGAAGTTAAAAAAGAGCGCGTTACTATTAAGGATCAAGCCAAAATGCAAAAAGTATTAGATGCAATTGATGGTCAAAATACGAAACAAATCACTATTGGTGATACTGAAAAAGAAATGAAAGGCGTAAAATCGTATTTCTTCTATTTTGAAAACAAAAAAGAACGCGATCTTAAAAAACCTTTCCCATATGCATTTTTCATTACTGAAAAAGGTGCTGTATACTACACACATAAAGGTGTAGATGAGATGTCTACACCTCAAAGAATCCTAAAAGACTCACCTGAAATCTTAAAAGAATTAAAAGACATTACTGCTATTAAGTAATATTCTATAATCGAAAGTCTGAAACATAGTGAAAGCTGTGTTTCGGGCTTTTTTTGTTCGACTAGCTACATGTAAAAGCTGTAATTTCTCTTTTAAATATACGATATTTTTGGTAGCTAGAATTAATGGTTCATGCTATGCTATGAGAGGGTTTGAGGAGGAGAGAAATTGAAGTTATTTAGAGAATTATTAGCATACATATTAGTTGTGGTCATGCTTTGCATGGATTTCTTTAGTCATTGGAGCGTATGGACGATCATTCCGAAAGCATTGTTAATTACACTGTTTATCATAGGGATTATCATTTGTTTTGCACCGACTAAAAAATTGAATTTGGAGCAGAACTTCTGGCTACAACTTCGTGTGATTACATTTATTGTTGTAATGACACTCGTATTACCGTTGTTAGGCGGGAAATCAGAAATTGGATTATCGCTAACACAGCCATTCTTCATTATTATTGCAGTATTAACTGTTTTCCAATTGCGAATGCAGTGGAAACGAGTGCAGCAAGAAAAAGCAAAAGAAGAAGAAATAAAAAAACAACAGGATCGTTTAAAGGGTAAAAATCAAAAATGATTATTAGAATTAATGATTTTTCATGGAATGGTACGCAAACGCTTTTTGTGCAAGTTACAGTTGAATGTGAAAACAATAGTTATCAAGAATTATTGAGAATTGTGGATTCGGCGATTTATGGGGATTTTGTAAATGAAAATAAAAGCCCGCTTAAACACGATGAAATCAGGCAATTATTGGATTATCTGGATAAGAAAATTAAGACAGGTTTTTTTGAAGAATAGAAAAAATTAATAAAAAACAGGGAATTTAGTTTAATGCTAAAAGATCTCTGTTTTTTATTTTGTGAATAAATAGTTAAATAGTAGTGTGTAATAAGTCTTATTTTTATGCTAAAATAACAGTTATAAATAACTAATGGAGGTACAAAATTGTCTATTCAGAAAAAAATGAGCATTGGTTTTATTACAATGCTTGTATTAACAATCATTATCATTGTTTTTACATATAATCGTTTAAATGCAGTTCAAACAACATTCAAAAATGATGTTCAGAAAAGTTATATCAATGTACAGTTAGCAAATGATGTAAATTACACATTAGCTTTGCAAGGTGTTCAATTAAGAGATTATGTACTATTAAAATCTGAAACTGCCAAACTAGCTTTAGATGGTGGAAGAAATGATCTTGAAACTAAAATCAATACTTTAAAAAATGCTGCAAAAGACGATGCTGCTTTACAAAGTTCAGTAAATGAAATCGTAAAAGAAAATGAATCATTTATTACAGTATCGGATCAACTAATCGCAGCAGTGCAAAGCAATAAGGATAATGCCAGTATTATTCCCTATTTAAATGATGCTAAAAGAATTAATACAACCATTTTAGGATATGGTAATAAAATTGCCATGGCAGAAATCCAAAGTTTAAATGC
Organism: Kurthia zopfii; assembly: GCF_003143955.1. Lineage (GTDB taxonomy): Bacteria > Bacillota > Bacilli > Bacillales_A > Planococcaceae > Kurthia > Kurthia zopfii. The sequence goes on along the minus strand of NZ_QFVS01000006.1, from coordinate 45,825 downwards.
TGCAAATGAAAAACTAGATTCCACGGCTAAATTCGCCAAATTATTAACGGTTATTTTAGGCGCTATTAGTGCATTAGTAGCCATTTTATTTATCATTTATGTTCAGAAATTCATTGTAAAACCGATTCTACATGTCGTGAATTCAATGAAAGAAATTGCAAAAGGCGATTATTCAATTCCGAATGTGGAAGTAAAATCAAAAGATGAAATTAGTGATTTAGCAGATTCATTAAATGATATGAAACTAAAAACAAAAGATCTCGTCTATTCGATTTCTAAAAATGCGGAGCAACTTACAGCTTCAATTGAGGAATTGTCTGCAAGTACTTCGGAAGTATCACGAGCTGCAGAAGATATTTCTTCCCAAGTTGAATTAACAGTTGTTGCGGCAAATGATAGCGCAGCAAATGCGAATGATAGTGCTGAAGCAATGCAAGAAACTGCTACAGGTGTTCAAAGAATTGCACAATCATCTCAACAACTATTTGATTATGCAAAAGAAGCAGATGATCTAGCAATAAACGGTCGAGATATTTTAAAAGTGGCGAAAACACAAATGGATGTTATTGCTTCATCATCAACGCAAACGAATGAATTAATTGAAACATTAAGTGGTCAAACAAAACAAATTCAAGAAATGTCGAGAATGATTACAGACATTACAGATCAAACGAATTTACTAGCATTGAATGCGGCCATTGAAGCTGCAAGAGCAGGTGAGCATGGTAAAGGGTTTGCGGTAGTAGCTGAAGAAGTTCGTAAACTGGCAGAGCAATCGAAAAATTCAGCAAGCCAAATTGTACATTTAACTTCAACTATTCAAAAAGACACAGAAATCGTTGCTAAATCTGTAAAATCAGGCATGAAAAATGTAAGTGAAGGTGTTTACATTATCGAAAATGCTGGAATCACATTTGGCAATATTGAAGAAAGTGTTGGACGAATGAGAACGCAGCTTGAAGAAGTAACGGCTACAGCTGAAGAACTTTCTGCAGGTACGGAAGAAGTAACGGCTTCAGTATCAGAAATTGCCAATCATGCAAGTAGCTCTGTTGTAGCAACAGAAAGCATTACTGCGGCAACGGAAGAGCAATCTGCAACATTGCAAGAAATCAATAGTGTAGTGACGGAACTTTCAGCTCAGGCTGTTCAGTTGCATGAACTAACGAAGACTTTCAAAGTTTAGAAACTAATGAAGAGGTTGAATCGTACATTTGTATGATTCAGCCTTTTTATGTATTTGAAAAATAGAAGGAATAATTTAATTGAAAAAGGTAATACTATAGATAGGAACATTGTTATACTAAAAGGAATAGTTAAACTGTTTGGAGTGGAGATGCTTATGGAGATTAAGTTAATTGCGCTAGATTTAGATGGTACATTATTAACTTCAGATTTAAAAATTACTAAGAACACGATTGATGTTTTAAATGAAGCGATGAATAAAGGGAAAGAAGTGGTAATCTGTACAGGTAGGACGATAGCAGAGTTGCCATTAGAATTTGAACATATGCCCTATATTAAATATTATATAACGTCTAATGGGGCTATTATTTGGGATCGGCATCATATTCGAATGATTTATGAAAATCCGATACCTGTTGATGATGTCAGAAAGTTAATGGATATTTTGAAACCATTTGATTTACGTATCGAACTATTTGCTTTGGGGCGCGTATTTATTGATCAATACTGCTACGACCATCTTGACGAGTACGGTGGTGGTAATCATGTTGAATTTCTACGCGGCTCTAGGACACCTGTGCCTGAAATCAAATCATTTATACAGGAGTTTGATGAACCCGTCGATAAGTTTAATTTATTCTTTAAAACACCAGAACAGCGAAAAGAAGTTTGGGATAAATGTGTTGCATTAGGTTTTAACGTCACTTCTTCCTTTGAACAAAATATGGAAGTGAATTCTAAAACAGCTAATAAAGGAACAGCTTTGAAAAGTCTTGTAAATCGCTTAAACATTGATGTCAGCTCTGTAATGGTAGTGGGCGATCAGTTAAATGATATGACGATGTTAAGATATGCCGGCCACCCAATCGCAATGGGAAATGCTGTAGATGACATTAAAAGCTTGGCAACCTATATTACAAAAACGAATGATGAAGATGGCGTAGCTTACGCAGTGAAAAAATTAGTACTTGAAGGGGAAGACAATGAAAACTTATTCTTTTAGTGGACCAAGTGGAACAGGGAAAAGCTCTTTTGCACTTGAATTCGCACATCAAAACAATATTGAAGCGATCATTGATGATGGTTTACTCATTATTAATGGTGAGATTAAAGCAGGTACATCAGCTAAATTTGAAAAAAGCAGTATAAAGGCTGTTAAGAGAGCTATTTTTCAAGATGCTGACCATGTTCAAGAAGTAAAGGAAGCAATTGATGAGTTTCAACCGGGTCATTTAATGATTATTGGAACTTCTGATAAAATGACGAAACTAATTGCGAAAAGACTTGGTTTTGAAAAAATCGATGAATTTCATCATATCGAGAATTATCGATCACGCCATCAAATGAAAATGGCGCAATTCATTCGACGAACGGAAGGTAAGCACATCATGCCGATCCCCGTCGTACAAGTGCAACAAAATTTCTTCAAACGATTAATCATGAAGGGATATGAAATTTTCACATCAAAACGTGAGAAAATTGGGGAAACGACGATTGTGCAACCTGATTTTCATCAAGATCTAGATGTTTTTCATAAAAAAGATTTTATTCAATGTATTAGTAAGTCATGTAATTCATCAAAAATAGTAAAATCGATTGAAAAAATCGATTTTACTTTATACCCGTTACCTATTACTACAGTTACTTTTCAATATGACCTTGATGAAACGAATGAGATGGTACATAAGCTGGAGCAATTGCAGCGCACGATAAATGGAAATTTCGATGAGCAGTTTAAAATTGAGTTTTTCGAAGTGAATTTAAAAATTAAGTCCATTAGAAAAATGCTTGAAAAAGAATCTAAGCAAAACTAATAAAGAGGAAGAATCAGCGAATTGATTCTTCCTCTTTTACTATTCTATTTACTTAATCTTTCGGTTGAACTGCGGGGCTCTCTTTTCAACAAAAGCTTGGACACCTTCTGGAAAATCATGTGGATCTACGAAATTTGAAGAACCTTTCCAAAGAACAGGAACCGACTCCACGCATTCCTGCACAGATGTTTTCACCGCTAATAATGAAGCGGGTGACATTGACGCCACGAGTTTGCCAATACGTATTGCATAGCGATCTAAGTCCTTCTCTGCAACTTGATAATTTAACATACCTAATCGATAAGCTTCGTCTGCTTTTAACATACGCCCAGTGTAGACAAGGTCCTTCGTCATTGAAGGACCAATCAGTGTAACTAATCTTTGTGCGAATTTATTATTTAATGTAATGCCTAACTTGCCTACAGGAATGCCTAATTTTGCTTTTTCACTTCCGATACGTAAATCGCAAGCGAGCGCTAACTCTAATCCGGCACCCATTGCAGGCCCATTAATGACAGCAATCGTCGGAATCGGTAGCTTTTCAATCGTAGAAATCGTTCTTTCCATATGAACAAATGCTTCTTCCGCTTGACCAAGTGAGATTGAATTAAATTCTTTAATGTCAGAACCAGCAGTGAATTGTTCCCCATAACCTCTAATAAGAAGTACTTTGTTTTTCGGATTGTCTAGCACTTGTAAGGCGATTGAACGTAATTGTGTCCACATATTTGCAGTAAGAGCATTTTTCGCTTGTGGTCTGTGAATTGTAATGATCGCTAATCCGGCAGTTTCTTGGTAGACGATTTTAGCTTCTTCTTCTAATAATCTTGTCGTGCTTACTTTCATAAATGAAAACCCCTTTGTTTTTCTTATAAGTACTATTATAGTACAGACGTAATGAGAATAGCCGTAAAAAGCTTAGAATAGTGGAATTATTGTTTGAAATACGAATTTTCATAAATAGAGAACAAAGCAATCTACAAAAGGGTTTGTATATAAATTATACGGAGAAAACAATTGCTTTCTATTCCATTCATCAATGATTGAAAATGTTCGTGTTTGCATTCAGAAATTGGATTCATTAGTACAACTGTTATATCATCTGTGTCACTTCACTACAAAGTAAAATAGAATGGATATCAAAAATATATTAAATAATCGCGGGTATACCACCGTTTTCTACGATAAATAGGCGTTTGAAAGTAACAACTTATTAATGTGAGATAGGTTTTATCTATATTTGATATAAATAAATGCTATAAAAAGAATGGACGAATGTAAATCTGTATGTGTCTATTCACGAACGTTGATATAACAGTATTTCTATATAAAATAGAGAATCAAATCGATTACATAATTGCATCAATAATAATAACCTAATATACTGTACATTATTAAAATAGGGTGTTAGAGTGTATGTAAGTTAGAAATGTGACGAAAAATTGTAGTTCAAATAACTACTTAGATCACAGAAATAAATAAAACATCATTTTATTAAAATTACGAATAAAAAAACACTTTTTAAATATAAAGGAGCCCATTCAAATGAAATTACTTGCACCTAAACCTTTTACAATTGAAGGCGGAAAAAGAGCCGTACTCCTACTTCACGGGTTTACTGGTAGTACGAAAGACGTAAAAAAATTAGGACAATTCTTAAATAAAAGAGGATATACGTGTCACGCACCTATGTACCGTGGTCACGGCGTAAGCCCTGAAGAAATTCTACGTTATGGTGCAAAGTACTGGTGGGAAGATGTAACAAGTGGTTACCATCACCTTAAAAGCTTAGGATATGAAGAAATCGCTGTAGTCGGTATCTCACTAGGTGGCGTATTTACACTTAAAGTTGGCGCTGAATTCCCAGTTAAAGGTGTCGTATCAATGTGTGCTCCAATCAAACGCAAATCAAGCGACGGTCTATTCGATCGACTTTATAAATACGCTGAAGTTTATAAAAAGTTTGAAGGCAAAGACGAAGATACAGTTGCTGCTGAATTAGAAGATCTTAAAAACATGGATCGTCATGCAATTACTGAAATTCAAAAAATGATTGAACATACTTCTGATGAAATCGGTGAGATCGATACACCAACATTAGTATTACAAGGTAAATTAGATGATAAACTATATCAAGAATCAGCACCATTCATTTTTGATACAGTTGATACAGAAGAAAAAGAAATCATTTGGTATCAAAATTCTGGTCACATCATTACACTTGGTAAAGAAAGAGAACAAGTATATCAAGATACACTTACTTTCTTAGATCAATTGGATTGGGTTGCTTCAGCTGATGCTGTTAAACCTTCTGCTCAAGCAATGTCACTTTAATTCTTAAATTCAGAAAGAATCGCATTCCGGTGCGGTTCTTTTTTTCATATGTAATGGATAATGACTGAAATTGTGTTAGTTTAGCAAACTCTGTAGATTAATAGCGATTTTGTTGTATGATTAAGTAAATAGTTGAAAGGGTGGTTTAACATGGCAAATATTCCAAATTGTCCACAATGTAATTCTGAATACGCATATGAGGACGGCAATTTATTCATCTGTCCAGAATGCGCAAATGAATGGACACAAGATTCTTTAGATGCAGCGGAAGCAGCGAATAAAACAGTAGATTCGAATGGTAATGAGTTACAAGATGGAGATATGGTATCAATCATCAAAGATATTAAAGTAAAAGGTGGATCTGGCCCATTAAAAATGGGAACGAAAGCAAAAATCCGCTTAGTTGACGGTCCAGACGGGCATAATATTCAAAGTAAATTTGATGGCGTTGGCGTACTTTATATCAAATCTGAGTTTGTTAAAAAGATATAGATGGAAGAAACATCAGGTTTAATCGTAATTGGCACGGTCATCTTTCTGTTTGTCATTCTAAGTTTGTATTTATTAAGCGGTCGAGGTGCTTTTCTAATTGCGGGGCATAATATGCTACCAAAAGAAGATCGAATGAAAATAGATGAACCCGCACTTTGTAGAGCGATGGGCAAATTAATGCTCGCAGTGACACTAAGTATGCTGTTTTATATACCTGGTGCAATCTATGAATCGAATATATTTTTTATAATCGGTACGGTTGGCATCGTTATTTCGATTATTATTGGCTTAATTTATATGAATATAGGTAATCGATACGACAAAAAGGATCACAGTAATTTGTGATTCTTTTTGTTTTTATAGAAAAGGGTAAATGAATAACAAAGAAATCTACAATTCCGCTCAATTAATTGTTGAAACATGATAAAATAATAGACAGATTAGAGTCTCGCAATTCTTAGTATTGTTGAGCTGAGCAGAGTTATGGAGGGTTTTTATGAATGAGAATAAAGGACAGTGGTCTACGAAACTAGGCTTTATACTGTCATCAGCAGGAGCTGCGATTGGACTAGGTGCGATATGGAAGCTACCATACGTGACCGGCATGAGTGGTGGAGGAGCATTCTTTCTACTATTCGTGATTTTTACTTTATTAATTGGTTTACCTATGTTAATTTCAGAATTTATTATTGGCCGAGGAACACAGAAAGAAGCTGTGTCCGCATATAAAAAATTATTGCCGAACTCAATATGGGGTTGGATTGGCCGTTTAGGTGTTGTCGGTTGTTTCCTACTACTTTCTTTTTATAGTGTCATCGGTGGTTGGATTACAATCTATGCGACGAAAGCTGTGGCAGGTAATGCGATTACGCCAAACCTAGATGCGGGTTCGTTATTTGGCGAAGTAACTGGATCGGCGAGCATCACAATTATCGGATTAGTGATTTTTACATTATTTAATGTTTTAGTCGTATCGCTAGGCATTCAAAATGGCATTGAGCGCGCGAATAAATTTATGATGCCACTACTATTTATATTCTTTATTATTTTAGTAGTACGCGGATTGACACTACCTGGTGCAATGGAAGGTGTAACATTCTTCTTAAAACCAGATTTCTCATTAATCACATTTGATTCAATATTATACGCACTAGGGCAGGCATTCTTTGCTTTAGCGGTAGGATTCTCATGTATGGTAACATACAGTTCATATTTGAAAAAAGATGTCAGTTTACCGAATTCGGCAGGATCTGTCGTATTAATGAATATTTTCGTTTCTTTATTAGCGGGATTAGCGATTTTCCCAGTCGTCTTTTCATTCGGATTAGAGCCGACTGAAGGGCCTGGATTATTGTTTGTCGTACTTCCGACTGTATTCCAACAACTGCCTTTCGGTGAGTTATTCTTTGCGATTTTCCTATTATTATTCTTATTTGCGACATTGACATCTTCGTTTAGCTTATATGAAATTATTGTTGCTGCTTTCGAGGAGAAATTCCCTCATGCACGTAAGAAAATCACATGGTTACTAGGCGTGATCGTTGCAATTGTAGCGATTCCAGCTGCGTTATCTTCAAGTTTACTTGCGGATTTCCACATTTTTGACCGTACAATATTTGATGCTACTGACTTCTTAGTGAGTAATATTATGTTACCGCTAGGTAATCTTTGTATCGCATTATTCATTATGTATAAAGTAGATCGACAGTTTGTTAAAAAGGAATTTTTAATGGGCAGTCAGTTATCAAATACTTGGTTCAAACTATGGCAAGCACTGATGTACACGGTAGTTCCAATCGTCATCATAGTTGTTATGTTCTTCTTAATTACAAAAAGCAACGGGTAGAGTTTCATTTCTACGCGTTGCTTTTTCTTATGCGATCTTTAATTTATTGAAAATATCCGTAATTTTTAGGAAAGTCTGTTTTAACTGTTCACGCTGTCTCGAACCTTTGTTTGATGCCACATCTACTACAGATTCAAATACTTCACCATTTTTTAATTCAATCTCATAGGATACAAATTTTACGAAATCATCAAATTTAGATGATAATTGTAGATCATCAAATTGTACTGAAGTTGCATTTTTTTCAAATAGCACTTCATGATCTGCAATGGCAGTAATCTTTTTAATATCTTGAATATCAAAAGTTTTATTAGAAGCACAACTAACAAATTGATGATCAGTAGTTACATAAAAATCAAGTGAGCCATTATGACTTAAAAAATAATGGGCGATATTTTGCTCATTCGTCTCCACATTTTTTGATTTTACTCGATATACCATGAAAGCAAAAAATAGAATAATTGCGATTGAAACAACTAAAATTGTAGGTGCCATAGAATAATCATCCTTTATGTATAGTATTGTTTCTAGTATATAATAAAGTAGACAGTAGATGTACAATATTTTGCACGATTAATTGATATACTTATTAAAAAGGAGGAATTTAATTGAAAATTATACATACAGCCGATTGGCATCTAGGAAAAGTAGTTCAAGGAGTGTCAATGTTAGAGGATCAAAAGTATATAATCGAACAGTTTCTTCAACATGTAAAGGAAATAAAACCGGACGCGATCATCATAGCAGGTGATTTATATGACCGATCGATTCCGCCAGTTGAAGCAGTTCAATTACTGGATCAAACTTTCTCGATTATTATAAAAGAATTAAATATCCCAATTATTGCGATTGCGGGAAATCATGATAGTACGAGTCGAGTGGATTTTGGCTCGACGATTTTTAAAGAAAGTAATTTACATTTAGTCGGGAAATTAAAAAAGGAAATGCCCCCGATTATTCTACAAGATAAATATGGCGAAATAGCGTTCCACCTAATCCCATTTGCGGATCCACAAGAAGTGAGATATGTATTTGAAGATGATTCTGTCAAAACAAACGAGCAAGCGATGGAAAAGATTATCGAACATATTCCATTTAACGAAGGGCGAAATATTAGTATTGCGCATGCTTTTGTCACGAAAAATGGGGAACAGATTGAGAATACAGATGAAAGTGAAAGACCTTTATCAATAGGAGGCTCGGAATGTATTGACGCCAATCTATTCGACAAATTCGACTATACCGCACTTGGCCACTTACATCAGGCACATTTTGTTCAAAGCGAAAAAATTCGTTATAGCGGTTCTCCTTTAAAATATAGTATTTCAGAAGCAACACATCAAAAAGGTTTCCTAGTTGTTGACATGGCTGCGAATGGCGAGGTAGAAATCGAAAAAATCCCATTAAATCCTAAGCGAGATATGAGAAGAATCGAAGGATATATGAAGGATTTATTAGAAATGGCTCCGAGTGAAGATTATGTCTATGTTACTTTACACGATGAAGCGGTGATTATTGCCCCTATGGAAAAAATAAGAACAGTATTCCCAAATGCGATGCACGTTGATCGAACGATGAATCATACTATTGTTGATGCTGGAGAATCAGTTGTTGAGAGTAAACATAAGATGGATACTACGACTTTATTTAACGCCTTTTATGGTGAGATTTTAAATGAAGAGCCTGATGAGCAGATGATGACTTTATTTAATGAATTACTTGCAGAAGAATTAGTAGAAGAAAGAGAAGGAGGTCGTACGAAATGAAACCAATTAAATTGAGTATGACTGCATTTGGCCCATATCGAGACACAGAAACAATCGATTTCACGGAATTGGAGTCAAATCAAATATTCGTCATTTCTGGTGCAACTGGCGCTGGTAAAACGACGATTTTTGATGGCATCTGTTTTGCATTGTATGGCAGTGTAAGTGGGGAAGAACGTGAAAATGCTGGCAATGTACGAAGTGATTTTGCGACGGACGATTTACATACTTCAGTAGAGCTCGTTTTTCAAATAAAGGGGAAGAAATATCGCATTCTTCGACAAATCGGCCATGTGAAGAAGGGAAATAAGTCTTCAACAGGCGATAAAACTGAATTTGTAGAAATAGTAGATGGCCAAGAAATTCCTGTACTTGATTCACATCGTGTCCGTGATTTGAATTTGAAATTAGAAGAATTAATCGGCTTAACAAAGGATCAATTCAAGCAAATTGTCATGCTACCACAAGGTGAATTTAGAAAATTATTAACATCTGATTCGAAAAATAAAGAAGCAATTTTAAGAAAGATTTTCAAAACGGAAAGCTTCGATCAAATGACAAATCGCCTGAAATCAAAGAAAACAGAAGCTGAAAAACAGATGGCCGCTATTCAAGCTGAAGAACAAGCATTCATCCAAAATATTCAAGATACGCTGCCACTTCGTCAAAGTAAAGTGTTCGAAGTGTTAGCTCAAGAGTATAAATCATCTACGCAACTGATTGCAGGATTGCAGGAAGAAGCCGAATATTATGAGGAATTAACGACTTCACAACAAGCTTTATTAGATGATCAAAAAAGAGTAGTCGATCAAGTTCAAAAAGAATTTAATCACGCCGAGCAGTTTAATAAGGAATTGGCACTTTATGAACAAGCTAAAATTGAAAAAACTCGTTTAGAAAGTAAAGAAGAGTATATTCAAGGACAAAGAAACCAATTAACTCAAGCTGAAAAAGCAGAGCATATCATCCCGTATGAACAGACTTTTCGCAATCAAAGAATGGAACTGGTGAAACTTCAAGAACAGCTTACTGCATTAATCGCGCAAAGCAAAGAAGCTTCACAGCGATTTGAAGAAGCAAAAAAAGAATATGATGCATTTCAAAAAAATATGCCACAGCAGCAAAATGATTTGGATCAACTAAAAGATTGGAACAGAATTCTTCCATTTTATGCAGAAGTAACTCAATTACAAAAACAATTACAATTAAAAACGGTTGATTTTGAGAAAATGCAGAAAGATATTGTAAATTGGACGGAACAATCAAAGATTATTAAAAGTGAGATTGTCATTCTAAATGATGAAAGAAAGAAATTGAAACTGGCTACTGAAAAATTTGAAGAAGTTTACGAGCAGAAATCAAAAGTCGATCAAGTTGTAACGCGCGCTCAAAAAGCAGAAGCGTATAAGAAAGACTTGTCACAAATCGAAGAGTTACAAAAGAATGCCGTCATTTTATTTGAACAGGCAAAAGTTGATTATTCGGAGTTAGAAAAAAACTGGATTTCTAGCCAAGCGTATATTTTAGCCGAGCAACTGGTTGATGGAGAACCTTGTCCGGTTTGTGGGAGCAAAAGCCATGAAAAAATGCATGATCTTACGGCTACAGTAGTGACGAAAGAAGATTTGGAAGCGGCAAATGAAAAAAGGCAGAAATCAGAAAAAGAGCTTCACAGTTTTCAGGCTAAAATCGAACAGTTACATGAGTTAATCGCACAAGAAAATCAAATGATTGAAGAAGTGACAACAGAAGGACTACCTTATTTACTAACTTTACAGCAGCAATTATCGGCACAGTTACATGAGATCCAAAATAATAAAAGCAAGCTAAATCAATTAGAGCAAACAAGCGCAAGTAAAGAAGATTCACTTGAAAAAATGAGGAATTCGTTAAATGAACTGAATGTAATGAGTAGTCAAAGTTCGATGGAAATCTCAGAACTACAATTATTAATTCGGGAGAAGACAGCGCAACTTCCAAAATCATTTGAACATCAACAGCAATTAGAAAATTCAATTGCTGAGCTAATGAAGAAAACGACAGTATTTGAGCGCGAAATGAAGAATGCCATTACACAATATGAAATTGCATTGAAAAACTCAACTTCAGTAATGACTTCACAGGAAAATCAGCAAAAATACGTCCAACAAGCCGAAGAAAAATTAGCGCAAGCCGAGGAGCAGTTTAAGGCGAAAGTGTTAGAAGCAGGGTTTGAAAACGGAAAAGAATATACATCCGCACGATTACTACCAGAACAAATGACTGCAATTCGTCAAGAATTAGAGAAATTCAGTCAGCAATTATTTGCATTAAATCAGCAAATTGAAAAAGGTAAAGCACAATTTGATCAACAAGAGAAATTTGAACTTGAAAAAATTCAATTGAAATTATCAACTGAAACGGCGCAACTGACTCAAAGAATTAATGACATAAATAATACAGTTCATTTAACGAAAAATATTGCACGAATGCTCCAACAGATGAAAAAATCAAATGAAGAGAAAGCTGCATTAGAAAGTAGAGCAGGCAATATTATTAAACTATATGATCTTCTTTCAGGGAAAAATACGCAGAAAATCTCATTTGAGCGATATTTACAAATTGAGTATTTGGAACAAATCATTCAGGCAGCTAATGAGCGATTACTACCTCTTTCAAATGGTCAGTACCGCCTATCGAGAAGTGAAAGACTTGATTCGAACGGTAAGCAATCTGGATTAAGCCTAGATGTTTATGACACGTATACAGGGCAAGAACGTGATGTGAAGACGCTATCGGGCGGTGAGCAATTTAATGCATCACTCTGCCTTGCACTTGGAATGAGTGATATGATTCAAAGCTTTAGAGGAAATGTTCAGATGGAGACGATGTTTGTCGATGAAGGATTTGGTACGCTTGATGAAGAAGCTTTGGCGAAAGCGATTGATACGCTAGTCGAACTACAAAAAACGGGTCGAATGATCGGGATTATTTCGCATGTTGCTGAATTAAAAGATACAATTCCAGCGACATTACTCGTGAAAAAATCAAAAGAAGGCTATAGTCACACTCAATTTATGATTAAATAAAAAAGCAGGAATCGTTTTAACAACGATTCCTGCTTTACATATAATTACGCTTCGAAAATATTATTCGGCTGAACAACTTCTCTTGCAATGGCGATTGCCCCGTTTTTACGTAAATGCAAAATTGCTTCTTCAGAGCTGTTCAGGATTTTTTCGATATAGTATTCCTGTTTTTCAGGATCGATGCCCATCCCTTTGAACTCGTCATGAAACGCATAAGTATACACGTTTTTTTCAGTTTCAGTCAATTCACCTAGATTTTTTGCTCCGTCCAATTTACAACACCCTCTATTTCATAGTAAAGTAAGTATACATCTTTTTATAAATAACTGAAACCTACCAATCGATATAAACGTATTATGAATGAGGAGTGGATCGACAATGCTTTGGATTATGATAATTGTAGTAGTTGTTGCGAGTTTATTAGGCGATGCCTATCATAGACATTTGAAGTTTAGAGAGCGTAAATTGAAAATTGAGTCTAGTATGTTAGAAAAGCAATTACAGCTAGAACAAGTGAAGCATGAAACATTTAAACTAGAAACAGAGAAATTGCGATTAGATTTACAAAAAGACGTTCAAAATGCACCATCAAAAGATGAATTACTTGAATATAAAGTGAAAGATAAGAATTAGCAAAAAAGAGGCCATTTTATGACCTCTTTTTTATTTTGAACTATAAGCTTGCATCGCAATTTGTAAGAACTGTGCTAATCCATTACCGTATTGATCGATATTCTTTGTGAAACGTTCATCTTGTACATATAACATGCCTAGTCCAGCAAAAGCTTCCTTCGAATAATTGCCAAAATGTTGATTTAGAAATTTGAAGAAACTGTCCATTTCTTTCAATACTTCGGGGGAATTAGGTTTAGAATTGCGCAATTTAGATAGTTTTTTAAACTGCTGCTGCCATAAATTTTGTAACTCTATAGAAGAAAACTGCGCCATTTTTATTTTTGAATCACGGATTGCCTTTTCACCAAATAGTTGTTTTGCTTCTTCTTCATAGGGGTTTTGGTCGAATAAACTACCATTAAATTTTTCTTTTGCTGACATTTGTATCTCTCCTTCAATTGCTTTCTGTGTTTGTCGAATTGTACGAATCATCTGATCATACTGCCGCATTTTCTCATTTGCGATCTTCTCTTGAAATTGTAGTGAAGCAAGTAAATCAAAATTAGGTGAATTGAGAATTTCGATAATTTTTTTCAATGAAAATCCTAATTCTTTATAAAATAAGATTTGTTGTAGCTGATCGACAGAATGCTCATTATAAATACGATATCCTGCATCATTTATTGTTGCGGGCTTGAGCAATCCTATTTTGTCATAATGTTGCAAAGTTCTTTTGGAAACCCTAACTATGTCACTTAAATCCCCAATTAAATAGTTCATAATATCCCTCCTTAAGTGCAACTATATTGTATGACGTAACGTAATGGTCAAGCGTTATTGACAAAATTATTTCAATCTCATATTCTAGTATATATAGGAACGGAGTGAATATTTTGAAAAAAATGTTAGTAGCGATTTTAGTAATCGCATTATTCACAATGACAGCATGTTCAAATGATACGGCTAAAATTGAAAAAGTGGATCAAGCACCTGCGAAAGTCCAAAAATTAATGGATGGCTTTATGAAAGATGAAGTTTCAGGTGGTTATTATTTATTAAACAATGATAAAGCTGAGTATTATTTGTATGTTCAAGGGGATCGTCGAGATCGTTCAATGTTAGCAACAGATATTAAAGATGCAGAATTATCGTTAAAAGGGAAAGATGTTACAATTACAGTAAAAACAGAGCGAGTAAATGTTCAAGGATCGAAAAATCGTGATGTTTTGTATAAAGTAACTTTGCCTAAAAAGACAGATACAATCAAATTAATCGTTGATGGAAAAGAAGGCTCGTTTAAACGAGTTTTTTATTAAACAGCATGGTTCGCCATGTTGTTTTTTTATATATGAAAATGGGAATAAATTGAGGAGGAGTGAATAGGATGAATGCAAAGACTGCTAGGAAAATAGAAAGTGAGAAAGAACGCGTTCGCTATACGTTCAAATTATATATTAGTTATTTAATTGCAGCACTTATTTTAGTCGTACTTACAAATATCGTTGTTAAAATCAAAGGTTTTCCTGATGCAGATTGGTTTGCGGCGGATGAGGGAAGCTGGATTGCTTTTTATGGTACATTAATTGGCGGTTTCATCACATTGTTAGGGGTTAATCAGACAATTCGATTCACGCAAGCAGAGGATCGCCGTTTGCAAGCGATTGAAGATGAGGAAAATGAAAAGAAAGAAGATCTTCAATTAATCCGTCGTTTATGGGATTTAGAAGCAGGCTATCAGCAGTTATCAAAAGAATTGCATCGAACAATCGTGAAATTGGATGAAATGCATGAACCGAGCGTAGTAAAAATCGAGCAAATTCTGATGCAATTTCAACAATCAATCCGCCATTTTGATTTCATATCACTTTCTGCAAAAATTGATTGGGAAACATATGATCTCGTGAATCAGCAGCTTGGGAAAGTGCGACAAATCATTTTATTGGCGGAAACGGACTTATATGATCAACATTCTGCGGACGATATTGATTTACAAAAAATCCGTTTAATTGATGTATTAAGAAAAGAAAAAATCGATATTGATCAACGTGACGATCTTTTTGAGCAGAAAAGGGCATATTTAGAAGAAAAGCATTTAAAAAAAGATTCCGCATAATTATTCAAAAAACTTAGGAAATGATGGTATAATACAATTTGATGAATTATTTCTGAGTAGGTGTTATATGACTAATATGGGGATATTAATGCATGAAACAACACCAAAAACAGATAGAAAGTTGAGATGAACATGAATTTAGACTATCAACAGATGATTTTTCAATTTTTAGGCGGACTTGGGCTATTCCTTTTCTCTATTAAATTTATGGGAGATGGATTACAAAAAGCAGCGGGAGATCGACTTAGAGACCTTTTGGACCGTTTCACTACGAATCCGATAAAAGGTGTGCTAGTAGGTATTCTTGTCACAGCCTTAATTCAATCAAGCTCTGGTACGACGGTTATTACAGTCGGACTAGTATCAGCAGGATTTATGACTTTAAAGCAAGCAATCGGTGTCATTATGGGTGCAAATATCGGTACAACGGTAACAGCGCTAATAATTGGTATTGATATTGGTGAATATGCATTCCCAATACTTGCGGTAGGGGCAGTCCTTCTATTCTTCTTTAAACAAAGAAATGTACAAAATATTGGTCAAATCGTCTTCGGTTTTGGTGGATTATTCGTCGGTCTGAATTTCATGAGTGATGGAATGAAGCCATTGCGAGATGCACCAGCATTCGTCGATATGATGTTGTCCATGAGTGATCACTCGGTACTGGGCGTATTAGTCGGTACGATTTTCACATTAATTGTACAGTCATCAAGTGCGACCATTGGTATTTTACAAGGATTGTATGCAGATGGCCTGATTAATTTACAAGGTGCTTTGCCGGTACTATTCGGAGATAATATTGGAACGACGATTACAGTAGTTTTAGCATCATTAGGTGCAAGTGTTGCCGCAAAACGTGCAGCCGCTACACATGTAATGTTCAACATCGTTGGAACGATTATTTTCCTAATTCTATTAGTTCCATTCTTGGCATTTGTAGAGTATATTAGCCGTACATTAGGACTTGAAGCCAAAATGCAAATTGCCTTTGCTCACGGAACATTCAACATCGTCAATACATTGATTCAATTACCATTCATTGGTTTATGGGCATATATTGTCACGAAGATGATTCCAGGCAAAGAAGACGAAATCGAAATTACAAATCAAGACTTTGATTATTCAATTATCGAGAAGTCACCAAATATTGCATTAGCACAAGCGAAAGAAGAAATTATTAAAATGGGTGGATACAGTGTGGAAGGCTTAAAACACGCACTGATTTATTTCGAAACGAAGAAAACAGATGATGCTGCGAAAACGATGCAATTAGAAGTAGCAATTAACTCGCTTGATCGACGCATTACGAATTTCTTAGTCGAAGTATCTAAAAAATCACTATCCAATAAAGATTCAAATGAACACGTAATGCAACTGGATCTTATTCGAGATTTCGAACGTGTGGGGGACCATGTTGAGAATTTAGTCGAATTAATCGAGTATAAAGATAATCACAAAGTTTACTTAAGTGATGAAGCACGTAAAGAAGTAACAGAGATGTTCGAATACACGACTGAAACGGTTCGAATGTCAGTCGAAGCATTTGAAACACTTGATAAATCAATCGCACAAGAAGTTTTAAAACGCGAAGATCATATCGATTTAATGGAAAGACAATTACGTAAACGCCATATTCACCGTTTAAACAATGGTGTATGTACGGGTGAAGCAGGTATCGTCTTTGCAGATATCATCTCCAATTTAGAGCGAGTAGGCGATCACGCATCAAATGTAGCAAAAGCAGTAATTGAATATTAGTATTGAGAAAGGTATGGAATCTATTGATTTCATACCTTTTTGGCTCTTTGTTAAATAGTTTTGGTGAGCGTTCTCAGTTGATTGAAAATCGCTCTTTTTTTAGTGCGAAATGTAAAAAGTCTCGATTGAGCTAGTTTTCAAAATCCCTTCCACTAAATGTTGTTCAAGAATTTCTGTAAGTTATCATAGATTTTTCTTTTTCAACGTAATTAAGTTAATGGTAAGTATTCAGTGCAGTAAATTGAAAATAAAGACTTGTCAACTAAAAATCAAATAACAATACTAGATTACCAATTGCTACAAAAATGAGTAAGGAAACAAGTAATATTAAGTTTTAAGTAATTTGGAAACGCTAAACAAAATCCCTAACACAAAACCGTGTTAGGGATTTTCATTATTTCTTCTTTGCAATTGAAAGTGTTTGCCATTGATCTTGTAATAATAGTTTACCAAGTACCATCATTTGTGCAATATGACCTGAATAATGAACGAGTTGCGCTAGTAGAGCAGATGTTACGGACATTTCCTTGCCTTTTACTGATACATTTTGATCGAGTTGTTCAACTGTTAATGAACGAACCGTTTCATAATACAGAGCCCAAGATTGTTCCCAATTGGCAAGCAATGATTGACAATCTAAATGTTGAGCTTCAAATTCACCATCGCGATCACGCGAGGCTTTTTCGCCATCGGTTGTTAGAAAATCTGTACTTCTCGAATCAATATTGCCTGAAATATGTTGAACAAGTACACCGATACTATTGTTTTCGTGATCAGGTGTCCAATAAAGTTGATCTTCAGGAATTTGCGCAACAGTTAGATCCGCTTGTTTCTTAATTTTATCCATTTCTTTTAAATATGCTTCAATAAAAGTATTCATATTGTACCTCCGAAATATTATTTAAAGAAAAAATCATATGTGTTTTTCGCTAATAAAACTACGGTAACGAAAATGAAAAGTCCTCGAACATAGCCAGAACCTTTGCGAATAGCAAATCTTGAACCAACGATTGCTCCGAAGATTTGAGCAAATGCCATTGGAATACCGTAAGCATAGTTGATTTGACCGAGAAATGCGAACATAATTAATGCCGCTAAGTTACTACCGAAATTCATTAGTTTCGCATTACCAGCTGCTTTTAAGAAATCATGCCCCATTGTTAAAAATGCGAAAATTAAAAATGAACCAGTACCAGGGCCTAAGAAACCATCATAGAATCCGATTAAAAAGATGACGACAATGAATAGGAACATTTTTTGTGGTGTATGATCCTTCTTCACTTCAATACTGCCCCAGTCTTTTTTGAATACTGTGTATACAAGGACGAGTGCTAACATAATCAACATGAGTGGTTTGAGCATTTCAGGATCCATAATATGTACTGCGAATGCCCCAATTAGTCCTCCAAAGAATGTGAGAGGGAAGTATTTCAAGCCTGCTCGAATATCTAACTTACCAGATCGATAGAATGTGATTGTTGAAGTTAATGAACCGACCATTCCTGCTAATTTATTTGTCGCAATGGAAGCGGCAGGGCTCAAACCTAAATAAAGAAGTGCGGGTAAACCAATTAATCCACCGCCACCGACGACAGAATCGATAAATGCGGCTACAAAACCTGCTATTAAAAGAATTATAAGTAATTGTGGATCTAAATCAAATGGCATTATTTACGTCCTTTCTATTAGTTACTATCATAATAGTAACTAATTATGTTATGATTGTAAATAATAATTATTAGAAAAGTGAGGCGATTCGGAAATGCAGAAAATAATTGATTTATTAAAAAGAACGGGCTATACAGAATATGAATCAAAAGCATATATTGCATTGCTGCAAAACGAAGGTGTTACTGCTTATCAAATAAGTAAGGATTCTGGCATTCCGCGCGCTAGAATTTATGATGTATTAGGTAGCTTACTCGAAAAGGGAATTGTTACAAAAAATGAAGTGGAAGATAAAATCTATTATCAACCATTGCCTGTAGATGTATTTTTAAAGAAAACGACTGAAGATTGGCAGGATGACTTTAGTTCGTTAAGTAATTCGCTCAATAGTTTAAAGCAAAAACAAAAAACAGCAGTTGCTAAAGTTGTGGAAATCCGTGAAAAGGATACGATTTTAACGTATATTCGCTCAATCATTGAAAATGCTCAACAGAAGGTCATCGTATCGATGTGGGATGATCTATATGAATTATTAGCGGAGGATTTACGAGAGATTTCTAAAAAAGTGCCTGTTCATGGTATTACTTTGCATGTTGAAAATGGCATTGAAACGGTTGATAAACATCGAAGTACATTTTTTACGGAAAAGCCTAATTCGAATAGTTGGTTCATTGTTTCGGTTGATAGTAGTCAACTAATTTATGGACCTTCCATTTCAGAAGATATGAATGCATTTTATACGAATGATCCCGTACATATTCGATTATTGGAAGATTATATTTGGCATGATGTGCTTGTTAACCGCGTCGTTAGTCGCAGCGAAAATCATATGGAAGATTGGGTGAAGGAAGAACGCGCGAAGTTTTTCATGGATGATCGATAAAAAATAAGCTAATTGCGGAATTATGCGCAACTAGCTTATTTTTAGATTGATGGATTAAACTTACGTAACATTTCCATCAATTTTTCTTTTTCTTTTAAGTATTGTTCCTGTGTGACAGTTTGATCTTCAAGCATTTTAGCAAGTTCTGCAAGTTTGCGCATGATCATCATCTTATCTAAATCATTCATGTGAAAAGCCCCTTTAAAACTATAGTAATTACATTTTACTATTTCTCAATGTTGAAAGCCACAGTATTTAATAAACCCCTTCACAAAGTGTTGGGAAGGGGTTAGTTGATTATAGTGCTTGTTTCACAATTTTTTTATAGTAAAGCGTAGTGAATACAGCAAAGATTGAATAAAGCGCGACATAGATTGAGATTGTAATGAATAGTGGTGCAGTTAATTCAGAACCGAAGAACATCCAACCAGATTTAACAGCGAAGTAACTGTGTAATACACCGATTAAAAGTGGAAGTCCGAAACTAAAGATTTGTTTCAGAATAATGCCTTTCATAATCTCTTGTTCTGTAAAGCCAATTTTACGTAATGTCGTGAATGAAGCTTTTTCTTCTTCTGCTTCCGACATTTGTTTGAAGTATAAAATACTACCCGTTGCTAATAAGAAGGCACATCCGATAAATCCAGCGATGAAGATGACTAACCCTAAAGCTTCGATTTGCATATTTAGATTCTGGTTTTTCGAAAAAATGTTTGTAGATGCGTGTTTCGAATTAAATTCACCATTATTTGTAGTTTGATCATAGATTTTTTGCACTTTAATAACGTCTTCAGGGTGAATATTATATCCAGTGTAAGATTTCCAAATCGTAGCTGTACGAATATCTTTTTGAACTTTTAATTGATCAAACACATGGTCTGGTACGATGATTGAATACGATCCATAAGTTAACATACTTGGCACAATTGATTTTTGTGCAATTTCTTTTACGATTAATTTCTTTTGTAAGTTATGAACATCAACATTAATTTCTTCATCTGCTTTAAGCGGTAATAATGATGCCATTACTTGACTATAACCGCTTAAATAAGCTTCATTATTCGATAATTCAAGGTCAGGAATAACTTTTTTCGCTTGTGAATAAGGAATGACAAGATTTTCAAATGAAGTGTTGAATTCAGAATCCTTTGGTACAGTATTTTTCAAAAGTTTACGCGTATCAACTTGAACAGTTAATGGTGTAAATTCGTATTTCGTAAATTCGATTTCTTCTTTTTTCAATGATTGCTCGAATTTTTCATTTTGATTTAAAATAATGAAATCATACGGAGAGCTTTGATTTGCTGTTGATTCAGCACCGTAGTAAGCGATGTATCCTAGTGATAAAATCCCTAACGCTAATCCTGTTAAAATTGTGATCAACGAAAGTGATAATGAGCTTGATTTCATGCGGTGCATAATAGGTGTTACTGCTAATACATCACCTAATCGTAAATGACCTTTTTTGCTTGAGCGAATTAAGTTCATAATGAAAGCCACTGAATAGCGGAAAACTAAAAATGTCCCGATAATAACAGTTCCTAAAATTACACCCATTGAGATGAACATATCATTCATCGATACATTATCGCTAATTTTGAATAATACTGTTGAACGGTAGTAACCATAAACGATTAAAACGATCCCGAACAGCCCAATGACAAGTTTAAAGAATGAGATTTTTTTGATTTTTTGCTCTGCTTTACTTTCAGCGTGGAATAAATCAAGTAATTTTGAACGAGAGATGATCCAAATTGTTTGAAGCATGATGACAACTAATACGATGGCGAATACAACGATTGTTTTCCAAAGCGCTTCTGGTGAGAAGTATAGAGTGACAAGTTGTTCGCTTTTAATAACTTTTAAAAATGCCATTGTAAATAGGCGAGAGAAGAAGAAACCAAGTGCGATACCTGTAGCGATCGCGATGATCCATAATATAATATTTTCAACTAAAATCATCCAACTAATTGTTGATTTTGGCATACCAATCATTTGATAAAGCCCGATTTCTTTACTACGGCGTTTCATGAATAATTGATTCGCATAGAAAACGAATAGAACGACGATGATTAGTAAAATAATCGAGCCAACTGAAAATGCTGCGCCAGCTTTTACGTTAGAATTTTTTAATAAAGTGACACTATCATTTGTTGAAATCGTTAAAAATGAGAAATATAAAGTTGTACTAAAAATAAGGGCGAAGAAGTATAGGAAGTAATGTTTAATATTCTTGCGCATACTTCTGAAAACTAGCGTACTAAGCTTCATTTGGCTCACCACCTAGTACGGCTTGCGTGTTCATAATTTGTTGGAAAAACTCCGTACGGCTATGTTCTCCTTTATAAAGCTCCGTATAAATTTTACCGTCTTTTAAGAATAATACACGGCTACAATAACTTGCAGCGACCGCATCATGTGTCACCATCATGATTGTAATATGGTTTGCTTTATTCAATTTTTCGATACTTTCTAAAAGTGCAGCAGCTGATTTTGAATCTAGCGCACCAGTAGGTTCATCACCGAAAATAATTGAAGGTTTCATAATTAACGCACGAGCCGCAGCAGTTCTTTGTTTTTGACCGCCTGAAATTTCATTTGGATATTGATTTAAAATACCTTCGATTCCAAGTTGTTTCACAAGTTCTTGGCAACGAGCTTCCGCTTCATCTTTTTTCGTTTTATTAACCGCAAGAGGAAGTAGGATATTTTCTTTGACTGTTAATGTATCAAGAAGATTATAGTCTTGGAAAATGAAGCCCATCTCTGTACGACGTAGTTTCGATAGTTCTTTTGATTTTAAGTCTTGCAGTGAATTGCCATTTATTTCAACGACACCTGAAGTGTATGTGTCTATGGAGCATAACACATTCAGTAATGTAGTTTTACCAGAACCTGAAGGGCCCATGATGCCAACAAATTCACCTGATTGTACATCTAAATCTATACCTTTTAAAACTTGAGTTGCTGATTGTTTTTTACCGTAGCTTTTTGTAAGTTTTCTCGCTTTGACGATTTCCAAAAGAAACGCCTCCTTTATTTGATACATTAAGCATACGATGATTCAACGTGACTTTCGTTTGAATGACGTGACAATATGTCATTTAAAGTGACATTTTCGTCACACTGTATGAATTTCGTCCATTTTATTTGGGATCGGGAAGAATAATTTCACAGTTGTCCCTTCATTTAATTCAGATGTGACTTGAATGTTGATCTTTAGGCGATCCGCAATATTCTTGCTTAAATATAAGCCCATTCCTGTTGAAGCACTTTGTTTACGTCCGAATGATCCGGTAAAACCACGCTGGTACAATCTTGGTAAATCTTCTTTAGAAATGCCAACACCGTGATCGCGTATTTCCAAATATACGCGTTGATCGGCTGTTTGTTTACTCATTATTTCAATAGAACAACCATTCGGCGAATATTTAATGGCATTCGATAAAATTTGTCGAAGTATGAACTGAAGCCACTTTGCATCACTATGCACTTCATGTGTGACATCATCCATGTCGATTTCTAAATCCTTTTCTAAAAACCAGCTTTGAAGTGAGCGTATTTCTTTAATACATAGTTCTCGTAAAGGAAGTTGTTGTAAAATCAAATCTTTTTCCAATGTTTGCATTCGCAATGTATGCAATGTTTGATCAAGTAAGAAATTCATGCGAATCCATTCTAAATCAAGCTCTTGCTTCTTTTTTGAAGGTGGCAATGCATCAATCATCAACCGCTGTGCAGTAAGCGGCGTTTTCATCTCATGAATCCACATGACTTGCTCATCTGCCTGCTCTTGGAATTGGACGGACATTAAGTTTTCCTTTTGCTTTGTCTGTTCTAATAGCTTTTCAAATTCACGGTTGTATAAATCAAATAAACTATTGCCTTCAAAATGGAGAATCGCTTGATTTTTAAACTGCAAATGCCAAATAACGAGGCGGAAAATGACGAATACGATGAATAGTCCAATGGAAGTCATATTCAAATAGGCAATTGAAATCCCTTCAAAACCAGCATCTAAATAAAATAATAAATTCATCCAAAGTAGGAGAATGACGAAAAATAAGATCCAACTAATTTGATCCTTTATGAATAGTCGGATCATCGCTTCCCATCCTTTGTGATGGCCATATAACCAAGACCTTTTTTCGTTTCAATGGCATCATCTAAGTCAAAATCGCTTAATTTACCTCTTAATCGATTGACGTTTACGGTAAGTGTATTGTCATTTACAAATCGCTCATCATCCCACAACCGGCGCATGAGTTCATCACGCGATACAATTTCATCTTGATGCTCAAGTAGTACTTTTAAAATAAACTGTTCATTTTTAGTAAGATCCACTTGTGTACCGTTGAAAGTCATTGTACTGCTTGCGTAATCGATGTCTAAACCATTCCATTTCGTAAGATTATTCGTCGTAATGGTGTATTTGTATGTTCTACGAAGTATCGCTTGAACTTTTGATAATAGTACATCAATGTGAAAAGGTTTTTGAATATAATCATCCGCACCCATTTGCATCGCCATGATCATATCCATTGGTTGATCACGTGAAGATAGGAAAATAATTGGCACATCCGAAAGACTTCGGATTTCACGACACCAGTGAAAACCATCATAAGCTGGTAGTTGGATGTCGATGATGACAAGTGAAGGTGTGTGCGCATTAAACTCATCAATGATCCGATGAAAATCTTGCGCAATAACAACTTCCAAACTCCAAGATTGAAAATGTTCTTTAATTTGAGCAGCGATTGCCGCATCATCCTCTATAATAAAAATCTTATTCATATAAACACTCCTAATCGATCTGTCCACTTTATTGTAGCAAATTCAAATAGAAAAAGTGAAATCGTGTTTTCACACAACTTCACTTTCTCCATCATTTAATAATGAATCATTCGATAGCCGACTCGAATATGGGTTTGAATAAGTGGGGAATCAGCAATTTCAAGTTTTTTTCTCAAAGTGGCCATAAACACACGTAAATTAGGAATATCCGTGTCTAGTGCATCTTGCCAGATGGATTTTAACAAGAAATTATGCGTCAACACTTTGCCGACATTACGGCTTAAAACTTCGAGCAGCAAGTATTCATTAGGTGTTAAGTAAATTTCATGCTCGTTTACGCAAACATCCTGTGATAAGAAATTGATTGTTAATGGGCCATTCGTAAATAAATTGCTCGCCGGTTGAATTTCATCAACTCTGCGCAATGCAACGCGAATTCTCGCTAACAGTTCATCAATACTAAAAGGTTTCGTAATATAGTCGTCCGCTCCTAAATCGAGTGCTTCAATTTTATCCGTTTCATCATCGCGCGCACTAACGACGATGATTGGTGTTTTGCTCCAAGATCTCACTTTTTTAATAATTTCCGTCCCATCTAAATCGGGTAAGCCTAAATCTAAAATTATGATATGAGGTTGATAGGATAAGATTTTTTGCAATGCGTCTTGGCCAGTGACACTTAATTCATAAGAAAATTGGTTCAGCTCAAATGCCATTTTCATTAAGTTGCCAATCGCTAAGTCATCCTCGATTATTAAGATTTTCTTCATTCATGGTCACCACTTTCTAATGTAAAACCAAAGTTTGTTCCTCTTGGTTCATTTACTTGAATCGTTAATGTTGATTGATGTAATTGCAATATATTTTGGCAGAGGATTAAACCGATTCCTAATCCGCGCTGTTGATCATGTTGTTTGAATTGCATAATTCGATTTGGATTGAGTAAGTTTTGAATTTGTTCTTCTGATAATCCATCCCCTTCATCGATGACCTCAAATCGAATATTTCCGGATACTTCATGCACATTTACGAAGATTTTTCGATCCGCAGCTGTATGGTGAACAGCGTTGTCAATTAAGTTATGAAGTACTTGCGAAATCAATCGGCTATCCATTTTTGCAGTTGAAGTTGACTCCTCAATATTCAAAGAAATGGGGCGAGAGTTGTATGTTTTAATATGTTGAACGACTTCAAATAGTACATCTTCCACCACTTCATTTTGGATCGTAAGCGGGAAATTTCCGTTCGATAATTTGGAAGCAGCGAGTAAGTTTTCCACGAGTTGCACTAATCTATTCGCATTATAGGACAAGTCTTCATACATATTTTTTCTTTGTTCCATTGAAAGTAAGCGTTCATTCGATTTAAGTAGATCCACATTTCCCGAAATCGTTGTTAAAGGTGTTCTTAAATCATGAGAAATCGAACGGAGTAAATTAGATTGAATCTGTTCCATTTTTTTCTCATGTGCAACAGTTTCATTTTCTTTTAATAAGAAATATTGTTCATACGCTAAAGTAAATTCATTCGTAACTGCTTGCAGAATTTGTCTTTCAAAAGTAGGAAGCTGCTCTTTTTTCGAAAGGGTAATCGTCAGAACTGCAATCACCGCATCATTATGAAAAATCGGCAAATAAATCGCCTGCGCATCTTTAAAAATATCTGTTGTCATACCGGCTCTTTTTTGATTATGAACAACCCAATTTGCAATCGCGCGCTCATTTGCATTAAACAATTGGCTTTTAATTTGCGTGTTTTTCGTTTCGGATTGAATGATGCACTCAAAGAAGTGATTCTGAACAATTGCATCCTGTTCCACTTCATAAAAAACAATAGGTAATTCCGTTATTTTCATCATTTCATGACAACCAATGTGAATTAATTCCTTGTGAGACCTAGCACCTTGTAGATTTCGATTTGCTTCTAAAAGAGCTTCAACACGGTATGCATTTGAAGTTGCTAGCTTTTCTTGTTTTCGAATTTTTTTCATTAGACTACTCGTCAAAAACCCTGCAATGAACATGATTGTAAATGTCATGGGATAGTCATGGTGATACGCTTCGAATGAAAAAATTGGTGTCGTAAAAAAGAAATTGAATGTGAGAACGGCTAATGCAGAACTAATAATATTTAAGATCCAACCATCCGTCCAAAAGGCAATTAATAATACCGCAAAAATATAAATGGTGATCATATTCGATTCACTAATGCCTAGTTTTTCAAAAAACAGTCCTAATAATGTCGCAATAAAGAAAATGAAAAACATCTTACCAAAGTCACTCCATTTAAAAGAAACATCTACTTTTGGGAGTTTGAAGGATTTTGGAATATGATCTTGATCTGGCACGATAAAAAGGGCAATATTTGGAATTCGCTCGTTCAATTGGTCGGTGAGTTTCCTACGTGGGAAAGTTCGACCTTGGCTCAAAGTTTTGCCCACTACAATCTTAGTTACACCACTGATTTGGGCGTAGTTGGCGATGGCAGAAACAATGCCGTCATCTTTTACAGTAATAATCGTTGCGCCCAGTTGTTCCGCCAATTTCAAATTACTTTTCAACCGTAATTCATCCTCCGAAGACATCTCAACATCATCAAGCGCGACATATAGACAAGTGAATTTTGCATGAAGCGATTGGACGAGTCTGGCGGCTGTACGAATTACTTTTGCACTTGTAGGAGAACTACTCACGCCGACAAGAATATGTTCATTGACCGTTTTTTCAAAATTCTTTTGCTGTATTGTATCCGCTATTCTCCGTAATGCAGTTTCTCTCAAAGCAGTGAGGTTTTTAATAGTGAAAAAGTGATCTAACGCCTTTTCAGCACGTTCTTTTTGATAAATTTGGCCATTGGATAATCGATCAATCAATTCATCAGGTTCGATATCTACAAGTTTTATTTGATCTGCAGCATCAACGATTCGATCGGGAATTCTTTCACGAACTGCGATACCAGAGATTTTCTCAACAATGTCATGCAAACTTTCAATATGTTGAATATTCAAAGTCGAATAAACATCAATGCCGTGATTCAATAATTCTTCAATATCTCCGTATCTTTTCTCATGCCTTAATCCTGGTGTATTCGTATGAGCTAGCTCATCAATTAGCACGCATTTCGGATTCCTCTTCATGATGCCATTCAAATCCAATTCATTGAATGACTTCCCCTTATACATGACTTTAAGAAGTGGAACTTGCTCCAATCCTTCTATTAAAGCGGTCGTCTCAGGTCGCATATGCGGTTCTACATATCCAATGACTACATCGATTTTCCGCTCCAGTAAATCATGTGCTTCTTTTAACATCGTGTAAGTTTTACCTACACCAGCAGCATATCCGAGAAATATTTTCAATTTCCCTTTTTGATGAACAGTCATATTTCCACCACCTTTTCTCTATTATAACTACATTTTTTGTAAATTACTTTGATGAATGTCGTTCTTTATACCATCTTAATGTTTCGAGCGGTTATCTAAACACTACCTAAATCTCCTTTGGAATATAGTAAGGATACAAAATTCGAAAGGGTGATGAACGATGCTCGAACTATTAATGGTAGCCATCATGTTTAGCGGGTTCGGGGTTCTCTATTTACTAATGCTTTGGTGCAATAAAAATCATGATCAATAGGAGGTAAGTCAATTGTATGTACTTGGCGGCATCATCATTTGTTTATTTTTATACTTATTACACGCATTAACGAATCCAGAACAATATTAAGGTGGTGAGAAAATGTTTCAAATACTATTAATTCTCCTCATTTATTTACCGCTCGTATTATTAATGGGGAAATACTTAAACAAAATTTCAATGAATGAAAAAACAATCGGTGAGCGATTTTTCTCGCCTATTGAGAAGCTTATTTTCAAAGTGTGTGGCATTCAACAAGATGATATGTCAGGTAAGAAATATTTCTTATCTATGCTAGCTGTCAATTTTATGATGGTCGCAATCGGCTACATCATATTGAGAACGCAAAAATATTTATTTTTCAACCCAAATCAAATTGACAATATGGAAACAACATTGTCATTTAATACGATCATTTCATTTATGACGAATACGAATTTACAACATTATAGTGGTGAATCCGGACTTAGTTATTTATCTCAAATGATTGTCATTACATTTTTAATGTTTACATCAGCGGCTACTGGTTACGCAGTATGCATGGCATTTTGCCGAAAATTCATTGCGAAATCTGATGTGAATGGTAATTTCTTCGTCGACTTTACGAAAATTATTACACGCGTATTATTACCATTTTCATTTGTCATTTCTTTATCACTGATTTGGCAAGGAGTACCGCAAACATTACAAAAAAATACGACGATTACAACGCTTGAAGGGAAGCAGCAAGATCTTGCTTTTGGTCCAATTGCTTCATTGGAATCCATTAAACATCTTGGGACTAACGGTGGAGGCTTTAACGGAGCCAATTCATCTACACCTTTTGAAAATCCGACAGTCCTTACAAAAATTATTGAAATGTTGTCGATGATGCTTTTACCAGGTGCATGTGTTGTCGCATTTGGACTCATGATTGCTTACCGAAAAAATAAAAAATCTTGGATTGGCAAACAAGGTGCGGTGATCTTCACAGCAATGGCTGCTATTTTCATCGTTGGCTTAGTAACTGTTTACTTTGCCGAAAAAGCTGGAAATCCACTAATTACGCAATTAGGCATGGATCAGCAAGCTGGAAGTATGGAAGGGAAGGAAAGTCGCTTTGGTATTGCACAATCAGCACTTTTCACAACTGTAACGACAGCATTTACAACAGGTACGGTTAACAATATGCATGATACTTTAACGCCGCTTGGTGGACTCGTACCAATGTTCAATATGATGTTGAATGTCGTTTTCGGGGGCAAAGGCGTTGGTTTAATGAATATGATGATGTATATGTTACTTGCCATCTTCATCGCATGTTTAATGATTGGCCGTACACCACAGTTTTTAGGCAAAAGAATTGAAGCGAAAGAGATGAAGTTAATCGCGCTATGTATATTAGTGCATCCAGCGTTGATTTTAGGCTTCTCTGCACTCGCTGTAGCAACAGTAGGTGGTGTCGATGGAATCACGAACCCAGGAGCGCATGGGCTTTCTCAAGTGTTATATGAATTCGCTTCTTCTGCAGCAAATAATGGTTCAGGCTTTGAAGGGTTGGCAGACAATTCGACTTTTTGGAATGTGACAACGGGATTAGCGATGTTCTTTGGTCGTTATACATCCATCGCTTTACAACTAGCAATTGCGACATTAATCGCAAAAAAAGCGGTCAATGTGGAAACGGAAACAATGTTAAAAACAGATACACCAATGTTCGCTACTTTCTTAGTGGCAATTATCTTAATTGTTGGTGCTTTAACATTCTTACCTGCACTTGCACTCGGCCCAATATCAGAATTCTTACAAATATCGATGAAATAAGGTGAAATCAATGGAAGGTTCAAAAAAAGCAGCGTTTAGTCGTGAAATAATCTTCGGGGCTTTATGGCAAGGCATCAAGAAATTTAACCCTGTATATATGTGGAAAAACCCTGTCATGATGACCGTAGAAATCGGCATGGTTATTTCATTGATCTTAGTATTTTTCCCAAACGCACTTAGTAGTCACGAAAATCGAATATACAATGTCATCGTAACAATCATCTTATTTATCACTGTATGGTTCGCCAATTTTGCTGAATCAATTGCACAAGGTAGAGGGAAGGCGCAAGTTGACAGTTTGAAAAAGACAAAATCAAACACACAGGCACGTTTACTAATGGATGGACAAGAGAAAATGGTCGACTCTTCATCGTTAAAGTTAGGCGACTTAGTACTTGTAAAGGCTGGGGAGACGATTCCAAATGATGGCGAAGTAATCCAAGGTGTCGCCACGGTCGCTGAATCGGCAATTACAGGAGAATCAGCCCCCGTTATAAAAGAAAATGGTGGAGATTTTTCATCGGTAACGGGTGGTACGGTTGTAACGAGTGACTCACTATTAATAAAGATTACTGCAAAAGCAGGCGAATCATTTTTAGATCAAATGATTGAATTAATTGAAGGAGCAGTTCGTAAAAAAACACCAAATGAAATTGCGCTAACAACATTACTTGTTAGTT
Organism: Kurthia zopfii; assembly: GCF_003143955.1. Classification (GTDB taxonomy): domain Bacteria; phylum Bacillota; class Bacilli; order Bacillales_A; family Planococcaceae; genus Kurthia; species Kurthia zopfii. Next base: position 15,371 of record NZ_QFVS01000006.1, on the reverse strand, counting down.
TGACGATCATTTTTCTTCTCGTCGTAGTGACGATGTTTCCAATGTTGAATTTTTTGAAAATCGATATTTCCTTTACTACATTAATTGCCTTTACAGTCTGTTTAATACCGACAACAATCGGTGGCTTACTTTCGGCGATTGGCATAGCAGGCATGGATCGCGTCACACAATTTAATGTCATTGCGAAAGATGGTCGAGCAGTTGAAGCATGTGGAGATGTCGATGTTTTGATTTTAGATAAAACTGGTACAATCACTTACGGAAACCGCATGGCGACTGAATTCTATGCGGTGAATCATTTTACACAACAAGATATTACAACGGCAGCATATTATAGTTCACAGCAGGATGATACCCCGGAAGGTAAATCAATCATTCAATTAGCACTTCAATTAGTTCCATCACTGTCCTTATCAGATGATCAGCAACAAAGCCTAATAGTCATTCCATTTTCGGCTCAAACGCGTATGAGCGGTGTAGATTGTGCGAATGGGGATGTATATAGAAAAGGTGCGTTCGATTCAGTCAAAAAATACGTAAATAATATGCCGTCGGATGCAGAAAAATTTGTAAAAGATATTTCGAATAAAGGTGGTACACCATTAGTAGTGACTAAAAATGGTGAAGTAATTGGTGTCATTTATTTAAAAGACGTTGTAAAAGCGGGGTTAAAAGAGCGTTTCGACCGTTTAAGACAAATGGGTATTCGAACAGTTATGTGTACGGGGGATAATCCATTGACTGCAGCAGCAATTGCGCAAGAAGCAGGTGTTGATTCATTCATCGCAGAAAGTAAGCCCGAAGATAAAATAAATGTCATTAAGCGAGAACAGGAACAAGGTCATGTTGTAGCAATGACGGGAGACGGCACGAATGATGCGCCTGCACTTGCGCAAGCTAATGTAGGTGTGGCTATGAATACGGGGACAAATTCCGCTAAAGAAGCAGCCAATATGGTCGATTTAGATTCGGATCCGACGAAAATTATCGAAGTTGTCAGCATTGGTAAACAATTATTAATGACACGTGGCGCATTAACTACTTTTAGTATCGCTAATGATGTAGCGAAATACTTTGCGATAATTCCAGCGATTTTAGTAGCGGGGATTCCACAGATGGAAAAATTAAATATTATGCATTTAGATTCACCAACTAGTGCGATCTTAGCTGCATTAATTTTCAATGCCATTATTATTCCTATGCTTATTCCAATTGCTTTAAAAGGCGTGAAGTATCAAGCGATTTCAGCGAATAAATTACTAACTAAAAATCTATTACTATATGGTGTAGGGGGTATAATTGTACCGTTTTTAGGTATCAAAATCATCGACTTATTAATTGCGCCGTTTATTTAATCGTTTGAGAGAAAGGATGTAAATTATGAATTGGATTAAAAGTTTGAAAAAGGCATTGCTCATCACATTAACTTTTATGGTCATTTGTGGCTTAATTTATCCACTTGTATTAACCGGAATTGGGCAAATAGCTTTTCCAAAACAAGCGAATGGAAGCTTAATAAAAGAAGATGGAAAAGTAATCGGTTCCTCATTAATTGGTCAGCAATTTGATGAGGAAGGACATTTTACATCTCGACCATCTGCAGTTGGATATAATATGTACGATAAAAGGGATACAGATTTTGCAGGGGTTAGCTCGGGCAGTAATAACTACGCACCTTCAAATCCAGCATTAATTGATCGTTTGAAAGAGTCGCTGAAAGAATTTGAACATCAAAATCCAAGTATTGCAAAGTCAGATATTCCAGCAGAGTTGATGACTGCATCGGGATCAGGATTAGATCCGCATATTTCGGTGAAAGCAGCGAAGGTTCAAATTCCAAGAATCGTCAATGAGAGTGGTTTATCTACTCAAGAAGTGAAAGGAATAATTGAAAATGCTACAGAACATAAAGTGTTGAATGTTTTTGGTGAGGAGAAAGTGAATGTTTTGGAAGCAAATCGTTTAATTGATCGAAAATAACAAAAAACGGAAACCGCGCGACAACGCAGTTTCCGTTTTTCTTATGCTTATAGTTTAAATTGTCTAACTGTTGCGTTCAATTGAGTAGCCATAGATGCTAAATCATCCGCATTTCCTGAAATTTGCTCCATCGAACTAGTCGTTTGCTGCACAGTAGCAGTTGTTTCTTCCACACCAGCAGCCGATTCTTCAGAAACAGAAGCAATCTCATCTACAGCAGATTGAATTGTTTGAGAAGACGTTACGATGCCATCTAAATCGGTTGAAATCTCTTTAACATTAGTAGCCATAGTTGATACTGCGTTACGAATGATTTCAAAAGTTTCATTCGTTGATTTGATTTGAGCAGTACCTTTAACAACTTCACCATAACCATTTTCTAATGATTGAGAAACTTTGACTGTATTTACTTGAATCTTATCTACAATCGTAGAAATATCACTTACAGATGTCGTCACTTGTTCTGCTAATTTACGTACTTCATCAGCAACAACTGCGAAACCTTTACCCGCTTCACCAGCACGGGCAGCTTCAATCGCAGCGTTTAATGCTAATAAATTCGTTTGATCTGCGATACTATTAATGACTTGAACTAAAGTAGAGATCTGTTCAGATTCCTTGTTCAATTCTTGCATATTAGTTACTGCATTACTCATAATATTGTCGATTGAATTCATTTGTTTCGTCGATTGCTGCATTAAATCAGAACCATCGTTTGTATAGGTTAATACAGCAGTGGAACTATTGAAAATCTTTTGACCATTTTCGCTTGCATGTTTAATGACAGATACAAAGCCGTCTGTAGTTGAAGCTAAATCACTGGCATTTGAAGCTTGTTCTTCAGAACCTTCAGCTAATTCCTGCATTGTAATGGCAATTTGATTCGAACCTTGCTTAATTTCATCAGCAGCTTGCGCTAATGAATCACTTTGATTAGCGACGTTTTGTGATACATGTTGCATCGTTCCCATCATATCGCGTAAACGATCCAATAGTAGATTCGCTTTACTATTTAATTGACCAATCTCATCTTTGCGGTCCATTGTTTCTTTTTCAAGCGTTAAATCTCCATCTGCGATTGTAGAGAGTTTCTTCGTAATACGTACGAGAGGTCTTGAAATGATTCTTGCTGTAATTACAGAAATGATCGTTGCTGATAAAACAGTGATTAACGCTAAAATAAATGTGAAAATTTGGATTTTCTTCGTTAAAGCAACTAAATCTTCACCTTCTTTAGTAACTTGTTTTGCACGTTCAGTAGTTAATTGGTCATATGAAGCGAGAATTTCCTTCGTAGTAGCACTTATAGAGGTTTGATTGGCAATTGCGACTTTTTCATTACCTTTCGCATACTCATCTATGATTTTAGTACGAACATCATTCGACCATTGATTAGTACGATCCATTAAGTCTTTTGCAAACTCTTTATTACTTAATTTATTGATGATTTCTTCATTTTCTAATCTTTTTTCATCATATAAATCGAACTGACTTGCTTCAATTTGATTTCCGGTAATAATATAGCCGCGTACAGAAGATACTTGTATAGCAAAGTTTGAAGCTGCTTTTTCATTTGCGATTTGAAGCTTCATTTCTTGCTGGATCATATTCTCTGTAGTTGCACGTATTTCTTTAAATGCTGTCAAACTTATGTAACTGTAAACCAATACAAATACGAAAACAATGGCAAAACTAAATAGAATTTTCGTCTTGATCGATTTGAAATTGAATAAATTTTTCAAAATAGTCCCTCCTATTAATATTATATATAGTATAAATGAATCGTTTAGTCTTTTCTGTTAATTTTTTGCTTTAATAACTAATATTTTAATTATTAATAAAATGTATTCATAAACTTTCTTGTTGACAATACCTAACGGGGTATATTAAAGTGTGAGTAGGAAATAACAAAACGGCATTGTTCGTTTTTATTTTTTAATGAAAATATACCCCTATCGGTATGAGGAGGAATTGTTTTCTATGAAAGTAGATCATCAATTAGATGTAACAGGGATGGCTTGTCCAATGCCCATCGTCAAAACAAAAAAGACGATGAATACATTAGAAGTAGGTGCTACGCTTGAAGTTGTATCAACTGATGCTGGCTCGAAAGCAGATTTACCAGCTTGGGCAGATTCAACAGGACATCAATATATTGGTTTAGTTGAGGAAGATGGAAAGCTGATTCACTATTTAAGAAAATGTGATCCATCGAAAGTAGAACAAGTTCATTTTGAAAAAACATTCAATGTTGAAAACTTAGATTCTATCAGTTCTGATTCTTTAGTCTTAGATGTTCGTGAGGAAGTTGAGTATGCTTTTGGTCATGTTAAAGGGTCTATTTCAATCCCTTTCGGTCAATTATTTGATAATTTATCGCAACTGAATAAGGACAAAACGATCTATGTAATCTGTCGCTCTGGTCAAAGAAGTGATTTAGCATGCCAGATGTTACAAAAAAATGGTTTTGATGAAGTTTTCAATGTGGAACAAGGTATGAATGGTTATAAAGGGTTAATCGAAAAAACAATTTAAATTTATTGGAGGAATTTATTATGTCAAACAAAGTAGCAATTATCGCAAGTAACGGTGGATTATTCGATGCATATAAAGTATTCAACATTGCAACAGCAGCAGCGGCAACAGAAAAGGAAGTAACAATCTTCTTCACATTTGAAGGTTTAAACTTCATTCATAAACAAGGAATCAATCATTTATCTGTACCAGCAGGTAGTGAGCAAGTAGCAGCTGGTTTTGAAAATGCAAATATCCCATCTATTCCTGAATTACTAGAAATGGCGCAAGATTTAGGGGTCAAATTCATCGCGTGCCAAATGACGATGGACGTAATGGGCATTAAAGCGGAAGATTTAGTGGATGGAATCGAAGTTGGCGGTGCAGTAACTTTCTTAGAATTTGCTAAAGATGCAGCTCCATCATTAAGTTTCTAATAAACAATTTGAGTTGTTCAAACGTATTACTTGAACAACTCTTATATTTCAAATAAAATATACCTATGGGGGTAATTGAATGACAACGAAATGGTCATCAAAGAAAATTGCAGATTATGTGATTAATAAAAAATCACTATTTATTTTAGATGTTCGTAATGAAGGAGACTTCGCTGATTGGAAAATTGAAGGCGAAAACTTTGAATACTTAAACATTCCATATTTTGAATTACTAGATGGAGTGGAAGATTTATTACCGAAATTACCGAAAGACAAGGACATTCTAGTCGTTTGTGCTAAAGAAGGTTCTTCAATCATGGTTGCCGATCTAATCCAAGAAGAAGGCTTAGATGTTGGTTACTTAGAAGGCGGCATGAAAGCTTGGAGTTCATATATTGAACCAATTAAAGTTAGTGATTTAAAAAATGGCGGGGAATTGTACCAATTTGTTCGTTTAGGTAAAGGTTGTTTATCTTACATGGTCGTTTCTCAAGGCGAAGCAGCGGTTGTAGATGCAGTACGATTTACAGATGTATTTGAAAACTTCGCAAACGAAAAAAACGTGACAATCAAATATGTATTCGATACGCATTTACATGCCGATCATATTTCAGGTGGAAGATTACTTTCCGAGAAAACAGGTGCAACGTATTATTTACCTGAAAAAGATGCGGAAGAAGTCGTTTTTAAATATGCGAAGTTAGAAGATCAAGCTTCATTCACAATTGGAGGATCGACATTAGATTTACAAGCAATTTATTCACCTGGTCATACTATTGGTTCAACTTCTATGGTTATTGACCATAAATATTTCCTAACAGGGGATATTTTATTCGTCGATTCAATCGGTCGCCCAGACTTAGCTGGACTTGCGGAGGATTGGGTAGGGGATTTACGCGAAACGCTATATACACGCTACCGCAAATTAAATGAAGATTTAATCGTTTTACCAGCGCATTTCATGGTAATCGAGGAATTAAACGCGAATGGTACAGTAGGTAAACGTTTCGGCGATTTATTAGTTGAAAATCACGGACTAAATATGACGGATGAAGAAGAATTCCGTAAAGCTGTAACGGATCATTTACCACCACAACCAAATGCATATACGCAAATTCGTCACGTCAATATGGGGAAAATTAGCCCAACAAATGAAGAACAAACAGAGATGGAAATCGGCCCTAACCGATGCGCAATTCGATAATAGTATATACTAGAGGAGACAATTAAAATGAATATTGATTTACAATTAGACGCAAAAGGGTTGGCTTGCCCAATGCCAATCGTACGTACGAAAAAAGCAATAGATACTTTAGAAGCGGGGCAAATACTAGAAGTAACTGTCACAGATAAAGGGTCGTTAGCAGATATTCCAGCATGGGCAAATGCTAGTAAAAACACAATTTTAAGTCAAGAAGTTAATGGTGAAGAAATAACTTTCACTATCCAAAAAGGGTAATGATCGGATAGAAAGAAGGAAATACCTTGGATTTTCTATGGATCTTGACAATATTCGTTCTCGGTTTAGTCGGTAGCTTTGTTTCAGGTATGTTAGGTATTGGTGGGGCAATTATTAAATTTCCCCTCCTTCTTTACGTACCACCGCTTTTAGGCTTTACAGCTTTCACATCCCATGAAGTATCCGGGATTAGTGCGGTTGAAGTAATGTTTGCGTCATTAGCAGGTGTATTAGCGTATAAAAATGGCTCACTACTTAATAAACCGTTAATTATCACGATGGGATCTGGGGTCGTAATCGGTAGTTTCATTGGTAGTTTTGCTTCAAGTTCTTTTTCCGAAACAAGCGTCAATATGGTATATGGTGTATTGGCAATCATTGCCGCAGTGATGATGTTTATTCCGAAAAAGAAAGTTGAAGATCAAGCAGACATTCTATTCAATAAACCACTTGCATTCAGCTTAGCAATCATCGTCGGCCTTGCATCCGGAATTGTCGGTGCTGGTGGAGGATTCATCCTTGTGCCAATCATGCTCGTTGTTCTAGGCATTCCAACACGAGTTACAATTGCTTCAAGTTTAGCAATTACATTGCTTGCTTCGATTGGTGGTTCGATTGGAAAGATTTCGACTGGCCAAGTAGAATGGCTTCCAACAATTATTATGATTATTGCAAGCTTAATCGCTGCTCCAATTGGGGCAAAAGTAAGTAAGAAATTAAATATCAAAATTCTACAAGTTTTCTTGGCAATTTTAATATTAGCAACTGCCATTAAAATTTGGATGGATATCTTATAGGAGAGATGCGACATGGTTTGGATTGTCATTGCGGTCATTGTGCTATTTTTAATCATTCGAATGAAGCCTGCAAAAGGTGTTGAACAAATTTCAACAAGTGATTTAAAAAGTATCATCAATCAAAAAAATGCGAATCAATTATTAATTGATGTACGCACACCTGCCGAATATAAAGGTAGACATATTAAACAATTTAAAAACATGCCACTAGGTTCGAATTTCAGTACTTTAGATCAAAATAAAGAAGTAATCGTTATTTGCCAAAGTGGTATGAGAAGTATGCAAGCTTGTAAACAGCTTAAAAAACAAGGATTTACATCAATTAAAAATGTTCGAGGCGGTATGAATGCCTGGAACTAGGAGGCATATTATGAAGATCGAAATATTTTCAGACTTTACTTGTCCATTTTGCTATATCGGCAAGACAAAACTAGCGAATGCAATTGAAAAAGTAGAATTAGATGAAGCACCAAATATGATTTTTAGAAAATACGAAATACATCCTGAAATCGAAGGTAGTATAGACATACCTTATAAAGACTATATGCTTGACATGATGGGCGGAAATCAACGCAAATTGGATGAATTTCTTGAAGAATTAACAGCGCATGCAAAAGAAGTTGGATTAGACTTTAATTTCGATACAATGATTGGTGCGAATACGGCTGATGCACACCGTCTAGGGAAGTGGGTAGCATCCGAAAATTTGGATCAACAATATACGGATTTACTAATGAAAGCTCACTTTACAGATGGAAAAGATTTATCAGATCGAAACTTTCTGTATACAGTAATTGAACAAATAGGATTATCAAAAGAGATAGCAAAAGAAGTATTAGAAGAAGATAAATTTGCTTATGAACTTGAAATGGATCAATACGCTGCGCAACAAATTGGTGTTGAAAGCGCGCCGTTTTTCGTTTTCGACAATCGATTTGGTATAATTGGCGTTGAACCAGAAGAAGTATTTACCAGAACTTTAAAACAAGTTACAGGTAATTAATTCCAAAATTCATACAAATTCATGTCACATGTGCAAACCAACTACTGGAATTGTTCAAAATATGCTATTCTACATAGTGGGATATCGAACGATTTATAGATTATAAAGGAGTGTTCATATGACACGCGTCTTTTCGCGCTTCGCATTCGTATTCGTTTTTGCTGGATTATTTTTCTTAATTCCACCATTTACGGATCAATCAATTGAATTTTTATCAGGGAACTTTTTCATCTTTTCAGGTTTCTTTATTTACATGATTGGCTGTGTATTAACTGCAGTCAGTATTGTTAAGAATGAGAGAAGTGTTATGAGTTTCGTCAATATAATTGGCGTTTTAATCGGTATGGCTTTCGTAGGTTTCCTTATGATGTCTACTGGTGCAGCAAAATAATGAAAAGTATTTGTCGATCATTTAATGGTCGGCATTTTTTTATCGAAAAAAAGAAGCTTATCAATGATGACTATTGATGAGCTTCTATGTGAAAATAAACACGGTTCGTACACCTAACCTTTCAAATTGTAGACTGCGATCACTGTCGGTACGAAAGATACAACGAAAATTGCTGCATACCATCCTGCGGTTCTAAGAAGTGAGAACTCAACACGTTTTCTATGAGCATAGAATGCATCAAGCCAAATTGCACAAACGAGAGGGATCGAAATCAAACTAACACCGATTAAAATAATATCATATAAGTTCATTAGAAATTCCTCCTTTGTTATATACATCTCCTGAAAACTGTGACAACTTTGTGACTTAATCATATACTTCGTTCACAAATTTGTCAATAAATAAGGATAAAACGCTTTCAAATAGCTAAAAACGGTATTTTATAATATTTTTATTACTTGCATTTTTATTTAAAATAGCACAAATGAAAAACAGGAAACCTGTGATACTAGGTTCCCTGCTGGAATGACTACATTTTTTTTGGTAATAATGGAATAGCATTATAAATTGAAATAATGAAGTTCGCAATTGGATTTACAAGCCATTTCATTTTAGAAAAGATCCAAGCTACTAAAATACCGACAATAATTCCTGCTAAAACATCCCCTGGATAATGATTTCCAACATATATACGAGAGAAGCCAGTTAATAATGCAAATAACATCATAATTACGCCGAGTTTTTTATGGCGAAGCGCAATGGCAAACGCAAGAGCAATTGCTCCGGTCGTATGATCACTTGGAAACGAAGCGTCAGCGGCATGATCCACAAGTATATGAATGTCATCATGCGTTACAAAAGGTCGTGCTTCAAAATAAATTTTACTAATAAGTACATTAACTAAAATACCAACGGCACCTGAAATAGCAGAATAAACAACCGTTTTTTTCATTTGTTCCTTGCCAAAGAACCACATTAGTAATAAAACAACGGCAAATACATGGACTGCGTAGTTAGTGGCGAATTTCATTACATCGTCAATCCAACCTACTTGTCCGGCCAATCCATTGATTGACTTTAATAATTCATAATTCAAAAAGGTCACTCCTAATAAAGATTCAGTAGTTATTGTATCATAACTTTACACCTTTACTAGAACAGTTTTTATTACAAAAAGGTTGCAAACATTAGTAAATTTCTGTTTTCGGATCATGTTTTTTAAGTAATATAACAAAAAGACTACCTAATACACAGAAACCACCAGCCAACATAAATGCGAATGAATAGGAATTGAAGATGTCGAAAATCACGCCACCAGCATATGCAGCAAATGAAGCGCCGAGTTGATGGAACGCAACAATCCAGCCATACATCATAGCGCTTTTTTCGATGCCGAATTCCCGTCTAGCTAAGCCAATTGTTGGTGGGACAGTTGCAATCCAATCTAAGCCGTAAAAAATGGAAAAGACAACTAACCAAGTGTATGAACCACTATTCAATGCGAATGGAAGGGCTAAAAGCGATAGTCCACGTAATGAATAGTAACAAAATAATAACCAACGATTATCGATTTTATCGGATAAGAAACCCGACAATGTCGTGCCGATTAAATCAAAAATTCCCATAAAAGATAGCATGGAAGCGGCAACTACTAAAGGAAAACCGAATGTCATGCAGTAACTGATGAAGTGCGTACCGATTAATCCACTTGTAGAAAGTCCACATATGAAAAAACTACCAGCTAATAACCAGAACGCCTTTGAACGTAAACCTTCTATTAAAGAGTTCCATACGAGTACAAACGGATTTTTTGAAAGATTATGTATTGGAGGTGGAGGTGAATCCGAAAGTTCTCCGTATTTCTTCAATTGAATTGATTCTGGTGTATCTTTCATAAATAGTAATAAAATAACCGTCATGATAATCGCCAAAAGTAAAATTAGTTTAATTGCGGCTTGCCAATTATATTGCTCAACTAATATGGCTAGAACAGGTAATAGAACGAGTTGTCCCGTGGCCGTGGCAGCAGTAAGTATACCGACGGCCAAACCACGATGTTTTGAAAACCATCGATTGGCAACTTGTGTACTTAAAACGGTTAAGAATAATCCAGAGCCCACGCCAATTAAAACACCCCATATTAAGATTAACTGCCATTGTTCCTTCATATATAATGTAGCCAAAAGTCCGACAGCTAATAAGCCCATAGAATAAACCATCACTCTTTTGAGTCCGAAAATTTCGACAAATGCGGCCATGAAAGGACCAGATAAGCCGTATAAAAATAATCCGACAGCAAAAGCGAGTGAAATATTTGCTCTACTCCATGAAAACTCAGCTTCAAAAGGTTCTATAAAAACACCGGAAGATGATCGAACGATTCCAGCAACTATGATGGATATAAATGTGATGATTAAAATGACCCAACTATAATGTATTTTTCGCATGCAGCACCCCGAATTGTGAATTATTAGTTTATTTTATCATAATTAATCTATGGTTGCTTAGGAATATTTAGGTCATAAAAGGGTAAAGAGTGAAGACGTAAATTATGTAAAATTTAATAAAAGGTGGTTGAATGAAATAAATATTTATAAGGGGTTAAGTGTATTAGTCATCATAGGTGCAATGTCATCAATTAATAATATGACAGTGGAGGCAGCAAATAGCGTTCCATTCATTGAAAAAATCAGTGAAGATGCTTCTGAAATTGCTCAACAACATAATATTTATGCATCCGTAATGATCGCTCAAGCAATACTAGAATCAAATTACGGAAGAAGTCAGCTAAGCCAAGCTCCTTTTAATAATTTATTCGGTATAAAAGGACAGTATAATGGTGGAACAGTCGACTTTAGAACGATGGAAGACGATGGCAATGCTCAATTATTTTCAATTAAATCATCCTTTCGTAAATACTCAACAACGAATGAATCTCTTGAAGATTATGCGAATTTAATGAAAAACGGCTTGAAAAGTAATCCGTTCTATTATATGAAAACTTGGAAAAGTACTAGTGATCATTATGAAGAAGCGACTCAAGCTCTTCAAGGAGCATATGCCACTGACTCGAAATATGCAGAAAAACTAAATGAAATTATTGTCCGCCATCACTTAACCGAATTTGATGAAGTATTAATACTAGTACCTACAAAATATATTGTTATTGAAAAAGGGGATACTTTAAGTACGATCGCGAAGGAATTCAAAATTTCAACAGATCAATTATTTATATGGAATGATCTTGATTCAAATGAAATTCAAGTTGGTTCAAAGTTAGTTATTGCTGTCACTGATCAACAAATGAATGAAGCAAATGAACCACAACAGGTCTTGCGCAAACAACCACAAAAGTTGAATAGCCATAAAGAAAAAAGATTCGTACGACGAAAGTTAGATCCACTAGTAGTAAGCCACAAAAATATAAAACATTTAATTCGACTTTAACGAAAGGAAAGAAAGTATATCTCGTGAAAAATGGCGATTCGATTCCATCCATTGCCAAGAAGTTTAATCAATCAGAAAAAGTATTAATCGAATTAAACAGGTTGGATTTATCATTTGTTTATGAAGGTCAAAGGCTAATTATAAAGTAAAATCGGAAAACGTATTTCTTGTATGCGAGAAATACGTTTTTTGAATATTCCACGAATAAAAAATCTATTGTATAAAAATAATTCTCTATGTATAATTATTATTGTATTTAAAATCAATTTAAGTCATCATTATTCGTTTATAAGGAGTTATATTATGTTTAAAAGAAAAAAAGAAAATAGTGAGGGACAAGGAGTTAATGCATACGTATTAATATTCTCATTAATCGTTATATCAGCGATTTTGACGTACATAGTCCCTGCTGGTCACTACGACACTGAAGATAAAGATGGGCATAGTGTGTTAATTGCAGATTCATTCAAATTTGTAGAAAATACACCTGTTCAATTTCTAGATATATTCACGAGTATTCACGAAGGGATGGTAAATGGTGCAGGGACAATCTTCTTCGTACTAATCATCGGTGGGGTATTCGGTATTATGAATGCTACTGGCGCACTTGATACATTCATCGTTACATTCGCTGAAAAAATGAAGCGCAAAGAAAAACTGATGATTCCTGTTTTCGTCCTATTCTTCGGAATTTGTGGCGCAACAATGGGTATGAGTGATGAAGTAGCGGTTTATGTAGCTTTAATTGTACCTTTAACAATTGCACTTGGATTCGATGCTGTAACCGGCTTCGCAATCGTTGTAATGGGTGCTTGGATGGGATTCACCGCTGGATTCCTAAACCCATTCTCGACAGCAGTTGCACAAGGTATTGCCGAATTACCAACGTTCTCTGGTATGGGCTTCAGAATCGTCATTTTCATCATCTTCTTTTCAATGGCGTCATACTTTATTTACCGTCATGCTTCTAAAGTTCAGAAAAATCCTGAACTGGGTATTTACGGCAAGTTTAGTGCATTTAGTCCACAAGATAAAGATGTCACATTAAAAATGACTTTACGTCATAAATTAGTATTATCAGTATTTTTATTGAATTTTGTTGCACTTATTATCGGTGTAAAAGTATATGAATGGTTTATTCCTCAATTAGCTGGATTATTCTTATTAGCGGGTATTATTATGGGGATTGTTGGAGGGCTGAATCCTTCGAAAATCGCTGATAGCTTCGTTAAAGGAGCGAGTGAGTTAATTGGTGGAGCATTAATAATCGGTCTTGCTCAAGCAGTACTTGTAATCTTCCAAAGTGGTGGATTATTAGATACATTATTACACTTCATGGGTGATATGTTAGCAAATGTTCCTTCAGCGCTTACAGCTGTCGCAATGATGTTCATTCAAATGGTCATCAATTTCTTAATCCCATCACAAAGTGGTCAAGCAGCATTAACAATGCCGATCATGGCTCCATTAGCAGATTTAGTTAATGTTACACGTCAAACTGCTGTATTAGCTTTCCAATTAGGTGATGGTATTGCCGCATTATTATTCCCGACAAACGGGGCGTTAATTGCCGCATTAGCGGTAGCCGGAATTCCGTGGAATAAATGGGTGAGATGGTATATTCCATTTTTCATCGCACAAGTTATTGTCAGTGTCATTATTTTAATCGTAGCGCATTATATGAACTACGGGCCGTTTTAAAACGTTAAAAGGGATGTATCGTGTTAAGCCACGGTACATCCCTTTTGTATGTTCGCTAATCTTCACGCCTTGGATCTAATCCTTTAATAAAGAACAAGCTTTGATTAGCAATTCGCTCTTGGTCATAATCAACAGGTGCATAATGATAACTATCGTAAAGCATGACCAGATGCTTTTCTCTAGAGCCAATTTTCGTCAGCATTTGATCGGCATCTTTTGGTGCATAAACATGGTCATCAATCGATTGCAAAATTAGTACAGGTGCATGAATATTGACTGCATCTTTAAACAATCTAGAGCTAACCTCAGTCAATTCCTTAATTAAACTAACGGGAACATTTTCGAATACTTTTACTTTGGCACGATTGTTTTTGATATCAATTGTACCTGTAGGAAGTGTGATTTCGGAACTGTTCATCGCGACGGAAACTAGTTTTTCAGGAGGGGCAAATAATGAATTCAATAAAATTAATCCTGCAATTTCATTATTACTCGCAATTTGTTGTGCAAAAGCACCACCCGTAGCAAAGCCGAATAAAATTGTATATTCAAGTTGATCGCTGAATGAATTAAATTCGTCATACAATTTGTGATAAATTTCATCAATCGTTTTGTTTTGTAATACTTCTTCATTTTCATCGTGACCAAGTAAACAAGGAATTTGAACAGAATAACCTGCTTCTGCAAAAATCTCACCAATTTCCATTAAATTCTGCGGACTTCCAGTTAAGTCATGAATCATAAAAATTCCAACATTTTTGCCAATAAATTCAAAACTTTGATCTGATTTTTGATTTAGTATGGACATAAGTATCACCTCTTGCTAGTATTTATACCCTAAAATTAGTCATTTTAACTCTATTATATTTGTCGAAATTTGTTGTATAATGATGATTACAATTCCAGTGAATACGCTATTTGCAAGATTGTAAAAATCCGTAAGTTTGAACCATAATAATTTTTTAAACGAATATTAATATTATATTTCAAATCTAACAAGTTTTGTATTATGTGAAATGTTAATTTAATGCTATTCTTAAGATATATGTGATAATCTTATAAATAGATTATAGAGAATTAAAGAATGTAAGTTTTGGGGGAGTAATTATGAGAGTAATTATATGTGAAGAAGATTATAGCTATATTGAAATCGTACATAGTACATTAGAGAAGTACGCAACTTTAAAAGGAATTAATGCCGAGTTTAATTTAACAACTAGAAAACCTTCAAGCGTCATAAAATCGTTAAGTGGTAGTATGGCAGAATTTTATTATATTAGTTTAGATTTAAGCGAATCAATTAAAGCAGAAGAATTAATTGAAGCAATTAGAAAAGAAGATCAAAACTGTTTGATTGTTGCGTTATCACAAAATCCTGAATCATTTAATGCAAAATTAATAGAACAATATAATATTTTTGCAACAATTGATATGTCAGATCGAACAACAATGACTGAACAATTAAAAAGCTCATTAGTAGACGGTTTTCAACATTATAAATCGTTAAATTATTTCGGCTCTTTGTCAAATAACGTTGGTGAGAGTTTTCAATTGAATAAAAATCGATTGGTTTGAGCGAGATCACTTTTCATTTATGAAGCGTGGCTCGCTCTTTTTAATGCGAAGTGTAAATAGATTCGGT
>NZ_QFVS01000069.1 GCF_003143955.1 Kurthia zopfii | reverse complement strand
AAAAGTGTTTGAAAGCTCATTTGCTTTGCTAGCGTTATCTATGATAACAATTGCTTACCACTAAGTGATAAGACTTTATTGTGATTAACTTCTTGCTTGTTTAGTTTTCAAGGTTCATGTTTTGTTTACGCCACTCGTAAGCGACTTCAATATCTTAACATTATTTAAAAATGATGTCAAGCGTTATTTTAAAATCTTTTTTCGTTGTCGTTTCGTTAACAACTATTTCATCTTATCACTTCTACGTTGCAGTTGTCAATAACTTTCGTAGAATAATTTTTCGCTTTGTTTTAAGATTGTTTCGTTGTTGTCTTGACGACATGTATAAATATAATACATGTCGAAAAGAAAATCAATAGTTTTTCTGAAATAATTTAAATAATTGTTTGAAATCAATTACATATAGAAGAATACCAATGATTACAATCGCTCCACCAATATATTGAGATGATATTAATACTTCACCAAATACTAGGAAAGCCATAATCGAAGCTCCTACTGGCTCAAATAGAATTGCGATCGAAATCGTATTCGCAGAAACATACTTTAAAGCCCAGTTAAATAGATTATGCCCCAACAAGTTCGGTACAATCGCCAGCAATAAGAACCATAGCCAGTTCATTGGATCATCCGTAGTAAATGACTCACCCTTCACCAACATATAAATCGCTAGTGTAACTGCACTCACTGTATAAACGATGATTGTATAAGTAGTTAAACCAATTCGTCTACGAAGATCTTGGCCAAATAACATATAGCCGGTTACTAAAGCACAAGCAATTAGTGCAAGTATATCTCCATAAAAAGCGGTTCCCCCTACTTGGAAATCTCCCCAACTTATTAAGAAACTTCCGCCAATCGCAATAATCATTGCAAGTACACTCTTTAATGTAATCTTCTCTTTAAAGAAAAAGTATGTACCAAAGATTGCAAATAACGGCTGAAGGGTAACTAATACTGTGGAACTAGCTACTGAAGTATATCTCAAAGACTCAAACCAAAGGATAAAGTGGAATGCTAATAGAATTCCAGCAATTGTAGAAAATACCCAATCTCGAGATCTGATTTCCTTCAATTCATGTAGATTGTTTTTCAAGAACAATGGAAGCATTATTAAAACAGATAAAAACATTCGATAAAATGCGATCGTGCCTGACTCTGCTGTAGATAACTTCACAAAGATTGCAGAAGCTGATACAGAGAGTACTCCTATAAAGATTACTAGAAGCGGCGGCATTTTTGGTTGCTCCAACTAATCACCTACTTTACTCTGTAAAAAACTAACTTCACTGTAGTATAATGCAAAAGAATGCACTCTCTTAATTCTACACTATTCTGTAGATTAAGACTGCACTTTTCTAAAAATTTAATGCGAGGTGGGTACATGGGTTTTATTACAGATACGCCCTTCTTAGTGGAATCCTTATTGAAGATGGTCATTGCCGCTTCACTAAGCCTTGGAATTGGCGTCGAAAGAGAACTAAAACGTAAGCCAGTCGGGTTGAAAACCTCATTAGTCATCGCTACTTTCAGTTGTCTTCTTACTATTATATCTGTTCAATCCGTTTTTGAAGCTACACCCGTTCCAGGAATTAATGTCACGATGGACCCTCTACGACTTGCGGCTCAAATTGTAAGTGGTATTGGTTTTCTAGGTGCAGGTGTAATTTTAAAAAGAACTGATGATAGTATTAGTGGCCTTACTACAGCTGCTATGATTTGGGGTGCAGCTGGAATCGGCATCGCTGTTGGTGCTGGATTTTACATCCCTGCAATCGTTGCAGTTCTAATTGTTCTATTCGGTGTAGAAGTAATCGCACCAATCTTCACTCGATTAGGACCGGAGCGCTTACGTATGCAAGAAATCAATGTCATTATACGACTTGAACAGTCGGATGATATCGAAAAAGTAATTGATTATTTGAAAGCGAATGATTTTTTACTGGAAGGATTGATCATTAAAGATACTAGGGATTTAAATCATGATTTAATTCATGAAATCCATATACGCTTTTCTTCACTTCCTGAGCAAGATACTTTAAACATCTATACACGGCTAAAATCACTGCCATTCATCGATGATATCGAAGTATCAATTTTATAAGAAATGAGGCGTTGCAATTTGAAAGATATTTTTCATTTATTAAAAGGTGGTAATAAACCGTCCTTACTAGCGGGTGTCGTGAACTTAATTTTAGGCATTATTAAAGGGATTGCCTTCGTCTTCACCGGAAATGTAGCGATGTTCGCAGAGATGATGCACTCACTTGGCGACTCAGCAAACCAATTTTTCGTATTCATCGGGTCAGCTCTCTCGAAGAAAGCTCCAACGCCTAAGTTCCCTACTGGTTTTGGTCGAGTAGTTAACCTTGTATGTTTAGGCGCCGTCTTAATAGTAGGAATCCTTGCATACGAAACCATTTTGGAAGGGTGGAAACACATACAACACCCCGCTGCATCTACAGGTATCGCCATTACAATTTCCGTTTTAGCGCTAGGTATTATTTTAGAAGGAATCGTCTTATTGAAGGCCGCAAAAGAAATTGTTCATGAAGCTGGACAAACTGCTACAATCTTTACAGTTCTTCCTAAAGCATTTGCCAACTTGAATCATGCGAAACCAGCAACTAAGCTTGTATTTATGGAAGACACTGTCGCAACTTCAGGTGGAATCATCGCCATCATATCTGTACTAATCTCTCATTTTGCAGGTTGGTCTGCAGCAGAAGGGATCGCTTCAATTATCATCGGTGTCATGATGTTCTATGTTGTCGCAAGTGTTTTCCTAGAAAATGCACGCGGAGCAATAGGTGAAACAGATGAAGATATGTTGAATCATATCGCCTACTTAGTTTCAGATGATGAGAATATTCGAGATATCCAACGACTTGAAGTCATTAAAGAAGGTGAAGTACTTCATGTTGAAGTAATGGCAGAAGTAGATCCAACACTTTCCTTCGCTCAAGTTGACGATATAAGGGACCATCTGATGGAAATTTTACTAACGCAAAACAAAGTTGCACGTGTGACAATTTCATTCGATGAAGATGATGGCATTACGAATTGGAGTCATATCGGCGAAAGACCGGATTCATTAAAAACAAAGGATTAAAGGAGAATTTCATTGAAACGCACTTTACTCATTAGTGATATACATGGTGAATTACGACTTTTAGAAGAATTATTGAAGAAAGCAAGCTACTCAGCAGATACAGATCAATTAGTATTACTTGGCGATTACATCGATCGTGGTCCTTCTTCGAAAGAGGTGATTGCTTTAGTACGACAATTGAAACAACAAGGCGCTCATGTTCTAATGGGTAATCACGAACAAATTATGGTCGATGTTTTCACATCTGAGAACAAATACGATTGGGATTTTTGGATTTACACTGCTGGCGGATTGGCGACGATGCGAAGTTACGGATTTTCCGAATCTGATTTAGATCAAGCAGGGACTTTAGACGACTTCTCTCTACAACCATTTTTCACAGGTGAAATCATCGAGGATCTAGAATTTATACGAAACTTAGACAAAGTAATTGAACAAAAGGATTATATATTTGTCCACGCTGGAGTTGAGCCGAATATTCCGCTCAATCAAAACACAAAAAAATCATTACTATGGATTCGAGATGAATTCCATAAAAATTATAAAGGTAATCAAACCGTTGTCTTCGGACATACACCTACCCCTGTACTTCATATGAATCGCCAAAACCATGAAATCTATTTTGGAGAAAATCGCATAATCGGTATAGATGGTGGGGCTGTTTTCAGTGGTCAATTGAATTGTTTAGAATTACCTAGCCAAAAAGTGGCTCTGTGTCAAATGTTGGGGTGAATGAAATTGGGTTTTCAATTTCATTCACCTTTTTTAATTCAGCCCAGATGTAAACCAACCTTTTTGTACTTGATTGCTAATAGTATCTTGGCTCTAAATCGATCAAATCGTTTATAGCCATATGCATTGCGTTTCATAACTTTTGTTTTGTTATTGATACCTTCCAAAAAGCCATTTGAATAACCAAAAGCGAAACTATTTAGTATTTCTGTCTGCCAGTTCTTCATTGTTTTAATGACCTGATTAAATGCAGGGATATCACTCTCTATTACCTTTCGGTAAAAAAGCGATAACCTTTCTTTTATCTCAATCATGTCTGTCGATGTTTTAGCCCAATCAAACCATTCACAATAGGCTTCTTTTAATTCATGTGCGCTTT
>NZ_QFVS01000068.1 GCF_003143955.1 Kurthia zopfii | reverse complement strand
GCTAAAAGAAAAAGGCGATAAGACCTTTATATCAGTTTTCGAGTTACCAACGGTAACCCTCAAACTGAACGGTATTCATCCCCCACTTATAGAAGATGGGGGAATTCTACCGAACAGATGTTAAAAATCCAATGATTGCTACTAGCTTCATTTGTTGCCAACCAAGTGGCTCTACTACTAATGAGAATATCATATATACAACGGCGATTGTTATTGAAACAAAATAGATTTTATGATTATTTGACCGATTTAAGGCGATTATTATTGCCGCTGAACCGATTGCTAGAACAAGCCACGAAATGACCACTGTCAAACTTTCATTGTTTAAAAGGACGAAGAAAAAATGATACGATGCATAGGTCAAAATGAAATAAGTTATTTGATTGACCGTGGATTCTTTGCCCTTTAGTCGATCCCACACTGCATATCCAATCACAACTGCTAATGCAATCGCGAATCCAACTTTGCCCCCATCAAAATAAAATACTGATAATGGATAGTCGATGAAACCTTGCCAATCGGTTACTATGTAACTGAATTTCCACGTTACAATGAATGTAATGGCATAATTCAGAAAGACATCTGCTGTTTTTTTATTCAAATATAACCAACATAATAGTGCAGTTAATACTGTCGCTAAAATAAATGCGATGGAACTTGATGGTAAAGACACTTTGAAAACGGTGTACCACATATTATTATCCATAATTACCTCCATACCTACTAGGGTATATACAATTGTAACAAAAGGAATGACTAAGTTGAAAGTAAATTAATTTATGATCTGGCATCATAGAAAGAAATAACGAAGACGCCTACCGAAAAATAAGTGGCGGAAACCATTCGATATTTTTCAAAGTCTAAACGTGAGCAATAAAAAAAGCCTAAATCTTTATGGATTTAGGCTCTTATTCAATTGTTCTCCTCTGCAATTGAACGTCTTACAAAGAAATATATTGTAGCGGATTAACTGCTCCAGTAGCTTGGTTAACCCAAGAGCCGATATGGATTTCAAAGTGTACGTGTGGTCCAGTTGAACGACCAGTTGATCCCATGTATCCAATAACCTCACCTTTTTTAACAACTTTACCAGGTGAAGTAGCAAAACCACTCATATGTGCATAAAGTGACGTATATGTTTTGCCACCGATATTATGCGTAATCATTACGACATTACCATAAGTTGATAATGGACTTGCTTTGAATACGACACCGTCAGCAGAAGCGACGATCGGCGTACCAGCACTGTTTGCAATATCAATACCATAATGGTATTCATTACCTGCACCGATGTCACGGCCAGCAAATCCAGATGTGAATCGACCTGAAGCTGGTTTCATCCATGTACCTGAAGACACGACTGGCGCTTCACCAGCAGATACTGTACTCCCTGCTACAGCTTTTGATTGTGATTGTAATTTTGATTGTGCTATCGCACGCTCTTTCGCTGCTTTTGCTTCGGCAATTTTACGTGCTTTTTCAGCAGCTTTTCTTTGCTCTGCTTCAATTTTACGTTGAACACCTTTACTTACTTGAAGTGCTTCTTCATATTCACCTTCAAGTTTCTTACGTTGTTTATTCAACTGCGCTTGAAGTTTTTCCATATGTTTTAAAGCTTCTTTTTTCACTGCTTTTTTATTGTTTAAATCTGCTTTTAAGTCGACTAACTTGTCTTTACGCTCAACTTGAAGTGCTAATTTCTCTTTCACTTCATTTTGTTGATCCTTTACTTTTTGCTGATCTCTTTTTTGGTCTTCGATAATACCTTCATCTGCATTAACGATTTCATTTACGGCAGAAGCACGATCAATGAAATCAGAGAAACTATTTGCACCAAGTAATACGTCTAAATATCCAACTTGACCACCAGTTTCCTGCATTGCTCTTGCACGTTCTTTTAAGATTTCGCCACGTTCATCAATTTTCTTTTGTAGCTTTTCGATTGATTTTTGTAGTTCAGTGATTTCATCTTTTGTTTTAACAATTTGTGCTTGAACCCCTTTGATTTTATCGTCTGCTTCATCTATTTTACCGTTTAATTTCGACACTTGTTTTGCTGATTTTTCAATCGAGTTTTGAGCATCTGCGATTTTTTCTTTTTTAGCACTAATTTTATTACTAATCGCTGCCTTTTTCTTCTCAACTTGTTTTTTCTCTTGTTTTAAATCGCTAATCGATTCTGCATTTGCACTCATTGAAGGTACAAGTAATGCAGCTGTTAAACTAGCGGCGATAATCCCTTTTTTACTAAACACTGCAGATCCCCCTTTATACTTTTAAAAACTTACGTACAGACATGAAACTGCCTAGTACACCGATGACTACACCCATTACGAGTAATATAAGATCAATTTGTAAAATAAATGGCATGACCTCTAACAATTGAACAATTTCATTTTCTAATGTTGGTGTGACTTTATCATGTAAAGTTGCATATAATGTCGTCACTATTGCAATTGGAAGCACTGCTCCTAATGCACCTAACCACATACCTTCAAAAATAAACGGCGTACGGACGAATGAGTTGGTAGCCCCAACTAGTTTCATGATTTCAATCTCACTTCTTCGTGCTGTAATCGTAATTTTAATTGTATTGGAGATTAGGAATGTAGCCGTTAATAACAATGCTACGATTAAAATAATTCCTACATTTCGACTAACATTCAGGAAGCCGAATAACTTCTCAATTTTACCTTTACCGTAGGAAACTTTATCCGCACCTTTGTACGTCATGATTTCCTTCGCTACTTTTTCGGTTTGTTTTGGATTTTCTGCTTTTACGTATAAAACATTATGCAATGGATTTTCTTGTTTGAATAATGATAAATCATTCCCAAAATCCTTCACTAATTTATCAAGTTCTTGCTTCTTCGTTGAATATTTTACGGATTCAACGCCAGGCATTTTCTCGACCTTCTGATGCAACTGCAATTCCTCAGTCTCGTTAACACCTAAATCAATTAATACTTTAATCTCTACATCATTCTCGATATCATCTGCAACTTTATTCAAGTTCATCATAATAACTAAGAAGACGCCGACTAATAATAGTGTAACTGTAACCGCACTAATAGAAGCAAAGCTCATCCAACGATTTCGAACCATTGAAGTTAAGCTTTCCTTCATATGTCTTCCGATTATTTTAAAATTCATATCCGTAGTCACCTCCACGCTCATCACGAACAATTTGTCCATTCTCAATGGCGATGACACGTTTACGCATCGTATTCACAATTTCTTTATTATGTGTAGCCATGATGATTGTCGTTCCTCTTGCGTTAATTTCATCAAATAAACGCATAATTTCCCATGAAGTTTCAGGGTCTAGATTACCTGTTGGCTCATCTGCAATCACAACTTTTGGCGTGTTAACAATTGAACGAGCAATTGCGACACGTTGTTGTTCCCCACCAGATAATTCATCTGGGAACATATTTGCTTTTTTAGCAAGACCAACTAATTTTAAAACATCTGACACACGTTTCTTGATGTTTTCTGGCTTTTCTTCTATTACTTCTAATGCAAATGCTACATTCTCATACACATTTTTTCGAGGTAATAATTTAAAATCTTGGAAAACTACGCCCATTCCTCTTCTTAAGAAAGGAATTTCTTTATCTTTTAACTGCGCAATATCAGTACCATTTACTCTGATTTCACCTGATGTTGGCTTTTCTTCTCTATACATCATTTTAATGAAAGTCGACTTACCTGCACCACTTGGTCCAACGATATAAGCGAATTCACCTTGCTTGATTTCTATGTTTAGCCCTTTCACAGCGATGATTCCATTTGGGTACTTTTTAATAACATTCTTCATTTGGATCATATTTGTACCACCTATTATTTTATTTACAGTTAATTCTGCTGAATAACTATTCATATTTGAACACTTTGGCCCAACATTAAACAGTATAGCATCCTAAAACAAAATACCTTATTACAATTCCGTTTCAATATTTGATGTAATACTACAAATATTTCACTCTTATTCTACCTTAATTAGTACATTACTCACAACATAAAGTAGTGAATAACTCCTAAAGTAGTATGTATTTAAAACTCATTACTACAATTACATATTATTTCCTTTTTTTAGAAGATTTTCAAACGCTGAAAGTAATATTTACGGGGTTTTTTAACATCTGTTCGGTAGAATTCCCCCATCTTCTATAAGTGGGGGATGAATACCGTTCAGTTTGAGGGTTACCGTTGGTAACTCGAAAACTGATATAAAGGTCTTATCGCCTTTTTCTTTTAG
>NZ_QFVS01000067.1 GCF_003143955.1 Kurthia zopfii | reverse complement strand
CGTCTTCGCAAAGAATATTTCTTGTTCTTCTGTTGGGTAAATTCTGAATTTGTAGGCTTTCAATTGTTCCATAAGGTTTACCTCCTTTTTAAGATGATTTCTTGATTTTATTATACCTTATTTTAATGAGAAAGAAACGTATGTTCTTATTTAGACTAAAAGAAAAAGGCGATAAGACCTTTATATCAGTTTTTCGAGTTACAAACGGTAACCCTCAATCTGAACGGTATTCATCCCCCACTTATAGAAGCTGGGGGAATTCTACCGAAACGATGTTAAAATTTGGCCGATTCCAGACGCTTGGCCAGAAAATAATAAACTTAACCAATTATTTTTCTTTTGATCTCTTTTGAAATCTGTTTTAACGCGATAAGTTCCCCAAATGAGGAAAATAGCTCCGAAAACGAAGAGTATAATACTCATCTAAATTCCTCCATTACTTAATATATTTATTCGGTAATAATAAATCATTGATTACTTTTGTCGGGATTTCAAATTCAACAATCCCCATTGCACCAGGTCCTACTTCATATTTATCAAATGAAATGACGAGATGATTTTTCTTATTAATATAGAAATTTTGGTTTTTCTTAATTTTTGTAAAAGCTTCAAATAGGTCATCTTCGGGCTTACCTGTTTTTACCCAATAAGTCTTATCTGTATGCTCTTTTGCCATTTCTTTTTTCATTTGCTCTTCGATATACAGCGAAATTCTATTCACATATGCCTTATCTTTAAATAAACTTGGCAATGTTATGATCATTTGTTTTTGCGGATCAATTGACGTATATTTCATCGTTGTGGATGATGAGGCGACTGTATTGACCGTATATTGACCAAATGATAGTAAATTCGTCTTCTCCGTTTTTACGATATAGTCGCTTTCGATACCGACATGGCCATCATGAACGACTTTTGCATCCAATGCGAATTGCTTGTAAAGTTCCTTACCTTCTTTTTCAAATTTCGCATTAAGCGCAACGATTTCTTTTGAAGTACCAATCACTTTTGGAACGGTAATATCAGCTTTATGCAATGAATCATCTTTTGTAATTGTTAATGCGGATACAATTGGCTCAAAACCTGGGATTTTCGCCATATTCGCTGCAAGGACAGGGCTAATATTGAGCGAAGTCAAAAACATTAGCATTAAAGCTACGATTGAAATGATTGAATTATAATAAAAACGCCTAGCGGATCTTCGTTTTTTGAAACCTGCAATCATTTGCTCCAATTCGATCGGCGTATTTTGTTCTTCGTAGTTACTTTTTAAATCTTTCAATTGTTTATTCATGGTTTGCTGCCTCCTCAACTAATTCAATTTTTAAAAGTTTTAAGGCTCGATATAAACGAGATTTTGCGGTACTTAGTGGAATATCTAGAATGTTCGCTATATCTTCAATTTTAAAGTCTTCGAAAAACCTTAGAATAATAATTTCACTAAACTGATAAGGTAGGTTGTTCAAAGCTGTATGCAAATCGATATTCGTATAAGTATCCACTTGATTAGGAGAGAAATATTCAATCTGATCATCTTCCATCAAGCAAATTTTCTTTTGTTTTCTTAAAAAATCAATAGCTGTTCTAACGAGTATTTGGAAAAACCAACTTTTCAATTGGCTATGATCTTTTAATGTAGGGAATGACTTCCATGCCTTCGATAAACTCTCTTGAACGACATCAAGTGCATCCTGCTCATTTTTTGTATAGGTTAAAGCAAGTAAATAAAAGCGCTTTTTATATTGATCAATAAATTCGATAAAGATTTTTTCTTGTTTTTTTCGCATCATATTGCTTTTTTCCTTTCGCCATTCGAATTGACATACATAGGACGACATGACGAGGGGAAAAGTTTACGTCATTAAATGACATAAAAAAACGAGCCGCTTTTCAATGTGAAAAACGAACTCGTCATACAATTAAAATTGATCTTCAAAATCTTCGTGCCAGCGATATTGATAGAAGGCTTCATCTGTAAACCAGTTACTTTCAGAAGTATCACCTTCAGCTTGGCGTTTTTCTTCTTCTTGAATCATCCAGCCAGTTTGAGAACTGTGTGCTTTCATTGAATTCATTTTAAATTCTTTCACATCACGAATATCATTGACGATATCAGGTTGCCCTAATTTCTCTAATGTATCATTCGCAAATGCAACGCCGTAAAGTCTTGGGCGATCTGCTTCATCCATGCGACGAACTGCACGAACTACTGCACGAGCTGTTGCTTCATGGTCTGGGTGAACAGCGTAATTCGGATAGAAAGTAATGATCAATGTTGGATTCAGTTCTTCAATTAGACCTGTCATCATTTGAACCATTTTCTCATCATCTTCAAATTCAACCGTTTTATCTCGTAAGCCCATCATGCGTAAATCTTTAATGCCGATTGCTTCCGCCGATTTTTTCAACTCTTCTTTACGAATTAATGGTAAGCTTTCACGCGTAGCAAATGGAGGATTCCCTAAGTTTCGCCCCATTTCACCAAGCGTTAAACATGCGTAAGTGATTGGTACGCCAGCATTTGCATATTGCGCTAAAGTACCAGAAACGCCGAATGCCTCATCATCAGGGTGAGGGAAAATGACTAAAATTTGTTTTTCTTCTTGTTGGTACATGACGAATTCCCCCTTAGTATGCGAACGGTTTTTCACTAATTTCTAGTGCGACCGCAAGCTTCCCTTCATAATCCAGTCCAGCCATTAGTAGGCGACCTTCTTGATCTACTTCAAAATGTGTAATACCTTGTGCGTAAACCCAACCACCGTTTGCAAGTTTTAAACCTACACGGTGAGGTGCTTCCGCTGTAACTTTTCCAAGCTCGTATTGTAAAACGATATTACGAATAAATGCGCCAGCGTTGAATACTTTTTCGTCAAAGTGAGCAGCATAAGCTCCGTTAGTCGTTTCAAGATGTATGAATACGTCCTTATTTGCAAATGAATCAATCAATTGCTGTAGACGTTCTAAATTTACTGTTTCCATTAATTCTGACTCCCTCCAAAAAAACCTCTAAGGAACATTATAATGATGTTTTTCGAGAAATGCGATTCGTTTGCTTGGCTTAATGATTTCGACCTTTTCGCAAGCTGATTAAATTCAATGTTAGGAAGGCAAATGCGAATAAAAGTAAGATGCCTAAATTAGTCGCAATCTCACTAAAACCAAGCCCTTTATACATGACACTGTTCAAACTGTCAGCAGCATAGTAGAGTGGCATCACTTTGCCGATATTTTGTAGCCAATCAGCCATCGAATCCAATGGGAATAGTCCCGAAAAGAAAATTTGAGGAATAATGACTAATGGAATGAACTGAACCATTTGGAATTCTGAATGGGCGAAACTTGAAAGAAATGTGCCGAGAGAAAGCGCCACGATTGCGACAATCAAGCAAATTAGTAATGCGAGCCAGATGGAGCCGTTCGAAACAATATCAAGGACGTACACAGAAAAGAGGACAATTAAGATCGTTTGAATGACGGCGAAAATACCGTAACCAATCATATAGCCTGAAATGATTTCAAAAGGCTTAACAGGTGTCGCCTGTAATCTTTCCAAAGTGCCAGAAGTACGTTCTTTTAGTAAAGCAATTCCCGCAATTAAAAAGACGAAAAAGAAGACGAAGAAGCCGATTAACATCGGGCTAAACGTATCAAAAATTGTCGTATTTTTATCTCCATATACATAGATGGCCTTTAGTTGAGGCGTTTCACTTTGATGCGACTGATTTAAAGCAGCATTTAGTTGATTTGATAATGTTGGATCGTCATTTAATAAATGCAATTCCTTCTTTTTAAAATCGATCCAAGCCGCATATTCATCTTTTTTCAATTGATTTGTAGAGTAGGCATTTCGATCATGAATCGTTAAATGATCGCCATCAAGCTGCTGAATCACTTCAGCAGGAGCGCCTGTTGCGACAACATCAATGTCGGGATTATCGCTGCCAAAAATGAAATACATTAAGGAAAGGACAAGAAGCGGTGCTAAAAAAAGCAAAGCCATCGTTCTTTTATCAACATTAGGTAGAATACCCCCAGCCTCTATAGGTGGGGGTTGAATACCGTTCAGTTTAAAGGTTATCACCGGTAACTCGATAAACTGATAGAAAAAGAATTTTGTCTATTTTGTGGTTTTAATAAGAACGTATGTTTCCTTCTTCGTTAAAATAAGGTATAATAATATCAAGAAATCATCTTAAAAAGGAGGTAAACCTTATGGAAAAATTGAAAGCCTATAAATTTAGAATATATCCAACAGAAGAACAAGAAATATTCTTTGCAAAAACGTTCGGCTGTGTCCGTAAGGTCTACAACCTTTTGTTAGATGAACGGATGAAAAATTATGAAGAGTTCAAGTTAGATCCATCTAAAAAAAGAAAAAATCCAACGCCCGCAAAGTATAAGACGGAATTTTCGTTCTTGAAGGAAGTGGACAGTTTGGCGTTATCCAATGCGAACGTTTTCTTAGATAAAGCTTATAAAAACTTCTTTCGCGATCAATCGTTTGGATTCCCTCGTTTCAAAAGTAAGAAAAATCCGGTACAAAGCTATACAACGAATAATCAAAAAGGAACAGTGAAGGTGATTGACGGTAAATTCCTCAAAATTCCGAAGTTAAAATCACTGGTCCG
>NZ_QFVS01000066.1 GCF_003143955.1 Kurthia zopfii | reverse complement strand
CTAAAAGAAAAAGGCGATAAGACCTTTATATCAGTTTTCGAGTTACCAACGGTAACCCTCAAACTGAACGGTATTCATCCCCCACTTATAGAAGATGGGGGAATTCTACCGAACAGATGTTAAAAGCAGAATATAATCATTGAAGAAATAATGAGGGCTCCTTTCGAAAAC
The DNA here is from genome assembly GCF_003143955.1 of Kurthia zopfii. Classification (GTDB taxonomy): domain Bacteria; phylum Bacillota; class Bacilli; order Bacillales_A; family Planococcaceae; genus Kurthia; species Kurthia zopfii. The sequence goes on along the minus strand of NZ_QFVS01000066.1, from coordinate 4,764 downwards.
AAGTGTGAAGCATTCGTTATTTCTGAAAGTTACAACGTAAATTGTTTTAAGATCCCCACTATATAATAAAACCAAAACAAAAACCCCCGAATAGCTGCACTTTCAGTAGTAGCTACTATTCGGGATTATTTCAGATGGTTGGTGATTCTTTTTTATTATTTCTCAAGAACGTAATTTTTTTGTACACGATTATTATGAGAACTAACCATCGCCACTTTCTCGGCTTCTGGTTCAATGAACTGCTTCGCTCGGTTGACAGCATTCGCAGCATCTTGGAAACAGCCAATGAGTAAATTCACCTTGCCATCATAACTTGCAATATCGCCAGCCGCAAAAACACCTGGAATATCTGTATTTAGCTTCGCATCGGTTTTAATATAGAAATCGTCCACACGTAAAAGTGGTTGATCAAAACTATATTTGATTGTTTGATCCATGTCAAAACCATGACTAACAATAATATGATCCACTGCTACAGCATACTTTTCATCAAGTTGATTAACTAAATTTGTATGTGTAATCGCATTTGTCGCTTGATCCGCAAAAACTTCTTCAATCGATGTATTTAAATGAATATTCGCATGACTTTGTAAATATTCGACTTGTGATTCATGCGCAGATAATTGATCGCCTCGATAGACGACATGAATTGATTGTGCGATGTCTTTTAATTCGTTTGCCCAATCGATTGCCGTATTACCGCCTCCTGAAATAAGGACGGTTTGACCTCGGAACTGCTCATATTCACGCACCACATAGTGAAGGTTTTTCAAATTTACTTTTTCTGCACCTGCGACTTTTAGTTTTTGAGGATTTATAATCCCTCCACCAACAGCCACGATTACCGTTTTACTAAAATGAGTACCATTATTCGTCTCGATTTCAAATAACTGCTCTTTATTTTTCGTTATTTCCAGCACTTTCGTATTCAAATGAACAGTCGGATTGAATGTCATTCCTTGCTCGATCAATTGTTGGATAAAAGCGCCACCTGTAATTGGAGGTTGTCCGCCAATATCCCAAATCGTTTTTTCGGGAAATAGCTGCACTTTCCCACCAAGCTGTGATTGGAATTCAATTATTTTCGTTTTCATATTACGTAATCCGGCATAGAAAGCCGAATATAATCCTGCTGCGCCTCCACCGATAATTGTAACGTCATAAATGTCTCTCATGTTGTGCAACTCCCTATTTTACGAATTTGTCCAAGATACTGTTTTTTCTTTGCGATAAGCAGAAGGCGACATACCCGTCTGTTTTTTAAATACGCGACTATAATAGAAGCAATCTTCATAGCCAACTGTCTCCGCAATTTCAGCAATCGACAATTCTGCTCTTTCTAATAATGATTTCGATTTAGATACGCGATATTCGGTAATATATGTGTTCGGTGATAATCCCGTATGTTTTTCAAATAAATAAGCTAATCTTCTTCGTTCGATTGCATAGAGTTCAGCGATCTTCGTCACATTAATTTTCTCATTATAATGTTTTTGAATATATTCAACGATTTGTTCCATCGTATCAACGGTCGCGTGTAATTGTTCATTGCGAGCCGCTTCAAGTACATCTTGCAAAATAGATAGGAATTTATTTTTACGATTCATTTCCGCCATTGCGCCTGGCGCTGCTTGTAAACTAAGTAATTCGTAGATCTTTTGTAAATAAATTTCCTCACTCGCCAATCTTAGTAAAAATTGTGCGTCATATAAATCTTCGTTCGTGCGATTTGATAATTCATATTGTGTCACGATGAATTCAAAATGTTCATCGCCACAGTTTTCAATATGTAATACTTCTTTATTATTGAAATGAAAAACTTTGCCCGGCTTCACATAAAATTTTTCCTTACCTGAATGAACCCAAGCGCTACCTTTAATCGGGAATAGTAACCCACTTGATTGTGTATGTATATGTGTAAATGAATTTTCAATATTAGTACTTTCTTGGAATACGTTTTTCAAAGCAATTGTTGCTGTCGCAAAATATGCTGTAATATTCATCATTGTCATTTCCATGCTCATTACCTCCGTCTCACTAATTTGATTATAAATGATAATGATTATCAATTTCAAGTTAATTGATAAAAATTCTCAATAAACATTTCATTTTGTATAAAAAAATGAGGAAGAACAGCGAAAACTGAAATGAACCCATTCGTTTCATCCCTTATCTAATAATGAACTTTAAATAACGTTGGTGAAGAAAAAAGTACCGATCTCGAATCAGAAGAAAGACCGCTGCCTGAAAAAGTATTAGAAACTTCCAGTTAATCGGCCAAACTACTGATCCAACGGTCTTTGAGACACTTATGTGAACGTCTGAAAGTGAGATGATCTTTACAATCCATCATAACTGCATGAATAAATTAGAAACTAAAACAGCTAACAGAAATCCTTGAGAAGCCTTTAGCAGAGGGCGTTTCAAAAGAATTTAAAAGAAGTATTAAACAGAGTTGTCTATGGTTACAGGAACTTTAAAAACTATCGAAGCCGAATCTATTACATTTCGCACTAAAAAGAGCGAGCCACACTTCATAACTGAAATGTGATCTCGCTCAAACCAATCGATTATTATTTAATTGAAAACTCTCACCAACGTTATTTGACAAAGAGCCATAGTCATATGCAATTTTAAATGGTTGTTGCGCTTTTGTTGTGTATGTTAATGAACCGAGTAAATTGGCATCGTTCAATTGCGTCACTTGTTTCCATAAATCATTGTTCAATGTAATCGTTTTTTTACTGTTCGTTGCATCGATTTCTCTTTGGTAATCATGTGAAACTTGATCTGCATGGATTTGAATATGGTCGACATCATCGCTGAATTTGTTGAAGTGTGTTGTATTTGGCGCTTACTTTATTTTGAAGTTATCTCATTTTTCTTTACAATTCCATTGCTATCCTGACTTAACTTAGATTACTAAATATCATTCCAATAACGACTACTATTATATACAAGACAATCCAAGGTACTAAAGTCTTGTTTTCCCCCTGAACCTCATACATATTTAAGATTAATACACTAAACATTAATAAATTAATTATTTTTATAGAAAATAGTAGATCACTTTCAGCCCAAAAATTGACCATGACTAACCCAATTAATAAAACTATACTTAATGTATATATAATTCTCTTTAATATATACATCCACTCTTTTCTATTATTGAAAAAAAGATTAATTACACTCAAACAAGTTACAAATATACTTATATTCCATAGTAAAGAAAAAATACTACCCTCTCCTAATAAAGTCTCAGATAATCATAAGTTTTTTTCCAAAAAAGTAAAATGTTTTACCTTTCTTTTTAAAGGTTCTATTTTTTAATGCTATACGAATTTCTCTTAAAGCTGGAATAGCAACAACGATCCTATTAATTAAATCTTTAACGTCTCTCAATCTGGCACTTAAATACCCATCCGGATCCACATTCATCACTGGATTGCCATTCGCATAACTATAACCAAAAGCTGCTCACTTGACCATTGGCATCGGCTTGTTGGACGCAAATTGGATGAGCATTGCCACAACTGCCTACACGATGTAGGTTAGATAAGTCAGCAACAGAACGTTGCGATCTTGACTTATCTTCCACTTACGCTCTTGGCTCATCTTCAACATACCAGCCTTCGTGTAGTCATATGCAATTTTAAACGGTTGTTGCGCTTTCGTTGTGTACGTCAATGAACCGAGTAAATTCCCATCGTTCATTTTGATTTGAAATAAAGTCGTACCGTTTGTAAAAAAGATTGACTAAAACATATGTCATTTATGATAAATCCTTTTATATCAATGGTTTATCACGACGTTTTAATCAATCTTTATTTTAATTATGGCTATTTTGAACAGACTTTATTTTTAAAAAACAATTCATTCTGTCAATTACTGTTTTTCTTTTTATAAAGTCGCCACTCATAAAGGGCAGCTCCTATGAAGCATTGAACAAATACCGCCTTATATAAAAATAATACAAGCGCCGTTGACATATTATCTCTTGATGGATCATAAGGTAAGCCATTTTCAAACTGGACATTACTGAAAAGAAAATGTAAAAACAGACTTCCTATACTTCCGATTAAAATAAAAATCAAATTGCTCTGTGACGCTGGCTGTAGCTTTTCTCTCAAAAAATAATTACTCATAAACAGAATAAAAGGTGTAACAAGTACTAATAGATAAGCTATAAAACGATATATCTGATCCGTTAAAATACTGAACAAAAAACCACCTAGATGTAATATGCCAATCGCTCCAATATTAATTAATGTCAGTCTAATATATTTCATCCATATACCTCCTTTTAATATTTATATTTAGAGTTACCAAATAACTTAGCAATTGGTTTTCGAACAAGATTTGGTATAATTTTACCTCTTAAATTATGCAGAGCAAGGGCTTGTCCCATTGTAAAATTCTTCTTAGAAGACTCCAGCAATGTATCAATAGACATTTGCATACAGTTATTGGTAATAAAGCATTATTGTTTTTTCTTAAAATTCAATAGATTAGTTAATATTCTATTTATATTATAGAAAATATCATTAATAAAATCCCTATGTAAAACAACGTGGTTAAACCTGTAAATGGATCAATAATAAAATTAATTATTACATCTAATTTCATTTCTATCCCATTTGTGTAGTGCAAGATAGAAGTACAGAGTTTTGAAAGGAATAAGTACATAACGCTGCAATTGTAAAATAATAATAAAAGGCTTGCCAGCCTTCCAAAATTTCTCTACTGTATTGGTGTCGAATCAAA
>NZ_QFVS01000065.1 GCF_003143955.1 Kurthia zopfii | reverse complement strand
GCACCAGCTTCCTTTTGTTTCAAACTACTTGAAACAATTGTAGATATAACTGTTTTGGTGAATGACAGCCCACCAAAAACAAAAACTAATATAATTGTCAGTAACCATGGTGTTACTTCTAAAAAAAAGGCAGCAATTAAAAAGCTAACGGAAAGAAATGTAACTCCAATGGTTAACACGTACAATGGACCTTTTCTATCAACAAGTAATCCACCAATGTAACCGAAGATAATAACGCTCATTGCTCCAGGGAAAATAATCACACTGCCAATTGCAGCAGTACTTAGTTGATGTACATCTTTCATCATGTAAGGAACCATAGAGATAAACCCTGCTACTGTACCAAATATAAGTCCTCCACAAAGGACACCAATTATAAAAGAAATATTTTTCCCCAGTGCAGGTTCAACAAAAGGTTCTGTTACTTTCCTAATATGTTTTACAAATATCAGGAATGACAGAATACTGATGATCAGAAAAGAAATGTTATAAGATGTTGTAAACAGCATAAAAAATACAATGCCCACTGACATTAGTATAATTCCTACAATATCAAAATGACCTTTTATCCTTACTTCTTTTTTCAACAATTTAATAAGGAACGGAACAGTGATAATTGTCATCATTGGAATGAGCAGAAGATAAGACCAATGGATAAAATGAGCTATCATTCCACCAATAGCTGGACCGATACCTTCTCCCATAGCTACTATGGAGCCAATAAGACCAAACGCTTTACCCCTATTTTCCTTTGGAATATAGCGCGCAACTACAACCATCACGAGTGCTGGAAATGCAGCTGCACCAGCTCCTTGAATAAATCGAGCCAGAATAAGTATGGGAAAAAAAGAATGTCCAACAAACCCAATTACCGATCCGAAGCAATTTATTATAATCCCAAATAGGAGTAACCTTTTAATGCCTAGCTGATCAGATAGCTTTCCATATAGAGCTGTTCCAATAGAAAAGGTTAACATAAAGGCTGTGTTCACCCAGTTTGTACTCGCCGGTGATTTATTAAAATCATTTGCAATATCAGGTAATGAGACGTTCAAAACCATTTCATTTAATACGCTAAAAAAAGATAGAACGCAAAGCCAAATTAAAATTTGGTTGTGTCGTAAATTTGATTGTGAATAAGACGTATTCACATTTCGCCCTCCAATAATGAGGGTAGACGCAGTTTATAGGGCTAATGATACGTTTCCCTCTTTTAATTGAACCCTGTTACATTCATTGCACTTCATAATTAATGCCTCCTAATCTTGATTGAAACATTTTACCACATACAGACTAAGTTTTAAATTCAGTTTTCATCACTTATTCCGTTAAATGGCCCGTTTGTTGAACATCTTTTGTATCTCAATAAACCACATGAACTAAAACCGATCCATCATCAAAAACAGAAATTTGAACAGGTTGATAATCAACTTCGTCAAAATAGCAAATATGATTTTCGTCTAATTGCTCACGGCCACCTTCACGATAGCTTTTGCCATAACGTTTTCTAAAATATTGTTTTGCTTCCAACACTGTTTTAAAATCAGGAAAATTCGCCTCATCTTCTCTAGTAATCATTCAATCTACCTCCTTTTTGTCATTTTAATTCGCCTGTTTCTTTGTCGAAATCGCTTCGACCATATTTCCGTTCTTGATAAACAGCATCGAAATACAATCTAATCAATCCAGTATGCGACCGCAAAACAGAGTTTATTATCTTCATGCTAGGCAAATTATGTTCAGCCCCACGAGTTTTAACAAATCTCCTTAACTCACGAATGTTTGCTAGTCCATTTTCATCAATCAAATCACAGACATCATTCAACATGTCGTCTTTGTCTTCGGCATCAAGCGTTATGTACCGATCAATATCAAAGTTGTTCAGCAGCTTAATGTCTTTCTTGTCATACACACGTTTCTTTTTAGCAATAGCATCTTTTGATTCATGAGTTAAATACAGATATATATTCTCCATGCTTTGAACTACAATTTGAACCATAGAAACACTCTTATCGCCCAAAATTTGTCTTACTTTTTTACGCACACTATCAGTGGTTACTGGATTTTTTGCTACATAAATTACATGATAGTGAGCCTTTTTATATTTTTGCCCTTCAACATCACTTAAATCTTTATCATGAAGTGGACTAATTGCAATCGGCAAACCAATTGATTCTAATTTCATTTCCCAATCTTCAGGGATAGATTCGGGGTATAATAAAAACGTGAAGTATCTTGCTTTATCTTTAGCCATAATGATATATTCACCTTACAAAAATGAGTTGTAAATTGAGCGTACCTTTCGCAGAGGCGCTCTTTTTTTATGCTCATTGATGCCCCTTCTTATGATTTTCTACAACATCATTCATATATCTCCGCACATCATAAGTCACAATTTTCCCTTGCTCCAACAAAGCTTGCTTATATTCAAAATACAACTCTTTGGGAATACGGATCGTTACACTTTGCATTTCTTCTTTTTCATTTTTTTGAGCCATAACAAAACCTTCTTTCTCATGTTTTTTTATTAGTATATAACATTATTCGGATGGAGTAAAGCATTACAGGGAAATACAAATTTCCGAAATTCAGCTGAAAAGTCGCTGAAAAGTCGCTGAAAAGTCGCCGAGAACTCGCCCACCACAAACCCTTGTCCCACCTGGCTTCGTGCGGCTTTTTCGCTGAAATTGGCACTCGGCACTTAAAGGGGGGGTCGTAGTAGCCCCCCCTTTTTCCCTCTCTCCTCGTAAAATCTAGTTCGAAATCCAGTTCATAAAAAGCAAAAAAAGCCCTTAAAAAACACAGGGCTTTTCTAAAAATCTAAAACCATATTTCTAATTACTTTAAAAACGCTCACAAGCCTTTTTAAGCCGCATTGCTTAAAAAACCACACAAACCCTAGCAAACTACTTCAAAAGCTCTTAAAAACGATTTTGAAGAGAAATAAGGGCATTCTAAGATCAATTACAACTCCATGCCACTAGATCTGCTTTTCGTTTTCTTCTGTTGCTGCCGCTGCTGAGAAAGTTCTTTGTTTTTCTCCACCAGCCAATCCATCGAGAAATCTGCTTCTTTAGCCCGTTTTATAAATTTCTCTAAAAACAATTTAATTTTACCAATCGCTTTTTCAAGTCGATTTTGTGGAATCGTCTTTTCTTCTTTATTTTCTTCGAGGATCTCCAGCCAGTTTTCTCCCTCTTCTTTATTCTTTGGCATACGGTCATTCTCTAAATTATGAAGCACTAACCGGCCTTGAAATTCTAACGTACTAATCTGAAGATCGGGCTCTTTTTCTTCCAAAATACTTTTATAAACAATTGCATTTTCTGTTTGTCGATCTCGCTCTTTTTGCAACAATGTAATTTCTCTACCAAAATCAATATTTCGATAGCGAAGATGTTCGTTATCTTCCTCGAAATTTTTCACATTTACTTTTAAATTTTTAATTTCTTCAACAGCTTTTGATTTGTATTTATCAAATCGTTGTTGAATTCTAATACTCGAATTCGATAACTCTTTCATTTTCTCGTAGCGTTCCGCTGGCAACATAACTACTTCTTTTTTATTAAAGACTCCAACAGTTTTCTTCTCAACTTCTCGCTCAATACTTTTCAAAACTTTTTGCGGATATTTAAAACTCTTAAATTCGTTAGCCATTTCCTCTTTCTGCTGTTCAATCTCCGCTGAATATTTTTTCAGCGAATGAATATTTTCAATCCCGATCGTCTTATCATTTAAAATTCCTTCTTGATAAATTTCAGGGATTCGCTCTTTCAAGTGTCTATCTAAATCAGTGTGAAAACTTTTCAATTCCGATCTCGTCAGCACTTCTTTCGCTGATACTTTTTCACGCTCTTTTTTCTCATCCCAAACAACCGGAACAAAATCAAAATGCATGTGAGGGGTTGTTTCATCATTGTGGACATTCGCTGAAACGACGTTCTCCTGTCCTCCATAACGATCTGTAAGAAATTCGTATGTTTCCTCAAAGAATTTCCTCTGATACTCAACAGATTCATTGTGAAGCGATTCAGGCAGTGTGACGATCCACTCACAGCACACCTTTACATCTTTCCGATTCATGCAATAAACTTCACTCAATCTTTCGTCCATGCGGGAAAGTGTATCTCCGTCTTTTTCGCATAAATCATAGTTCAGATGTGTACGCTCTGTATCAATATTTTTGTTGGAATGGTTTTCTGTTTTTCGGTCTAAGTGAATTGACAAGCCTTGCATATTTCCTTTAGTGAATTTCTGAACGTGCGCCATCTCGTACACCTCCATTTGAGAAGAGAATAACACATCAGGCGAGAGGAGCCAAAACCATTTGGTATAACACGGTATACCAGAATTCTTCTGGACGTGCTCTGCGAGGCGAAAAGCAAGGGAGCAAAAACCGCTCCCCCAAATTCAAAAGCAAAAGAAAAGATCATGGGCTTTGCCCAAACCCACGAGGGAAAAGTTTCCCCTCGACCCCCTCCAAAAAGCTCCCCCAACCCCCTCACTTTTTGAGGGGGCTCCCTCGCCGGTTGGCAGGTCAAAAGGTGTTGCCTTTTGACGAGCCAAGAGGGTTCGGGTGTAGCAAAATTGTCAACTCCTTAAATTCCTTTCGCTGTCGCTTCAGTCAGACATTTACCGTTGACAATTGCCACGTATTTTCTTCTGCAGAAAGTTTCACTTTTAGCCGAAGAAAATAAAAAGAGGTGGCAAATTTGCCACCTCTTAAAAATTTTCTGATCTTCAACAATCGCGCCCGATTGCTTAAGAAAGCTAGAAGTCATTTAATTTATCTCTGGTATTCAACTTTTAAATTGAATTTGTCTTCGTTTATATACATTCAAGGTGATCAGCCAACTAGTAACAACGACTCCTGTAAAAAGGAATAGCATATTACTATACAAATAAGTGGATTGATCAAGGTCCATAGGTAGCAACTTCTGATTCAGTAAGCGTACAGATAATAAACCACCAACAATTGCAATACCTATTCCCTCTGATAAAAAACTGGTAAAATTAAGCAAACTCATTCCGGCACCAGCTTCCTTTTGTTTCAAACTACTTGAAACAATTGTAGATATAACTGTTTTGGTGAATGACAGCCCACCAAAAACAAAAACTAATATAATTGTCAGTAACCATGGTGTTACTTCTAAAAAAA
>NZ_QFVS01000064.1 GCF_003143955.1 Kurthia zopfii | reverse complement strand
GAATCTACTTACATTTCCATTTAAAAAGAGCGAGCCACGCTTCATAAATGAAACGTGATCTCGCTCAAACCAATCGATTTTTATTCAATTGAAAACTCTCACCAACGTTATTTGACAAAGAGCCACATTTGCACGTAATATTTCATCATTATTTAAATTGCTTGTACTTGTCTAGGTAGAGTGCGCTCTTCTAATGCTTTAGAATTCAGGCTATAAGCTAAAACTTTTTTGCCTTGTTGTTTCACAACTTCTACTTTTTCTTCTGCATGGTAAACATAATATACGATATCATGTTTTCCTTTTTTCACATTAATTACATATGGAATTACATCTGTTTCTGGATTTAGATAAAAGTCTTCATTACCTTTGAAAATATGATTACGTACTAAGAAACTTGCTTCATTATAAGATTCTAAAAATGCAGCTTTTTCTTGATCTGTTAATTTTTCATTATTGTAAGTAATAGTAGCTTCTTCTAACTTCAATTTTTGATGCATTGCATATCGTTCAGTTACCCAAACAATTACGATATTAGGTGGTGCAGTAACCAATTTTACTAATGTACCTAAGATTAATGTAATAAGTAATGCCCATGTCATAAAAAAACATCTCCTAAATATAAGTTCTATAAATATAGTGTAAATAATTTTCTCAATGCATTTATCCTACCACATGCTTTTTCAAAATCAATGAACTTTTATTAACGGTCACAATATAGGCACAATACACCGCTAGGTATATGTCAAAACCGTGAATTTTACTTTTAGGAGCTAACAAAATAGGGATTTATAGGGAATCTCTAAGAAACTGCTGCATGAGGTCGAGAACTAGAAAACGTCAAATGCTCGGGTGAACGAGATTGATTTATTTACCCTAGATGCACAAATAGAAAGATACTGAAGCAAAGTTCACTTCTAAAGTGGCATAGAAATTGGGAAGTCTTTGCTTTTTTCACTTCTCTCTATATTAAAGAAATAACGATGACTCCTGCCGAAAAGCAAAAAGAAGCCACGATGAAATGTCGTGGCTTCTTCATACATACCTATTACTCTTGGATTGCTGCTTCTAACGCAACTACCATCATATCTTTGAAAGTAAGTTGGCGTTCTTCTGAAGTTGTAACCTCACCAGTGATTAGGTGATCAGATATTGTAAGGATTGCTAATGCTTGTGCATCATATTTAGCTGCTAATGTATAAAGAGCCGCTGCTTCCATCTCAACTGCAAGCACACCGTAGTCTGCTAACATTTCGTTTGGATTTTTCTCACCGTAGAATAAATCAGCTGTGTAAACATTACCTACACGTAAGTTAAGTCCTGCTTCTTTACCAGCGTTGTAAGCTTTTAATAGAAGATCGAAATCTGCGATTGGAGCGAAGTCTAAACCGCCGAATTGGATTTCGTTCATTTTAGAGTCAGTAGTAGCACCTTGAGCTAATACAACGTCACGTACTTTCACGTCACGTTTAAGAGCGCCAGCAGTACCAACACGGATTAATTTTTTACAGCCGTAATCTTTCATTAATTCAGTTGCGTAAATTGAAATTGATGGTACACCCATACCAGTTCCTTGTACAGAAACTCGTACACCTTTGTATGTACCTGTGAAACCTAACATGTTACGAACATCATTATATTGTTTTACATCTTCTAAAAATGTTTCTGCGATAAATTTAGCGCGTAGTGGATCTCCTGGTAAAAGGACGATTTCTGCGATTTCGCCTTGCTCGGCGTTAATATGGATACTCATAAGTTAATCCCTCTCGATCATATGATTTTTTAGCATAGCTCACCATGCTTGATTCTATGCTATTGTACAGTAATGTCAGACATCTGACAAACAAAAAATCTATTTTTCTAACTCACTATAGACTACCCATAATTCATCAAAACGAACCGCCGTCATTTCCTCATGCGCCGCTTCTTCAATATAGCGTGACAGTTCATCGAAATCTTCAGATTGCTTTGGAAAAGTATGATCTAGGAACATCGCTTCCGCAAAATCTGAAAGCGCATCCATTTTACCTCCTCCACGATATGTTAGTACATGTTGGTAAAAACTATGTCTCATAATGAAACACTCCCTTCTAGTTAAATAGAATTACATAATTTATAAAAAACTGTGGCTTTTTTACTCTTTTTTCCGTAATATATAGAATAGAAAGACTATTTCAACTTATTCGAAAAGTAGGTGGCAAAATGGTTCAAACAGTAGAAAAAACAACTTCAGCTCCGCTTAAACCAAAAAAGTCTCGCTTAAAGCAACCGAGACCACCAAAAAATAAGGACAATAAGAAGAAAGAACCGAAAAACCCTAATCAAAAATTTATTCATTTAATTAGAGGTCGCGTTATTCTTGTCTTCTCATTTTTAGTCATTATTTTAGCAGCAATGCTTGTCGTATCTTACAATAACATGGAACGACTTCAGGTTGAACTAAAAAATTTCACAGGTGAAAGTTTACAAAACCAACTAGACGTTAACAACTTAACCGGAGAAATTGCGACTTTGTCAAATATCGAACAAAGTTACTTAATTACGGGAAGTCAGGTGTACTTAGGTCAATATGAAGATCAAAAAGAGCAAATTGATTCTTCTATTAAAAAGCTACATAATGCATTTCCTAAAAAAGGTGAAGAATATGACCGCATTAATTCAATCGAGCAATTTTATGCGAATTATTTGACCTATTCTAAAAGAGTTATTGAAGCAAGGCAAGAAAATGGTCTTGAATCCGCACAGCGAATCGTACTAGTCGGAACAGGTACTAAAGCGATGTCATACGTAGACCTTCATATTGATATGATGAATAAAACCTTAGCGAAAAAGAATGAGAAAGAAATTCAATCACTTGAGAATCGCACAAAAGTTTCAATGATTATTTTCTTAACACTTACATTAATGTCGATTTTACTCGTATTAATTTCTGGCACTGCCCTATTCCGCACAATCAAGAAAAATACTGCGAAAATTAATCACTCAATTTTAGATATTGCGAGTGCAGGTGGCGACTTAACAAAACGCGTAAAAGTGAAAAACAAAGATGAATTTGGCGAAATCGCGACTAGCACGAATACTTTAATCGAATCGATTGCACAATTAATTCGAAAAGTAAGTGCATTAACTGAAAATGTGTCAGCGAGCAGTCAGCAATTGAATGCATCTGCACAAGAGAATGCCATAACAATCCAACAAATCGCCACTTCTACGAATGAAATTGCCGAAAGTAGTGAACAAACGATTCGTTCAATGGAAATGTCTTCTCAAAAAATGTCTGAATTAGAAGAAAATACGACGCAACTTAATTTAGAAGCACAATTACTTCGCAGTGGTTCTGCGAAAATGCAAGAAGCTGCGAAAGCCGGACATCAGTCAGTTCAACAATCCGCACAATCGATGATGATGATTGAGGAAACAATCGCCAATACGAACCAAACTGTTAGTGGTCTTGGCGAAAGTTCAAAAGAAATCACTTCTATTATTGGGACGATCACTAATATAGCAGAGCAAACGAACTTACTTGCATTAAATGCGGCGATTGAAGCTGCTAGAGCTGGCGAGCATGGTAAAGGCTTCGCAGTCGTTGCTGATGAAGTACGCAAACTTGCGGAGCAATCGCAAATTGCCGCGCGTGAAGTTGCAACAATCGTCCATACGATTCAAGAGGAAATTTCAACAATCGTCGAACAAAATGAAGCAGGTGTGAAATCTGTCATTCAAGGTGTAGAGATTACCAATTCAGCAATCTCTACCTTTGATGAAATTGCCAAACAGACTGCGACTACGATCGACACCATCGAAAAAATGGTTGAACGTATTGCACACGCTGAGCAAACGAGCCAAGAAGTGACGAATTCATTTATCGAAGTGAATTCAATGGCTGAACATACAGCGCATCAAGCAGATCAATCTGCCGCGGCTGCTGAAGAAGGCTCGGCTTCGATCCAAGAAATTTACGCTTCATCAGAGGAATTATCACGACAAGCAGATTCATTACGTGACCTCGTACAACAATTCAAAATTTAATTCCAAAAACGAAATCGCGCGTATATGCGGTTTCGTTTTTTTATGTCAATTTACCTATCATTCACAAAAATAACGTTTTTTCGTTATTATCAGAACATTTCGACCTATAATATAACGTTATTACTTGAAAATAAAAGACTTTTCTCATACCTTTTTTGTAATTTAAGCGAAAATCCTCTATTCTTTTCATAAAATTGGTGATACGATTGTCGTTCGAGGAGTGATTTAAATGAAATTATCTAAGTATGTATTATCTTTAAGTTTATTAACAGCTGCGACTGCTACATATGCAGTACCAGCAACTGTTGCAAATGCTGCAACAAAAACAATGTCAGGTGTGATTAGTAAAGATGTAATCGTCCGCGCGGCTTCTACACCAAACTCTAAAAACCTTGGAACATTGAAAAAAGGTGCAAAAGTTACAATCTACAAAGAAACAACTTACTGGTACCAAGTAAAATTCAAAAACAAATTAAGCTATGTTTCGAAAGATCATGTAAAACTTTCGAAAAAACCTACTACTGCGAAACCAAAACCAAATACGGATCAAGTAGTAAGCACTATCAAATCATCTAAAAAAGCGAATGCTGAAATTAAATCAAATGTTTATTTCTATGCTAAAGCTAGCACTAGCAGCAAAAAATTAGGCACTTTGAAAAAAGGCACTAAAATCCACATGAACAATGTTTCTCAATTCGGATGGGTTGAATTCGACAACGATGGCAAGAAAAACTATGTTTACAAAGATTTCGTAACAAAAATCTCAAAACCAACTGCAAAACCTGGAACTTCTAAGCCAAAACCAGAGACTTCTAAACCTGCAGTAAATGAAAATGAGAAAACAAGCTATAAACCAAACTTCAGCAAAACTTTTTCTTTCAAATCTGAAGGTCATAACGGCACTTTAGTTTACTCTAAAAAGAAAACTGCTTCTGGCTATGCAATTTGGTCTAAAAAAGTAGCAAACAAAACTTCAAAATTATACATTAAAGAAGCAAAAGATGGCGTATACTACGCAACGAACTCTAAAGATGCAGTACGTGTACTACCATACTCATTCAAAGTTGGCCAAACTTACAAAAACGGCAAGTCTACTTTTAAAGTAACTGGCGCGAACAAAACAGTGAAAACAACTGCTGGTACATTCAAATCAGTTGCGACAGTAACAGGTAATGGTTATACATTCTATGTAGCTCCAGGTGCTGGTATTGTTAAAATGACTAAAGGCAAAAAAACAACTTTCGAACTTTCAAAAGTAAAATAATTGTCGATCAAAGAAGTCCTTTCAAAAGGGCTTCTTTTTTGGTTCTATTATATATGTTGGGGTCTTAAAACAATTCACGTTATAACTTTCAGGAATAGTGTGGCCCTTTTTCGGTTCTATTATATATGTTGGGGTATTAAAACAATTCACGTTGTAACTTTCAGAAAGAACGAATGCTTTCCGCCGACAAGTGCCGCACTATTTCTTTCCACTTTAGGTGGAAAGAAAGGATTGCTTCA
>NZ_QFVS01000063.1 GCF_003143955.1 Kurthia zopfii | reverse complement strand
TTGTTCTCTAGTAAAATATAATTTAGTCATTCTAATCCGCTCCAACATCTTTTTTTTCATTATAAACAAAAGTACCCTATCAGAGGACTTTTTTCAAAGTGTCTATCTGATAGGGTACATTTTAATAAAGGATTCGAGGGTTTATCTTAAACATTTATTAAACTAACTCCAACCACGCTACTGCTTCACAGTGTGCTGTGTGTGGGAACATGTCGACTGGTTGTACTTCTTTTGTTTTGTAGCCGCCGTCTTCTAGAATGCGTAAGTCGCGTGCTAGAGTGGCTGGGTTACATGATACGTAAACTATTTTTGAAGGTTTTTGTTCTAAAATAGTTGTTAGTAATGCTTCGTCGCAACCTTTACGAGGTGGATCGACTACTAATACGTCAGCTGATTTGCCTTCTTTGTACCAACGTGGAATCACGTCTTCTGCTGCGCCCGCTACGAATTCCGTATTATCGAATCCGTTAATTGCTGCGTTGCGTTTAGCATCTTCAATTGCTTGAGGTACGATTTCTACGCCTAATACTGATTTCGCTTGTTTCGCAAGGAATAATGAGATTGAACCGATTCCGCAATATGCATCGATTACTGTTTCTTTCCCTGTTAAGTTCGCATATGTTAATGCTTGATCATAAAGAACTTTCGTTTGCACTGGATTCACTTGGTAGAATGAACGTGCTGAAATTTCAAAGCTTACATCACCAATTTTGTCATTGATGACTTCTTTACCCCATAGTAATGTCGTTTCGCTACCTAAGATGACATTTGTATCTAGGCCATTTAAGTTTTGCATAATAGACGTTACGTTTGGAACTAATTCGCGAATTGCATTGATCGTTGCGATTTTCTCAGGTAATCTACGTTTTTTCGTTACAAGAACAACCATTACTTCGCCAGTTGCATATGCTTTACGAACAACGACATGACGTAAAATTCCTTTTTTCGTTTTTTCATTATAAGGTGTTAAACCTAAAGCCCAAAGTCTTGGTTTTAACCCTTCTAAAATAGCGTCCGCTTCAGCAGTTTGAATCATACAACGGTTAGTATCAACAATTGCATGTGATTTCGTTTTGTAGAAACCAGCAATTGGTGCTTCCCCGTTTGTGCCGAATGGGATTTGTGCTTTATTACGGTAGTTCCAAGGATCTTCCATACCTTTTGTTGGATGAACGACAACGTCTAGTTTGCCTAAACGTTTCATCGCGTTTTCAACCATTTTTTGTTTCCACTTCAGTTGGCCTTCATATGAGAAGTGTTGTAATTGGCATCCGCCACATTGGTCGAATACTGGGCATGGTGCTTGTACTCGGTCAGGTGATGGTTCTACGATTTTAGCGATTTTAGCAAAGCCATAGTTTTTCAGTGTTTTTAAAACATGGATTTCTGCCGTTTCGTTAGGTAGTCCCCCTTGAACGAATAGTGGGTAGCCATCAACTTTGGCAACACCCGCTCCATCATGTGTTAAATCTTCAATTAATACTGTAATACGGTCATTCTTTTTTACTGGTGCAGTCATATCTTACGTCCTCCATTTCAATTTCTCTATTGTAACACGAATAGCATTAATGCGACACGCTCGATTAGAGAAAATAAGCTCTGTGTCAGATGTTAGGGTGAATGAAGTTGGTTTTCTCATTCGTATTATACTTTTCTATTTAGCATAGATGTAAATCAACCTTTTTGTACTTGATTGCTAATCGTATAGCGCCAGATGCAGTGCGCTACATATCGTATGTTTTGTCATTACCCTCTCCTCATATTCATCAATGGCGATTAAAAGTAAATTATTTTTTCACGACCTGAACAAAACGACACGTGATCATATAGATATTCCCTTTCTTTCCGTAATTGATATGAATGAAGAGCATTTGGTGAAACTGAGCTTTTTTCACATGCATCATCATTGAAAGAAATAACGAGGACTCCTGCCGAAAAACAAGTGTGAAGTAATCCTTTCTTTCCACCTAAAGTGGAAAGAAATAGTGCGGCACTTGTCGGCGGAAAGCATTCGTTATTTCTGAAAGTTGAAGAGTGAATTGTTTTAAGAACCTGACATATATTATTAAACCAGAAAATAAAACCGCGCCTATTTCCATAAGCGCGGCTATACTTTATTCATTATTTATCGTTTTTTGTAACAGGGCCGTCCATTTTACCAACCCAGAATCCTACGGCAATTGATAGGATAACTACGATGAATGGAGCGTAAAAGATTAAAAATTCTTCCATGTGTAGCGCCTCCTCTAATTAAGCGTGATGATCTTCTTTACCTTTGGCATAATCATTGTTGAAGACGAATAGTTTCAAGATTAACCACATCGCTGGTACGAGTAAGAATAATCCTAAAATAAATGTCACAACTAATGTAATCGCCATCGTTTGGTTCGTGAATGAATCGTAAATTGTTAAGTGTGGATACATTAAATATGGATAGTGTGAAATACCATAAGCGAAGAACGCTAAGATAAATTGGCCGATTACTAAGCCCATTGCTAATCCAAATTTAGTTTGTTTGATTAGGAAGTAAATTGTTCCCGCAAACATTAATGCTGAAACTGCCCATACATACCATAGATCCAACATACGGTTGTAATGTTCTAAGTTATGGCTTTTTAGCTCAACTGTAATACCGATTACAGAAATAACTAATGGTACTGCCCAAATTAATGCGTATTTACGTAATAAGTTACGTGCTGCGAAATCCTGTGCTTTATTCGCATACCAAGTTAGGAATGTTGCTGAAATGTACAGACATGCTGACATTGATAACAGTACGACACTCCATGTTAATGGACTTGTGAATAACGCTTTATAGTCTAATAATGGCTGGCCTTCTACAATATTGACGAAGCCACCTTCTGAAATTGTTAATACGATTGATAGTGCTGCTGGCATTAATAATCCTGTAATACCGTAAATTGAAGCATATCCTTTATGTCCTCGAGAACTATATGACTCGAATGCGTAGTATGAACCACGGATACATAGAAGGATTAAAATAATACTACCTGGAATCAACATTGGCTGACCGAAGTAAACCGCTGTTTTCGGGAAGAACCCGATAATTCCTACGAAGAAGAATACGAAGAATACGTTCGTAACTTCCCATACAGGTGATAAATAGCGTTGAATAACTTTTGATAAAATATGTTGTTTCCCTGTCATGATTCCGTGAGCATTGAAGAATCCTGCTCCGAAATCAATTGAGCCTACAAGAATATAGCCAAATAGGAAAATCCAAAGTACCGATATACCTAGAATTTCGATGTTCATTTATGCTCACCGTCCTCGTTATGACGTTCTTCTAACTCTTTCTCGACTGGATTGTTTTTAAACATTCTACGAAGGATGATGACACTACCGATTCCTAGAATAATGTAAAGTACACCGAATAGTGCAGCCATCAAGCCGACATGATCACTCGAAGTTGCCGCTTCAGATACTTTCATATATTTCACTAGAATCCAAGGTTGTCGACCAACTTCCGCTAACCACCAACCTGCTTCGATTGCTAAGAATGTTAAAGGCCCACCAGCTACGATTAGCCAACTAAACCATTTTTTGTGGATGAAGCCCCATCCTCTGATTTTACCCCATACATAGACAAGACTTAGGACGATCATCAACATACCAACTGATACCATGAAGTCGAATAAGTAGTGAATATATAGCGGTGGTGTTTCATCTTTCGGGAAGTCATTCAAACCGGTAACTTCGCCGTTGAAATCACTTTTCGCTAAGAAACTTAAGAATTTCGGAATACGGATTTCATAATTAATTTCCTGCGTTCCTTCATCTAACACACCGAATAAGACAAGATCTACACCTTTTTCAGTTTCGAAATGCCACTCAGCCGCAGCTAATTTCTCTGGTTGGTACTCTGTTAAGTATTTCGCAGAGAAGTCACCAATGATTGCTGTTGCGATTGAGAATACTAATCCTAATTTCATAAATAAGAATAGCGATTTTTTATGATAAATATGTTTTGAACCTTTTAACATTTTGAATGCTGCAATTGCTGCTAAAACGAATGCTGAAGTCATGTATGCTGTTACTAATACGTGACCTACTTTCGTCGGCATTGATGGTGTTAACATCGCTAAGATTGGTTGTACGTTAGTAAGTTCACCATCCACGATATCGAATCCCTGTGGTGAGTTCATGAATGCATTAACCATTGTAATAAATACTGCTGAAATTGATGAACCAATTGCTACAGGTATTAATAGAAGGAAGTGTTTCTTCTGATTTTCGAAACGATCCCATGTGTATAAGTAAATACCTAAGAAAATTGCTTCAAAGAAAAATGCGAATGTTTCCATGAATAATGGTAAGGCGATTACATTACCTGCCACTTCCATGAAATTCGGCCATAATAATGATAATTGCAATCCGAATGCTGTACCTGTTACTACCCCAACTGCTACTGTGATTACATAACCACGAGCTAATCGTCTTGCTAATAAAATATAATGTTCGTCGTTCTTTTTAATTCCTAACCACTGAGCAATCATAATCATCAATGGAATCCCTACACCGATTGTCGCGTAAATAATGTGGAATGTTAATGTAAACTCTGTTAACAATCGGCTGAAAAATACTGCACTTTCATTTGCCATAATGCTTTTGCCTCCTCAACTATAAGATGTATTGAACAAAAATTGTAATGAGCATAATAAATGCTACAACAGCACAAGCTATGATCAAAATGTTCTCTTGTTTTTTGTACATATGCTTCCGCTCCTTCATACCATCATTATACCCTCTCTATTTCGCTTTAAATCGCGAACTATTGACAGAATTGCTACGTATTGATGTTGAAAATGTGAGGGAAATTTGGCAGATAGGTGACAGTGACTTTTGTCACATTTTGGCTATTGATTTTTCAGAATAAAAGGGGGAGAAATACAAAAAAACCACTTAAAAAGGAATTCCTTCTTAAGTGGTTTCTTCATTAGATTCGGTCTTCTTCGCGAATATCATCAATCGGTACAAATAATTCTACATGGCGTTTTAGGTTTTTAAATACTACTGGAGCATCTCCACCGTATTCACCATCTAAGTTTAATTGTACTTTGTCTTCTGAGACGATTGACACTTCTTTTGCTTTTGCATAAATGACATGAGAATCTTTTAAATGGTCTCCTCGAACTGCTAGTGTTACAAGTTTAATGAAGTCGGCGATATTACATTTTTTAAGAATAAATACTGAAAATAAACCGTCATTAATACTTGCATCAGGCGCTAATTTTTCAAAGCCGCCAACTGAATTCGTTAAGCCAATTAAAACCATCATTGCTTCATCATCAAATACTTCACCATCATATTCAATTCTCATATGAGTAGCATTTAATGAAGGGAGCATCTCGATCCCTTTTAAGTAGTATGCAAGTTGTCCTAATACGGTTTTTAACTTACTTGGCACTTCATATGTAAGTTCCGTAATACGACCACCACCTGCAATATTGATGAAGTAGCGATCATTCGCTAAACCGACATCAACTGGTAGGGAGTCCCCTTTTAAAATAATGTCTACTGCTTTCTTAATATCGCGTGGAATTCTAACAGCTCTTGCAAAGTCATTCGTAGTGCCCATTGGAATTAGACCTAGTTTTGGGCGTTCTTCAAATTCACTCACACCAGCTACAACTTCATTCAGTGTACCATCGCCACCTACAGCCACGATGATATCAAAACCGCGCTTCACTGCATCACGTGCAGCAAATGTCGCATCTCCTTCACAAGTTGTCGCATGGCAAGAAGTTTCATATCCTGCAACCTCAAATCTCTCTAATACTTCAGGTAGACGCTTTTTAAAAGCTTCTCGACCAGAAGTTGGATTATAAATGATTCGTGCTCTTTTCATTGTTATACCTTCCTGCTTCTTAAATTTCCCCAGACAATATTGAAACGCTTTAAAAGGAAATAAGTTCCTCTTTTCGTTCAATGTTTTGCTAACAACCTATTTTAACGCAGTCGTATACTTTTCTGCAAATATACCCTTTGTGAACTACTCGCCACTTAGCTAAACCTTGCGGTTCTTCACGCTTGAAGTGGGAGCTTCTTGGGAATAGAGCGTACTTGCAAGTGTATTTCTTTACTTGCAGCGGTTTCTCTTATTTGACCGAG
>NZ_QFVS01000062.1 GCF_003143955.1 Kurthia zopfii | reverse complement strand
ACACCCGTTCCCATGTCGAACACGGAAGTTAAGCTCTTTAGCGCCGATGGTAGTTGGAGGTTTCCTCCTGTGAGAGTAGGACATTGCTACGCAAACGAAGAACCACTTGTAGAGTGGTTCTTTTTTTTATGTCAAAAATACTTATATTTAGCATTTAGAACATTTCTTTGATTATGTTATGATAGTTCCAAGGAGTTGAATCTTTATATGAAAAAATATATTCGTTGGGTTGCAATTGCAATTACAGTTATAGGTTCAATGCTTATTAAATCAAAAAAAGCAAAATAAGATGCTATATTCAATAGTGATTAATAGAGGAGATTTTATATAGTGGGAAATTCATTATTTATTTCATTTGAAGGGCCAGAAGGTGCTGGTAAAACGACTATTCTAAAACTGATTGCTGAAAAATGCAAAGAACAGGGAATAGAAGTGTTAACTACTAGAGAACCAGGTGGTAGTAAAATTGCAGAAAAAATCCGTTCAATCATTTTAGATCCAGAACATACTGAAATGGATTCAAGAACGGAAGCATTATTGTATGCTGCGGCGCGAAGCCAACATTTTGCAGAAAAAATTGCACCAGCTTTAGCAAGTGGTAAGTTTGTTTTATGTGACCGCTTTATTGATTCTTCACTAGCTTATCAAGGCGTAGGACGTAATTTAGGAATAGATGCTGTACATGACATTAATGTATTTGCTATCGGTGATCAAATGCCTGATTTTACTATTCTATTCGACTTAGAACCAGAAGTAGGTTTAGCTAGAATTAATGCGAATAGTGGGCGAGAAATCAATCGATTAGATGTTGAAAGTCTTGCTTTCCATCAAAGTGTCAGAGAAGCTTACTTACAATTAGCGAAGAAATACCCTAACCGAATTCGAGTGGTAGATGCTTCAAAAAATGTCGATGAGGTTGTACATGAAGTATGGGGAATTTTACAAACATATATGTAAGAGAAGAAAGCATTTGTACAGTTGTGGTATAATTTAAAGAAAGAATCAATTATATAGTGGGGTGGAGACGTATGAAATTAGTGGTAGCAGTAGTACAAGACCAAGATAGTAATCGACTTTCCAACGCTTTAACAAAAAACGATTTTAGAGCAACAAAGTTAGCAAGTACGGGTGGATTCCTTAAGTCTGGGAATACTACTTTTTTAATAGGTACTGAAGATTCATTAGTACCGAAAGCGTTAGATGTAATTCGTGAAAACTGTCGTGCACGTGATCAAATGGTGGCACCTATTTCACCAATGGGCGGGAATGCAGATTCGTATATCCCATATCCTGTTGAAGTAGAAGTCGGTGGAGCAACAGTATTTGTATTACCAATTGAACAGTTCCATCATTTTTAGAGTGGAGGCGTAATCATTGAAGATTAATCAAGATCTTCGAATTGGTAATAACCAAGCTAGAAAGCCTGTAGCGTTACAACAGCCAAACACACGCTTTGGAGATATGGTGTTAAACCAAGGTCAAAAAATGCAAACGGAACAAGTAACAAAGCTTTTAGGTGATATATCTTCTGCTGGAGATCGAATTGCAAGATCAAAAAACTTAAGAGATCTAGCGAAGTTCAAAATGTTAATTAAACGCTTTTTAAAAGAAACGGTTTCTTCAGGTATGGAATTGAAACAATCTCATACATGGAATCGATTTGGTGAAGGGCGTCGTTTGAAAATCGTAGATACGATTGACGAAAAACTACTTGAATTAACGGAAGATATGTTAAATGAAGAAAAAAGCTCAGTGGATTTATTAGCAAAAATAGGTGAAATCAAAGGTCTATTAATTAATTTATATACTTAAATCCCGTGGTTCTCGGTGTAACCGAAACACGGGTTTTTTTCAAAAAAGAGGTGATCACGTGCAATATGATGTAGCATTATTAAAAGACATTCAACCAAATGCATTGAAACAACTACAATCCATTTATAAAAATGGTAAAGTGGGGCATGCTTACATATTTGAAGGCACAAAAGGTTCTGGTGTCGAGGAAATGATGCGTTATTTCACACAATTATTGTTATGTGAACATCCAATAGAAAATGTTCCATGTGAAACATGTAGAAGTTGTGCGCGAGTGAAATCTGGAAACCACCTAAATTATTTAGAAGTTCATCCGGATGGCCAATTTATTAAAGTGGATGCGATTGAGACACTTTTAGATGAATTAAGTAAAAAGGGGCTTGAGGCTGGCAGGAAGGTTTATGTAGTTTATGAATCAGAAAGACTAAACGTGAAATCTGCGAATAAATTACTTAAAATACTGGAAGAACCAGACGGACTAGTAACAGCAATTTTTCTAACAAAAAATATTAATGCTATTATTCCAACGATCCGCTCTAGATGTCAGCATATAAAATTTCAGCCAGTATCGCGTAAAATGATGATAATGGCTTTGCAAGAACAGCAAGTCACGCACTCGGTAGCCTCTACATTAAGTATGGTAACCGCAAATTTAGATGAGGCAATTACTCTTTCTCAAGATGATGAGTTTGCACTTGCAAGAAAAACAGTGTTAAAATTGGTAGAGGCAATATCAATTAATGTACATGAGGCTTTATTAGTTGTACACGAATATTGGTTGCCCACCTTTAAAGAAAAAGAGCAGGTGGAATTAGCATTAGACCTATTACTGTTCGCGATTCGTGATATAGTTACCATAAAGGCAAATTCAGATGGAGAGCTTACGTACCCAGACATGAAACAAGTTTGGACGCAAATGGCTTTAAATTCATCATATAACTCACTGTCGGCTCAATTACAGGCTATTTTAAAAGCCCGCCAGCAGTTGCAAAGTAATATGAACCGAACATTGCTGATGGAACAGTTAATGCTAGACCTTCAGGAGGGGAAATCCTTTGTATAAAGTAGTCGGTGTTCGCTTTAAAAAAGCGGGTAAGATTTATTATTTTGATCCCGGTGAATTTTCAATTGAAAAAGGAGAATACATTATTGTAGAAACTGCACGCGGCGTAGAATACGGCAAAATTGTCGTTGAAGTGCGTGAAGTGGATGAAAATGATGTAGTGCTTCCGCTTAAGCAAGTAGTAAGACCTGCTGATGAGAAAGATCGTGTCCAAGTTGAAGAAAATTCAAAGGATTCTAAACGAGCTTTTGATTTAGCAACTGAGAAAATAGTAGAACATAACTTAGACATGAAATTAGTCGATGTTGAATATACATTTGATCGAAATAAAATTATTTTCTATTTTACAGCAGAAGGTCGCGTAGACTTCCGTGAGTTAGTAAAGGATCTTGCTGCGGTGTTCCGTACAAGAATCGAGTTACGACAAATCGGTGTTCGTGACGAAGCTAAAATGTTGGGTGGGATTGGTCCATGTGGCCGTATGCTATGTTGTTCAACTTTTTTAGGAGATTTTGAGCCAGTATCAATTAAAATGGCAAAAGATCAAAACTTATCATTAAATCCTACAAAAATTTCAGGTTTATGTGGTCGTTTAATGTGTTGTTTAAAATACGAAAATGATGAGTATGAAGAAGTTAGAGAGAAAATGCCGGATGTTGGTCGTACCGTAAACACACCTGACGGAAAAGGTAAGGTAGTAGGTATGAATATTTTAGAAAGAATTCTACAAATAGAATTATTCGAGCAAAAGCGTGTTTTAGACTATACTTTGGATGAGATTCTGCAAAGCGCGAGCAGTTCAAACCAATAGATAAATAATGAGGTGGCTTGAGTGAAGGACCGTAATTTTTTAGATAATGTTATGGAATTCGAACAGCAACTAGATTTGATGCAAAAGCAGTTTGAAGTATTGAAAAACTCTGTTGCATCAATGATGGAGGAGCATCAAGCGCTCCAAATGGATAACCACCACTTACGCACAAGACTTGAGAAAGTAATGGCGAGTAGTGAAGTAATCGGGAATGAAGAAAAGCCAGAGCATGCGAAAAAAGATGCTTTTGATATTGGTGAGGGCTACGATAATTTAGCCCGTCTTTATCACGAAGGTTATCACGTATGTTCATTGAATTTTGGTAGTTCAAGAAAAGGCGAAGAATGTTTATTCTGTCTTACGTTTTTTGATAAAAAAGGCGAAAAGCAAAAAGGCTAAAGACTGATTCCACTTTTGTGGCTCAGTCTTTTGCTATGTTGGAGGTAATGTTAGATGGACGAATGGTTGAAAGATGATGAACGAATGGATTACTTATTAAATGAAAACTTAAGAATTATTCAGAGCCCATCCGTTTTTTCTTTTTCATTAGATGCAGTTCTTTTATCTAGATTTGTAAATGTACCACATCATAAAGGGAGTATTGTTGATCTTTGTGCAGGGAATGGTGCAATTCCGTTGTTTTTAAGCGCTCGTACAAAAGCGAAAATCACGGCTGTTGAATTACAAGATCGCCTAGCTGATATGGCGGAGCGTAGTGTGAAGTACAACGAATTAGAAGAACAAATTGAAATTATCAAAGGTGATGTTAAAACGATCGCGCCTGTACTCGGAGTCGAGAAGCATGATGTCGTGACGTGTAATCCACCCTATTTTTTAGCGCATGAAGCGAGTGATAAAAATTTAAAAGAGCATATGGCAATTGCAAGACATGAAATTCACTTGAAGTTGGATGAAATGATTTACACGACAGGTAAATTGTTAAAGCAAGGTGGAAAAGCAGCGTTTGTCCATAGACCTGGAAGATTATTAGATATCGTTACAGCTATGAGAGCGAATCGAATCGAGCCGAAGCGTATTCAGTTTGTTTATCCGAAATCGGGTAAGGAAGCGAATACTCTTTTAATAGAAGGAATTAAAGATGGTAAACCAGACTTGAAAATTCTACCGCCGTTATATGTCTATGATGATGCGGGTGAATATACGCCAGTGGTTAGAGAGATGTTGTATGGAAAAGAATGATCAGCATTTTATGTATGTATTAAAATGCGCTGATGACACTTTGTATACTGGGTATACGAATAATTTAGAAAATCGTCTACGCACACATAATGAAGGAAAGGGCGCGAAATATACGAGAGCGCGATTACCTGTTGTGTATGTTTATACGGAATTATTTGAGTCGAAATCAGAGGCGCTTTCTGCCGAATATCATTTTAAAAAGAAAACGAGAAAACAAAAGCTTATTTATATAGAAGAAAGTAGGTGCAAAAATGATTCAAACTCAAATGAGTAGTCAACATGAAAAAGGGCCTTGTCTATATTTAGTACCGACACCAATCGGTAATTTAGAAGATATGACAATGCGTGCAATCCGAATTCTAAAAGAATCAGATGTTATTGCAGCTGAAGATACGAGAAATACGAAACGTCTATGTAATTATTTTGAGATTGATACACCGCTTACAAGCTATCATGATCATAATCAGGAGCAGGGCGGCGAAAAATTATTACAGATGCTACGAGAGGGTAAGACGATTGCGTTAGTGAGCGATGCAGGTTTACCAGCTATTTCTGATCCAGGTGCTGATATTTCAATGAAGGCGATTGAAGAAGGTTTTGCTGTCGTACCACTACCGGGCGCGAATGCAGCGATTACTGCGTTGATTGCTTCTGGTTTACCGACGCAACCATTTTACTTCCATGGTTTTTTAAGCCGTTATAAGAAGGAACGCCGTGAAGGATTAGAGCAATTGAAAAAACGCCAAGAAACGATTTTACTTTATGAAGCGCCACATCGATTGAAAGATGCGTTGAAAGATATGCAGCTGGTCTTAGGTGAACGAAGAATCGTACTTGCTCGTGAAATTACGAAGAAGTTTGAAGAATTCATTCGAGGTTCAATTGATGAAGTAATCGAGTGGGCGAATGAAAATGAAATTCGTGGAGAGTTTGTTATTGTAATAGAAGGAACTCATGAAGAAGTGATTGAAGAAGCTGCGTGGTGGGAAGATTTAGCGATCGTGGATCATGTGACGCAACTGATGGAGCAGAAGGATATTTCTTCAAAAGAAGCAATTAAAGAAGTAGCGAAAGAACGTGGACTTCAAAAACGCGAAGTTTATCAGCAATATCATGTAGAAGAATAAAAAAAGAAGGTTCTACAATAAATAACGTTGGTGAAGAAAAAAGCACCGATCTCTCATCAGATCGGTGCGGAAACTTCATGAACGTTATTTTTATTCAAAAAAAATAGAAAACAAGTGAGTTTCCCTATAGAAT
>NZ_QFVS01000061.1 GCF_003143955.1 Kurthia zopfii | reverse complement strand
TTGTGATTAAAACATCTTTTAAACCTGGCATATTCATGATAGACTTCATATAGCACAGCTCACCTTTCTTTCGCTTATTATTCAGCATTTTAAGTATAAAGGAATTGGTGAAACTGTGCTTTTTTTTTGCCATTTTTCACATAGATCAATATTGAAAGAAATAACGAGGACTCCTGCCGAAAAAACAAGTGTGAAGCAATCCTTTCTTTTCTAGCTTGTTCCACTACTCTCTTTGAGTCACTTCGAAAACTCGGGGGAAAGTGGTGGAACTTTTACTTTCCCTTCGTTTCCTCCAGTGCTCTAGAGAGTCCCGAGTGGAAACGCTTTTCGTTTTTTTCCACCTAAAGTGGAAAGAAATAGTGCGGCACTTGTCGGCGGAAAGCATTCGTTCTTTCTGAAAGTTACAACGTGAATTGTTTTAATACCCCAACATATATAATAGAACCAAAAAACCAGCCTTCGATTTTGAATCGAAAACTGGCTTACGTCATCTTATTACGAATTTGCTACAACATCGATTTCTCTCTGCTGCTCTGCTTTTAAATATTTTCGATAACCAATACGTGAAATCATAATGCTAATTTCGTAAAGGATGCATAATGGTAAAGTTACAATCATATGCGACATAATATCTGGTGGTGCGATTAATGCAGCAACGCAAAGTAATGCGAAGTATGCGAATTTACGCACTTTAGATAAGAACATCGGCGTCACTATTCCTAATCTAGTCAGGAATAGTACGATGATTGGTAGCTGAAAAATTATGCCGAACGGTAAAGTGATTTGCATTAGAAATTGAAAGTATTCATAAATCCCAATCGTTTGTTGAACATCCATCTCGGTAGCCAAACCTAACATCCATTTCAACATATACGGTCGTAATACTAAATATGAAAATAATACGCCGACAATGAATAGTACGAATGTGTACGGAATATATCTGAATGTCGCCTTACGCTCCTCCTCATACAACCCCGGACTGACAAAGCCCCATAGCTGGTACAAGATAATCGGCGAAGTCATCACCAGTGATAACACAAATATTACTTGTATGTACACTTTCATCGGATCAGTTACACTGAATGCGTGCAACTGAAGCGACCTTACTTCATCTGTATGTTGTAAGTATGAAATGAGTGGTTGTGCCAAGAAAAAACTTCCGATAACCGCAATAACAAAAAACAATGCGATGACCATAAACCGCTTGCGAAGTTCCTCGACATGTTCGCCAACTGTTAGCTCTTCATTATTCATACACTAACACCCTTACTTTGTCTCTTCGACTTTTTCAGTTTTCTCTACAGATTCAGCCTTTTCAGCTGTTTTTGATTTTGTACTGTCAAAATCCTCATCTGTTAATCCTTTTGTAGCTGATTTAAACTCACGAAGTGTAGAACCCATAGCGCGCCCTAGCTCTGGAAGTTTTTTTGGACCAAAAATAATAACCGCTACAACGCCAATAACTGCGATACTTGCTGGACCTACCATTACACACACCTCCTATTATATTTAATTCCATTTTAACCCATGTCATATGTTTTGTATATTATTCTTTCTATCTAGAAAATTGAACAATTTAGGTCATTCTTCCACATTTCTTATAAAGTAACTAAGTGTTTGCAATTCAATCGATAAATCAATTGTATGTACACGGAAATTCTCAGGTACTTGAAGTCTAACTGGCGTGAAGTTTAACGCACCTTTGACCCCCATACTTACTAAACGATCTGCCATAATTTGCGCCGACCTTGCTGGTACAGTCATGATTGGTAACTCTGCTTCATACTCTACGAACTTATCCTCCATAACATCTGGATGGAATACTGGCACGCCATTTACTAGCTCGCCTTCTTTTGGATAGTTCGTATCAAATGCTACGACAATTTTCATATTATGATTCTTTTGGAAATTGTATTTTAATAGCGCATGTCCTAAATTACCAATCCCGATTACGGCAACATTCATGCGTTGATCTTGATCTAATACGCCACGGAAAAACACTAATAATTTTTGTACATCGTAGCCGTACCCCTTTTTACCTAACGGCCCGAAATAAGAAAAATCTCGTCGAATTGTTGCAGAATCAATCTGCATCGCCTCACTTAAATCCTTCGATGAAATTCTTTCTTTACCCGCATCTGAAAAGCTTTGAATGAAACGATAGTAAAGTGGTAGTCTTTTCGTCGTTGCTTGCGGTATTCTATAATTCTCTTTCAAACAGTTATCCTCCTATTGTGAATTTGCAATATATAATAAAATGTTCATGCTCTGTAACACATCACCGTTGCACCAACGATGGCATTTCGATACACTTAGAATGAACTGAGGTGTCTGAAATGATTGTATTACAAGTCAATCAATTATATAAATCATATATTGCGGATGAAATATTAAGTGGCGTAAAACTCGAAGTTCAACATCGAGATCGCGTCGCACTTGTTGGCCGAAATGGCACAGGTAAATCTACTTTATTAAAAATTATCGCTGGGCAATTGTCATATGACTCTGGTGAAATCATTATGCCTAAAGGAATTCAACTAGGATACTTAGATCAACATGCCGGACTAGAATCATCTCTTACTATTTGGGAAGAAATGATGACGATTTTCGAACCGTTAAAGCAGCTCGAAAAGCAAATCCGAAATCTTGAACTAAAAATGGCTGAACCAAGCGTTTATGAGAACTCTGATGTCTATCAAAAAGTCACAGCTGAATATGATCAATTACAGTATGATTTCAAAATGAAGGGCGGTTTTCAGTACGAAGCCGATACACGCTCAATCCTTCACGGGATGCAATTCTATCCTGATTCTTATGACCAGTCTATAGCTTCCTTATCTGGTGGTCAACGTACACGCCTAGCTTTAGCAAAATTATTGCTGAAGAAGCCTGAATTACTCATTTTAGATGAGCCGACCAACCACCTTGATATCGAAACGTTAAACTGGCTAGAAAACTATTTAAAAAATTACGATGGTGCTATTCTTATCGTATCACATGACCGTTATTTCTTGGACCAAGTTGTATCTATTGTTTATGAAGTTTCTCGTCAACATGTCACAAAGTTCACAGGTAACTACTCAAAATACTTGGATGAAAAGGCAAAAAACTACGAGAAAGATGTCAAAATGTATGAAAAGCAAATGGATGAGAAGGCAAAATTAGAGACTTTCGTCCAGAAGAACTTAGCACGAGCTTCTACTACTAAAATGGCGCAATCTCGCAGAAAAGT
Source organism: Kurthia zopfii (assembly GCF_003143955.1). Classification (GTDB taxonomy): domain Bacteria; phylum Bacillota; class Bacilli; order Bacillales_A; family Planococcaceae; genus Kurthia; species Kurthia zopfii. The sequence continues at coordinate 4,429 of NZ_QFVS01000061.1, read as the reverse complement.
ATTGGAGAAAACGGATTGGATGGACTCTCCTGATGGTGACGAAAAATCCGCAACATTCCATTTCGAAATCGACAAACAAAGTGGCAATGACGTTCTTTCAATTGATGATTTAACAATTGGCTACAAAGGAACGCCGATCTCGAAAAATATTTCCATGCGCGCATATCGTCAAGACCGCGTCGCATTGGTCGGGCCAAATGGTGTTGGGAAATCTACCTTATTAAAAACACTTATTAAAGAAATTCCTGTACTAGCTGGCTCGATCCGCTTTGGCACAAATGTGAAAATTGGTTACTATGACCAAGAACTTGCGAAACTTTCATCAAATCGTTCTGTCCTTAAAGAACTTTGGGATGAATGGCCGCTAATGACCGAGCGAGAGATTCGTACTGTCTTAGGTAGATTCCTATTCTCGGGCGAAGATGCGGATAAAATTGTCCACGACCTATCTGGCGGCGAAAAGGCTCGACTAACTTTAGCTAAACTAATGCTCGAAAAGAACAATGTACTCATTCTCGATGAACCGACCAACCATCTAGACTTAGATAGTAAAGAAGTGTTGGAAAATGCATTGATTGATTACCCAGGTACACTCCTTTTCGTATCGCATGACCGTTACTTCATCAATCGTATTTCTACGAAAGTAATCGAGCTTTCAAACGACGGTGCTTTCGAGTACTTAGGTGATTACGATTACTATGTTGAGAAAAAAGAAGAACTGGAAGAAATCGCTGCTGAAAAAGCTACTGCCAATGCACCAAAAGAAAAAGCAGCTCAAGTTTCCAATTCACAAGCGAGTAAAGCAATCGATAAAGAAACGAAGAAAAAAGAACGCAAAATTCAACGTCAAATTGAAGAACTCGAATCTCAAATGGCGACTTCAGATGCACAAATTGAAGCGTTGGAAGCCGACTTATGCAATCCAGATATTTTCTCCAATCATGAAAAAGCATTAGAAATTCAAACTTCTCTTGATCAAGAAAAAGAGAATCATGAGTCATTGGAACTTCAATGGATGGAATTAAGTGAAGAACTCGAGCAATTATAATATGTCGAAATAGTAAAATCAGCTGATTCTGGCTGATTTTTTCTTTTCTGTGTATAACTTTTCTTTTATCTCCACATAGTTATACACATTTTCATTGCCATAATAACAGTATATACACATGGTTTTCCACAGTATCCACAGAATTATCTGAATTTATCCACAAATTAATGTGTAAAACTAAAATAATTTACAAAAAGTTCCGAAATCTTTATTACTATATAAAAAAATGATTCTCCCTTGTGTATAAGAAAGAATCATTGCATCATTTATTTGTTATTCCACGACAGTAATTCCATGCCTGGACGTCCATTTAAAGATAAATCACTGCACACGCCAGCTTTGTACATCTCACTTCCTGCCGCTGCAATCATGGCACCATTATCCGTACATAATTTTAAAGGAGGAACATGGAATGGAATCCCCTCTTCTTTAAAAGTAGCTTCCAATGACGTTCTAAGCCCTTTATTAGCTGATACACCGCCTGCTGCGATTACTTGCTTCACATTGAACTCTCGCGCAGCACGTAAGGTTTTAGCCGTTAATACTTCCACTACACTATCTTGGAATCCTTTTGCGATATGGTGTGGGTTAATTTCTTCGCCACGTTGCACCGCATTATGCTGATAGTTAATAACAGCTGATTTCAATCCACTAAAACTGAAATCATAAGAATCTTTTTCTAACCAGACACGCGGAAATTTAATAGCACCATCACTTTCATGTGCCATACGATCAATATGAGGGCCTCCTGGATACGGAATGCTCAATACGCGAGCAACCTTATCGTAAGCCTCTCCTGCTGCATCATCACGCGTTTCACCAATCAATTCAAATGAACCATGTTCTTTCATTAAGACAAGCTCCGTATGTCCACCAGACACGACTAGTGCAAGTAAAGGAAATTCCATCGGTTGCATCAATTGATTCGCATAAATATGTCCTGCAATATGATGAACACCGACTAATGGTAGGTTATTCGCAAATGCGAATGCTTTTGCAGCGTTAATCCCAATTAATAGTGCGCCAACTAGTCCAGGCCCTTCCGTAACACATACGCCATCTAAATCTTTCGGCTCTAAATTTGCTTGTTTCAAAGCTTCTTCTAATACGATCGTAACTTGTTCTACATGGTGTCTAGAAGCAATTTCAGGAACTACTCCACCAAAACGTTTATGACTTTCAATTTGCGAAGCAACTACGTTTGAAATAATCTCAGTACCATTTTTGACAACTGAAGCAGCCGTTTCGTCACAGCTACTTTCAATACCTAAAATATATAAGTCTTTTTCCATTATAAATTCACCCACATGACAAGAGCATCCTCTTGATTATCTGTATAGTATCCTTTGCGAATACCACCATCTTGAAATCCTAATTTATGATATAAGTTTTTTGCAACTACATTGGATACGCGAACTTCCAAACTCATGACAACAACATCTAGATCTTTTGAAAACTGCATCGCATGGCGCATTAATTCTTCGCCGATCCCTTTTCCTCGCCCTTCAGGTAGTACTGCCACATTTGTAATTTGGCTATCGTCTAACACAATCCACATGCCACAAAAACCGATAATTTGTTCATTTTCATCTATAGCTAAAATATAATGTGCCTGATTATTTTTTTCCGCCTCATAATAGAAAGATTCTAATGTCCATGGCGTTGGGAAGACCGCCTCTTCTATTTTATGAACGCTTGGCACATCTTCAACTGTCATCAGTCTATAACGAATCATTTTGCTTTTTCGCTTTCTGATCTTTAATCCAATTTGCCTCTGCTTCAGCAATTCGCTTATAGGTCGGCACAAACTGATGTACATCTTCTGGAGAAGGTAATGGCAGTTGTTGCGCTAAAGCGATTAGTTGTGAAGCATGCGGTAAATCACAGGTAAACGGCGCTCTGATCGCCATTTCGCCTAATGACTCTTGAATCGTTTCCCAAAACTGTTCTACATCATGCCCTACAAATAATACTTCTTTATTTAATGGCTTAAGTCGGCTTAATAAATCTTCCATACTATAATGTCCATCTTCTACTACATTCTCAAGATGATTCGAACCATCAAATGCACCCGCATAGACATTTTTTCTACGTGCATCCATTAATGAACAAATAATCTCAGGGAAATATGGAACATTTGCTGCTAACACTTTTAAACTTGAAACACCTACAACTGGAATTTTCAAAGTCCATGCTAATGTTTTAGCTAGTGTAACGCCAATACGAACACCTGTATAAGATCCTGGGCCTTCACTTACTGCTATAGCTGAAAGTTCTGCAGGGGCGATTTTCGTACGGCTAAATAACCTTTCAATTGCAGGCATTGCACCACCTGAATGGTTCAACTTTATATTAGACACTTCTTCAGCAACAATCTGACCATCTTTTACGATTGCCACTGCTAACGGTGTATTTGATGTATCAATCCCTAACCAAATCATCTTAAAATCTCCTCACATAACTGTTCATATCTTTTTCCAATCGGAGTTAGTGTGAATAATCTTGCATTCTCATCAACTCTTTTAATCGTTAGAGCTAATCTTTCTTCCGGCAAATCTTGTTCAATCAAATGTGCCCATTCTACAATTGATACAGCATCACCATAAAAGATTTCATCCCACCCAAGATCCTCATCACTATCTGCTAAACGATAAACATCTAAATGGTTTAATGGTAGTCTTCCTTCATACTGCTTCATAATTGTGAAGGTTGGGCTATTTACGTTTCTTTTTACCTCAAGCCCTTTTGCAAGAAACTGTGTAAAAGTTGTTTTGCCTGCCCCTAAATCACCTTCAAGGGTTAGCGTATCTTGAGCTTCAAGTAGATTGGCAATTTTTTCAGCAAGTTGTTTTGTTTCGTCAATCGACTTTATTTGAATTTCAACTGTCATTCTATTCTCCCTCTTAAAAAGTACTTATCTATCTATTCTATCGAATTCACTCCAAATGTTCAAAGTGAATGATTCTATTTTTGAACAAAAAAATAACACAGCACCATATGCTGTGTTTACATAAATAAAAAATGGCGGTCCGGACGGGACTCGAACCCGCGACCTCCTGCGTGACAGGCAGGCATTCTAACCAGCTGAACTACCGGACCAATTCTTACTATATTAATATATTAACATAGTGTCTTATATAGTGCAAGCATTTTTTGAAATTTATTTTTGCTCGCTTGTTAATTAGATCTCTCTTCTCAACTTCTTTATTCTAATATAAACAGCTGCTATTTGGCAATACTTTTTTATATTTTTTCATAAAAAAAGAACCACTCTACAAGTGGTTCTTCGTTTGCGTAGCAATGTCCTACTCTCACAGGAGGAAACCTCCAACTACCATCGGCGCTAAAGAGCTTAACTTCCGTGTTCGACATGGGAACGGG
>NZ_QFVS01000060.1 GCF_003143955.1 Kurthia zopfii | reverse complement strand
AGCTCGGTCAAATAAGAGAAACCGCTGCAAGTAAAGAAATACACTTGCAAGTACGCTCTATTCCCAAGAAGCTCCCACTTCAAGCGTGAAGAACCGCAAGGTTTAGCTAAGTGGCGAGTAGTTCACATTCAGAACATTACCAAGTTTTTTCTTAAATTTGTCGACTATTTGACAAAAGTGAACAGGTTGTGAAGTTTTTCCGTATAACCAATTGACATGGAATTTTCACTATTGTATGCTAACAAAGGGTAAGAATGATGAGGGTAACTATGTCCGTATATCAAGCCGAGCCTCTTTTTTTATGGAAATTGGCGAGGAAATTTATGGCAAAGTCCATGCTTTTGACTCTTTTGACGTTCATTCGTCCAAAAGGTTCACGTCATGAGCGATGAAATTCATTCGAATGTAAGTTTTTATCGCATTATAAGGAATTTAGACCATTTTGAGTTCTTCTTAAAGGGGATCTTCTTCCACCCATTTTGTAGTATTCGCTACATTTGGCAGCCATCCGGTGGTCAGCTTTTATATCCATCATTCGAAAATTAAGATTCAGGAGATTAAAGACCAATGGTAGAAATGCATCGAATTTTTAAAAAGCAGTCATTGATGATCATTGCATTGCTTATAGTTTGTGCAATCGGCTGGGGCTTTACATCGTACCACGCGATTTTCGCAGGTCTCGCATTAGGTGCCCTTTGCGGTCTATTTAATTTTTGGAACCTGGTCCGAAGAATGGAAAGCTTTGATCGAAAGACACGGCAAGGGCAAAAAGTTAAATCTTTAGGTACCCTAATTCGCTACGCTTCAGCCATACTCGCGGCAGCGGTCGCATTGTCATGGCCTGAGCATTTTAATGTAGCAAGTACTGTCGTTGGATTAATGATTCCGTACATGCTACTTTTTGTAGATAGGATCTTAGTTCATTTGAAAAACTAAATAAGCAGAGCGCATTTGAAAGAGAGGTGAACTAACAAGTGGAACACAAAAATCCTTATTTTGAGATTGCTGGTTTAGGTTTTAACACTGCAAACGTTATGATGCTTTTAATTACAGCTTTAATCGTATTTTTAATCGCATTCATCGCTACTCGTAAGTTATCTCTAAAACCAACAGGTATGCAAAACTTTATGGAATGGGTTATGGATTTCGTAAAAGGCATCATCTCAAGCAACATGGATTGGAAAACAGGCGGACGATTCCAAATTCTTGGGATCACATTAATCATGTTTATCTTCGTATCGAACATGTTAGGTCTTCCATTTTCAATTCAATATGATGGATATCTATGGTGGAAATCACCAACAGCTGATCCAATCATCACATTAACATTAGCAGTTATGGTATTAGTTTTAACTAACTACTATGGTGTTAAAATGCAAGGTACTCGTAATTACTTGAAGACTTTCGTGTCTCCAATGAGCTTCCTTCTACCATTCAAAATTGTAGAGGAACTTGCGAATACATTAACTCTTGGTCTACGTCTTTACGGTAACATCTTTGCCGGGGAAGTATTACTAGGATTATTAGCAGGTATGGCTACTATGTGGTCAGGTGCAGGATTCTTCGCCGCAGCAATTCCAATGATGGTATGGCAGGCATTCTCGATTTTCATCGGGTCAATCCAAGCATTCATTTTCGTTATGTTAACAATGGTTTACATGTCTCACAAAGTGAGCAAAGACCATTAATTAATTATAAAACAGTGGGTTTACTAAAATAGTAAAATTACTGACCAAAAAAAATACAACATTTCCAAGGAGGAAAATTTACAATGGGTTTAATCGCAGCAGCAATCGCAGTTGGTCTAGGTGCTCTAGGCGCAGGTATTGGTAACGGTCTTATCGTAGGTCGTACAGTAGAAGGTATCGCTCGTCAACCAGAATTACGTGGAGTTTTACAAACAACAATGTTCATCGGGGTAGCTTTAGTTGAGGCACTTCCAATCATCGCGGTAGTAATCGCGTTCATCGTAATGAACAAATAATCGTCTTAATTGTTTTGTGGCGAAGTCTTAAGTAATTGAGTTGCTTCGCCTTTCTTTTATGTTAAGCAATTAACATAAATTCCTTTAGACAACACATCTTAACTCAAGATTCAATTATACAAAAATCAAATTGACTCTAAGCTCTTGAAGGGAGTGAAACAATCGTGTTATTAGACTATCTAGTACTAGGTTCAGCTGATGCAAAAGGCTTGAACTATGGTGACATTTTAGCAACTCTAGTAATCTTCATCGTTCTAATGCTTCTTCTTAAGAAGTTCGCATTCGGTCCACTTATGGGCATTATGCAACAACGTGAAGAATTAGTTGCTAGCGAAATCGAGACAGCTGAAAAGAATCGTCAAGATGCGCATAATTTATTAGAAGAACAACGCAGCCTTCTTAAAGAAGCTCGTACTGAAGCACAAGCGATTGTTGAGAACGCTAAGAAACAAGCAGAACTTCAAAAAGAAGACATCGTTTCATCAGCGAAAGCTGAAGCAGTTCGTTTACAAGAATCAGCTAAACGCGACATCGAGACTGAAAAAGAGAAAGCTATTGCAGCTGTACGAGAAGAAGTGGTTTCACTATCTGTATTGGCAGCTACTAAAGTTCTTAACAAGGAAGTATCAGCAGAAGATAACCGTTCTCTAATTGAAGAAACGATTGCGAAGGCAGGGGAAGCTCGATGAGTCAAACCATTGCAGCTAACCGCTACGCAAAAGCATTATTCGAATTAGCGAAGGAAAAAAACGTTGTATCAGAGACTGTAGCAGATCTACGTCAAGCTAAAATCGTTTTTACTGAATCGAAAGATTTATTTAATCTTCTTGAGAACCCTAAATTCAGTGCAGACAAAAAGAATGAACTAGTTTCAACTATTTTTGCAGATGCGCAACCAATCGTTGTTGACGCTTTAAAAGTCCTTTTGGACAAAAAACGTATCAACGAAGCCGTAAGTGTTTTTGAAGCTTTCATCCGCATTGCGAATGATGCAGCTGGAATTGAAGATGCAATCGTACTTTCAACTGAAACACTTACTGAAGAACAAATCCAAAGAATCTCATCAACTTTTGCTAAAAAAGTAGGTAAAAATTCTTTAAATATTACAAACGAAATTGATCCATCATTAATTGGCGGAATCAAACTTATTATTGGTAACCAAATTTATGACAATTCAATCGTTAGCAAAATGAACGGTTTACGTCGTGAATTACTAGGTTAAACCAAAATTATCGAGAGGTAGAGGTGACAAACGTGGGCATCAAAGCTGAAGAAATCAGTGTACTTATTAAACAGCAGATGGAAAATTTCCAATCTGAGATGCAAGTTAGCGAAGTCGGTACAATCATCACTGTCGGTGACGGTATCGCTCGTGCTCATGGCCTTGACAACGTCATGTCTGGAGAATTATTAGAATTCTCTACTGGTGTACTTGGTATGGCTCAAAACCTAGAAGAAAATAACGTAGGTATCGTTATCCTAGGTCCATCTAAAGGCATCAAAGAAGGCGATGAAGTTCGTCGTACAGGTCGTATTATGGAAGTACCAGTTGGTGAAGAACTAGTTGGTCGTGTAGTAAATACTTTAGGTTTACCAGTTGATGGATTAGGTCCAATCAACACTACTAAAACTCGTCCAATCGAAAGCCCAGCTTTCGGTGTAATGGCTCGTAAATCAGTAGACCAACCTTTACAAACAGGGATCAAAGCAATTGATGCATTAGTTCCAATCGGACGCGGACAACGTGAGTTAATCATCGGTGACCGTCAAGTTGGTAAAACATCAATCGCAATCGATACTATTTTAAACCAAGCAGACCAAGATATGATTTGTATCTACGTTGCTATCGGTCAAAAAGAATCTACTGTACGTAACGTTGTAGAAACTCTACGCGCACACGGTGCTTTAGATTACACAATCGTAATTACTGCAGCAGCATCATCTCCATCTCCAATGTTATACCTAGCTCCTTACGCTGGTGTATCAATGGCTGAAGAATTAATGCTACAAGGTAAAGACGTATTAATCGTATATGATGATCTTTCTAAGCAAGCAGCAGCTTACCGTGAACTGTCATTACTATTACGCCGTCCTCCAGGTCGTGAAGCTTACCCTGGTGATGTATTCTACCTACACAGTCGTTTATTAGAACGTGCTGCTCGCCTGAACGAAAGATACGGTGGTGGTTCAATCACTGCTCTACCATTCGTTGAAACACAAGCTGGTGATATCGGTGCTTACATTCCAACAAACGTAATCTCTATCACTGATGGACAAATCTTCTTACAAGCTAACTTATTCAACTCTGGTGTACGTCCTGCGATCAACCCAGGTCTATCAGTATCTCGTGTTGGTGGTTCTGCACAAATTAAAGCAATGAAAAAAGTTGCCGGTACGCTACGTCTTGACTTAGCTACATTCCGTGAGCTTGAATCATTCGCACAATTTGGTTCAGACCTTGATGCAGCTACTACTGCTAAACTTGAGCGTGGTAAACGTACTGTTGAAGTTCTTAAACAAGATCTTAACAAACCAATCAAAGTTGAACGCCAAGTTGCTATCATCTACGCTCTTACAAAAGGCTTCTTAGATGATATCCCAGTTCATGATATCGTTCGTTTCGAAAACGAATTTAACTTATGGTTAGATGCTAACGATGCAAACCACAAAAACGTTTTAGCTACAATTCGCGATACAAAAGGATTACCAGCGGACGAAGATATGAAAGCTACTATTGAAGGATTCAAGAAAACTTTCGCAGCTTCAGAAGCTCTTTAATTCAGTAACCGAAAGCTATTAAAAAACGATAAGGTGGTGAAATATCAATGGCAACATTACGTGAGGTAAAACAACGTATTAACTCTACAAAGTCTACAAGTAAAATCACATCAGCAATGCACTTAGTTTCATCTTCTAAGATGTCACGTGCAGAGCGAAATGCGAAAAAATACGTTCCATACATGTCTAAAATTCAGGATGTTGTAGCTGCAATCGCACAAGGAACACCAGATGGGTCACATCCGATGTTAGTTGAGCGTGAAGTGAAGAAAAGTGCTTACTTAGTAATCGCTTCTGACCGTGGTCTAGCAGGTGCATACAATACGAATGTTATTCGTACTGCTTTAAACGGTATGGAAAAACGTGGCCAAACGAAAGACGACGTAGTCATCTTTGCAGTAGGTCGTACAGTAGCTGATTTCTTTAAAAAGACAGGCTACACAGTAGTAGACGCGGAAGTTGGTCTTCCAGATCAACCTGCATTTGCAGATATTAAAGCGATTGCTCGTAAAGCTGTTGGTATGTTCACAGAAGGTACTTGTGATGAAATTTACTTGTGCTATAGCCACTTTGTAAGTGCTATTTCTAGCGACTTAGTTGAGAAAAAGCTACTTCCAATTACAGATATCGCACCAGCATCTACTTCTGCATCTTATGAATTCGAGCCATCAGGCGAAGAAATCTTAGAAGTATTGCTTCCACAATACGCAGAAAGCTTAGTTTACGGTGCGTTACTAGATGCTAAAGCTAGTGAACATGCTGCACGTATGACAGCAATGAAAAACGCTACAGATAATGCGAAAGAATTAATTAATGACTTAACAGTCTTGTATAACCGTGCACGTCAAGCGGCTATTACACAGGAAATTACAGAAATCGTAGGTGGAGCAGCAGCCTTAGAATAGGCGCTTGCTTCATCTCAAACTGTAATAGTTTGATAGGAGGGAAATAGTATATGAACACAGGACACGTTCTTCAAGTAATGGGTGCTGTTGTAGACGTTCAGTTCGACAACAACTCACTACCTGAAATTTATAACGCTTTAACTGTAGAAATTAAAAAGCCTAACCAAGAACCTGAAGTTCTAACTCTAGAAGTTGCTCTTCACTTAGGCGATAACGCTGTACGTACGATTGCTATGTCATCTACTGATGGCTTACAACGTGGAGCAGTAGTAACCGACAAAGGTATTGCTATTTCAGTACCTGTTGGTGAAAAAACTCTAGGTCGTGTATTCAACGTACTTGGCGAACCAATCGATTTAGAAATAGGTAAACCAGAATTTGAAGCATCTGATCGTCGTGATCCAATTCACCGCGAAGCTCCAGGTTTTGACGAACTTTCTACTTCAATTGAAGTTCTTGAAACAGGTATCAAAGTAGTAGATTTACTTGCTCCTTACATCAAAGGTGGTAAAGTAGGACTATTCGGTGGTGCTGGTGTTGGTAAAACTGTATTAATCCAAGAATTAATCAACAACATCGCTAAAGGCCACGGCGGTATCTCTGTATTCGCTGGTGTTGGTGAACGTACTCGTGAAGGTAATGACCTTTACTACGAAATGACTGACGCAGGCGTTATTACTAAAACTGCAATGGTATTCGGACAAATGAACGAGCCACCAGGCGCACGTATGCGTGTAGCTCTTTCTGGTCTTACAATGGCTGAATACTTCCGTGATGAAATGGGCCAAGACGTTCTTCTATTCGTAGATAACATCTTCCGTTTCACTCAAGCAGGTTCAGAGGTTTCTGCATTATTAGGTCGTATGCCTTCTGCAGTAGGTTACCAACCAACTCTTGCAACAGAGATGGGTAAACTACAAGAACGTATTACATCTACTAAAAAAGGTTCTGTTACATCTATTCAAGCGGTATACGTACCAGCCGATGACTATACTGACCCGGCTCCGGCTACAACTTTCGCCCACTTAGACTCAACAACTAACCTTGAGCGTAAATTATCTGAAATGGGTATCTACCCAGCGGTTGATCCATTGGCTTCAACTTCTCGCGCATTAGCTCCTGAAGTAGTAGGTCAAGAACACTACGACATCGCTCGTCGCGTTCAATCAACTCTACAACGTAACAACGAATTACAAGATATCATCGCTATCTTAGGTATGGATGAATTATCTGATGAAGATAAATTAACTGTTAACCGCGCTCGTCGTATTCAGTTCTTCTTATCTCAAAACTTCCACGTTGCGGAACAATTTACTGGTCAAAAAGGTTCTTTCGTACACGTAAAAGATACAATCAAAGGATTCTCTGAAATCTTAGATGGTAAATATGATAAATTCCCTGAAGAAGCATTCCACTTAGTGGGCGGCATCGATGATGTTATCGCTAAAGCTAAAAATTTAGGCGTAACACTTTAATAGTAGGGACGAGGAGGAAAAAATATGAAGACCACTATAGTCAACATTGTCACTCCCGACGGCCCAGTATATGATTCTGAAGTCTCAATGGTAAGTGTGCGCACTACTTCTGGTGAAATGGGTATCCTTCCTGGACACATTCCAACAGTTGCGCCACTTAAAGTTGGTGTAGTTCGTTTGAAGAAAGATAACACTACTGACCTTGTAGCAGTAAGTGGCGGTTTCGTTGAAATTCGCCCTGATAAAGTTACGATTTTATCACCATCTGCAGAAGTTGCGGAGACTATCGATCTTGCTCGTGCTAAAGAAGCGCTTACTCGTGCTGAACAACGCATGGCGTCAAAAGAATCACAAACTGATTTCAAGCGTGCAGAGTTATCTCTAAACCGCGCAATGAATCGTATCAACGTTAAAGAGGGTAACATCTAATATATATACTTAAAAAGCTATTCCATTCGGAATAGCTTTTTTGGCTCTTTGTCAAATAACGTTGGTGAGAGTTTTCAATTGAATAAAAATCGATTGGTTTGAGCGAGATCACTTTTCATTTATGAAGCGTGGCTCGCTCTTTTTAGTGCGAAGTGTAAATAGAT
>NZ_QFVS01000005.1 GCF_003143955.1 Kurthia zopfii | reverse complement strand
ATCTCGCTCGACTTGCATGTATTAGGCACGCCGCCAGCGTTCGTCCTGAGCCAGGATCAAACTCTCCATAAAAAGTGTTTGAAAGCTCATTTGCTTTGCTAGCGTTATCTATGATAACAATTGCTTACCACTAAGTGATAAGACTTTATTGTGATTAACTTCTTGCTTGTTTAGTTTTCAAGGTTCATGGAGCGGGTGAGGAGAATCGAACTCCCGACAACAGCTTGGAAGGCTGTGGTTTTACCACTAAACTACACCCGCATGGTGTATATAACATATGAAAGAAATATGGTGCGCCCAGCAGAAGTCGAATCCACAACCTTCTGATCCGTAGTCAGACGCTCTATCCAATTGAGCTATGGGCGCGTATTATAATAGTTACATAATGTTTTGTTTAAAAGTGTTCTTGGTGCGGTCGAGAGGACTTGAACCTCCACCGAGTAATCTCGACTAGGCCCTCAACCTAGCGCGTCTGCCATTCCGCCACGGCCGCATCTCTTAACGAATGCTTTACTATCATAACATTCAGCCAGTTGTTTGTCAACAACTTTTTTAAAAGAAATGGTGAGTCATGCAGGATTCGAACCTGCGACCCTCTGATTAAAAGTCAGATGCTCTACCAACTGAGCTAATGACTCGTGGGAAATAAAAATGGCTGGGATACCTGGATTCGAACCAGGGCGTGACGGAATCAAAATCCGTTGCCTTACCGCTTGGCTATATCCCAAAAGTATTAAATTTAAAATGGCGGTCCGGACGGGACTCGAACCCGCGACCTCCTGCGTGACAGGCAGGCATTCTAACCAGCTGAACTACCGGACCGTATAAAAATGGTGACCCCTACGGGATTCGAACCCGTGTTACCGCCGTGAAAGGGCGGTGTCTTAACCGCTTGACCAAGGGGCCATGGCTCCGTTGGCAGGACTCGAACCTGCGACCCTCTGATTAACAGTCAGATGCTGCTACCAACTGAGCTACAACGGAATAACCTGATTGCCTTCAAAGTGTTTATCACCTTGTCGACTTCTATTATTATAGAGAGGTATTTGTAAAAGGTCAACTGTTTTTCTAAAAAAACTTTATTCTTTTTTCAATATACGTCCTGAACACTTGCTACAACAGTATTTACGCGTGTTTATCTTTCTTTTCCTTCTATATTGTAATCCACATTTCGTACATTCATAGAGATAATACTTTACTGGTAAAGTATTACAATGCCTCGGCGAGTCTGTTTTCAATAACAATTCCTTAAAATCTCGATCACCATGCTTATATCCTTTTCCTTCTATATGTAAGTGGTAATGACATAATTCATGTTTAATAATCCCTTCAAGCTCATCCATACCAAATTCATCAAAGTATTTTCGATTCACTTCTATATAATGATTATTTAATACATACCTTCCACCAGTCGTTCTTAAACGTGAATTAAAAAGAGCAGTATGTAAAAAGGGTTTCTGGAAATGCTTAATCGATACATCTTTCACTAAAGCCGTCAGTTGCTCATCTGTCATATGACTCATCTCCTCAAAAAAATAGAACTACAGTTATTATACTGTAGTTCCATTCTCATTACTGTGGTGGAAGCATCGTTAAAGATACTCTTCCTTTTTTCGCATCAATGTCATCTACCCATACCGTTACGATATCACCAAGCGCAACGACATCTAATGGATGTTTCACAAAACCTTTTTTAAGTTTTGAAATATGGACTAAACCATCTTGTTTTACACCGATATCAACAAACGCTCCGAAATCGACAACATTCCGAACAGTCCCTTGTAGCTCCATCCCCGCTTTTAAATCTTCCATTTTCAAGACATCTTGTTTTAAAAGTGGTTGCGGGAATGCATCACGTGGATCTCGAGAAGGTTTCATCAGCATCTCGATGACATCTTTGATCGTAATTTCACCCACTTCAAATTCCTTCGCTAATTGAACAATATCTAATTGTTTAATCGCTTCTTCCGCTTCGGTAGTACCAATCTTCTTCACTGTTAAACCAGCTTTATCTAAAATCCCTTTTGCAAGAGCATAACTTTCAGGGTGAATTCCTGTTCCATCTAATGGGTTTTTCGCATCTAATACACGTAAGAATCCAATCGCTTGCTCATAAGTCTTCGCGCCAAGTCGTGGAATTTTCTTCAATTGTGTACGAGCTGTAAACTTCCCATTCTCTCCACGAACCGTCACAATGTTCTCCGCTACTGTTTTCGAAAGTCCAGAAACATGTTGCAATAAAGAAGACGAAGCTGTGTTTACATCGACACCAACTTGGTTTACTGCTGTTTCAACAATGAAATCAAGTGAGTCCACTAATTTCTTCTGCGAAACATCATGTTGGTATTGACCGACTCCAACTGCTTTCGGTTCGATTTTCACTAACTCTGCAAGTGGATCTTGTAAACGACGTGCAATCGATACCGCACTTCTCTGCTCAACTTGAAGATTCGGGAACTCATCACGTGCAACTTCGGATGCTGAGTAAACACTCGCCCCCGCTTCATTGACGATTACATAAGCAGCTTGACTGTCTAATTCACGTAAAATATCTGCCACGAAAGCTTCTGATTCACGCGATGCTGTACCATTACCAATCGCAATAATATCAATTGGATACTTTTTCAACAGCTCAATGAAAGTCTTTTTCGCATCTGATTTTTTAGAATTTGGTGGATGTGGGTAAATGACCGATATTTCAAGCATTTTACCTGTATCGTCAACTACAGCTAGCTTACATCCAGTTCTGTATGCCGGATCCAATCCTAAAACATACTTTTCCTTCATTGGTGGTTGTAATAATAAGTTACGTAAGTTTTCCGAGAAAATGTGAATCGCTTGGTTCTCCGCTTTCTCCGTCAACTCCGTGCGAATTTCTCTTTCTATAGAAGGTTCTAATAATCGCTTGTAACTATCGACAATCGTTTCTTCAATTTGAGCTGTAGATTGGTTTTTATGATTCTTCATCCATTTTCTACGCATCACTTGATGAATTTGCTCAATTGCTGACTGAATGCTTACTTTAAGTACGCCTTCTTTTTCACCGCGATTAATCGCTAATGTTCTATGTGGCACGACCTTTGCAATTGGTTCACTGTAATCATAATACATTTCATATACAGCTTTTTCATCTTTCTCTTGTTCTTTCACGGAAGTTAGCATAATTCCTTCACGCCAAGTTACTTTACGAATTTGTTCTCGGATTGCTGCATCATCTGCAAATCTCTCCGCTAAAATATCACGCGCTCCTTGTAAAGCTTCTTCTATAGAAGATACTTCGTCCGTCAAATATTTTGCCGCTTCCGTATCAAGCGAAGCATTCGTCTGTTCTAACACGAATTCTGCTAAAGGCTCAAGCCCTTTTGCTTTAGCTGTAGTAGCACGCGTTTTTCTTTTCTGCTTATATGGTCTGTATAGATCTTCAACTTTTTTCAAAATCGTTGCTTTACGAATAGACGCTTCCAATTCCGGCGTCAATTTCTCTTGTTCTGCAATTAAGCGAATGACCTCTTCTTTTCGCTGCTCCAGTTGTTGAATATAATGATGACGATCTTCAATCCCTTTAATTTGAACCTCATCTAAAGAACCTGTCATTTCTTTACGGTATCGCGCAATGAAAGGTACTGTATTCCCTTCCTCAAGCAATGAAATAACTTGATTCACTTGATGCGGTTTAATTTGTAGCTCAGTTGCGATTAATTTATTTAAGATTTCGGTTTCCATGTAGATCCCTCCAATACTTCTAGTTTAGCAAAAACAATTAAAAAAAGCCTATTCTAGTTAGAATAGGCGACCTGCAATAAAACTTGCATCATCATTTTGAATATGGACTACTTCAGAATGCATTCTCTGTAGTTTTATAAACTCTTCCTCATCCAAAAGACTTCGAGGATTACCTAGTTGGATACCATCCGTATGTAATAGGAAAAAATCACCTTCCTGATACTCCATCGCTTGCACTGTGAAAGTCTGATCCATTCCTGATAAATACCCTGTCTTCTGTCTCGGATAAATCACCTTTTCTTGAATCGGATTAAAAACATAACAAGAAATATTTCCAATACTCGTATACTCTATAACCTTTTGTTCGAAACGAATTTTAATGATCGCCGCGACCGCACCACGTTTGCCCTTCATTTGCAGATTACTTTGATAAAGGATATCCGCAATATTTCCAACTTTCTCATGAGATAGTTCATTAACGACAACAGTCGCCGAGGCATTCGCCCCAGCTCCGCTGCCTAAACCATCTGCAATTGCCGCAATACAACAGTCTTCCGTCAAAATAACATTGACTAAATCTCCGCTAATCTCGGCATTATTTTTCGCTTGCACCATAGTAGTGTAATGAATAAAGTTATTCCTACCTTCCATTCCCATACTAGACACCCCCAGAGGCAATGATTGCTTGCTGAAGTTTTTTGATTGCCTTCCTCTGCAGTCTGGAAACATGCATTTGAGAAATACCTAATTTCTCGCCTGCTTCTTTTTGACTTAATTGTTCAAGATAAGTTAATTGGATGATTTGCTTCTCTCTATCAGAAAGAACGCTCATTGCATCTGCAACAATCATCCGTTTATTCGTCTTCTCGTACTCTTCATCTTCACGACCGACAACATCAAATAGCGTTACAGTACTACCATCGGAATCCGATTCAATTGAATGGTCCATCGATAATGCTTGATAACTTCTACTCATCTCCATCGCTTCTAATACTTCTTCTTCCGAAACCTCTAATCTTTCCGCAACTTCAGAAACCAAAGGAGATCTTTGAAGTTCAATCGTTAACAGTTCTACTGTCGCTTTAATTCTCGGACCTAGTTCTTTTATTCTACGCGGGACATGAACATCCCATGTTTTATCGCGTAAAAATCGTTTGATTTCTCCGACAATCGTCGGTACTGCGAAAGCTTCAAAACTCCGACCGAAATCAGGATCAAACCGTCGAATAGCACCTAATAAACCAAGCATTCCTACTTGCGCTATATCATCATGGTAAGAACGACCATTCGAATACTTTCTCGCAATGGACTCCACTAAGTATTGATAATGTAATACTAAATTTGTTTGTGCATCGTCATCTTCTGTATCTTGATACTTTTGGATCCATTCTAATACTTGTTCCTTAGAGGCAGATTTAGAAGGTGTCCGTTTCCACATACTCCTTCACCTGCTCTCGTGCAACATATTTTGTCATGAAAACTGTAACACCGTTGTCATTTAAAACTTTGACCTCATCCATTAAGCTTTCGATTAAAAATAGGCCGAGGCCGCCTTCACGGATGAACTCTGCATTTGTATTCTCGTCATAGGGGCCAACTTTTTTCGAAATATGTTCGAAGTCAAAGCTCTTTCCGTAATCAGCAATCATAATTTCAATCTTATCTTCATAAATTGCACACCCAACTACGACTTCTCCCTTTTCTCCTTCTTCAGGATAGGCATGTTGGATGGCGTTCGTAATAGCTTCGCTGGAAGCGATTTTAATATCTTCAATCTCATCATAGGAAAAACCGATGCGATTAGCCAAACCAGAAATCGCTAATCTAGCTACACCTACATACTGAGTTTTAGAAGGGATTCTCATTTCAAAATAATCAAATTCTCTCATGATCGCCAACAGCTCCTTCTTTCTCTATATGGATAACACCACTAAGCCCTGTTATATCAAACAGTCTTTGCAGTCGTTGCGATAAGTGAGTTAATTTTAATTTAGCTCCCTTAGCTGTGATATTTTTATAAAATGCTACAATAACACCTAAACCAGTACTATCCATGTAACTAACACCTTCAAGATTTAACTCAACTAGCATACCCTTCTTCAGTTCAACTTCTAAAAGTTGATCACGTAAATCTGGAGCTGTAAAAGCATCTACTTCACCATTTACTTTTCCCATAACCTTATTTTCTTTTTCGTTGATTTCTAATTTACAATCCATAGTTTAGCACCCCAATTTTTAATTACAGTCTATTAATCTTAAATACCTTTTTTTCGAAGTTCATAAACATCTACTTCACTAATCTTCTTTTTTTAATATGACAAAGGTTAAATCATCAGCCATTTTATTAAAATTAGATAGCATTTCAATTTCTTGATGAATAGATTCTGCGAGTTGTTGCGGCTCTTGGTCTTTGTATTTATAAATCAAATCAATTAATTCTGCCTTCTCAATGAAACGATCATCCACACGGCATTCTGTTACACCATCTGTCATGATAATCACCATATCTCCTGTTTCAAGATTAATATTTTTTTCAAGATTGTGGACATCTGGAAGAACCCCCAATAATAAACCCTCAGATTCAAGCTCAATAAAAGATTGTGTCTTTTCTTTAAAAACCAATGCAGGTTCATGGCCTGCCGAAGCATATGTGAAAATAGATTGTGTAAGATCATATCTACCATAGAACATTGAGATAAACATATTGTCATCAACTGTTTTCTCAACAATTCGATTTAAGACATCAAGCGCATAAGATGGACTAATACTCGGTTGACCTAATGTGTCCAAACCATTTTTAACCATAGACATGCATAAAGCAGCAGGTATGCCTTTACCTACTACATCTGCCACTCCTATACCAACAAATCGCTTACCGTCCCCTTGAAAGTAAACATAGTCGCCATTCATTTTTCGAGCAGGGATCGAAACACTACCTAAGGATAGCCCTTCAATTTCAGGTATAGTTGTTTTTAGCATTGTCTTTTGCACATTGGCAGCAAGTTCTAGCTCATGATCCATCTCCTCTTGTTTTTTCAGCAAATTCTTTTGTTTTCCTAAGGCAAGGCCATACTGAATCATAAACTCCGTTAAAAAATCGAGTGCATTCCTCATGTCCTCAGTAAAATTATCGCTACCTGAATAGATTTCTTCTAAGGACTCCTTGTGAATACTAATAACTTCTTCAGGGGTTATATTCTTTTGTACAAGTTTTCGACTGAAATTCTGACCCAAATAAAGGTTTCGCTCTGTTTGATATTTTAAATATTGCCCTAACAAAGACATATACTGGTTTTTAATTTCCTTGGACATTTGTATTCACTTCCTCATCTGAGCCACTTAATAATACTAACTTCTGTTCCCTCTCCAGCCCACGTCTGGATATCGAACTCATCCATAAGCCTTCTCACACCAGGCAATCCTGCTCCTAACCCTTGTGAAGTCGAGTAACCATCTTGTATTACTAAACGAATATCTTTAATTCCCGGCCCTTTATCTTTAGCGATAATTTTAATCCCTTTTTTATCATCTACTTCTAAGATTTCAATTGATATATGACCTGTCTCTGCATACAAATAAATATTTCTAGCTAATTCACTTATTGCTGTAGTGATACGTGCTTGGTCCACTGCACCAAACCCAATTTTTTTGCCTCATTCCTACCTGACTGTCTAGCTTCAACAATATCCCACTCAGTTAGTATTTCTACTGATGAACGCTCCATATCACTACGCCCCCAATTCCTGTTGGAGTTTTTCGAGGCCACTTTCTAAGTCCAGTGCTGTTATAACATCCGACAAATAAATGCCTAGTTCTACTAAAGTAATCGCTATACTTGGCTGAATTCCTGTAATGGCCACTTTAGCCCCCATTAAAGCTGTCATACGGATTATATCGCCTAGAATTCTGGCAATGAATGAATCAATAAATTCAATCGATGTTAAATCTATGACTACCCCTCTAGCATTTACTTCACTTAATTTTTTTAAAAGATCGGTTTGGAATTGTATAGCGGTCGGATCATCTAACTCCCATTGAATGGATACGATTAGACAATCTTTTAATTTTAAAATTGGAATATTCGGATTCACTGTTCATTCACCTCACCAATTGTTCTATTTGTTAATTGTAACGCTTTTTGCACACCCTCTTGTAATGTCCCCAAAGTTGATACACTTGATAAATCAATTCCCAAAGTAACAAGTGTTTGAGCAATTTCTGGTCGTATTCCAACCAACATACTTTTCCCACCAACAATATGAACTGCACTAACCACTTGTATGAGATGATGCGCAACTACAGTATCCACAACAGGTACGCCTGTAATATCTATTAGGACAATTTTAGATTTATTTTTCACTACTGCATTTAAAACATTTTCCATGATCTGCTTCGCTCGCTCTGTATCTATTGTCCCAATAATCGGCACAACAATAACATGATCAAAGATCGGCATGATCGGTGTCGATAACTCTCTTAATGCTAATTTCTGCAAGCTAATAATTTTTTCATATCGCTCTTCATACAAATCAACAACCTTCGTATAAATCAGCTTCTTCACTCTTCTAATTGATTGTAAAATCGTCACCAATTCTTCTGGTGTCTTACTTCTCTTTTCTAGTAAAACATCATATGTACTTGACTCAAATGATTCTAAAAGAGGTATGAATTTTCGAATTGGTTTTTCTACTTCACTAATTTCTTTAACGAGTAAGTCAAGATCTTCGTGTTTTAAATAAGACTGAATCATTTTGATTGCTTTCGATATTGTTCGTTCAGTCAACTCTGCACGTAAGCTGTCTATAAATAGTTCTGGCATCTCCACTTGCAGCTGTGATCGCCATCGGTTTTCAATATCATCTAAATATTCACCTAAAAATTGAATGATTTCTGTTTTCAACCAATAACCCTCCCGACTGTTTCTACTAATAATTGTATATTAATTCTTGTCTTAAATCACTTTATTGCTTTCAAATTAAAGTAATAAATAGGCCTTATTTCAAAAATGGATATTTTTTACTAACAACAGTAATCAAATCTACCTATTCTTTTTCCCCATCTTCATAAAAATAAA
The DNA here is from genome assembly GCF_003143955.1 of Kurthia zopfii. Lineage (GTDB taxonomy): Bacteria > Bacillota > Bacilli > Bacillales_A > Planococcaceae > Kurthia > Kurthia zopfii. The sequence continues at coordinate 101,109 of NZ_QFVS01000005.1, read as the reverse complement.
CCATTAATTTGCATCGTTTAGACAGTTTTCAAAAAGAAAAAAACCTGCTATATCAAATTGATATAACAGGTAAAATCTATGTATGCTAATTAAAACTTGACTAGCCCTAAACTGATTTGCAAAGCTTCTTCAACTTTTTCCATCAAAGGTGCATCCAATTGTGTAATTTTATCAGTAAGTCTAGACTTATCAATCGTCCTTAACTGCTCTAATAAAATAACTGAGTCTCTTTCAAAACCGTACTTTTTCGCGTTAATTTCTACATGAGTTGGTAACTTCGCTTTTTGAATTTGCGCTGTTATTGCTGCGATAATTACAGTGGGGCTAAAGCGGTTCCCAATATCGTTTTGGATTACCAAAACTGGTCGAGTACCACCTTGTTCTGAACCCACCACTGGTGATAAATCAGCAAAAAAAACGTCTCCACGTTTTACGTTCAAATTTTCATCCTCCGCAGACGAGGCGCTCCACCATATGTTCAGCTTCATATTCTAAATGCAAACATTCACTGCATATTGATAAGTTAATTTGAGACATCTCTTCGTATCCCTTAACCATAGCATCTCGCATATCATTTTTTTGTTTAATTTCCACTACTTTTTTTGTAGGAATATATAATGTTTCTTCGGTTTGAGAGCCGAATTCTTTATAAGCTTCTTCGATATTTTCTGAAATAAAACTAGATGACACTTGTAGAATTGCTTCTTTGACGTTGTTTTGCACCACAGCTAGCACCTCCAAAAAGTTCCCGTTATTTTCTTTCGATTTCTCTCTTTAAGACTTATCTTAACATTAGAGAAATATAAAAGAAAGTAGTTTTAAACGAGTCCAGACATAAACAATATCTATTTTCTGAAAGTTATCGCGAGTTGACACATACTAAATTATGGAATTAATCTTTATAAACCCTTGTGATTCTTGAGCTTAGCATACATGATATTTCATAGACAATCGTCTGTAATCGGTCCGCCCACTCTTGCATTGGAATACAATTATTATTTTGTTTTCCGATAAGCACAACCTTTTCACCGACTGCCATCTCTCTAGGAAGTTGGACCATCGTTTGATCCATGCAAATACGTCCGATGATTTTTACACGCTCTCCTTGCACTAAAACTTCTTGGCCCTCAAGTCCTCTAAGTAGACCATCCGCATAGCCTATCGGCAAAGTACCAACCCAAGTTTCGTCTGTAGCCGCTTCGAACTTCGCACCATAGCCAACATGTTCACCTTTATGGATTTTCTTCACATGAACTAATTCTGATTCAAGCGTTAACGCTGGATTTAACTCAAATGGTAATTGTGTTTCTACAAATTCTGAAGGTGATAATCCATACATTGAAATACCAAACCTCACGGCATCAAATTCAACTCGATCTTTCACAAGTGAAGCTGCCGTATTGGCCGCATGAACTAATCGAGGTTTTTCATCTAAAGAACTCACTAGTTGTATGAATTTGCTCTTTTGAATTTCGTAGTATTCTGAAGTTTCTTCATCCGCTGTGGCGAAATGCGTAAAGATACCATCCAATTCAAAAATTGGCGATTGGACAATTACTTTTTGCAATGCGATGAGTTCAGCTTCTTCTCTCACTCCGATTCTTCCCATTCCACTATCTATTTTCATATGGACTTTTACCTTTGAATCTAAATGCCCATAATCGCGACTTGCTTGTACAATCCATTGTGCAGAGAAAACAGTTAGCGTAATATTATTTTGAGAAGCAAATGGAATAAAATCTTGTGGCACTGCTCCAAGTATTAGCAGTGGTACTTCTTTTATCGCTGTTCTTATATGTAATGCTTCTTCAGGTGTTGCAACAGCTAACATTGTAGCACCGGCTCGAAATGCTGCTTCTGATACTTGAACATCACCATGTCCATATGCATTTGCTTTTACGACAGCAATAATCTCAGCATCTGTTTTTAAATATTTCTTCAAATTCGAAACGTTTTGTTGAATCGCTTGTAAATCAATTGTTGCGATTGTTGGTCTGAAATAAGCTTTTTCATTCATTGTTATTACCTCTTCTTTTTATTTCTCTCAGTATAATCCTCAAAAGTTGTGAGGTAAATAATCGAGTAGTTCATTTCACGCTATTTCAATCGCGACGTTACTTATTTACCCCTGTCATTCATCTTTCAACCCTATTTTGAAAAATTCTCCATAATGATGACTTGTGCAGCCGCATATTCTTTTGAATGCGTAATGCTGACGAAATCACCCGTCTTCTCACCTTTAAAATATAATTCTGGTTTACCTACAGCATTCGGTAATATTTCAATATCATGTAGTTTACAAGCCCTACCTAATCCCGTGCCATTTGCCTTAGCGTATGCTTCCTTTGCAGAAAAACGCCCTGCTAAGAACTCGAGTTGTCTACGTGTTTTTAATTGTTTAAAAATCGCCAATTCACGGGCTGTCAAAATGCGCTCTTTAAACTTGTCGCTCATATCATTTGCCCTTTGAATTCGCATAATTTCTACAATATCCAAACCGATCCCTTTAATCATCATTCCATCTCCCTTCTCAGCACTTACAGTTCCATGTATACTATTAATATTACACGATGAGGTGACTAAATGTTTAATAGAACAGAAACTTTAAAACAGTATATTGGTTTATACCCTGTAATTTCCATTTTGATTGGTATAAATCTAATTGTCTTCATTCTTGGTTTATTCCCATCAATGCAACTTCAAATAATGTATTATGGTGTAGCCAACAATTATATGATCTCGCAAGGGGAATATTGGCGATTATTTTCAGCAATTTTCTTACATGCTGGTTTTCTACATTTGTTGTTTAATATGTTTGGCCTTTACGTTTTCGGTCCTGAACTCGAAAGAATTGCAGGTAAATTGCGTTTCTTCACAATCTACCTTCTGTCAGGCATTCTAGCAAACGTTGCTACATATGTTATTCAACCTTTAGATTACTCATCAGTTGGTGCAAGTGGTGCAATCTTCGGTATTTTCGGTGCTTACTTAGCATTAGTATATTATACTAGAAAAACAATGCCACAGTTTAAACAACTCATTTTACCACTGGTCGGAATTTCGGTAATGATGACTTTTGTACAACCGAACATTAATGTAACTGCACACTTAGTCGGCTTATTAATCGGATTTTTACTTGGGATGTACCAATTCCATCCGAAACGATTAGCGCGTTGGACTAAACTTAGAAACAAGTAACAAAAAGGGAGTCGCTTATTCATTTGCGACTCCTTTTCCTATGCATTCGGTTTGTACCACTCCAACATTTTCTCTTGCTCCTCTTTCGCAAAGTGCTTCGTTTTAGCTGTAAACCCAGTCATACCTGACATGATATTTACTTTATTCGTAGCGATGTCTTTACGTTCCGCGAAGAAACTTTGCTTCATCGTCATCGCCTGAATTCTATTTTTTGAAATAATAACTGTCGATTTACTAATGAAACGATACACAATTGTTAATTGTAGATCCGTCATCGCAAATCCAGCAGTTTTGTATTGCCAAAACTTCATGATCATCCAGATTGGTACAATAATTAAAGAAAATAATCCATATGGATAGAAGAAATAACTTACTGCTGCGATTGGAATTACTAAGAAATAGATTGGCAGCATCAAATATCTAAAGAGTGACTTCCTTGGAACTTTCACAAATTTATCTTCCACAATATATTGAGGGAATAAAGTTTGTAATATTTTCACCGCTTCTTTTTTCTTAATGAAAGGAAGTAGCACAACTGTATCTTCCTTCTCATCCCCTGTACCACCAGCACTATCAACAACTACTCGACAATAGCCAAATATTTGTCTAATCGGATTTTCTACAATTCGAATCCCTTGAATTCTATACAATGGCATCGTCAAACTTTTCTTCTCTAACAATCCTTTAGAAATAAAGATTTTGTCGTCTAATTCTTCAATTTTGAAGTTATAGTTCACAATATAAGCAAGCGCTACCGCAACAATCCATGCGAAAAGTATTAATAGAAGCACAATTGCAATTATAAATACGACACCGAATTTAATGATATTTTGCATTTCACCATAGATTTGTTCATATGGAATTAGGTCATTAAACTGTGAACCAATCGCAAATACAGAAGCGAATAATAATCCCATACTACTTGAAGTAGATGCTAAAAGTATTAACTCCTTGTTCGTCATTTTATAAATACTTTTTTTTGCTGGTACTTTCTCAATGGTTACTTCTTCTGAATCTTCATCATCTGAGTGAATAACCTTATTTTTCGCCTTATTCATTTCGATTTCAATTTGCTCTGCTTGTCCTCGCGTAATCGCCGTCAATTCACCTTCCGATGAACCAGAACTATCCCCAGCTGTTTCGATTTCTACACGCACAAGTTTGAATATTCTATGAAAAATACTTTCTTTATAATTCAATGTTTGGATTCGCTCAAATGGAATATAACGTTTCTTTTTTACAAAAAGGCCATATTCAATTCGCAACTCACCATCTTCAAACCAATAGACAAATTTACGCCATTTTATCCACGAAAATACCGCAAATAGGATTACCAAAAGCGCCATGATTCCTGTATAAATGAGCGTTTTGACGAAGAATTTCTCATTTGGATCAAAAGTTAAACTCGAAAATGTACTGACTAATAATACTGCTGCTGGAATGACAAAGCCTTTTATTTGGCTAACAAAGTTGATGATTAAAGTAATTGGATGTAATCTCGTCACTTTTTGCTCAGACATCTTCTTCAGCCACCCTTGCTAATTTCGAAATACGCATTCTCAACTCATCTGCTTCTTCCGCTTTTAGCGCTGGTATTGTATGTCGTGTAGCCGCAGTTGAAATATTCATCTCCGAAAGATTATATTTTTTCAAAATCGGCCCTTGAATCGTATCGACATGTTGTACTCGAATCATCGGTACGAGCGTTCTTTCTACAATAAATAAACCTGATTGAATTTCAATCTCCTGCTCACGTACTTCGTAACGCCATCGACTCCAGCGGATTTTTGGAAATACGACAATCCCTAAAATTGCACTTACAACCCAAAGTGCTAATAGCGCATATTGAATCCAGCTATACCAATCAAAATAATATGTACAAACAAAAACGCCAGCAGTAATAATCAATGTAATAAATGATGTAATCATAGCGTGAATTCGCCAAACTGTTAAACCTTTTGGATCGATTTTATTCTTTAGTTCTATACTCATATCTTTCTCCTTTCCCCTCCATTAAATTATACGTTTGAATAATAGAAATGTTCCATACATTTAATATCTTCCCATTTCTTTACGTAATAATCTACTTTTACATAATAAAAAAACCTGTGCGGGAATTCCCACACAGGTTTTGAAGTTTTAAGATTAGTCTTCAGTTGAACGACGACGACGTTCGCCACTTGGACGACGACGTGATTCGCTTGAGCGTCCGCCTTCACGACGTTCGCCACTTGGACGACGTGATTCGCTTGAACGGCTTCCTTCGCGACGTTCTCCGCCACGTTCTCCGCCACCGCTACGACGAGAATCGCCTGAGCGACCTCCACCACTTGAACGACGTTCGCCACCGCGACCTCCGCGAGAATCGCCTGAACGACCGCCACGAGAACCGCCGCCACCGCCTCCGCGGCCGCCACGAGAACCGCCACCTTTACCGTGACGCATTGGTAATGGACGTTCTTCAGAGATTTTGATTGGTGAATCATCTGGTTCGTTTGTTAATGATTTAAGAGCTGCAGCAACTAAGTCAACTGCACTATTGTTAGCCAATAACTCTTCAGCCATTTCACGGTAACCACTAGCGTTGTTTTTAGCAACTAGTTCTTGTAATTGCTCAACAGCTACTTTTCTTTGTCCAACAAGAGCTTCATCAGCTGTTGGTGGCTCTAAAGGAGTCATACGTTTTTTAGTAGTTTCTTCTACGATACGTAAGTAACCCATTTCACGTGGCGTTACAAAAGTAATCGCCTTACCTGATCTACCAGCACGACCAGTACGACCGATACGGTGAACGTATGATTCTGGATCTTGTGGAATATCGAAGTTGTAAACGTGAGTAACGCCTGAGATATCTAAACCACGAGCTGCTACGTCTGTTGCTACTAATACTTCAATTTTATTTTCTTTAAATTGACGTAATACAGAAAGACGTTTCGCTTGTGATAAATCACCGTGAATACCTTCTGCATTGTAACCGCGAATACCTAGAGCTTGTGATAATTCGTCTACGCGACGCTTAGTACGACCGAATATGATTGCTAATTCTGGTTGTTGAACATTTAAAAGACGAGCAAGGATGTCGAATTTTTCGCGTTCTTGAGCTTTAACAAAGTATTGATCAATGTTATCAACTGTTAATTCTTTAGCTTTAATTTTAACGCTTTCCGGCTCAGTCATGAATGTATCAGCAATTTTACGAATAGCTGGTGGCATTGTAGCAGAGAATAAAAGTGTTTGGCGTTCAGATGGTACATTTTCAAGGATTGAATTGATATCCTCAATGAACCCCATGTTTAACATTTCATCTGCTTCATCTAATACTAGCGTATGAACGTTTTCTAATTTAAGTGTACGGCGTTTGATATGGTCAAGAATACGACCTGGAGTACCAACGATGATTTGTGGTTTGTTTTTTAGCGCGCGAATTTGGCGGCTAATGTCTTGTCCACCGTATACAGAAAGGATACGAGAACGTTTACCGTAACCAATTTTGTTGAATTCTTCTGCACATTGGATTGCAAGCTCACGTGTTGGAGCAATTACTAATGCTTGGATATTAGGATCTTTTGGATCAATTTTTTCGATTAGAGGAACACCGAATGCTACTGTCTTACCAGTACCAGTTTGTGCTTGACCAATAATATCATGGCCTTCTAATGCTAATGGAATTGTACCTTCTTGGATTGGTGTTGCTGATTCAAACCCCATTTTTTCTAGGGATTTTAATGTTGATTCGCTGATATTTAGTTCTGAAAAATTTGTCAACTTCTCATTCTCCTTTTTCGTGTATGAATTTGACAAATGGTTACATCTTCAAATGAAATAGGCAAATCGAGCCTCATGTTAGGAAATATCCTTAACTATTATATCTCTGTAAAATTCAGAGTAACTTTAGATAAAATAAAGCCCGGTCTTTACCGAGCGGTTCAATTCTATTCAATTAACGGTGTATAGAATCGACCGTAATGTTCAAAAAAAAGTACTCTCCCTTTTTTATGGAGAGTCTTCACATAAAATGTATCCATTGCTTTCAATATTCTAACATGACATAGCCTCGTATGCAATCAATTACAATCAGGCATAATATTCTGATTTTTGTTTTCTTTAAAGATAAAGTCGTAAACTTGTTCAAACCACTTGGTTCGGTCGTCACTAAAACAAATATGATGATGACCATTTTTCGAAAAATATTTTATTTTTTCGGTTGAACCGAGATGATCAAATAGATAATCTGCTGTTTCTTTTGGGACAAGTCCATCCTGTTCCCCTTGTACGATCATGACAGGCTGCGAAATTTCTGACAGATAAGGCGTCACTTGATGAACGACTTCTGTAAAACTCTTTATAGCCATTGGATTCATATTTTTAGCTTGATAAAAACAATGTTGCAACCATCTATTTTGTTCATCTGTTAAATTTTTTCGATTCATCAACAATTCTTTTGCCACTAGATAAAGTTGTTTAGGGTCAATATATTTCACGGCCGCACTTAATAGAACTAATCGCTTCACTGGATATCTCAATGCAAGATATAATGCGAGAACCCCTCCCATTGAAAAACCAACTACTACAACTTGGTCTACTTTCGAAGCCAACGTTCGATAAGCGTTCTCCACATCACGAAACCAATGTGTTGCCCGCACACCATGCAACTTCAATTCCACTCCATGACCAGATAGTGTCGGAATCGAACAAATAATTTTTTCATTTCTTTCGGCTATAAAATCCGCAAGCGGTTGTACCTCTACAGTATTCCCGGTAAACCCATGAATAAACAAAATCCCAGTCTTCATCGACACACACTCCTTATAATCTCTAATTCCCGATTTGCATAAAAAAATGCGTAATCCATTCCTAAAAATAGATTACGCATACTTTAATTATTGAAACTCATTTAAAACTGTTTCTAAAGCCATTCCTCGAGATCCCTTTAATAAAATTAAAGTTTCTTCAGTCGCTTTTTCATTGATCAATTTAATGATTGGTGTGTAATCCGATTCAGCCCAAACTACAGATGCCTGTGGTTGCTGCTTCTGAATTGCTTCACTTAACACTTTCATTCTAGGCCCAAATAAACAAAGTTGCTTGATTTCATTAAAATCAATCGCCTCGATTAAGTCTTCGTGATATTTCATTTCTAAGTCGCCAAGTTCCAGCATATCCCCAAGAACGACCCATTTATCTTGACGTAATTCAGTTGTAGCAACAAAGTCCAATGCTGCGCGAACAGAAGTAGGTGCTGCATTATAAGCGTCATTGATAAATAATACGCCATTCGTTCCATTCACTAATTGCATACGCATATTCGTCAATGATACTGTTCGCAACGCTTCAACTGTTTGCTCTTTTGATAGTCCAATTGCTTGCGCTAAACCAATTGCAGCTAACGTATTTTTCACTTGATGGCTACCGAGAACTTGAATTTCAAAGTCGCCCTCTACTAAACCGTTAGAAACGAATTTACTACCTGTTTCATTCGATTCGATTTTCGTAGCATACAATTCATTCGTGTTCGCAAAGCCAAATGACACTGTTTTTAAATCAGCTTCTTTACGCACTAAATCTTGAAGTAACGGTTCGTCGCCATCAAAGAATAGCTCGCCATTACTTTGTAAACCTTGAATAATTTCGAATTTCGCTTTTGCGATACCCGCTCTTGATCCAAGTGCTTCCATATGCGCTTCGCCGATATTTGTAATGATGACATAATGTGGTTTAGCCAATTTAGTTAAAAATTCAATTTGCCCAAAACCGTCCATTCCCATTTCCAAAATCGCAAATTCTGTATCTTCATCTAATGACAGAATTGTTAATGGCATACCTAATTGGTTGTTGAAATTACCTTCTGTTTTTTGCACTTTATAGTATGGCGACAACATGCCCGCTACTAAATCCTTCGTCGAAGTTTTGCCATTTGAACCTGTAATCCCGACAAAAGTAGCCTGATGTTCTGCGCGATAGCTTGATGCTAATTGCTGTAACGCTTCTTCCGCATCATCAACGAATATAACAGGGACATCTGAAGGTGGATTCGGCTCATCTTTTTGCCAAAGAGTCGCAGAAGCTCCAGCTTCGAATGCTTGAGCAACGTATTTATGCCCATTTACTGCTTCGCCTTTAAAAGGGATAAATAAATCGCCCTTTTGTAATGTTCGCGTGTTAATTGAAACGCCAGTTACTTCTATATTATTTGCGAATGATTGATTACTTCCTAACCATTCTGCTACTTGTTGAATTGACTTTTTCATCGCTCATTGCCACCTTATTGGAAGTGAAGTTGTTGTTTTTCTTCGTAACGTTCGATTGCTAGTTGGATTAGTTCTTCAATTAATTCTGGGTATGGCAGTCCTGTATTTTTCCATAGAATTGGGTACATACTTACCGGTGTGAAGCCTGGTAAAGTATTCACTTCATTGATTAATACTTCATCGTCAGCTGTTACGAAGAAGTCTGCACGAACTAGACCGCTGCCATCTAATACTTTAAATGCGCGAATCGCCATATCTGTCATTTCTTTCGCAACGACATCTGAGATTGGAGCCGGGATTAGCAATTGTGTATTATCATCTTTATATTTCGAATCATAATCATAGAAGTCAGTAAGTGGTTTAATCTCACCAGCTACAGAAACTTTCGGCTCGTCATTACCAAGCACTGCCATCTCGATTTCACGACCTACTACACCTGTTTCAACGATTACTTTACGATCATATTTGAAGGCGATTTGAATCGCTTCAACTAGTTCAGCTTGATTTGAAGCTTTACTAACACCAACACTTGAACCAAGGTTCGCTGGTTTAACAAACATTGGGTACGTTAAATTTTCTTCCATTTCTTCAATTAATGCTTGTTGATTTTTTTGCCATTCTTTACGGATGAAGTAAGAATAAGCAACTTGCTTCAGTCCAGCAATTTCGAATAATTGCTTCATGACAACTTTATCCATACCAGCCGAAGAAGCTAATACGCCACAGCCTACGTAAGGAATATTTAATACTTCAAGTAAACCTTGAACAGTTCCATCTTCACCGTATGTACCGTGTAATAGTGGGAAAATGACATCGAAAGGCTTCGCTTGTTGTTCTGCTAAGAAACTTGAAATATCATGTGCTTGATCTTTTCCTTCTAATTGAAGTTGTTCAATCGATTGTGCAGGTTCTGTTAATTCAGCCCCTTTAATCCATTCACCTTTTCTCGTAATGAAAAGTGGAATAATTTCGTATTGTGCATAATCAAGTGCTTGCGTTACAGCTTTTGCAGTTGCTAAAGAAACTTCATGCTCCGCTGATTGACCTCCATATAATAAACCTAATTTTTTCTTCATTTTAAATTCCTCCATTTTTCATTTAAAGTATTCTATTTTATTCGGACTTTGAAAATCATTGAATTTTAGTGGACGTGTTCAATTGCAAAAGGTTCCAAAAAAAACCTTTCATCATCATATACCCCGATTTCATTCATTCAAAATAATATTTCTATAATAGCACTATACCAATATCTTGGGCGGAAAAATCCAAAGAAAATGTTTAGTTTCATAGAAAAAAGGATGTTTCTTAAAAAACACCCTGTGAATTGATTATTTAGTCGTACTTTGTAATGTCTTTTCTGCCCCGTTTTTCAAGATATTATTTAGGTCATCCCAAATCTCATCCACAAAACTATATTCAGACACATTGCGCACTTCTAATACATATGCGACTTTCGGCTTCTCTATTCGATAAACTGAAATTAATGCGCCATCATTCAATTCTTCACGGAAATGATTACAATCATTTTCATTAAAAGTTGGTGCAATCGACATCGGTCTTCTACGCCAAAATGACGCTGCTCTCTCTTTTACTGAAATCAGATTATTAAAGACATTTACGATAATTCGAAAAATTTCTTCAACATCTCGCACATATACTTTCACCAATTTTTCATCCTTCGTTTCCAAATAGACGAAACGATTTTGTAATTGATGATAGAAAGGCGATCGAATCGGTTCTTTTTTATGCCCGATATATAATAATTCAGCTTGTTCTTGAGGTGTTAATAGATTTAATTTCTTTTCACTTTCAAAATCCATCCAACATAGATCCCGCTTCTGATCGCTTGCCATTTTAGCAAATTTCAATATTTCCTTTTGCTCTATAAAGGCTAGGCGTGTATGCATATTGAAAGAGCCATCTTCATCATTCGTTTGATGATGCTTTAACAACAATAAATTATCAAGCTGACCGACTGAAGAAACAAATTCTCGAGAGTTCAAGCCACTAAAAATAACAAACTGATTTAATTCGTTCGTATGTACATATAAATGTTTAATATAGTCATCTGCATTACGCATTTTTTTCGACAAGTCGATCACCTCTTTCTCTGAATTCTATTATATGTTGAAAATGTAAAATATGAAACATTTGTGATTTGTTTTCGTCACATCTTTGTTAAGAAGCGTGTTACAATAAACTACGTTGCATTTATCGATAAATTTCTCTCATACTGTTTAAAAACTGTGTGTTTGTGGAACTTCAATATAGATACATATTTTGTAACTTCTAGTTTAATCAAGTAAGGAGTTTGTTGAATGAAAATAAAAATAGATAGTAAAATCATTACGATTTTAGTCGTATTATGTGCCATTAGTTGTGCATTTATCTATACAGCTGTTGATGGCTCCAGTCAATACGACAATCCAAAAGGCTTTGTTATTAAGCAATTAGTCTTTTATGTGCTAGGAATTGTACTAATGATCGTCATTGCTCAAACAGATGTCAGCAAACTAAAGACAATTGCTTGGGGTATGTACATCGCTATTTTCATCGCGTTACTATTTTTAATAGTAGCTCCAGAAAGTATTGCGAAACCAGTCAATGAAGCGAAATCTTGGTACCAAATCCCATTTATCGGGACATTCCAACCATCCGAATTTATGAAGTTTGCCATATTAATTCTCACTGCTCATATCATTGTTAAACATAACGATAAATACCCAGTGAAATCAATCAAAATGGATTTTCTATTAATTGGTAAAATTCTATTGCTTGTATTACCACCAACATTGGTCGTATATAAACAACCAGATACAGGTATGATCATGCTTTACTTTGCTATGATTTTCCCAATGTTATTCTTCTCAAAAATATCTAAAAAAATATTATTACCGATTTTAGCCATCCCAGTAACCATCGTTAGTGTGATCGCGTATATTTACATTTTCATGAACGATTTTTTCCAAGACAATATTCTCTCTAAACTTTCACCCCACCAACAATCGCGTATTCGCGGTTGGTTAGATCCTTTCAGTTATGGTGACTCTGCTTACCAAACGAAGCAAGGGATTCTAGCGATTGGTTCTGGTAAAGAACTTGGAAAAGGTTTTGGTGGAAATGATGTGTATACACCGGAGAAACATACCGATTTCATTTTTGCGAACATCGCAGAGGAAATTGGCTTCATCGGCGCTTCATTCGTATTAATCATCTTATTCTTATTAATTTTCCGATTCGTTCAAATTTCATTATCAAATAAATCACAGTTCACAACTTTATTAACAGCCGGCATCATTAGTTTACTGGCATTCCAAATCTTCCAAAACGTCGGCATGACAATGGGTGTCCTTCCTGTAACAGGGGTTACACTTCCATTCCTAAGCTACGGTGGTAGTTCGCTACTATCAAACATGATGTTGATTGGGATTATGGCCGCCATCCAAAACGAGAATGGCGATTATATGTTTACAACTAAAGACGATTGATTTAGAGAAAGGGCCTCGTTCCCTTTCTCTTTTTTATGGTTCAATTTAATACAATTAACATAATAAACTTCAGAGCTTACAATACAAAAAGGAATCTTGCAAAAAGCGCAAGATTCCTATTGATCAATCATATGTATCTCTATACTAAACGAGGTTTCCCTCATTTAGTTATGAGCAGGTGGATTACTTTTCGGTGGTACTAGTGCATTAAGTAATTCCAGACGAGATTTGGTTGCTGTAGCCTTCACACCCATTTTTGATAAATTTAAAATGATCTTCGTTACATCTACTTCTCTCTTCATACTTTTACACCTCAACTAACGCATATTTTTTAAAACTAATATTTTTTAACTAAGTTGCAAATCTAAGCTAGTCCATACTTTATTTCCTCTTTATCATAACATTTTTCTTTTGCAATTTGTTTATCAATATTGTTACATCTCTAAATCTTTACATAATCTTTACATAGAAATAATCCATTATTTTATACACTTCTCTTAATAGATACCACGTTTTAAAGAAAATAAACCAAAAGATTTGCATACCCCCCATACGTATGTTAAAGTGGGTTCATATTCAAAATCCTAATCATAAGGAGTGAATGCGATGTCAACGATCCATGAATGTCACATAGATGAAGAGCGCAAAAGTCATCACCCCGAACACGTCAAAAAGAATCTAACAACTCGATTGAATCGAATCGAAGGTCAGATTAGAGGAATTAAGGGCATGGTCGAAAATGATGTGTATTGCGACGATATTATTACGCAATTATCTGCGACACAATCTGCGCTGAATTCGGTCGCAAAAGTTTTGTTCGAAGGTCATTTAAAAGGATGCGTCAAAACGCGACTTGCTGAAGGCGACGAAGAAATTTTAGATGAGCTAGTCGTTACAATGCAAAAACTAATGAAAAAATAAGGAGTGTTCAATATGTCAGAAAAAATTCAATTACAAGTAGAAGGTATGTCTTGTGGTCATTGTGTGAAAGCTGTAGAAAACGGTGTTGGTGAAATCAATGGTGTGGATTCAGTAAACGTCACTTTAGATCAAGGTTTAGTAGAAGTTCAATTTGATGCTTCAGCTACAAATGTCGATGCAATTAAAGAAGTCATCGAAGAAGAAGGCTATACAGTTAAATAAACTTTTACAGAGAGTGCTTAACTACTCTCTTTTATTTTCAAACTAACATACCCCCTATAGGTATAAAAGGAGTTGTAAATGATGGCAGAACAAAAAGAAGTACATTTAGATATACAAGGAATGACCTGCGCCGCTTGTTCAAATCGAATCGAACGTGGTTTGAACAAGATGGACGGTGTCGAAGCAAATATTAACTTAACACTTGAAACTGGTAAAGTCGCGATTAGTAACGATTTAACCGAGGAAGATATTATCAAAAAAATCCAAAGTCTTGGATATGATGCAGTCGTTCATCAAGAAGAACAAGAAGGACCGGATCATAAACAACTTGAAATTAAACGAAAAACAACGCAATTAATCGTTTCAGCTATTTTTGCTTTACCATTATTGTGGACAATGGTTTCCCATTTCTCATTCACATCTGGATTATATGTACCAGATTTATTCATGAACCCTTATATGCAATGGGCTTTAGCTTCAGTCGTTCAATTCGTCATCGGCTGGCAATTTTACAAAGGCGCATACTTTGCACTTCGTAATAAAAGTGCCAACATGGACGTTCTAATCGTCTTAGGTACTTCCGCTGCTTATTTCTACAGCGTTTACGTCGTATTAAGCAACCGCGAGCATATCGCAATGGGCGGTTCACATTTAGATTTATATTTTGAAACGAGTGCCGTATTAATTACATTGATCTTATTAGGTAAATTATTTGAAGCTCGTGCAAAAGGTCATTCTTCAGATGCGATTAAAAAACTATTAAATCTTCAACCAAAAACAGCATTCGTTGAACGTGATGGTGTTATGACAGAAATCGACGCGAAAGATGTCGTACTTGGCGATATTCTAGTCATCCGCCCAGGGAGTTCCATTCCTGTCGATGCTGAAGTTGTGTCAGGTTCTTCCGCTGTGGATGAATCGATGCTGACAGGTGAAAGTATTCCTGTGGATAAAGAAATCGGCTCAAAAGTATTCGCAGCAACAGTGAATAGTAACGGTACATTACGCGTGAAAGCTACAAGCGTTGGCAGTCATACTATATTATCAAGCATTATTAAAGTTGTAGAAGAAGCTCAAGGTTCAAAAGCGCCAATTCAAAGATTAGCCGATCAAATTTCAGGTATTTTCGTTCCAATAGTCGTTGGTATTGCTGCATTAACATTTATCATCACGTACTTCTTCGTCGGTGCTGAATTCGTGACAGCTTTAGAAAATACAATCGCTGTTCTCGTAATCGCTTGTCCATGTGCATTAGGATTAGCTACACCTACCTCAATCATGGCTGGTTCTGGCCGCGCCGCTGAAATGGGTGTACTTTTCAAAACGGCTGAAGCACTTGAACAAACAAGAGCTGTAGAAACAATTATTTTCGATAAAACAGGTACGATTACAAAAGGTAAACCCGTGATCACAAATTTCTATGTTAATCGTGCATTCGATGAACAAGAAGTGATTCGCTTAATCGCTCAAGCTGAAAAATCTTCAGAACATCCACTTGCTCAAGCGATTGTACAATTCGCTGAAAAACATACGACAATCAAAGCTGCTACAAACTTCAAAGCAGTTGCAGGTCATGGTATTGAAGCTGAAATTGATGGTAAATCGATTATTGTTGGTACACCACGTTTATTCGAAAAACATCAAATTGAATTAAGAGAAATTGAATCATTTGATGAACAAGGTAAAACGATTATGTATGGTGCAATTGATGGCGTACACGCCGCTACTTTGGCTGTGGCAGATGAAATCAAAGAAACTGCTCCTGAAGCAATCAAAGCGTTACATGATTTAGGCATTAAAACGGTCATGCTGACAGGTGATGCTGAAGCAGTGGCACAAAGTATCGCGGCACAAGTTGGCATTGATGAAGTCATCTCTGGTGTACTTCCTGCTGAAAAAGCAGATGTCGTGAAAAAATTACAACAACACGGCAAAGTCGCAATGGTCGGCGATGGTATTAATGATGCACCTGCATTAGCTACTGCCGATATCGGTATTGCGATGGGTACAGGTACAGATGTTGCGATTGAAGCAGCAGATATTACGATCATGCAAGGTGACTTACTTCGCGTAGTTTCTGCAGTGAAAATGAGCCAAGCAACCGTGCGAAATATTAAGCAAAACCTTTTTTGGGCATTGGCTTATAATTCAATCGGTATTCCAATCGCAGCAGCAGGATTCCTCGCTCCATGGTTAGCCGGAGCAGCGATGGCATTCAGTTCCGTATCCGTTGTATTAAATGCACTACGACTTCAAAGAACAAAACTATAAGACAACTTTTGAGAGGTTGGGTCATGTTCCCTCCCTCTCTTTTTTTGCACTTTAAATTGTCAAAAACTTTCAATATTTTTGCTATGTTCATAAAAGATATTTAGTATAGTAGTAATGATGTAATTAATCGAAAGAAGGGTCTTATATGAAAAAACCATTAATACTCTTGTTATCTGTACAATTTCTTGTCTATGTTGGATTTGGACTTATTATTCCTGTACTACCGCTAGTCATTACAGATCAAGGTTTTCACAATATCCATGTTGGCGGATTATTAACGATTTATTCTCTAGCAAGCTTCTTCACCGCTCCACTTTGGGGTAAACTGTCAGATCGCATGGGTAGAAAAAAGCTCATTTTAATCGGATTGATCGGCTTTGCTTCGAGCTTCTTAATTTTCGCAGCATTTTCTAGTTCATTAATTATGATGTATTTCGCACGTATCATTGGTGGACTATTCTCTGGCGCACTTTATACAGCTGTCACAGGTTTCATCGGAGATATGTCTACGAATGAAAACCGCAATAAATACATGGGCTTCATGGGTATGTCGATCGGACTTGGCTTCATCTTCGGCCCTGCACTTGGTGGATTACTAAGTACGATTAGCATTAACACGCCATTCTATGTAGCATCTGGATTACTATTCGCCCTTTGCATTTATGCAGCTGCCGTTTTAAAAGAACCAGAACGCACTGGCGAAGCAGATAAACGCGCGCTCTTACCTGAAGGCGCAACTACATTATTAAAATACCGTGTGAGATATTTATTCCTATTCTCATTCATCGTTACTTTCCTATTAGCAGGTGTGGAATCAACTTTACAACTATTCCAAATGGATAAAATCAATATTACTGCCGCTCAACTTGGCTCACTTTTCTTATTTAGTGGATTCGTCGATTTCCTAGTTCAAGGCGGTGTCGTAAGAAAAGTAAAACACGGTCAAGAATGGAAATGGATCATCGGCGCTCAATTCATTACTGCATTAGGTTTGGCATTATTCCCGTTCACAAGCAGCCTAGCATTCGCAGGATTCGCCCTTTGCGTCTTCACAGCAGGTAATGCTTTAGCAAGAACATTAATTACTTCACTCGCTTCCAAAGAGTCTGGTGGTCGTTACGGAACTGCTGCTGGGTTAAGTTATTCGATGGACAATCTTGGACGAATCATTGGCCCAATGTTCTTCACATGGGTATTCACGATGCGACCAGATTTCCCATATGTCATCGCAGCTTCACTCGCACTACTTTCAATTACAGTTATTTTAATCTTTAAATCAAGTAAGAAAACGCCACCTACAGTTTCAGAACAATAAGAAAAAGGATGAATCGCATAATTTGCGACTCATCCTTTTTTGTCTTAATGAATTAAACTTCAGCTAAATCCTGTTGTTCTTTTGAGTTGAATGTTTCTTTATCTAACTCACCAGTTGTACGTGCTGTTGTAACACCCGCAACCATTGAACCACTTACGTTTAATGCAGTACGACCCATGTCGATTAGAGGTTCTACAGTGATTAGTACACCCGCTAAAGCGACTGGTAAGTTCATTGATGAAAGAACGATGATTGCTGCGAATGTAGCACCGCCACCAACTCCTGCAACACCGAATGAACTAATTGCTACTACCGCAATTAATGTAGCGATGAAACTTGGATCAAGTGGATTAATACCTACTGTTGGCGCGATCATTACCGCTAACATTGCAGGATATACACCCGCACATCCGTTTTGACCAATTGATACACCGAATGAACCAGCGAAGTTTGCGATTGCATCTGGTACGCCTAGGCGCTTCGTTTGCGTTTGAATATTTAATGGTAATGCACCTGCACTTGATCTAGAAGTGAAGGCGAATAATAATACTGGAGCCGCCTTTTTCAAGTAAGTTACTGGGCTTACACCAGTTAAAGCTACGATAATTAAATGTACGATGAACATCGCAATTAATGCTACGTAAGACGCGATGACGAATTTACCCATATTGTAAATGGCACCGAAATCAGATGTCGCAATTGTTGAAGTCATGATTGCTAAAATACCGAATGGCGTTAAGCGTAAAACGATTTTCACGATGTGCATAACTAAAGCGTAAATCGCATCGATCCCCGTTTTAATTAAATCAGCTGTTTTTTCATCCTTACGGCGTACGCCTAAGTATGCGAAGCCGATGAATGCAGCGAAGATTACAACACCGATTGTAGATGTTGCACGAGCGCCTGTTAAATCTAAAAATGGGTTAGCTGGTAGTAAATCTAAAATTTGCTGTGGCATTGTACGTTCGCCCATATCTTCTGAACGTTGTACGATTTCATCTCCACGCGCTTGTTCTGCACTACCATTCATTAATGATGATGCATCTAAGTTGAAGCCTGAAGCTGAAGCGATACCAATTGCTGCTGAAATTGCTGTTGTTCCGACAAGCATGATCAGGATAATTCCTGCCATCTTCCCGAAGTTTTTACCGATGATTACTTTTGTAAATGCCGCAATAATTGAGATAAATACTAGTGGCATTGCAACCATTTGAAGTAACTTCACATAACCAGAACCAATAATGCTAAACCAAGCAGTTGACTGGGTTACGATATTTGAAGATGCTCCGTAAGTAAAATGTAGAACTAAACCGAATACAATACCAAGCCCCAAACCTGCAAATACACGTTTTGAAAATGATATATGTTTTTTGTTCATTACGATCAAGGCTGCGATTAATATTAGTAGAACCGCAATATTAACGATAATTAAAAATAAATCCATTCCAATTCCTCCTAAAATGTTAAATAAATAAGTACAAGCCAAATAATAATATAACAATTCCTATCGGTCAAGTATGTTTTAACGAAAACACCGAATTATATTTTTAACTACCGATGGAATAGGCTATACTTATAAATGAACAATGGGAGGAGGAATATAGGTTGGTCAATGATACTGCCCATATTATTTCATATAGCGTTTCCATCGCCTTATTTTTTAATATTATTCTAGCTTTAGCTATCATTTTTTTAGAAAGGCGAGAATCTTCTTCAACTTGGGCTTGGTTGCTCGTCATGTTTTTCATCCCTGTCGTTGGATTCGTCCTCTATTTATTACTAGGTCGACAGATGAGAAAGAAGCATCTATTCCGTTGGGAAGGTCGCAAAAAGATCGGCATCGATTCACTGGTCGATTTTCAAATTGAATCCATTAAAAAAGGTTCTTTCGAATACAAGCTGAATGATGTAGCTTCTAGACATAAAGAACTTATTTATATGCAATTATTATCTGGTCATTCCGTACTTACACAAGATAATCACGTCGAAATTTTTGATGATGGCCAAGAGAAATTTGATGAATTATTACATGATATCCATCATGCAAAAAACCATATTCACGTGCAGTATTATATTTTCAAACTCGATCGACTAGGTACACGGATTTTAGATGCATTAATTGAAAAAGCAAAACAAGGTGTGCAAATCCGAATTCTCTATGATGAGATGGGGTCCCGTGGTGTTCATAAGCGTGACTTCAAAGAACTTATCAAACTTGGTGGAGAAGTTGAAGTATTCTTCCCTTCCATCTTGCCACTAATCAATCCGCGTATGAATTATCGAAATCACCGTAAACTTGTACTAGTAGACGGACGTATTGGTTATATTGGCGGATTTAATGTCGGAGATGAATACTTGGGATTAAAGGAAAAGTTCGGTTATTGGCGCGATACACATCTTCGAATCGAAGGTAGTTCCGTCCATCCACTTCAAACACGCTTTTTACTAGATTGGAATCAAGCATCTGATCGAAAAGATTTAGTTTATGAAGATAAATTCTTCCCTACATTTTCACGAAAAGGTGATACGGCCATCCAAATCGTCTCTTCTGGACCCGACTCACAGTGGGAATCAATCAAAAATGGCTACATCAAAATGATTAATATGGCGAAAAAATACGTCTATATTCAAACGCCTTATTTCATTCCTGATGATGCTTTCATGAACGCAGTGAAGATTGCTTGTTTATCCGGCATTGATGTCCGCATCATGATACCAAACAAGCCTGATCACCTGTTCGTCTACTGGGCGACTTACTACCATGTTGGTATATTACTTGATGCAGGCGCACGCATTTATATTTACGACAATGGTTTCTTACACGCCAAAATGATTGTCATTGATGACGAAGTCGCTTCAGTCGGTACAGCAAATATCGATTCACGAAGCTTCAAACTAAACTTTGAAGTAAATGCCTTTATTTATGATAAGGCAGTGTCTCGCAAACTAGCCGAGCTATTCGAAAAAGATAAAATGTACTCTACTGAATTAACGAAGGAAAAATATGAAAATCGTTCTACTAAAATCAAAATTAAAGAGTCGATTTCAAGATTACTATCTCCAATTTTATAAAACAAAAGCCATGCAGCTTGAGTCTGCATGGCTTTTCATTTTGAGTTTTAGAAATATCGAATGCTTTCAGCCAACAATTGGTGCAGAGCTACCCACTTAGCCTTTAACACCTAAATATTCCTCAAGTGTTGAGTTATTATTATAAATTTCAGTAGCGATTTTTTTGCCCACATAGCGGAAATGCCAAGATTCATATTGATACCCTGTTACTTTTTCTTTCCCCTGTGGATAACGCATAATAAAACCGGCTTCATGTGCGTGTTTTGCCAACCATTTGCCCGCTTTTGTCTCACCGAATCGGTCATCTGCATAGTCTCCAGGATTGCCTACTTCACCAATGTCGAAAGCAAGTCCAGTCTGATGCTCTGAAAACCCTGGTCGCGCACTATAACGATCTGCAGCATCTGCCCCATCTCGGTTTACGTAATTATTATAAAGTTCTACTTGGCGATCATATGATCGATACGTACTAAATGCATCAAATTCAAATCCAGCTTTTTTCGCAATGGCATTTAATTCATTGAACGCTTGTCTCGCTTCAGCGCTTTCACCAGGAGTAAATGTTTTTGGCATTGGGAATACTTTATTCGCAATCAAAATTCCATTTACACAAGTTTCGTATTTAGGTGTTTCTTTACCAATAATATATCCGCCAGCATCTCGCTCCCCAGAACTATTATGACTCGCACCTTCACTTGTATCTTTTCCACAAGCTTTAATATTCGATTCACTTGTTTCCTTCGTTTTTTCAGGCTCTTTTGCTGTTTCTTTTTCAGTAGCATTTTGTTGTTCAGAAACATCATTGGTTTTATCAATTTTCTGCTGCTCTGATGTGTCAGTTGTTTTATCAACTTTTTGCTCAACTTCGCTGCATCCAGCTAATAATAACGTGCCTACTAATAGAACATTTCCTGCTAAAAACGGGAATGTCTTTTTACTCATACTTCGTTCACTCCTTCTTACTTTGGTACTCATTTCATTGCATTTACTTTTACGATTTCGCATAAAAAAAGCATATACTCTAATAAGTATACACTCAATTAAGACGGTTTTTTACATAAAAAGGTTCACACATAATACTGCTAGAGATGCTACACCAAAGAATACTGATAAATTTCTCATCCATTTAGATTCTTTTTCATAACCTTTAGTTGCCATATCTTTCGCTCTAACGGCGTTTGTTAATGTAAACATTACTGTAATACAGAATACTGCCCAGTTGAAGTTCTTCATGACCATGAAGATCACGGCTAAAATACTTGTTGCTACAACTGCAACTCCTGAAATAATTTTCGTCAATTTCATTCCCCTTTTCCGCATAAATAAAAAGGACCGTCACAAAATCTAGTTACGATCTAATTAAGTAAAAACCCAACCAGATATGACTATTTTCAATGACAGTACCTTTTTATGTAACATATTATTTATTCTTTTTTTGTGCTTTTGCAGCTTTTTCAGCTGGTGTTAATTTGCGTTTTTCTGCTGGTTCCTCTGGTTCAGGATCTGCTTCTTTACCGCCGAATAATTTCTTCTTCGGTTCATCGACTTTACCTTCTGGAACTGGAGGTGGATACAGCTTACGCCCGATCATTGTTTGTAGTACTAATAACGCACCACTCACTGACCAGTATAATGGAAGTGCAGCCATACTTGTGTAAGAAATAAACATAATCATGATTGGAGATAAATACATCATGAATTTCATTTGTTTCTTTTGTTGCTCTGGAACTGTCCATAATGAAACTTGTGCTTGGAAGAAGTAAACCGCACCGGCAATTAAAGTCATCGCGATATCTGGATCACCTAACTTAAACCATAAGAAATGATGCGCTTGAACTTCCTCTGAATAACGAATTGCATAATATAAACCCATGATGATTGGCATTTGAATAATCATCGGTAAGCAACCCATATTTAAAGGATTGACACCATGCTTCTTATAAAGACCCATCATCTCTTGTTGAAGAACCATTTGCTCTTCTTTTGACTTAGCCTGCTTTAATTTCTTTTGGATTGAGTCCATTTCCGGCTTCAGTTTGTCCATCTTAGATTTCATACCTTGCTGATTTTTATAGTTCTTAATCATAAACGGCATTAAAACAAGACGTACTAAAACTGTGATAATGATGATTGCTCCACCATAACCACCGTCAAGAACAGTGTTACCAAAGAAATCAATTAAAAACTCCATCGGTCTAACAAAAGTGTTGTAGAAAAAGCCTGTTTGGTTTTCTACAGCTTCACACCCAGCCAATAGGAAGGGCGCTAAACCGAGGATCGAAATTAATCCTAGTTTCTTCTTCAATATTTTCACCTACATCAATTTTTTAACTAAAGTGAATTATACAGTATTTCTGTACAACTAATCAAATCAAAGAAATATACAATTTCACAGATTTCGTTCCGGTAATTGGAAACGGAAATATTCATGCTCAATTTGATCTCTGAAATGTTTCGGTGTTAACCCTACATACTTCTTGAAAATACGTGTATAATAACTCTGGTTACAGAAATGGAATTGTTCAGAAATATTTGAGATACTCTTATTCGTGTGACGAAGATAATATTGAGATTCTTCTACACGACGCACATTTAAATATTCAACTAAAGTAATACCGACATGTTCTTTAAAAATACGTGACAGATGTGACGTACTAATCGAGAAATGTTGTGCAATGTCTTCCACAGATAAATCAGTTTCGACTTCATCATCGATATACATAATGACTTTATTTACTGTCTGATGTTTATATGACGGTTGCTTTCTTTCAGAAATTACATAGATATAAAATTCAATTAAATCATCTGCGAATTGTAAAAACTCCGCATCGTTCATGCGTTGGTCAATCATTTCCACACAAGCAGCATTAAATGCAAACGCTTTTTTGAATGGCGCTTGATTCTCAACTAATTTACGTGTTACTACTGATGACAATACTACAAAATAATGACGTATTGCTCTAAAGAAATGTTTACCAGATCGTTCTGAGAGAATATCAATTAGTTTTCCAAGCGTTTCTTTTGCCGCTTCTTCTTCTAATTGATAAATTTCTCGCACTAACTGCACTTCAATATCAAAAAATTTATCGATGCCATCGTAACGGTTCATCGTTTCAATTTCTTGAAAATAGCGTTTGGAAATTGCTTCTGAAATCGAATATTGGTGTTGTAGCATTAGCTTCCCCATCTTTCTTATATTTACGCATTTTGTAATAACCCACTTTATACTATATAACGAAAATAGTAATAAGAAAATAGTTTTATTCCTATAAAACAAAAAATTGTAAAATTTTATAAATTAGGTCGTTGTACTTAATTTCAAAAGAACTAATATACCTGTTTTTTATAAAAATTATACAATATTATTAATAAAAGGGAAAGACTATAATACTATATTTTTTTATTTTTTATTAATTTTTTTCACATTTAGCCTTACTTTTATTGCCAAGATATACGTATTTACAAGCATTTCCACGTTCACCTCTTTGACATATATAGGAAACGAATAGAATGTTCTGGGCTTCTTTACTTAATTTTCTCCTGAATCTATAGTAAAATGTTATAACAATGTGTAAAATAAGTTTTTGAGAAGAAAAGGAAAGAAACGAGGTATGAATTAATGGATCCAAGATCAATCGAGGAATTGATAGAGGTTATTAAGGAGTTTTTCCCGGACAATACATCAATCGTTGTATCTGATACTAAGGAATATCTTTACTATCAACCTAGTAAAAAAATCGATTTAAAAATCAAACCAGGTGATGCAATTCCAGAAGGTTCTGCAACACATAAGGCACTTGACTATGGTCAAAAAATCAATTCATTTATCGAACCAGATGTTTTCGGTGTACCATACTACGGCATGTCTATTCCACTAATGGAAGAGGGCGAAGCGAAGGGTGCAATCACTGCAGTATTCCCGCAAAAGCCATCACCATTCTTAACAAATTACATCACGATTAAAATTGATGATTGCTGGTATCCAGTAAAACACGATGAGGTAATTTACTTAGAGACTCAACTTCGCAAAACTTTTGTGAAGACAATGTCTAAAGAAGGTTATCACCGTTTGAACTTAAGTGATTTAGAATTATTCTTATCACCTGATACTTTCATTCGTTGTCACCGTTCTTATATCGTAAATATTGATTTCATCGATGAAATTCAACCAGATTCACATTCAACATTCTTATTAATCATGAAAGACGGTACAAGAATCCCAGTGAGCCAACGCTACGCTAGTTACTTCCGTCGTTCATTAGGTTTTTAATTTATACGATTTATACAGAAAGTGTCGGTACATTACCGACACTTTCTTTTTTTATGTCAAATGTCCATTTCTAATCCGCTGCTAAAGGTCGACTTTAAAATCAACTTAAAAATAAAACTTTTTATATCTTTAGTGATTTATCCCCTATCATTGATACATTTATGACTTTTCATTTTCTATTTAAAGCAACTATTTTCCTTTTAAAACGTTTTTTAAACCTTTTCATGCACGACCTAAACTATATGTGACAATTTAGTGATAAAATTTTTTGGTACAACTGATTTCAAAAGTAATTAAATTATTTATATATTGAAGGGAAGTATTTTCATGTCTGCAAAAGTTGAAGAAAGATTACGCTATAATGCATTAGCTGACAAAGTGATGTCTGCAAAAGATGCTGCTTCTATTATCACAGATGGTATGACACTAGGTTTAAGTGGGTTCACTCGTGCTGGAGACGCAAAAGCGATTCCGATGGCATTAGTTGATCGCGCTAACGCTGGAGAAAAATTCAAAGTAAATGTCTTTACAGGAGCTTCTTTAGGTTCTGATATCGACGCTTTAATGTCTGATGCTGGAATCGTAAACAAACGCTTACCATTCCAATTAGACCGCACAATGCGTGGCCATATTAATAAACAAGATATGTATTTTGTCGACCAACATTTATCTGTAACGGCTGAATATCTTCGTCAAAATGCGATCGATCCAATCGATGTAGCAATTGTTGAAGCTGTAGCAATTACTGAAGATGGTTTATTAATTCCAACTACTTCTGTTGGTAACTCACCAATCTATGTTCAAACAGCGAAGAAAGTAATCGTAGAACTAAACTTAGCTTCTTATGAACAATTAGAAGGCATTCATGATATTTACGTACCTGAAGCACAAGGTCAACGCGGTGCAATTCCTTTACTTAGCGCTTCTGATCGCATCGGTTCAATCGGTATTCCATTGGATCCTGAAAAAGTAGCAGCAATCGTTTTAACTGATCAAGTGGATACGCCAACTTCAATGACTGCAATCGATGATGAAACACAACAAATCGCTGATAACATCATTGACTTCCTTCGTAACGAGGTTAAAGAAGGTCGCTTAACAGATACATTAGCACCTCTTCAATCGGGTGTAGGTTCCGTTGCTAATGCTGTTTTAGGTGGTATGGTAAATTCTGAATTTAAAGATTTAGAAGTATATTCTGAAGTACTACAAGATTCTGTCTTCGATTTAATCGATGCTGGAAAAGTTAAATTTGCTTCAGGTTGTGCAACTTCACTTACAGCTGAAAAATTAGATTCGGTATTCGGTAACTTAGAGAAATATAAAGACAAACTTTGCCTACGCCCACAAGAGATTTCAAATCATCCTGAATTAGTTCGTCGTATGGGATTAATCGCTATGAATACTGCACTTGAATTCGATATTTACGGCAACGTAAACTCAACTCACGTAGCAGGTAATAAAATGATGAACGGAATAGGTGGTTCTGGTGACTTCGCTCGTGCTGCACGTATTTCGATCTTCATTACAAAATCATATGCTAAAGAAGGTAAAATTTCTTCAATCGTGCCATTCGTATCTCACGTAGATCACAATGAACATGATGTAGATGTTGTTGTAACAGAGCAAGGTTTAGCAGATTTACGTGGATTAGCTCCTCGCCAACGTGCAGAATTAATCATCGAAAACTGTGTACACCCTGCTTATAAACCTGCCTTACGTGCGTATGTTGAAGAAGCAAATACTCGTGGCGGTCATACACCTCACGTATTAGAAAAAGCTTTATCATTCCACACAAACTTAGCTAAATATGGTCAAATGATTGCTCCGGAAGACGCAGAGTAAATCGTAAATAAAAAGCTGCCCTCGGGCAGCTTTTTTATTGTCGTTTATAAATGGTTGTTATCATACCGTTTTTGCAATTACTTGAACTAGCTTTAAGTTTTACTGGCTCTTCCATCTCATTGAAAAGAGGGATGCCTTTTCCTAAAATAATCGGAATCAATGTAATTTGGTATTCATCTATTAAATTAGCTTCTACTAATGCTTGAATTACGCCATTCCCACCGATAATCCAAATATTAGAACCTGCTTCCGCCTTCAATTTCTTCACTAACTCGATGATACTGCCTGCTACAAAGTGACAGTTTTCTCTTTTGTCCGCTTCTCTACTCGTCATAATATAAGATGTCGCATCTTCATAAGGATACATATCTAGGGATAACTCGGTCGTTATTTGATCATATGTCGTTCTTCCCATTATTACTGTATCCACACTGTCATAAAATTGTTCATAACTAGTGTCTGCTTCAGTCATTTCCACATCTTCCAACCAGCTGATACTGCCATCCTCTTTTGCGATGTAACCATCCACACTTGTCGCGATATATAATATTACTTTTCTCAAATGAATCCCTCCTAAAAAAACTCCCCCTAAAAAGGAGGAGTTTCAAGTTCATTAAGCGTTAGTTGTCACCTTGTTGAAGATTGCGTTTTGCATCAAGGCGTTCTTGTGCTTCTTCATTATAGTATTGTACTGAAGTTAGCGCACCTTCAGAAACCATGTCTTTTTCGTCTAAATGATAATCTTCATTTACATCTCCAGTTACTGTCGTATCTGAATTTGATGAATCAGTATTCGAACGATCTTGCAAATTTTGTTTTTGAGTTTCAATAAAGTCATTTACTTTAACTTTCGTGCTATTAAAAGCTTCAACCGCTTTGTCACGATTCTCTGGTTTCTTGAAATATGCATATGCTCCTGCTGCTAATCCTGCTAATAGTAATGATGTACTCTTTTTACCCATGTTCAATCATTCCTTCCAGATTTTTTATCTATAAAGTAACTATACCCAAAACACCTTTCAATCAATCGTTAAATCGATGTTATTAATATTACGTTTTAATTAAGAGAAAGTTTCATGGAAATATATATATCCATATTTTAGACATATCTCCATAAAATACACAAAAATCTATTGCATTCCTTAAAATAACTATTGTATACTAATTATAGGTTCTAAAGTTAGTGTACACTAACTTATAAAGAGAAATTTAGAACCTGTTTTTAGTGCAAACACACTAATTATTAATGGCTCATAAATATGCCATTCGTCAATACAAGCCCGTACCGTCAATACGGAAACTTGAAAAGATTAATCTTCGTCTAAGAGTGTAGCGGAAACTACTCTCTTTTTTTATTCCCATTTTTGAGCTATGATTACATAATAATGATTTACGTTTGGAGTGTATTCGATGAGTTCTCAAAAAATGTCTAAAGGCGACCTTACAAAACAACGAATTTTAGATGTTGCCCGTAACTTATTTTATAAGCAGGGATATGATTCAACATCCACTGCGCAAATTGCAAAGGAATCTAATATTTCCGAAGCTGCAATGTACAAATACTTTAAAGGTAAGAGTGCGCTACTAATCGCAAGTGTAGAACCAACTGTTTTATTCGAAAGAAGCAAAGAAGAATATGTTGCATTATCAAATAAAGAATTAGCGACACTTTGGGTCAATGATTTATTAGACAAAGTATTTGCTAACCGTCCACAGTTTACGATTTTATTCACAGAAGCTGTACGACATCCTGAAATTTCAGAACAATATATTAGCCATGTGTATAAACATTCGAATGGTGATTTAGAGATCGTCAAAAGAATGGATGCAGGCTTGATCCCTAAAACAGATTTAATCTTATTCCAAGTTGGTATGATTGGCTCTATTTTAGCGATGGTACAACATCTTTATATTTATAATGAAGATATGTGTTTTGAAAAAATCCCACCTGCTATACATTCGATCATTCTTCAACTCGTTGAAGGCGAATTAATTAAGTAACTATTCTTTCATTTCTTCGGAAGGTTTTCTAACGAAGAACATGATTGCAGCAATGTAAAATAGAATTGAAGTGATTGTAATAATACCTGCGAATATACCTGCAACGATCAATAGAATCCCTGTTAGCTGGGCTTTCTCTGGTTTAGAGCCTAAAATCATAGCGGCAATTCCAATTATAGTACTAATAATAAAGCATATAACTAAGATCCATCCGAAAGTCCCCATAAACGGTGAAACAGCGTCTAATAGAGATTGTAAATCTTCTGGCGTGACATTTTCAGTACCTGGGTCTTTCATTTCATTTTGAATGTTTGCAAAGTCATTTGCGAAGTTTGGATCATTTTTGATACCATTAAACCCTACTAAAAACAATCCACCTAGACCGATGGCAATCAAGTTACAAAGGATTCCGGCGATGCCAAAAACTTTTTCAACTGTTCTTTTCATTTTTTCATCTCCTTTTCCACACATTGATAATAATTCTACCGATTTTTAACTTTGATTTCCATTCATAGCCTAAATTAAAAAGAAGTAATCGCAATGATGCGATTACTTCTTTTTCGTCTTCTATACTTTTGAAACTTTAATATCATCATATGCATTTGAACGTTCAAATGCCGAAACTACGTATGAGCAAACTGGCTCAATTTTGTAATTGTTTTTTCGTGCGAATGATGCTGCTTGATTTAAAAGTTGTTTTGCTATGCCTTGTCCTCGTAATGAGTCATCTACAAATGTATGATCGACTACCATTACATCCCCTAGTAATGCCCATGTAATTTCAGCGATTACTTTGCCATCTTGTTCATGAACATAAGCTCCTTGACTGTCATCCTGTCTTAATTCAAATTCCATCAAAACAACCTCCCCTTTTTTACCATTTTATCACAGTTAATTAATCAAGTGAAAGTGGATGCAATCCTGCTTCGATTTCTTCACGACGATCTTCTAAAAATGGAGGTAATGCTAAGCCAGCGCCTAATGCTTCCATCGGTTCATCCGCATCAAATCCTGGTTTGTCTGTTGCTAATTCAATCAGAATTCCATTTGGATCGCGGTAGTAAATTGAACGGAAGTAATAGCGATCTACTTTACCCGAAGTAGAGAACCCTAGAGCATCTAATTTCTCCATCCATTGATCGTATTCTTCAAAAGTAGAGATACGGAATGCAACGTGGTGTACTGACCCTCTACCAGGTCTTTCAACTGGAAGGTCTAAACGTGTTTCGATATGAACTTCGCCTGCTGGACCACCCTCTGCAGTCGAATAAACGATAATATCTGGTTGTCCCTCGACTAGAGATGGGTATGTGCCGATTTTTTCGAAACCGAAAACATCTGTTAAGATTTTTTCTGTCGCTTGTGGTTTACGTAATGTGAATGTAACGCCACCTAATCCTACGATTGCAAATTGTAATGGAATGCCTTCTACTTCCCATGGTTCGCCGTATGGAATGCCTGTACCATCATCTACAACTAATAAGAATCTTGCTAAATCTTTATCGCGGAATGCTAAAGTTTTGCGGCCGAATCTTTCTTCGATTTCGCCATGCTCTACGCCTAGTTCGTCAAAACGTGTGATCCAAAAATCTAATGCTTCATCAGATTTCACACGGAAAGCTGTATTGTTAATACTTGATACACCTTCATACGTACGACCAGCGATTGGAATATCGAAGTAAGTCATATCTGTCCCTGGTGTTCCTACTGCATCCGCATAGAATAAATGATACGAAGAATTGCTATCTTGATTTACTGTTTTTTTCACTAATCGCATACCTAAAATGCGTGTGAAAAAGTCATGATTTCGTTCTATATGTGAAGTAATTGATGATACATGATGAATCCCGCCTAATGATAATGTCATAATAATTTCCTCCTTATCTCGAAAATATCTTGAATTCGAGATATTATTTAATTACATATTAGCATGGATGATTTCAAATTGCAAAGCATTAAAAAAAGACTTCGTAATTTTACTTACGAAGCCTTTCAGAAATGATTAGTTAAACCAACCTTTTACAGTGTCCACAAGGTTTTGGAAGAAATCTTTCACACTTGCCCAAAAGCCTGAATCACTATTTACATCATTTTTAAGATTTTCAATTTTATCTTTTAATGAGTTATTTAATTGATCTAATTGTGATGACCATTTGCTAAAATCAATTTTTAAATTACTGATTTTATCCATTAGATCGATTAATAATTGGCGATCTGTATCGCTTAGTTCAATTTTTAATGTACTTAATTTATCATCAACAATTTTCGCTACATCTTCTTTTGTAGCTGGTTTTTGCTCGGCAATTGCTTGTTTGATTTCAGTTAGAAGTTGGCTTACTTTCTCATCAGAAACACCTGAATTTTGAGCGATTCCTGTTGCGACAGATAGTTCTTGGTTCGCAACATCTGTACGATTTTTATCCAAAGTTTTACCTGTTGTTACTTCATAGGCTTTGTAAATTCCAGCTAATGCAGAGTGACCTGAAACTTTCTTAGGTGCTGCAACATCCACTTTCGCATCTTCAATACCAGCAGTTAACATCGCATTCGAATACATATCCGAAGTAACTTGTGTAATATTATCAGGTGTTACAATATTGATGACAAGGCCTGCCCCTTTATCCTGTGGTGTAATTTTTGCAGATGAATATAATCTTGCACGAGCATCTCCATCTTGAATATATTTCGCAATATCCGAACCTGTAATTGTAATTTCTTCAGTTTCTTCATCAGCGGCTACGTTTAAATCTTGTTTTACTTGTGCTTTTTCTTGTTCATTTAATGAAGAACCATATACTGCGATTGGCACTCCTAGTTTTTCATTTACAGTCGATGATGATTGAGTTGCTGCCTGACTAATCACTGGTGATACAACAGCTGTAGTCGTTAAGCACATTGCTGCAATAATCGCGATTGCTTGTTTTTTCATTTTGAACGACACTCCTCTTTCGTTTTCTTGTTTTGTTACCTACTCCTAATAATACGAATGTAATGCATTAAAGGTTTCATATACAAAAAAATCCAGCCCAATTGAATGGGCATGGATTGTTTTTGTTACTTCATAATTGTCCAACCATCTTCTTGCGTGATGCGGTCTGCTTTCATTAAAGTACCTAATGCACGTTTGAAAGAACCTTTACTCATATTGAACATATCTTTAATTTCTTCTGGTGTCGATTTATCAGAGAATGGCATTTTACCGCCTGTTTCTTGTAAGTATGCGAAGATTTGATCTGCATCAGCAGATAATCTTTCATATACACGTGGAAGCATTGAAGCATTAATTGTACCATCTTCTTTTACTTCGATTACGCGTACAGTCACATCTTCACCTAATCTAGGCTCTTCTTTACGTTCTGATTCGTGAACGAAAATACGGTATGGCTCGTCAACACCGATTAGGAATGTACCTACTGGTAGTAAACGGTAAGGTCGGGCTACGATATTTTTGTTAAATAGCTCTGGTTCAGCATCTTCGTATAATTCTAAAAAGCGATCTTCATTAATTAAACGTCCAAATAAACCACCATCACGATCTACACGTAATGTTACGTATAAATGATCGCCTGGCTCTGGCCATAATTCATCGATTGCTGGTAAATCTTCAGCAGGAACTAATACTTCTCTTGAAGTACCGATATCAACAATAGCACCTTCGTGATCTTTTACTTGAAGCACTTTAGCCCATCCGTATTCGCCTTTACGAACATGTGGAATAGCTGTAGTTGCAGATAAATCACCACGACGATCCGCATATAGGAATACTTCGATTGATTGGTTTTCCTGTAATTCTTCTAAAACGTCAGATGCATTTAGAGGTACATCCACCTCATCATTTGTCAAAATATACTTCGATTCTAAAACTTCTTTTACGACTAGCGTTGCTACGTCGCCTGATTGTAATTGTGTCAATGTATGACTCCTTTCGTAATTGCAGCTCTATTCTCCTTGATGCTCTCTTGTTGCTTCAAGTTTTTGGATGATATCGGGGTTTTCTTCAAGCACTTGAATTAAATCCGCGATACGATCAATAGAATTCCAGCTTAAATGATGCTCAATACCTTCTACATCATGATAAATCAATTCTTCATTTACACCGATTAAACGAAGTAGTTTTTCTAAAAGACTATGTCGGTCAACTAATCGTTTTCCTAATTTCATTCCTTTAGGCGTCAATGTAAGACCACGATATCGTTCATAGACTAAATAATCATCCTTATCGAGTTTCTGTACCATTTTCGTAACAGAAGAAGGAAGGACCGATAATGCTTCGGCAATATCCGAGACACGAGCATAACCCTTCTGATCAATTAATAAATAAATCTGTTCGATGTGGTCTTCCATACTAGGTGTCGGCATCAAATTCCCTCTCTTTCAATGTCTTATCCTTCTAGTTTACTACATGAAGAAGTAAAACGTAACTACTTCGAAAGAATGGTCAATTATTTGTACTAATCAGAACTATTTACTATTAATGCGAGAATGTTGTTTCACTAATTTTAGCGTAAATGCACGTATCTCTTAATGTTAATCCTGCAGCATCTAAACTGTCATTTTTTAAGATACCTTCTAATTCATACCCTGTTCTTTCAGCAACTGCACGACTTCTAACATTGTCGCGATCACAGCGAAGCTCCACTCTTTTCGCAGCTAATTCTTCAAAAGCAAATTGTGTAATTCGATTTGTCGCTTCTGTAATGTAGCCATTTCCTTCAAATCGATCATCAATCCAATAGCCAATTTCATACTTAGGTATATCCCAATTAATATTATGCAATCCAGAACTACCGATAAATTCACCCGTTTCTTTAATAAAAAGATGCATACGTAATTCTTTTCGAGCTAAGAAGTTTGCATTCGCTTCACGTAAATTCTCTTTCACATCTTCTCGAACAGGTTCATTTTGCGCCCAAGCCATAAATTGTTTCAACGATTTGGCTGAACGCACAGTCGCTTCATAGACAGCATCTGCATCCTTAATTTCTGGAATTCGAATGAGTAATCTTTCCGATTCAAATGAAGTCGCGAAATCCCAATTGATTGCCGGTGCTTTTCTTTTCGGCTTCTTATCATCCCAACATAGCGGTGTTTTTTCGCCAGAATAATAATCTTCACGCGTCATCCCATAAGTAATCGCATCGAAGTATTCGTTCTCTTTCGGTACATACCACGCTTTTCTAAAATGCGCTTCCTTCACAAAACCTACACGTTCAAATGTTTTGCGCATCGCGATATTGTCTTGTCGTGTATGACCTTCTAGTCGAATTTTCGGATTTTCAAGATTGAAAACATATTCTGCAATTAATTTTAAAGTTTGAAATCCATACCCTTTTTCACGATATTTCTCCGCAATTCTTAAATCAAAAATCGGAATTTCATCTTGTAAATCATATAGTTGAACCATACCGATTTTTTCGCCTTCATCATTTTCCGCCCAAAAAGTTTTCACATCATCTGATTCGTATCCACCTTCTTCAATGGCTTTTTCGATCAATTCTTTCCCCGGATGCGTATTTACATGATATGGCCAAACACTCGAAGTAAGAAACTGTATTAACGGTTCTTGTTCTTCCTTCGTCCACTCTTTTAATCTCATCTAAATCCCTGCTTTCTAAAACTCTATTTCTTCTGTATTTTAAGTAATCTCAATGAATTCATAACGACTAGTAGCGTTGCACCCATATCAGCAAAAATGGCAATCCACAAAGTTAACCAACCTGGAATAACGAGTAGTAACGCGATTACTTTTAAGCCTAGTGCAAAAATTATATTTTGTTTAATGATTGTTAATGTTTTCTTACTCAACTTCATCGTGTATGGCAATTTCTCTAAATCGTCGGCCATTAAAGCGACGTCGGCTGTTTCGAGCGCAGTATCCGTACCTGCCCCACCCATTGCAATGCCGACTGAAGCTGCGGCAAGTGCAGGCGCATCATTTACACCATCTCCTACCATTGCTATATGATAATCTTCCTTCATTTTTTTAATTTCAACTAATTTATCGGCTGGCAGTAAATCAGCTTTGACATCTGTCAGTGGTAATTTTTCTGCAATTGCTTGTGCAGTCGGTTTTGCATCACCCGTTAACATAAACAAATGTTTTACGCCAAGTTCTTTCAAGCTTTGTAATACAGAAACTGCCTCATCTCTTAGTTGATCTGCAATCGCAATATATCCCGCAAACTTACCATCAATCGCCGCAACGATTAATGAATTCCCTTGAAGTTGTAATAAATTCATTTCATCTTGAGTCGTTTTAGATACTTGCGTTTCCTCTGAAATCCAGCGAATACTCCCGATTTGAACTTTCTTCCCTTCCACTTCTGCAATAACGCCTTTACCTGTTACAGATTGGAAATTTGAACTTTTAGGGATTTCTAAGTTATTCACATGTGTATAACTTAAGACGGCATCAGCTAATGGATGTTGCGAATCAGCTTCAACCGCTGCGATAAATGCCAAAGGATTAATTCCATCGAATTGTTCCATTTTAACCGAAGTGACTTCTGGAATCCCACGAGTCAATGTACCTGTTTTATCAAATGCGATTGCATTCACATGACCTAGTTCTTCTAAATGAATACCGCCTTTTATTAAGACACCTTGCTTCGCCGCATTACCAATAGCGGTAACGATTGCGACAGGTGTTGAAATAATTAATGCACATGGACAGCCAACAACTAACACGGCTAACCCTTGGTAAATCCAAGTAGCCCAGTCCCCTGTAACTAACCCTGGAACGACAGCTACTAATAATGCAATCAGCATAATCGCTGGTGTATAGTATTTCGCAAAACGATCAACGAACTGCTGTGACGGTGCTTTTTCGGCTTGCGCTTCTTCCACAAGATGAATGATTTTAGCGATTGTCGTATCTTCCACTCTTTTCGTGACACGCACTTCCAATGCACCTGTATCATTTAAAGTACCCGCGAATACTTCATCGCCTATGTCTTTCGCGACAGGAATAGATTCACCTGTAATGGCAGCCTGATTAATCGAGGATTTACCTGTGATCACGACACCGTCCATCGCGATTTTCTCGCCCGGTTTAATGATTAACACATCATTAATTTGAATTTCTTCCGTTAGGATTTCGACAAGTTCACCATCTCTTTTAATGACGGCACTTGGCGGCGCAATATCCATTAATGAACGAATGGACTGTCTTGCCTTATCCATTGAATAGGCTTCGAGTGCTTCACTCACCGCAAACAGGAATACAACCACCGCTGCTTCCTTCCACTCACCAATAATTGCGGCACCGATAATGGCAATTGTCATCAATGTTTTCATATCAAATTCAAGTTTTGCTAAGTTTTTAAAGCCTGCTAAAAATATTTCAGCTCCCCCAACAACGATTGCAATAAGGAAGAATAGCGTTGGAATGAACGTATTATCTGGATAAACATATGAAGTAATATAACCTAAAATAACATAGGCTAAAGCAATTAGTGCAACAACATTTTCTCGTTTTTTATAAACGGGAATTCTTTTTTCAACCTTACTTTCAGCACTTCTCTGTACTGTAATTCCGTCAAAAGCACCTGCAGAATCAATTTCATCTTCCGTCACTTGCCCTGTTATAGCGACTTTTGAAGCACCGAAGTTCACTTTTACTTCTTCAACATTCGGAAGCTTTTTTAAATTATTTTCAAACTTCTGTGCGCAGTTGGCACAACTTAAATTATCGACTCGAAACTCTTTTTTCTCGCTCATACTAGTTGATCCTCCTCTGAATGAACTTGGGCAATCTCGATTAACTGTCGTACATGAAAATCTGCAATCTCGTAATAAATTTGCTTCCCTATTCTTTCAGAGGTCGCCAATTTCTGCTCTTTTAAATAATTTAAATGATGTGAAGCTGTCGCGTTTGAACTATTAATGATTTGAGCGATTTCACACACACATAACTTCTTCTCTTGCACGAGTGCATAAATAATTTTTAAACGTGTTGGATCTGCTAATGCTTTGAAAATAACTGCCATCTTATGAATCGTGTCATTTGAAATGTGTAAATGATGATTCACATGCACATCTGTATGACAGACTGATTCAGCCACTTCGAACACCTCTCATTCAAATAGTTGTTTGATTGTCCTTAGTATAATGAATTATCATTATTGTTTCAATTTTTCTCTCTAATGTATTATTTTACTATAATAAAAAAGAACCGCATTTGCGATTCTTTAGAAAAGTAGATATCCACAAACTATCGCTAAAAAGCTAAATAGCAATGTTGTGATGACGTAAATCAAAGCTGTGGATAATCTTTGAAGTTGCATTAATTTAATAACATCAAAGGAAAATGTTGAAAAAGTTGTGAAGCCTCCTAGAAAGCCTGTTGCCACAATTGCTGTAAATGTAGGCTGCTCCACGAGTACTTGCAACGTCATTCCAATGAAGAAACTACCGATTATATTGACGATTAAAGTCGGTATATAGAAAGCATTTAATTTAGTTGAAAACATTTTCGCAAGAAGAAAGCGACCGACCGCGCCTATTCCCCCACTAATCGCTAGCGCTACATAAATCATTTCACGCTCACTCCTTTACGTCTGTAGATGACAAATCCAATTCCCGCGGCAATAATACAACTTAATGTCATGCCAAATGCGAAGCTCATCGAAAGCCAGAAATGACTTTTCACGAGCATGAGCCATTGTGCGCTAAATGCTGAAAATGTCGTAAATGCGCCTAGCATCCCCGTCGTCAAAAACAGCTGCCAATTTCGCTCATCGCGCACCATAAAGTATCTTTGAAATAAGCCCATCAGAAAGCTTCCGACTACATTTACAATCCATAGCGCTGAGACGGGTTCCACGACAGAATTAACAGCAAATCTCAAAAGAGTTCCGATTGCTCCACCAATAAAAACCAATAGTACGGTCATTAGAATTCCTTCATTTCAAGCAGGATTGGGCAGTGATCACTCCCTAGAACTTGATCGTGGATTTCCGCCTTTTCAATCGCTGGTACGATGCAATCTGAAGTAATGAAATAATCGATTCTCCAACCGATATTTCGTTCACGTACTTTACTCATATATGACCACCATGTGTAGCGATCTGTCGTATCAGGGTATAGATGTCTGAAAGTATCCGTAAATCCAGCTTTCAATAAGCGCGTCATGCGTCCTCTTTCTTCATCTGTGAAGCCAGCATTTCCAACATTCGTTTTCGGATTTTTCAAATCAATTTCCGTATGCGCGACATTCAAATCACCGCAGTAGATGACGGGTTTCACTTCGTCTAACTCTTTCAAATACGCTTTCAATTCATCTTCCCACTGCAATCTACCTTCTAAGCGTGATAAATCTCTTTTCGTATTTGGGGTATAAACTGTCACCATATAAAATTTTTCATATTCTAATGTGATGATTCGTCCTTCTTCTTCACTGTCATTTTCTCCAACACCGTATTTTACTGATAGTGGTGTATGTTTTGTGAAAATAGCTGTGCCTGAATAACCTTTGCGCTCTGCATAATTCCAGTATTGTTCATAGCCAGGTAAGTCTAATTCAATTTGTCCCGCTTGACATTTAGATTCTTGAATACAGAAAAAGTCTGCATCTACTTCATTAAAGTAATCCATGAAGCCTTTTTTCACTGCTGCTCGAATACCGTTTACATTCCATGATACGAATTTCATGCGATTTCCTCCATTATGTAAAAGGAGGCAACCCCAATTTGCAGGATCGCCTCAATTTTTGATTATTTTGTTGGTACTGCGTCTTCTCCGACAATACGAACTTCCGTTTCAAGTTCCACATCGAACTTTTCTTTGACAACTTTTTGGACCATACGAATTGTTTCGATATAATCCGTCGCAGTTGCATTGTCTTTATTAATAATGAATCCAGCGTGTTTCGTCGATACTTCTGCACCGCCAACACCCTTACCTTGTAATTCACTATCTTGAATTAACTTCCCTGCGAACATGCCTGGAGGTCTTTTGAAAACACTACCTGCTGACGGGAATTCAAGTGGTTGTTTAGATGTACGTTTAAAAGTAAAGTCCTCAATCGTCGCATCAATCTCTTGTTTATTTCCTTTTTGTAATTGGAAAATTGAAGATAATGCATAAAATCCTTGTGATTGAATAATACTCTTACGGTAACCTAACTCTAATTCTTCTTTTGAAAGAACGATGACATCGCCTTCCTGTGTTAATACTTTACAGCTCTCGATGACGTCATTAATCTCGCCACCGTATGCGCCTGCGTTCATCGCCATTGCGCCACCGACTGATCCTGGAATCCCACATGAGAATTCAAGTCCTGTCAGTGATTCTGCTGCAGCTGCACGGGACACATCGATAATTAAAGCCCCCGATTGCGCATAAACTGTCGTACCGTCAATATGGATTTGATCCAGCTTGGAAAGATTTAAAACAATCCCTCTAATACCACCATCACGAATGACCATGTTTGAACCATTTCCTAATAAGAAAATCGGCACATTATTTTTACGTGCATACTTCACAACTTGACCAGCTTGTTCCTCTGTTTCCGCCATTACAAAAACATCTGCAGGACCGCCCAGTTTTGTCATCGTATATTTATTTAATGGTTCATCAACTTTTACGTTTGTTGGATCAATAAATTCTGCTATTTCTTTCGCCCATTGTAATTTCATTATGGAAATATCCATTCCCTTCTCGAATAAATTCATTTATATACATATGAATATACAATAAATATTTTACTCGTAAATCGACATTAAAGCCACTCTTTCGACCATTTTTCGATTTCATCTATTGTACTTTTTAAATTCATACCCTTGTCAGTTAATGAATATTCCACTCGAACAGGAATTTCTGTAAATACTTCTCTCTTAACTAAACCTTCTTTTTCAAGCTCTTTTAGTCTTTCTGATAATAATCGACCACTAATCGGTAGATCATTTTGGATTTTATTAAATCTCTGTGGGCCATCTAATAGCTCATATAAAATTAATCCTACCCAGCGTTTACCGATTAAATCCATTGCTTTTGAAAGTCTTGGACACAGTTCTTTTTGTTCCATTCTACTCACCTCATTACTATCATATTGTAACCATAACAAAAGAAAATGTAAAACATCGTAACTTATTTACTTGACGTAATTAATTTATTAATATATAGTAGGTTACAAATAGTAAGTGATAAAAGCGAAAGGGTGTAAACGTAATGAATTACAAATTAGATCCACAAATGCAACTCGGTTATACAAAGATTCGAGTGCAGGATTTTTCAAAACAAAAAGCATTTTATTCAAAATTAGGCTTCACAATAATAGAAGAAACGAATGACTTAGTGAAATTCGGTGTAGATGGTCGAACGATTCTCATCTTAACAACTGAAGACGATGTCATCCCTCGCCCAGCGAGAACAACAGGACTTTTCCATTTTGCGCTCTTAGTTCCTAGCCGTGAAGATTTCGGCCATGTAATCGCGAATCTGTCGAATGAAGGTATTCAATTCACTGGCGCAGGTGACCATATTTATTCAGAGGCATTTTATTTAAATGATCCTGAAGGCAACGGC
This sequence comes from Kurthia zopfii, assembly GCF_003143955.1. GTDB lineage: Bacteria > Bacillota > Bacilli > Bacillales_A > Planococcaceae > Kurthia > Kurthia zopfii. Next base: position 60,732 of record NZ_QFVS01000005.1, on the reverse strand, counting down.
ATCGAAATTTACCATGACCGTCCAAAATCATCTTATGTAATTGATGAGCAAGGCATGGTACAAACAGATACATTGCCTGTTGATGTGCAAAGTATATTAGCCTTGCATGATCCGAACCGTGCTTGGGAAGGTTTCCCGACTGGTACGATTTTAGGGCATATGCATTTGAATGTTTCAGATTTAAATGATGAAGTAGCTAAATTATATTTTGATGCACTTGGTTTTGATTTAAAAACAAACTTCCGTGGTTCAGCATGGTTCATTTCAGCGGGTGGCTATCATCATCACATCGCCATGAACTTATGGAATGGCCGCGGTATCCCGAATGCGCCTAAAATCGCAACTGGATTAGTAAGTTTCTCTTTAAATATTTCTTCTATTGAAGAATTAGAAAAACTAACGGCAAATTTACAAAAACATGATGTTTCATACGAGCAAGTTGGGGAAAAAGTGATAGTGGAAGATATCAATCAAAATGAAATGATATTTGAAGTACAACAGTTAACAACATACTAGGAGGAAATAACAATGACAAAACAAGCATATAAAGTAGACGCAGCACATTCACACTTAGGATTCCAAGTAAAACATATGATGATTTCAAAAGTAAAAGGTACATTTGAAAACTTCGATGCTGAAATGAATTTAAACCCTGAAGATTTAACGGATGCTGAAATCAAATTCACAATTGACGTAGCAAGCATTGAATCACGCAACGAAGATCGTGATAATCACTTACGCTCTGAAGATTTCTTCGATGCTGACAAATTCCCTAAAATGACTTTCGTAGCGACAGACATTAAAAAAACAGACGCAGATGAATACAAATTAACAGGTGATTTCACAATTAAAGATGTTACTCGTCCCGTAACATTTGATGTGGAATACGGTGGTAAAGGTACAAACCCATGGGGTGTTGAAGTTGTAGCTTTCGAAGCTGAAACGAAAATTAACCGTAAAGACTTCGGTCTATCATGGAATGCTGCTTTAGAAACTGGCGGCGTACTTGTAGGTGAAGATATTAAAATCAAAGTTGAGATTGAAGCAAACCCTGCTTAATCAACTCGTTAATAAAAGGACTTCGGCATTGGTCAAATGCTGAAGTCCTTTTTGTATGCTTTTAAAAATACGGCACTATGCCAAATGTTGAGGTGAATGAAATTAGTGGAAATATTTGTTTTCACCTTCTTTCACATGACACGAATAGATTACTTTTGGACTCAATTGAAAAAGGAGGTCAGGGATTTCTCCCCAACCTCCTTTGTTAGCTTATTAAAAATTATGCGTTTACTGCTACTTCAGCAAGACGAGCTGCTGCTGCTTTAACTGCTTCGTAACCAGCTGCTTTAATTTCTTCAGCTTTTGCTGGCATAGCGTTGTGACCTTCGATGATTACTTCATCGATGATTTCCATACCGTATACGCCGCCTACAACTGTTTTGATGTAGTTAACAGCCATTTCCATACCAGCAGTTTCTGGTGTAGAGTAGATGCCGCCACGAGCGTTTAAGATGATTGCTTTCTTATCAGTTAATAATGACACTAGGTTGCCGTTTTCATCATATTTGAATGAGAAACCTGCAGCGTAAGTGTAATCAATGAAAGTTTGTAATTTAGCTGGAATTGTTAAGTTCCAAAGTGGGAATGCGAATACTACTACATCAGCATCAGTGATTGCTTGACGAGCTTTGTTTTGTGCAGCCATTACTTCAGCTTCAGCTTCGTTTAATTCTTGTCCTTGAGCTAATTTACCGTATGCGTTGAATACTTCTTGACCGAAGTATGGCGTGTTTTCTTCGTATACATCATAAGTTGTAACGTTAAGGTTTTCTGCACCTTTTACTGCTTCCATGAATACTTCGTACATTTTACTTGAAACGCCTTCAGTTGAAGGACGGTTATTTGCTTTTACTACTAAAACGTTTGTCAAAATAATCTCTCCCATTTGTTTATAAATTTAATATCTCGATTTCGAGATAAGTACAATATTACAGTCTATTCTATTTTTAGTCAATAAAATAAACCTACGACTTTTGTCTGAAAAGTCGTAGGTTTGATTAAACTTTAGATTTCACATTGGCCGTCTTTACAAACGCCAGCATCTCCAGAACCCATCATTTGAATGCCAGGACGCAAACCTTCTTCTTCCGCCACTTGCTTAACAGCTTGCTCAAATACTTCTGTAGGTTGAGCACCTGAAATTGCATATTTTTGATTGATGACGAAGAATGGTACACCTTGGACACCAATTTCACGCGCTTGTTCAATATCTGTTAATACTTCTGTAGCGAACTGATCATCCGATAAGAAATCACGTACTACTTTTTCGTCTAAACCGATTTCAATTGCTAAAGTTACTAATACATCTGTATTACCAAGTTTAGCGCCTTCTTCAAAGTATGCTTTTAAAAGACGTTCAGTCATTTCTTTCTCTTTATTAAAAGTACCAGCGAATTTAGAAAGACGGTGTGCTTTAAATGTATTCGCAGGAGTCATTTTGTCGAAATCATAGTTTAAGCCAACTTCTGCAGCTCTCGCTTTGATTCCTTCTGTTTGTGATTTTGCTTGTTCTTCAGAAGAACCAAATTTACGAGCTAATGCTGAATACATTGTTTCATCTGATTCTGCAGGAGATCCTGGATCCAGTTGATATGCTTTGAATTCCACATCTACTTTCCCTTTAAATCCTGTATTTTCAATCGCATTTTCTAATTCTCTCTTACCGATATAGCAAAATGGGCAAGCGTAATCTGACCATACTTCAATTTTCATTTCCTATCACCTCTGCGAACATTGTATATGGTTCATTAGTTGAAAATCAAACAATTCGACTTATACCCCTATAGGCATTCAGAAAATGGATTTTCTCCACAAAAAAATCCCGAAAGAATAGGTAAATATTCTTTCGGGATTTCTAAATTACTTATTTTAAAGCGTCAGTTAAAGCTGGAACGATTTGTTTTTTACGAGATACTACATCTTTTAATACAATGCGGTTATTCTCTAACGCTACGCCAAATGCTTCAGCTGATTTCGCTGATTGAGCGCCTGCTGGAACTGCTACTGAATCATTATTTAAAATATCAGTTACTACGAAGAAGAATAAATCTAATCCTTTATCTGCAATTTCTTTATTTAATAATGCTTCTAGTTCTGATTGGCGACCAAGTACATCGTTTACGTCAACAGCATTTACTTGTGCGATGACAACTTTATTTGCACCCATTGCGAATTCTTTTGCATCAAGTGAAAGTAAGTCTTCTAAAGATTTATCAGAAAGGTCTGCACCTGCTTTAAGCATTGCTAAACCGTATTCTTCTAAGTTAACGCCAGCTTTTTCAGCTAATTCTTTTGCAGCTTTTACATCTTGATCTGTGCAAGTTGGTGATTTTAAAAGTAAAGTATCTGACACGATTGCAGAAAGCATTAATCCAGCATATTTAGCAGGAATTTCGATGTCATGTTCTTTGAAAATTTTATTTAAAATCGTTGCAGTACAACCAACTGGCTCTGCACGGTAGTAAAGTGGATTCGCTGTTTCGAAGTTAGCGATACGGTGGTGATCGATTACTTCCGTAACTGTTACTTCTTTAATATCTGCAGCTGATTGTTGGAATTCATTGTGGTCTACAAGAATTACTTCAGAAGCTTCATTCGCAACTGTTTCGACAAGACGAGGTGCATCAAAACCGAATTTTTCTAAAGCGAAAGCTGTTTCGTTATTTGGCTCTCCTAAACGAACTGCCTCTGCATCAACACCTTGTTGTTGTTTTAAATATGCATAAACTAATGATGATGTAATTGTATCTGTATCTGGATTTTTATGTCCGAAAACTAAAACTTTACTCATATTATAAATTCCTCCTGAAGAAATAGATTTACTTAATTATCGTAAATATTTTACCATATTTAACGCAGAAACAAAATTGAACAATTTTCGCCGAACCTTAAATCCACTTTAGAACAAACAAATGACTTTTTATTCCATTATCTATAGTTATTTGTATTATTTTTCATATTAATTTAATAATTTTTTATGTATATTATTGTTTTTTAGTCATTTAAGCATAGGAATTATGGTATTATTTTGATGAACTACAATCAATGAAGAGGGGTCCAAATGGAAAATAAAATCGAAAACAAATATATTCCTTTAGCCAATTACTTCGAAGCCTCTAAAGAAGGTACTTTAAAGCTTACTTTCGCTGAAGTCGAAACGATTATTGGCCAAAAACTACCGAATGCTGCTTACTTGAATAAGAGTTGGTGGACAAAAACAAAGCCACCATTACAACATTTCCTCTCTTGGACAAATAACGGCTACTTCGTTTCTAAAGTGCTACCTAGTTATTATGTACAGTTCGAAAAACCTCAATTTCAAATTGAGCAATCTGAATTTGCTGACCAAAAAACTAGCACCTATATTATTCGCCCTGCCGAATTAGATGATGCTCGTAACCTTGTAAAATTGGCTCAAAGAGTAAACATAGAAAAAGAAGCTACTCCCCCCTACTTTTTACATACAGCAGAAACAGCACCCATGCTACGAAAACGCATTTCAACTTGGCATGCTAAAAACATTGGACAAGTATTTGTCGCAATCGTAGAAGGTAATATTCAAGGTGCAGTTGAAATAAGCAAGGTTTCACCAAGTTATGCACAACATCGCGCTGAAGTTAAACTTACAATCGCACAAGATTATATTCCGCTAAATATTGATTTATTATTATTAGAATCTGCAAAACGTTGGGCATCTCTTAATAATATTCATCGAATCGAATTATCTGTTTCAGTATCAGATACTGCATTGATCAATCGCTTTGAGCAGTTCGGATTCTTAACTGAAGGAATCAAAAAAGATGCGATTCTATATGATAATCAATATTTTGATGAGCTATTCATGGGCATTATTCTTTAACAAATTTAAAAGGCTTACTTCGCATTTTCAAACGAAGTAGCCTTTCTTTTTTTATTCAATCATAATCCAAATTTGTGAATGCAAATCTTCTGCCATAGGATCTTCATCTGTATATACTTCGAGTTGGAATGCCCCTGACATTTTGATTTCACCCTTTGGCAAAACTTCAGTGAAAATAGATTCAAAACCCTTTTGCATCGTTTCTGGCATCGGTCCAATTAATTCAAATACAGCCCAATTCGAAGCAGGAATCACTTCAGATTCATACTCATCATAATCACCATCTGCAGTCACAGCAATCCAGTAATCCATATTCGTTGGTTGCTCCATCGTGCTTTTACATACACCTAGAATTCCCTCGATTTGACCATTGCTCACTTTCGCTAATTCCCCATCTAAACCAGAAGCATTTGCTGCTTCCCACATTTTCGGAATTTCTTGAAAGTTTTCACCATTCACCGTTGAAAAATTAGCTTTTTTCCCTACAATTTTAAACGAATCCAATGCGACTACTTTAAAATCCATACTACACCTCTATTTCTATTTTTTTAATCGTATACTTTTCATATGCTTCTTCATTGATTGAATAGCCGATTCCAGGCTGTGAAGGTAAGTGAATTTCGCCATTTACGACAACAACTTCAGGGGAAATAAGATCTTCATCAAAATAATGGCTAGAACCTGATGTATCTGCTGGTAATGTGAAGTTTTGTAATGTCGTCAGTGCTACACTATGCGCCCGTCCAATACCGGCTTCTAACATACCTCCACCCCAAAGTTGGAGATCCGCTCTGGAAGCTTCTTCGTGAATCAGTCGAGCTTCCTCAATACCGCCCACACGCGCAATTTTCACATTGAATATTTTACAAGCATTCAACGCAATCGCCGTTTGAGCATCTTTCAAACTGCAAATACTCTCATCCAAACAAATCGGTGTATTCAATTGTTTTTGTAGCATAGCATGATCTAAAATATCGTCCGCCCCTAATGGTTGTTCCATCATCAATAAATTGTACGGATCGAATTTTTTTAAATGCTCCATATCTTTCAAAGTATAGGCAGAGTTCGCATCCACCATTAATGGCAAGTCTGGGTAACGTTCACGAATAGTCGCGACTAACGCTAAGTCATTACCAGGTTTTATTTTCACTTTCACTCTTTTCGCACCATTGCCTAATGCAGCATCAATTTTTTGATAAAGCATTTCTGTCATTGGTTGAAGTCCGATACTAACACCGACATCAATCGCTTGTCGTACGCCACCGATCACTTCATAAAGTGGCTTCCCTACTCTTTTCGCATATAAATCCCAAATCGCCGTTTCGACGGCTGCTTTTGCCATAGAATTTCGACGATAAACTGCAAGTAGTTCGCGTACGTCACTTGGATGATGAATCGCTTCTGTCAATAAAGTCGGCAACATGAAATCTTGCAACATATGATGGCATGTCGCTACCGTTTCTTCCGTATACCACGGGGCTTCAAATGCATCGCACTCGCCATAGCCGCAATTCCCTTGATCGTCGTATGCTTCTACAATCAGAAAAAGCTTATCTTGTACGCTTCCGAAACTTGTTTTAAAAGGGGATTTCATACGCATATTCATCGTTCTTAGAATAAATTTCTTAATCTTCATCTATTTTGCCTCATCAACTAACTGTTGCCATCTCCATTTTCGCCTTTTTCATCGCATGAACGATTGCGCGCGATAAAATATCGACACCAACAATTAACTGCTCTCTATTAAAAGTCATATGTGGATGATGTAATCCAGGAACTACTCCACAGCCTAATCCTAGCATAGCAGCTTTCACATGAGGTCGTCTTTTCGTATAAAAATGGAAATCTTCGCCACCAGGTGTTACGACTTCCTCACCTAGATTCTCCTCACCAACCGCTTCGATAATCGATTGTTTTAAAAGGTCGCGTGCATCATCATCTACTTCCGCTGCTGCAATATCGACCAGCACCTTCTGTGAAATCCGCACACCATACATTTCCTCAATTGCACGAATTCCTCGATCAATCCCTGCGCTCAATTGATCCATCGCCTCATTCGTTTGGGCGCGTGCATCCATCGTCAAGATTGCCTTACCTGGGATGACATTCCCCGCCTCACCCCCTGCTTGGAAACGAGTGACTTTCACCGACCACGGAATCGTAGTGTCGACATGAATGGACTTCAATGCATCGACTAAACTACTACCGATTTCAATCGCATTTTTACCTAAATGAGGTCTTGCCGCATGGGCTTCTTCACCATATATTTCGCATGACAGCATCATAGAAGCGCCGTGGTGTAACGCCGGGCTGAACTCTCCATCCTTTAATTCTTGAATCGGTCTTACGTGAACGCCGAATAAATAATCAATATCATCAATAATTCCTCGGTCAATCATCGCAAGTGCGCCTTGGCCTTTTTCTTCAGCTGGTTGGAAAATGATGCGGTATGTGCCACCATTTTCATTTTGAAGTAGCTCTAGTTCTTCCAACTTTTTCAGCATCATACACGCACCGATTGCCATTGTCATATGTCCGTCATGACCGCATGAATGATTCGCTTTCATCGTGCCTTCAACATCTTGCCATAGTGCATCAATATCTGTTCTAAGACCGATCACAGGCTTCCCTTGACCGGTTTCAACATATAGACCAGGAATGCGATCGAATAAATGAACTTCATAACCTAGCTGCTCCAATAGTTCCGCTAAATATTTCGTCGTATTTACTTCATGCCAACTTTTCTCTGGGTGTTCATGTAAATATTGAAAAACATCATCTAACTTTGGTTTAATTGACTTCAACATATCACTATTCATACGTGATCCCATCCTTTTTGAAAATAACTATCAGTTTATAAATGTTATACTCATTTTAAATATATGGAAAGAAGTGGTCATTTTGCAAACAACAATCCAAGAAATTTTAGCTTTTCGAAAAGAACGTGGTTGGCATACTAACCAAGATGCCCGTAGTCTAGCCATTTCCATCTCACTTGAAGCAAACGAGTTACTTGAACCTTTTCAATGAGTAACAGGTGAAGTTGCACAAGAGAAATATCGACAAGAGATTAAAGAAGAGATGGCAGACGTATTAGTATATTTAGTTGCATTAGCCGATCATATGGAGATCGACTTAGAAAAAGCCATTTCCGAAAAACTAATAAAAAATGCGATTAAATATCCAGTACCCGAAAAAACTAGAGTTTAACGTATTAATCATCATATAGTAGAATTTTCAGATATTTTATATCAAAATAATACAGTTGGTCAACTGTGACACGTAAAAAAGCTGCCACCCTCTAATAAATGGGTCGCAGCTTTTACTATTTAATCGAGTTCAACTTGCTTCGTTTCTTTTCCTAAGAAAATAATCGCGATAATAGCAATCACAATCGCTACTGTAAAAATGGTAAAGATACTTCCTAACTCAATATTTTTAGCAGTTAATGTTCCTACTACTAATGGTCCGAAAATACCACCGATTCGCCCTACCGCAGCTGCCATACCAGCACCCGTTCCACGAATAATGGTCGGATAATTTTCTGGTGTGTATGCATATAATGCACCCCAAGCGCCTAAGTTGAAGAATGATAGGAACATCCCTGAAACAATTAATACAGTTGTTGAATCCGCAAATCCGAAAATTAATGCACTAAATGCCGTACCTAGTAAAAATACGGATAAAACGAATTTACGTCCGATTTTCTCGATGATCCAAGCTGCTAGGAAGTACCCTGGTAATTGCGCCAATGTCATAATCAATACGTATTCAAATGATTGAATCATACTGAAGCCTTTCATGACCATAACGCTCGGTAACCATAGGAACATACCATAGTATGAGAAGACGACCATGAACCATACAATCCATAGCATTAATGTACTTTTCGCATATTCCTTCTTCCATACAGAAGCAATGTTTTTTGCGATTGATTGGCGTTGATCCTTCATTTCTTCATATTTAGGTGAATCTGGCAAACTAATGCGTAAGTAAATTGCATAGAATGCTGGAATCGCCGTTAATAGTAATGCTACTCGCCAGCCATACGCTGGAATGACGAAGTATGAAATGATTGCTGCGATGATCCAACCGCCTGCCCAGAAGCTCTCTAATAGAACGACAACGCGTCCTCTTTCTTTCGGGGCAACACTTTCCGAAACTAATGTCGAAGCGACTGGTAACTCCCCGCCTAGCCCAAGTCCTACGAAAAATCTAAGAACCATAAATGCCGCTAAAGTTGTCGTCAACGCTGACAAACCACTTGCGACCGAGAATATTACTAATGTCCACATAAAAACAGATTTACGTCCGAATTTATCTGCTAGTAAACCAAATATTAATGCACCGAATGCCATACCGATCGAGTTAATACTCCCGATCCACCCCATCTCTTGAGGTGTTAAACTCCAATCAATTGCGAGTGCTGCTATTACAAAGGAAAGAATCCCTACGTCCAATGCATCGAATAACCAACCTAACCCTGCAATGCCGAGTAGACGGTTGCGTGATATAGGTTTCTTCTCTGTTGTTGTTTTAGTTGTCACTTTGAACCCTCCATGTGTCTTGTCACTAGTCTGTACAATACTATACAACTTTTCAAACGATGTGACAATATCTTTACAAATTCAAATTGTTCCGAAAATTTACCTTTTACTATAGATATATCTTCCAAAGTACGTTAAAATGTCTTTTATAGAAAAACAGTTGTCCTTTTAAGAAGAACAGCTGAAATGAAAAGAACGTACAAAAAAGGAGATCATTCATATGTGGAAAGGTTTAATCCAAGAATATAAAGAATTTTTACCAGTGAACGACAATACACCATTACTTACTTTACATGAGGGAAATACACCTCTTATTCATTTAGATACCCTATCAAAAGAGTTAGGAATCGACCTACATGTAAAATATGAGGGATTAAATCCAACCGGCTCATTTAAAGACCGCGGCATGGTTATGGCTGTTGCAAAAGCGATTGAAGAAGGTAGTAAATGTGTCATCTGTGCTTCTACAGGTAACACTTCTGCCGCTGCTGCTGCATACGCTGCTCGCGCAGGAATTCAATCACTTGTTGTTATTCCTAAAGGGAAAGTAGCTGCAGGTAAATTAGCACAAGCTTATATGTATGGCGCCAAAATCATTGAAATTGACGGAAACTTTGATGAAGCTTTACAAGCCGTTCGCGATATTTCTGAAACAACAGATGTTGCGCTTGTAAACTCGGTAAATCCATACCGTCTTGAAGGTCAAAAAACAGCTGCTTTCGAAATTTGCGATCAATTAGGCCAAGCGCCAGACGTATTGGCAATTCCTGTTGGTAATGCGGGTAATATTAGCGCATATTGGAAGGGCTTCAAAGAATATAACCAGAAAAAAGGTACTGCTTTACCGAAGATGTTCGGTTTTGAAGCGGAAGGTGCTGCTGCCATCGTACAAGGCGCACCAATTGCTCACCCAGAAACTGTCGCTACTGCAATCCGTATCGGTAACCCAGCAAGCTGGCATTTAGCTGAAGCTGCTCGTGACGAATCAAACGGTAAAATTGCTGCAGTAACGGATGAAGAAATTTTAAATGCTTACCGCTTAATCGCTTCAAAAGAAGGCGTATTTGCAGAACCAGGTTCAGCTGCTTCTGTTGCAGGTGTTATCCAATCTGTTGCAAACGGCTCTATTCCTAAAGGTAGTAAAGTTGTTGCGATTCTTACAGGTAATGGACTAAAAGATCCTGATACAGCTGTTTCTGCTTCAACTGTCGACATGGTATCTTTACCGAATGATGAATCGAAAATCCGCGAATATATCGAGGGTGTTCTGTGAGTAAAAAATGGTCCATTTCCGTTCCAGGAAGTACAGCAAATCTAGGACCGGGATTTGACTCGATTGGGCTTGCATTAGGTCTTTATTTAAAACTTGATGTACAAATTGCTGACAGTTGGTCTTTCAACCATCACTCTGTACATCTTCCTGAAGTCATTGAAGTGGAAGAACATTTAGTTTATACAGTTGCCAAACAAGTTGCAGAGCGCTATGAAGTAACTTTGCCAGCTTGTCAGGTAGATATGTATAGTGAGCTACCACTCGCTCGTGGATTAGGCAGTAGTGCATCTGCGATTGTCGCTGCGATCGAGTTAGTAAATGTTGTTTGCGATTTACAACTGACGGAACAAGATAAGTGTAATTTATCATCTGAAATTGAAGGGCATCCTGATAATGCTACTGCTTCTGTATGCGGTGGATTAACAATTGGTGCTACATTGCCCGATGGTGAACTTCATATTTTAAATGAGAAAAAATTGGATGCTGCATTTGCAGTTTTCATTCCAAATGTTGAGTTGAAAACGGCTGAAGCGCGAAAAGCATTACCTGATTCATACGAAAAAGGATACGCTGTTCACGCCAGTTCATATGGCAATTTATTAACTGCTTCCCTTTTAAAACACGACTATGCTACTGCCGGTAAATTTATGGAAGCAGATTTATTCCATGAACCATTCCGAGCAAAACTAATTCCAAATTACGAACTAATCCGTACGCTTACGAAAGACTACGGTGCATTCGGAACTTCGATTAGTGGTGCAGGTCCAACTGTCATCTCGCTTGTCGATCGTTCAAAAGTGGACGAACTTGTAACTAAAATGAAGCCTCATCTACCAGATTACGATATTAAAGCCGTATCAATTGATGATGCTGGCATCCAAGTTACAGTAACTGAATAACCTTTTAGAGAATCACGATTCATTCGTTGATTCTCTTTTTCTTGACTTCTTTTTCACCTGTAACTATAATGGTTACAAATAGGTGGTGTGGAAAATGGTTAATAGTCGTTTTTCAGTTGCAATTCATATTCTCTCTTTAGTCGCTACTACAAAGGATTCGAATATTTTAACGTCAGATTATATTGCTGGCAGTGTAAATACGAACCCCGTTGTCATCCGACGCATTAGTAGCCTTTTGAAGAAAGCAGGATTAATTCAATCTTCCCCAGGTATTGCAGGCTATTCTTTAACGAAAGAGCCGAAAGACATACAGCTACTAGACGTGTATCGTGCCATCAATGCACCGGAAGAACTTTTCGCCATTCATGAGCATCCCAATCCGGACTGTCCAGTCGGCAAAAGAATCGAGCATACATTAGAAGTTGTTTATGCAGATGTACAACAAGCGATGGAAAATGAATTGAAAAAGAAAACATTGGCTGATTTAGTCGAGCAACTCTTCTCAGAATGAATAATTTTTTGAGAAGATTTTTTTCACCACGCCTGTAACTAAATAAGTTACAACTACTAGGAGGAATTATTATGAAAATCGCAGTAATCGGAGCAACAGGTAAAGCAGGTCAAAAAATTGTCGCAGAAGCACTTTTAAATAAATTCGATGTTACAGCAATCGTACGTGACGCTTCAAAACTACAGGTTGAAATTCCAGCAATCGAGAAAGAAGTATTATCTTTAACAAGTGAAGATTTGAATCAATTTGATGTTGTCATCAATGCATTTGGCGCACCTTTTGGCCATGAAGAACTACATGTGGTTGTTGGTAAACATTTAATCGATATTTTAAACGGCTCATCAACTCGTTTAATCGTTGTTGGTGGTGCAGGTTCATTATTCGTTGACGAAGCGAAAACAATCAAAGTTGTGGATACACCTGACTTCCCAGCAGAATTCGTTCCAACAGCTTCTAATCAAGCAGCAAACCTTGAAGATTTAAAAGCTTCTTCGATCAATTGGACTTTCGTAAGTCCATCTGCATTCTTTGATGCGGAAGGCGCTCGTACTGGCGAATTCGTCTTAGGAGAAGACCACTTACTTGTGAACGCAAATGGCGATAGCTACATTTCTTACGCTGACTTCGCAATTGCCTTAATAAACGAAGCGATGAACGGTCAATTCATTCAAAAACGCTTCACAGTCGGCTCGAAATAATAAAAGAAATAGCCAAGTGATTCTTAACTTCGAATCACTTGGCTATTTTTTATTTAATCAAGTTGTTTTATTTTATTCGGGAGTAATTCAAACGCTTTATCTACTTTACCAGCTTCTTCACTTACTTCATCATGCCAATCCTTCTGTCCATAAATATGACACATTGGATATTTCTCATTTTTACTCATCATTATTTCCCTCCTACGCTAACAACACTAAACTCGCTGCCATGACCATCATACCGACGACGACACCGTAAATTGATGTATGTGTTTCATCATATTCTCTTGCTGCTGGGAGTAATTCATCGAGTGAGATGAATACCATAATCCCTGCTACCCCTGCAAAAATAATGCCGAACATTGTATCTGTTAAAAATGGCATTAATATTAAATAAGCGGCTACTGCACCAACTGGTTCGGACAATCCTGATAAGAATGATAGCTTAAACGCCTTTTTACGGTCGCCTGTCGCGTAATAGATTGGTACGGCAACTGCTATTCCCTCTGGTATGTTGTGGATGGCTACAGCGATTGCTATCGCTAATCCGAGTTGTGGGCTTTCAATCGCTGACATGAAAGTGGCGATTCCTTCTGGGAAATTATGAATCGCAATTGCCAACGCCGTAAAAACACCCATTTTTTTCAGTTTTGCAAACTCTGCTGCTGTTGGTTCCTGTTGTAATGCTTCAACTTTCTTCACTTCATGTGGATTTTCGCCTTTTGGAATTAATCGGTCAATCAATGCGATTAATAACATACCTCCGAAAAATCCAAGCACTGTGAATGCGTAACCTTTCGTATCACCCAGACTTGCTGTTAATGAATCTTTCGCTTTGACGAATATTTCAACGAGTGACACATAGATCATAACCCCCGCTGAAAATCCTAATGCGAAAGATAGAAATTTCGTATTCGTTCTCGATGTAAAAAATGCAACTAAACTTCCGACACCTGTTGCTAAACCTGCAAAGAGCGTTAGCAAAAGTGCATATATGACTGTTGAATCCACGAATTCACCTCTTATTTTTCTAAATGTTCATTTATAAACTGCATAAATTTCTTCGCTACTTCTGGTAAGTAACGATTTTTCATTGTAACGATTCCTAATTGTCTTTCACATTGAAAATCTTTGATTGAAAGTCGCTTCACATGATAGCCATCTAATTTATGAAGGCTTGGTAATAAACCTACCCCGAATCCAGCTTCTACAAAACTTGCGACCGTATGAAACTCCTCTCCTTCAAAAACAATATTCGGTGTGATCCCTGCATGCGCGAATGCTTTTGTTTGAATTTGTCGGAGCGAGTTTCCTTCTTTAATCGTTATGATTGGTTCTTCCGCAATTTCTTTAATAAAAATGGCTTCTTTCATCGCTAATGGATGATTTGCTGGCACGACGACATACACTTCTTCATTCCATAAACCTTGCCATTCGATATTTAATTCGGTATCTACTAAAGGCGTGAGGCAGAGATCGCACTTCCCTTCACTTAAATCTTCTAAAAGATGTTGGGAATTTCGCTGAATAAATTCAAATTGAATATTCGGATTTTTTTGCTGAAATAATCTTACCATTTTCGAAAGGATTTGTGTCCCCATTGAATGCGTAAATCCGACAAAAACCGTCCCTGAATTAGGTGATTGTAAATCTTGTATTTCTTGTTTTGCTTCTTCGAAAATCGTCGTAAGTGGCAATGTTCTCTCTAAAAATATCCGGCCAAAGCGGTTCAAACGGATAGACCTACCGACTCGATCAAATAGTGGCGCACCAATCTCTCCTTCTAATCGCTCAATCGCTTTACTCAATGCTGGTTGAGAAATATTCAATTTTTCAGAAGCCTTCGTCATATGTTCCATGCGCGCTACTGTTTGAAAATACTTCAATTGTTGTAAATCCAAATGAATCACTCCATTCATAACCAAATCGAATCAATTTTATCGATACAATAAATTGTTTTTATTAATTATACATCACTATACTAGAGTTACAATTACTTTCAATTGGAGGTCCTTCACATCGGTTCTATAAAAAGAGGAACGCGCGCATTTCGGTTCACAACTTTAGCTTTATTTGCGGGTGCATTTAGTACATACGCAAACTTATATATGACTCAACCAGTACTACCTGTTATTTCAGGAACATTTCATGTATCGCCAGCTACTGCTTCCCTTACACTATCACTTACTACTTTGGCATTAGCGGTCTGCATGTTAGTTGTTGGTTCACTTTCCGAAGCATGGGGACGTAAAAACATCATGACTTTCTCCATGGTTGCTGTTGCGATTTTATCGATTGCCATTGCTTTCGCTCCTTCATTCGAATCCCTTTTAACATTGCGCATAATTCAAGGTGTTGTATTTGCCGGGCTACCTGCAATTGCGATGGCGTATTTAGGAGAAGAAATCGAACCATCGAGTTTAGGCATTGCGATGGGGCTTTATATTAGCGGAAATTCCATTGGCGGACTTGCGGGGCGCGTCATAATGGGTTCTGTCAGTGACGTATTCAATTGGCATATCGCCATGTTAACGATTGGTGTATTGAGTTTAATCGTCGCTGTCGCATTCTATTTTTTACTACCTGCTTCGAAAAATTTCAAAGCAGAAAAGCTCGCTTTCAAACCTTTAGTAAATTCTCTATTCTCGCATTTAAAAGATCCTTTTCTATTACTATTATTCGGTATCGGTTTCACACTGATGGGTTCATTCGTCACATTGTATAACTATGTAAGCTTCTTGCTAATAGAGCCTCCATTTAATTTAAGTCAAACGGTTGTCGGCAGTATTTTCATCATCTACTTAGTCGGTACAGTTAGTTCCACTTGGATGGGCAAATTAGCGGATCAGTTTGGCAAATTCCCGATTCTATTCGGGGGTATTTTATTAATGACTTTCGGCGCTACGATTACATTAACGAATAATCTAGCTATCATTTTATTCGGCATCGCCTTATTTACTTTCGGATTTTTCGGCTCACACTCCATTGCGAGTAGCTGGGTTAGTACGCGTGCGACACATGATAAGGCACAAGCATCTTCCCTTTACCTCTTCTTTTATTACACGGGTTCAAGTATAGGTGGAACCTTGGGCGGTGTATTTTGGATGCAAAGTGGCTGGCACGGTGTCATCACTTTAATTCTCGGTTCATTAATCTTTGGGGCCGTATTAACATGGATTTTACACATGAAAGAAAGCAAACAAATAAAAGGTGGAATCGTATAAGTTTTTATACGACTCCACCTCTTTATTTTTGTAGTGATTCGAATGTTCTTTTTCTTCTTTCGTACCAGATGACCGCTACCATAAATACCGCTACGCCAAGCGACCAACCGCTAATGACATCGGAAATATAATGGCGCATGCCAGCAACTCTTGAAAGACCGACGCAAATCGTTAAACCAATCGCGATGAAGTATGCGAACACTTTTTGACCTGTTGAACGGAATTCTGTTAATAAATATGCCAATGTAAGCAAGTACAATGCACCTGTCATCGAATGTCCTGATGGAAAACTATAGCTCGTTAATTGATCTGGGATATCTGGTCGATCACGTTGAATAATTTTCTTCGCGGTCGTATTAATTAAATTCCCACCAGCAATCGTAATCAATGCAAAAATCATCGCTCGAAAATTTTGCGCTTTAAACCAAAGGAATACGAGTAAAATAATCGCCACAATCACGACGAAAATCGGCTCCCCAATATAATGAAACGGCTCTAAAAATGAGTTTCCTCTAAATGTATCAATTCCCAATTGGTCAAATGATTTAACCCAATCGGATTTCAAGTTGAATGCGAATGTTAGAAATATTGCCAGTCCAACAATTCCAATCAAACCTTTCTTTATCATGCCGTCACTTCCTTCTCTACCATGTAAACGATATTCAGTAATACTTGTTTCAATAGCGTACTATATTTGAAAGAATTAAAAAAGCAAGGACTACATATTTATGTAATCCTTGCTCTTATTAGAAATAATTATTTTAAACCTTTTGCTGCGTCATCAACCATTTTAGAAACTGATTCAATACCGCCACCTGCTAAATACCAAGTTGCTGCATCAAGGTAAACGATTTTACCGTTTTTATAAGCATTTGTTTTCTTAATTAATTCGTTTTCTAGATCTTTTTTAACTGAAGTTTTTTCGCCGATTGCTGAATCACGGTCAACTACGAAAAGGATGTCTGGGTTTTGCTCATAAACGTACTCAGATGTAACTGTTTGTCCGTGTGGTACAACTTCGATTTTCTTATCTGATTGAGCGAAGCCGAATACGTCATGGATTAAACCGAAACGAGAGCCTGCACCGAAAGCACCTAGACTACCTTGTGAACCAAGAACGATTAAAGCTTTTTCTTTAGAAGCTGTTGCTTTTTTGTTTAAATCAGCAATTTTCGTATCGATTGCTGCTAATTGAGTTTTTACTTCATCTTCTTTGTTGAAGATTTTACCCGCTAATTCAGTGTTTGCTTTGAAAGATTTCATATAATCTGTAGAATCTACACCTACGAATACTGTTGGAGCGATTTCGTTAAATTCTTTGAATAGTGAGGCTTGACGACCAGAGATGAAGATTACATCTGGGTTTAAAGCTGCTACTGCTTCGAAATCAGGCTCTTTTAAACCACCAAGATTTTTGTATTCAGAACTAGTGTATTTTTTTAAGTAAGCCGGTACTGCATTTTGAGGAATACCTACAACGCGATCTGAAAGACCAAGTGCATCAAGAGTATCTAAGAATCCCATATCGAAAGCTACTACTTTTTTAGCATCTTTTGGTACTTCCACTGTGTTTTTAACTGTTTCTGTTGAGCTACCATCTTTATTTGATACGCCGAAGTTATTTTCTACTTTGATTGTTTCGCCTTTTTTCTCGCCTGATTTTTCGTCCTTGTTAGAACCACAAGCTGCTAAAGCTAATACTAAACACATTAATACTGCTGCGAATGTCCACTTTTTCATTATTAAAAACTCCCTTATTTTGAATTAAAATATACGCAAATTCGACAATTGTCTAATTCCTGAATCGGAATGTCCATGTCGTAAATCTCTCTTAAAGCTTCTGTATTGATGATTTCGTTCGTCGGGCCATCTTTTACGATTCGTCCATCTTTCAATGCAACGATGTGATCTGAATAAACAGATGCAAAGTTAATATCATGAAGTACGATGACAACCGTTTTCCCTAGCTCATCTACAAGCTTACGTAAGATTTTCATAATCTGTACGGAATGTTTCATATCTAAGTTGTTCAATGGTTCATCAAGTAATACATACTCTGTATCTTGCGCGATTACCATTGCGATGAATGCACGTTGACGTTGACCGCCTGACAGTTCATCTAAAAACGAATCTTGCATTTCTACAAGGTTCATATATTCAATTGCTTGATCCACTTTCGCTTCATCTTCAGCCGTTAAACGACCTTTCGAGTAAGGAAAGCGACCAAATGCGACTAATTCACGAATCGTTAAACGAACATTCATGAAGTTGGATTGTTTTAAAATCGAAACTCTTTGTGCAAAGTCATTTGATTTAAACGTTTTTACATCAGATGCATCTAATAATACTTCACCAGAATCGGCATTCATTAATCGACTAACCATTGATAGAAGCGTCGATTTCCCTGCGCCATTCGGTCCAATGAAAGAAGTAATCTTCCCTGGTTGAATATCGACAGTGACCGCATCTACGACTTTTTTCTTGCCAAACACTTTAGATATTTCTTTGACTGAAATCATGATGAACGACTCTCCCTTAATAGTAAGTAAATAAAGTAAATTCCACCGACAAAGTTAATGATGACACTTAATGTAGTTGAGAACGTGAATACGCGTTCTACAATCCATTGACCACCGATTAAAGCAATCATACTGAATAACATTGCACCGGTTACTAAAACCGAGTGTTTATACGTATGGAAGAATTGATATGCTAAGTTCGCAACAATTAATCCGAAGAACGTAATCGGTCCAACAAGTGCAGTAGAAGTTGCAATTAGGATTGCTGATAAGATCAACATTGTTTTAACAACGCCGTCATAATTAACACCTAAGTTGCGGGCATTATCTCGACCAAGTGATAGCACATCTAATTCGCTCATCTTCGTCCAACCGTAAGCGATTGTAACTACTACAATTACTAATGCGATCCAGACAAGGCTGACGTCGACATTGTTGAAACTAGCGAACATTTTATCTTGTACATTCATGAATTCATTCGGATCAATTAATACTTGAAGGAATGTCGTTAAACTTCCTAAAAGTGTACCGACGATAATCCCTACGAGAAGTAGGAAGAAAATCGGCTGACCTTCTTTTCTAAACATGAAGCGATAAAGTATGAGTGCAAATCCAACCATTCCGACTAACGAGATAAAGAAGTTCACTGTCGAGTTAGCTGCTGCAATATGTGCAGAACCTAATGTGAAGATAATCAATGTTTGCAGAAGCATATACATCGAATCAATCCCCATAATACTCGGCGTTAAAATTCGGTTATGTGTAATCGTTTGGAATGTCACTGTTGCATAAGCGATTGCAATACCTGTAATAGCCATTGCTAGCACTTTCATCAGTCTTCTTGGAAGAGCGTAATGATAACTTCCGTTTAAATCTTGAAAAACATATAACAATGTTGCCACTACTACGAGTGCAAGCATTATAAGTAACTTAGTTTTATTGCTTCGCATATGCTCTCCCCCTCATTAATAAGTAAAGGAAGATGGCACTGCCAATCACGCCTACCATCAAGCTGATTGAAATTTCATAGGGATAAATAATTACCCTGCCGAGAATGTCACAGATTAATAGGAAAACTGCCCCCAGCATTGCTGTGTGTGGTAAAGTCTTAGCCAAATTATCTCCTTTATATAAAGAAACAATATTTGGTATGATCAGGCCAACAAAAGGAATAACTCCGACAGTTAGCACAACCGATGTTGAAATAAGCGCTACTAACACTAAACCGAAGTTCACAATACGTTTGTATTTGATCCCTAGGTTTTTAGCGAAGTCCTCACCCATACCTGCAACCGTAAAACGATTTGCATAAAAGTATGCGATGATTAGGATTGGAACACTTATGTACAATAATTCATAACGACCTTTTAAGATTGTTGAGAAGTCGCCTTGCAGCCATGTAGATAAGTTTTGAATGATGTCCATTTTATATGCGAAGAATGTCGTGATTGAGTTCAAGATGTTACCAAACATCATACCGATTAACGGAATGAAAATGGCATCTTTGAATTTAATACGATTTAAAATTTGCATGAACAGGAATGTACCTGCTAAAGCAAAAATAAATGCTACTACCATTCTTTCAAGCATTGTCGCATTGACGAAGATCATCATCGAAACAAGAATACCTAATTTCGTCGCATCAAGCGTACCTGCAGTAGTAGGTGATACGAATTTGTTTCGACTTAAGCTCTGCATAATTAAACCCGCTATACTCATACCAACTCCAGCGAGAATAATCGCTATAAGTCTAGGTACTCGACTAATTAAGAAGATTTGTGTCTTCTCTGAATTGAAGTCTAGTAAATCTACTGGTGATATGCGGCTAACTCCCACGAATAATGAAAGAACCGATAACAATATAAGCGCTATAAATAGATATCTTTTCTTCATCATAAATCCCCAATGCCGTCATAGATTTGAGTAAATTAGTAATTGATAACCAATATCATTTACTCACAATTTCCATTATAGCACGCACAAATAGCATTTCAAGGTTAAATGACAATGATTATCATTTATCGGACTTCTTTACTACGTGTAAAATTCATAATTTCTTACTTTAAACGTTGATATATCGGTATTTATTTATTTTTCCTTTTAAATCGTTTTTACTTAAAAAAATTTATTCTCTCAGTCGGAGGTGTAAAGAAGTTCATGTTTGTAACATATAGAAATAACGAAGGCTTTCCGCCGACAAGTGGCGCACTATTTATTGCCACTGTGAGTTGCAATAAAGGATTGCTTCTCACTTGTTTTTCGGCAGGAGTCCTCGTTATTTCGTTCATTCACGACAACATTTGATTCAAAACCAAAATCTCTTTTCTTCTATTTAAATGCAAAATAAGTCAGATGTGTTCACCTGACTTATTAAACAACTACTTATTTTTTTCAACAATGTGAAGAAGCTTTTCAAATTCATTTGATTCCGTCACTTTATAAAGATCGTCGTGCGTTTGTGTCGGGATTTTAATGTAACCTTGATCATAAAGAAAGATTTGGAATGAGCCACCGCCACCTGATGCTATTAAGATGGAATAATCCTTCAACCCTTCTACATGTTTCTTCTTCACATTCATCTTTTGTAGTAATTGCAAAATCTCTTTTGAATCATCCACACTTACTTCGGAAATATTGTCGGATTTTGAAATTTGCGCATTCACTTTTACTTTAGAAAAATCTACTTCACTTAATAAATCATGCGCCAATGATTTCTCCTTACTTCCTATTAAATAGAATGCAGCACCTAAAATAACAATGAGTGCTACGATACTGCTTATAACCATCGATTTTTTCTTCATTCCCATCCCCCTTTTACATTATTATACAATTTTTCCCACAAAAAAGAGAGAATCACTTTAAAAGTGATTCCCTCTATTAATTTTATTATTTAATCGTACCCATTTTTCTAGAAATCCATGGGCTAATTAAGATCATGATGAAGAATAATACAACTGCTGCTCCTCCAAGGTAACCGAAGTATTGAATTTCAGTTACTTTGTCGAATACTTTCGCAAATTGCGCATTCAATGCTTGTGCTGCAGTACTTGTTAAGAACCATAGTGACATTGTTTGTGCTGCGAATGCTTCTGGTGCAAGTTTTGTCGTTGCTGAAAGTCCTACTGGTGACATTAATAATTCACCGAATACAACTAACAGGAATGAACCAATCAACCAGAAAGGACTAACCAATGATTGACCATCTGATAATACTGCTGGAATGATCATTAGTAAGAATGATAGACCTGCGAATAATAATGAGAATGAGAATTTAATTGGTGTTGATGGTTGACGATCGCCCAATTTCAACCATAATGCAGCGAAAATCGGTGCAAAGATGATGATGAATAATGGGTTTAAAGATTGGAACCAAGCTGCTGGAATGTTATATGAACCAACTGATAAATCAGTACGACTCTCAGCATAACGCGCTAAAATTGTTGAACCTTGTTCTTGGATTACCCAGAACATTACCCCTGTAATGAACAGTGGAATATAAGCTAATAAGTGTGAACGTTCTTCTGATTTTGTCTTCTTAGATGTGAACATCCAAATGAATACGATAATTGGTGCTAATAGACCAACAACTGTGAAGAAGTTTACGACATTACCAATTGTAACCCAACCTTGTGAAGCTGCTGCTGCAACAAGAATCGCAATTATGACTAAAGCAATTAAGCCTTTTTTCAAGATGTTTGAGCGTTCTTCTGCTTTTAATGGGTTTGTAGGTTTAACACCTGCAAGACCTAAGTTTTTCTTCTCAGTTAATTTGTACATTACTAAACCGACTGCCATACCGAATGCAGCGATCCCGAAACCTGCGTGATAGTTATAGTTCTTTTGAACAGCACCTACCACTAATGGTGCAATGAATGAACCTAAGTTGATCCCCATGTAGAAAATACTGAAACCTGCATCACGACGATTATCTTCTGGTGCATAAATATCACCAACAACTGATGATACGTTTGGTTTAAGTAACCCTGTACCTAGAATGATGAATACCATTGATACGAATAGCATTGTTATGCCACCTGGTAATGCTAAGCATAGGTGACCGGTCATGATTAGAATACCACCCCAGAAAATCGTGCGGCGTGTACCTAATAGTCGGTCGGCTACCCAACCACCAATAATACCTGACATATAAACTAATGAACCGTAAATCGACATGATTGATGTTGCAGTAGTCTTATCAAGTCCTAGACCACCATTTGATACAGTATCATACATGAAGTAAAGCAAGATCGCTCTCATACCGTAGTAAGAGAAACGCTCCCAGAACTCTGTGAAGAATAGGCTGAATAAACCTTTAGGGTGTCCGAAGAAGCCCTTCTGGGGCACTGATTTAACAATTTCTTCTTTTGTTGCCATATTAACTCCCACTTTCAATTTCTTAAATAGTCAAAAAATTTTATTTGCATACCTTTTTTTAAAAAAGAGTATGTCCATTATATACACACAATTTCATTATGTCAAAAATTAGAAAATAGTAAATTTTCTGAAATTAATACTTAAATATTTTTAATGAAAACGCAACCATTATTGATATACATAGACTCAATAAAGTAATTTAAGTCTTATAATTATTGGGTTTTTCTTTTTGGAAATCTATAGTGTCCTCCTTAAAAATACATACCAGACAAAATAAAAAAGAAGCATTCTATAACATACCCTGCAATAGAATACTTCTAACATAATTTTTAAACGATAAATTCTTCGATTTTTTGTTTATGCTCAAGCTTCACTTCTGCTCTCACATATGTGCCTTCTTCTTCATATTTCGTCTCTTTAATCGCTGCTTTTTCATTTAAAAATGAAACTAAATCGCCGCGCTCATAAGGAATGCACATTTCTAATAACTCATAATCATCGAATACTTCTTTTTTGATCATTTCAAGTAATTCATCTAGACCTGCACCCTCTTTTGCGGAAATCCAAATGCTATTATTATTCACATGTGGATACGGGGCGTCTGCTCGGTCTGATTTATTGTATACATATATAGTAGGAACTTCTTTCACACCGACGTCTTGTAACGTTTTATTCGTTACTTCCATCATATAATCGCGATCTTCATTTGAAGCGTCTACAACATGAAGTAATAAATCTGCATCTCGCGCTTCTTCCAATGTAGAGCGGAATGCCTTCACAAGATGGTGAGGTAGTTTACTAACAAATCCAACTGTATCTGTTAATAGGAAGTTTTTATTATCTTCAAGGTCAATCTGTCTTACAGATGTTTCAAGCGTCGCGAATAACATATCTTTTTCAAAAACCTGTTTATGCTCCTCGTCACTTGTCTTCGCCAATAATTGATTCATGATTGTCGATTTACCAGCATTCGTATAACCAACTAATGATACGACCGGCACACTGTTTTTACGACGTTGTTTACGCTGTGTCTCACGTTGATCTTTAATCGCTTCTAAATCGCGACGAATTTTCGTAATTTGTTCTTCGATTTTACGACGATCTAATTCTAGTTTCGTCTCACCAGCACCACGGTTGGCAAAACCGCCGCCCGTGCCACCACCTTGACGTGATAATGAATTATACATACCGACAAGTCTCGGTAACATATATTGCAGCTGCGCAATCTCCACTTGCATTTGTGCTTCCTTCGTTTTAGCTCTTCTTGCGAAAATATCTAAAATTAACATCGTGCGGTCAATAATTTTACAATCTAAACCTTCTTCTAAATTACGAATTTGAGCAGGTGATAATTCCGCATCAAAAATGACTAAATTTGCATCCATTGCTGCATATAGATTTTTCACTTCTTCTGTTTTACCAGTTCCTATATAATGTGACGCTGTTACGCGGTCTAGATTTTGCGTAATCGTACCAACAACTTCTACATTTAACGCTTCTGCTAAATTTCCTAATTCTTCAATTGAATAGTCAAAATGAGGGTCATGTTTTACATTTACCCCTACTAATATTGCTTTTTCTAATAATTCGTCCAAAATACTTCCTCCTTTAATTCACCATTCGACAAAAGACATCCCTAAAAATTCCATAGAAAAAAGGACAGAGCAAACATAGGTCTACTCTCTCCTTTATAAAAAATGGCTCTCAAAATAATAGAAGACGTATTCCGCCGTTAATGATGGGTTATTTAATTTTTTCATCATTGTGTCGAATACGAATAATCATTTCGAAAGCCCCCCGTCCTATTAATTAAGGTAATCCTATCATATCGCTACTCAATTGTCCAAGACTTCACTACTTCCACCGTTTGTAGACGTTCTTTCTCATCATTCGATTCGATAAATTCGAACTTCGTATTCGAAAGCTTCAACTGATTGTCTTTGAAAGGTAGTGATAGTAATCTTGACCATTGCGTTAGCTTCTTCTCCACATCATGTACGTGGAATTTACATTTATTAATTGTTAGTTCTTCATTTGCTTCTTTCACAGCACCACTTTCACGTAAAGCGCTATAACGTTCTTCCGTATCCTTCTCCCATTCAATGAAAAAAGGATAAGGCAAACTTTCATCTACTTTTTGATCGATGAATAACATCTTCCAACGAATAACTTCACCATCCGCCGTCTTTCGTTCAGACGGTAATACGCCACTCGTTTTGTAGCCCATTTTTGAAAAATACTTATCCATTTGCTCCAAGTTGTCAGAACGTAAACAAATAGAAGCAAATCCATCGCGATCGTCCACATCATAAAGTAATTGTTTAATTAATGGATGATTCGTATGTCTCGCTTTTTCTAAATCTTCTATTGAAAGCCATTCAATATAACTCGACTTTGTATAAAATAATGCATTATGCGTTCCCCATTGCAAATGCTGTCCACCAATTACTGGATGAACTTTTTCAATTTCGACTTTCTCCACTACTTCTTCTGGACTTCTTTTTGTGAAATAAACAACATGATCTAATTCAAACATTTATGCCACCCCTTATTTGTGAAAAAGCCTGTAGCTCTATTAAAGTCTACAGGCCGTTATAGGTTATTACCCTATTTTTCTCTTTCTAGTGTTTCCAATGTTTCATCATACTCTTTTTCAATTTCAGCATTAAATTTATACGTAATTAAACTTACGACAATCGCTACTATTAGGCCTGTCGCAAATCCTGGTACGATTTCATAAAGTGCATCGTGGAGTGTTTTCACAGAACCCCATACGTAAGCTACAATTGCACCAGATGCCATCCCCGCTAATGCGCCCCAGTTCGTTAACTTTTTCCAATATAATGACAGAAGAATAACTGGACCAAATGCAGAACCAAAACCAGCCCATGCGAATGCTACTAATGTAAGAATTGTACTGTTTTGATTCCAAGCTACCCATAATGCGAATAATGATACGGCTAATACCGCTAATCTTCCCATTAATACATAGTGCTTGTCTGAAGCATTTTTATTAAATACTGATTTATAAATATCTTCAACTAGTGCAGATGAAGTAACGATTAATTGTGAAGAAATCGTACTCATAACCGCAGCTAAAATTGCAGCTAACATAATACCCGCTACTAAAGGATGGAATAAAATCTGACCTAAAGAGATGAATACGGTTTCAGGATTCTTTAGTTCTAACCCTTGTTGCTGATAATAAGCTACCCCTACTAATGCTGTACAAACTGCACCAAATAAACTTAAGAACATCCAACCGATTCCGATACGACGAGCTGATTTGGTCTCTTTCACGCTACTAATCGCCATGAAACGTACGATAATATGTGGCTGACCGAAGTAACCTAATCCCCATGCAAGTGAAGATACAACACCCGCTACTGTCGCTGTTGCGAAGAAGCTTAAGTGGTCTGGGTTTACTTCTTTGATTGATTCAACTGTCTCACCAATTCCGCCAGTTAAGAATAATCCTGCGATTGGCACAACAAGTAATGCTAAGAACATGATCAACCCTTGTAAAAAATCTGTATAACTTACGGCTAAGAATCCACCGAATAATGTATATGCTACAACTACTGCTGTAACGATTAATAAACCTGTATGATAGCTATAACCAAATGAACTTTCAAAGAATACGCCACCAGATACCATCCCTGATGAAACATAGAAAGTAAAGAATACTAAAATAATAATTCCAGATACAATTCGTAGTAGTTTTGAGTTATCTTTTAGACGACTGTCTAAATAACTTGGAATTGTAATTGAATTGCTTGAAATTTGTGTGTACACACGTAATCTTGGTGCTACTAAACGCCAGTTAAAGTAAGCCCCTAGTGTTAAACCTACTGCGATCCAACCTTCTACTAAACCTGAAGCGAATACAGCTCCTGGTAACCCCATTAATAACCATCCAGACATATCTGCAGCACCAGCACTTAATGCGGTAACAGCAGGTCCTAAAGAACGGCCACCTAACATATAATCTGTTAAATTAGATGTTTTTCTAAATGCATACCAGCCGATTGCCAGCATAGCAATCATATAAATAATGATCGCGATTAATTGATACGTATTTTCCGACATTTCTCTTCCCCCTTATCTTCTCTATTCACTGAATTTTACAATAACTAATCCTGTGATGACACCTATCCAAACCTTTATTGCAGTATATAAAAAATACTTTTATGGGTTAAATTGGTACGTAAAGAATAACATAGAATGACTTAAAATGCATGACTTCTTTTTACTTTTTTCTCGAAAAATAAACTATTTACTATTTTCCTCATACAATTTAGTTAATAACTATTGACTAACTAGCATAATGTCGTTAGTATTTAGGTAACTTCAATGCGTTGAAGCAAAAAAGTATTTAGCACACTAATTTAACGGAGGTACATTATGTTTAGAATTCAAGCGAAAATCGCTCCTTCTATTATAGAAGCTCTATTTATGATTGTTTTAATCATCGCAACAATGAGCTTAATGATTATGAAATTTGATGCTCCACCACATATACCAATCCTTTTCTCCATCTTAATCTTATTATTTTATGGACTTATAAAAAAAGTAAGTTTTAAAGATTTAGAAACCGGGATGATGGAAGGCTCAAAAGCTGGACTTGGAGCAATCTTCATTTTCTTCTTCATCGGTATTTTAATTAGTGCATTAATGATGGGTGGTACAATCCCCACATTAATCTACTATGGTTTTGAAACAATTACACCTCATTATTTCTTTGCGGTTGTGTTTTTAATCGCGTCACTTGTAGGTGTTGCGGTTGGTAGTTCACTTACGACTACAGCTACAGTCGGCGTTGCCTTCATCGGAATGGCTTCTGCGATGGATATTTCATTAGCGATTACAGCTGGTGCAATTGTATCCGGTGCATTCTTCGGTGATAAAATGTCACCATTATCAGATACGACGAATTTATCTTCATCCATTATGCAAGTCGATTTATTCGATCATATTAAAAATATGTCTTGGACAACAATTCCAGCGCTTGTCATCTCAACAATTCTGTTCGCCATCTTGTCTCCAAGCAAAGAATTAAAGCAAACAGATGCAATCGAAACATTCCAAACAGCATTAAATAGCACTGGTTTAATCCATTGGTACTCATTAATTCCACTTCTACTATTAGTAGTTATGGCGATTAAAAAAGTACCTGCAATTCCTACTTTAGCAATTACTTCATTCGTAGCAGTCGCAATTGGATTAATGATTCATAGTTACGCTTTCGCTGATGTTGTAAAAATCTTATTTGAAGGATTCGTCTCAACTACTGGCGTTGTAGATATCGACAAATTACTAACACGTGGAGGCCTTGCTAGTATGTTCCCGACAATCGTACTTGTTCTTCTAGCATTATCAATGGGCGGCTTACTATTCACTCTTGGGATCGTACAAGCGATTTTATTGAAAGTTGAACATATTTTCCGTAGCACAGGTTCTGTTATTACAGGTGCTGCCGGTACAGCGATCGGTATTAACACTTTAATCGGTGAGCAATACTTATCGATTTTATTAACTAGTGAAGCTTTCCAAGATCAATTCAAAAAAGTCGGGCTTCATAATAAAAACTTAGCTCGCGTTGTAGAGGATGCCGGTACAGTCGTAAACCCACTCGTACCTTGGAGCGTATGTGGTATTTTCATCACAACTGTTCTTGCGGTTCCTACTACTGAATACTTCATGTTTGCTTTCTTCTGTTTATTATCGCCAATCTTGACGATTTTATTCGGCTGGACAGGCAAAACATTAACTTACTTACAACCTAAAAAATAACGGTTCGCCGCTCACTCCTTCATTTCTAAAATGTGATAAACTAACTCTAGTTTAAAACGTGAAAATGAAGGAGTTTTTTTATGGAATATCAAGAAATGTTAGACCAGATAACGGAGCGACTTTTAGATCGCCAACTAATCCAAGCAACAATTAGTCAACCTCGTATGAAATCAAATGACTTAAAAAGAATAAAACTAAAACCAATCGAATTAAAAGGTGCATATCATATTCAAGTGGAATACCAATTTGAACGTATTTTAAAACACGAAAACATTCCGCTAGAAAATATTGCTGAAAAACTAGCGACATTCTTCGAAGACTTCCGTCAATTACAAGGTGATTTCTCGACAGAATCAATTCAAATCCAATTATCTAAAAAGAATAAAGTTCTTTTTAAATCAACTAAAAATGCAGCAGTCAAAACAGCGAACTTATCGCATAATCGTAAAAAACAATATTTACTAGATCCCGACGTTGCGCATCCATTCCTAATCCGCTTAGGTGTTCAAAGCGAAGATGGTAAAGTGAAAAAACAAAAGTACGATAAATTTAAACAAATAAATCGTTTCATCGAATTCATTGATGACTCATTAGACTATTTACCAAAAGACCGTACAATCCGTATTCTCGACTTCGGTTCAGGTAAATCATACTTAACTTTTGCGTTATATCATTATTTAAAAGTAATGAAAGGCTTAGATATTCGTGTCACTGGCCTTGATTTGAAAAAAGAAGTCATCGAACATTGCGCCCAAATTGCGAAAGATTTGAATTATGATCAACTTGAATTTTTAGTCGGTGACATTAATGATTACAACGAAGAATCAGCTGTAGATATGGTCGTAACACTACACGCATGTGACGTCGCTACAGACATGGCTCTCTCTCGTGCAGTGAAATGGAATGCACAAGTTATTTTAAGCGTTCCTTGTTGCCAACATGAGCTGAATCGACAACTGGAAGCTTCACTATTGGACATCATGCTTCAACATGGTTTAGTAAAAGAACGATTCGCTGCACTTGCAACAGATTCAATTCGCGCGGAAATTCTCCAACTTGTCGGATATGATGCACAGTTATTAGAATTCATCGACATGGAAAATACACCGAAAAACATATTAATTCGAGCTTACAAAACAGGAAAACAACCTTCTCCAGAACAGAAAGACCGTTATCATGCTTTCACGCAATTTTTAAATGCGAAACCATTTTTAGAAAATGAATTAAAGGAATACTTATAATAGGAAAGAGTCATACAATTGTCGACATCCAAACTCTATTTTTACCGATTTATTCGTGATACACTTTGTAAGAAACCTGAATAAAACTGTAAAAAAATATGCGATTTCGACATCTCCTATTGACCTTTCAATTGATAATGATTATCATTACAAGTATCAACTAACCTTTTCAGAAAGAAGGATCATAATGAAATCAAAATCAATCTTAGCAGCTATTCTATTAGCTGGTTCAGTATTAACAGCAGCTTGCGGTAATTCAGATGAGTCTAAAAAAGAAGACACGACTCCAAAATCGGAGCAAACTTCTAAAAAAGATGAAGTGAAATTAGAGAAAGAAGTTGCAGCTTACAAAGAATTCGCAATGGATCAACTTGATCAATTCACTACAGAAACTGAAGCATTCGTAACTGCTTTTAAAGCTGGGGATATGGAAAAAGCAAAAGAAATCTATCCTAAAGCTCGTATGTTCTTTGAACGCTCTGAACCAATCGCTGAAAGCTTTGGCGACCTAGACCCTCGTATTGATGCTCGTTTAGCAGATGTTAAAGACGAAGGTAAAGGTGAAGAAGAATGGTCTGGTTATCATAAACTTGAGTATGCACTTTGGGTGAAGAAAACTACTAAAGGCTACGAAAAAGTGGCAGATCAACTTCTTGCTGATTCAAAAGAGTTACGTGCGCGTGTAGAAACAGTTGAAGTAAATCCTAAGTTAATGTTAAACGGCGCTGTCGATTTACTTAACGAAGTATCAACTTCTAAAATTTCAGGAGAAGAAGAAATATATTCTCATACTGACCTATATGATTTCAAAGCCAATATTGAAGGTGCAGAAAAAATCTTTACGATTCTAGAAGATTCTATTAAAGAAAAAGATCCCGCATTAGCAAAAGATCTTACTGAGAAATTCAAAAATGTAAATGATTTATTAGCAAAATACGAAACGAAAGATGGCGGTTATGTATCTTATACTAAACTGACAAAAGCTGATACAAAAGCTCTATCTGAAGCCGTAAATCAACTTGGCACACCATTAGCTCAAATGGGAACAATCATGGAGTGATTTAGATGACCGAAGAAAAGAAAAATGGCGTAATGGACAAAAAAGTCTCACGTCGTAACATGCTCAAAATGACAGGAATTGGCGCCGCTGGTATAGCTATCGGCGCTTCTGGCATGGGCGGAATCTTATCAACTTTTGGTAAAGATTTCGTTGCTGAAGATGACGATTCTACAGCAAAAAATAAAGTTAATTTCTATGGCAAAAATCAGCCTGGGATTACAACTCCTGCGCAATCAAATATTTACTTTGCCTCATTAACTGTACTAGTCAAAACGAAAGAGGAACTTCAAAAGCTTTTTAAAGATTGGACACCAGCCGCTGTAAAATTAA
This sequence comes from Kurthia zopfii, assembly GCF_003143955.1. Classification (GTDB taxonomy): domain Bacteria; phylum Bacillota; class Bacilli; order Bacillales_A; family Planococcaceae; genus Kurthia; species Kurthia zopfii. The sequence continues at coordinate 29,345 of NZ_QFVS01000005.1, read as the reverse complement.
TGAATGGTGAGAAAATCGCCGCTCAAACAAATGACATGGTGCCTCCTCCAGATACAGGTGAAGCAAAAGGTATGGACGCTCAAAACTTAACTTTAACTTTTGGTGTAGGACCTTCTCTTTTCAAAAAATTTGATTTCGGTGATAAAAAACCAGCTGAATTAAAAAATCTCCCACACTTCCCTAAAGATCAAATTGAGGAAAATTATTCTCATGGGGATATTTGTATTCAAGCATGTGCGGATGATGCGCAAGTTGCTTTCCATGCGATTCGCAATTTAGTTCGGATCGCTTCAGGCAGAGTCACAATGAAATGGTCACAAGCAGGATTCAATGCTGTACCAATGACGGATGGGAAACCTGGTACACCACGTAACTTATTCGCATTCAAAGACGGCACTGAAAACCCTCGTGGTCAAGCAGATGCAGATAAAGTTGTTTTCGCTCAATCTAGCGAGACGAAATCTTGGCTAGTTGGCGGTTCTTATTTAATCGCTCGTCGTATCCAAATGCATTTAGAAACTTGGGATCGTACTGCTCTTGATGAACAAGAAGCTACTTTTGGTCGTCATCGTGATAGTGGAGCGCCAATCGGAAAAACTGGCGAATTCGACGCAATGGAAATCGATCGTAAAGATGAAAAAGGCGAGCTAGTCGTGCCTGACACTTCACACGTATTTTTAGCGAAATCCGTTAAATCTCGTTTATTACGTCGTTCATTCTCATATGCCTCAGGTGTCATTGATTCAACTGGCGCACATGATGCAGGGTTATTATTCATCTCATTCCAAAAAGATCCGAAACAATTTATCGAAATTCAAAATAGCTTAGGTCGCATGGACAAAATGAACGAATACATCACTCATAGAGGTAGCGCAGTATTTGCTTGCTTCCCGGGTGTAAAAAAAGGAAGTTTTATAGGTGAAGCATTATTTAGCACGCTTTAGTTCTCTATTATTAATTGTCTCACTTGTTTTAATGACAGTAGCTCGTCCTGTATCAGCCGCACCCGCTAATGATTACAGCCACTTCTACATCTCAATCAGTGATGCAATTATGAATTCCAAAAAAGATGATCAAAATAAAGTAGACGAAGCTGTATTTACTTTCAAAAAAGATTGGCAAGATTCTAAACGTAAAAGTACACCTGCAGTTGATGCGGTCAATGATGCTTTAACGAATGTGGAAGAAGCCAGAGGTCACGACAGTCGTCTAAGCGCTCTTACAGAACTTTCAAAATCTATTTCTAATTTAGAAAAAGATGAAAATCCTGTTGATGAGAAAGCGGAACGAGCTGCCTTTTTAAAAACGATGACACCTGGTTTAAATAAACTAGAAGCTGGCCTTAAAATGAAGGATTCTGAAAAAGCATTAGAAGCTTATACTGAATTCAACCGTTTTTGGACTTTAAACGAAAAACCAATCCGTAAATTTGATATGGGCGCTTACGGTCATATCGAAGTTCAAATGTCATTTTTACGAATGGAACTTGCGAATGACAAACCGAATTTCAACACATTAGATGATACGTTCAAAACACTTAAACAAGGTGTTGTAGACTTCTCAAATGGGAAGGAAGTTGGAACTGTCAAAAAAGGCTATTCTCTTGATTCATTAATCGAATTAATTGATGAAGCGAACCAAAATATCGATGATGAAAAATATGCAGATGCTTCTGCAAACATTAAAAAATTCATTACGATTTGGCCAAACGTTGAGAGTGATATTAGTACAAAGAACGCTTCACTTTACTCAAGTATCGAAGGAAATATGCCCGTTATTGCAAGTGATTTAATGAAGGATTCAGTTAAAGTTGAAGCCATTCAAAAACAATTGAAAGACTTTAAACAACAGATTCAATTAGTACAAGGTGATCAAAACTATACGATGTGGGATGCTGCACTGATCCTATTACGTGAAGGTCTTGAAGCATTATTAATCATCCTTGCATTAGTTGCTTTCCTTAAAAAATCTGAACAAGAACATATGGCGAAGTGGATTTATATCGGAGCTGGTGTAGGTATTGGTTTAAGTGCAATTGCTGCGATTCTTATGTCGACATTCTTCAACTCAGATACAGTCGCTTCAAGCCGTGAAATGATTGAAGGTTACATCGGTCTAGCCGCTGCTGCTATGATGATCGGTGTCGGTATTTGGATGCATAGTAAATCAAGCGTCAAATCTTGGAATGCTTACATCTCAAAACAAATGAACCACGCTATGTCGAAACAATCGGTTTGGGCAATGGCTGCCATCAGTTTCCTATCTGTTTTCAGAGAAGGTGCTGAAACACTCATCTTCTATGCAGGAATCGCGCCTAAAATGTCGACAAGTCAGTTTGCATTAGGGATTGCCATCGCTGTTGTCATTCTAGCAGTTGTCGCATTTGTCTTATTAAAAGTAAGTGATAAAATCCCTGTACATCGCTTCTTCGCAGTTGCGACTGTCTTAATTTATGTCCTTGCCTTTAAAATTATCGGTGTGAGTATCCACACATTACAATTAACAGATCGCATGAGTACGAGCGTAATATCTGGTTTACCAGTTTATCCACAGATTGGTTTCTATCCAACTTGGGAAACGATTGCTGGTCAATTCATTTTATTACTTCTTGTCGTTGGAACGATCTTATTCAAACGTAAAAATAAATAACCAAAAGGACTTCAGTGCTGCTGAAGTCCTTTTGGTTATTCTAAAGAAAACTGTTCTTCAATATATTTATTCAATCGATTAATCTCGCTATTGTCCGGATGCTTTCTCGTCACACAGTAGAAATATCTACGATAACCTAGTTCTACATCATAATCCAATGCATCACCGAGTGATTCCCTCGATAAAATCGTCTTCCCAATCCCTGCTCTTAATAATTCGACAATGACCGTATTTGAATTCACTTTTAAGATCGGCAGATGAATATTCTGTTCTTCGATGAAGCGCTTATTATAATAGTAAATGCCTGATTCTTCTTCACGCATTAACCATTGCTTCGCATCATCAGCACCAGCTAACACAAGATGATCTTCGAAAATAGCAAAGCGGTTGAATGAGTCATGAACGAGTGGTTTTTCGATAAAACCAATATCCGCTTCATGTTGATCCATTAACTCCACTACTTCATCCGAATTCACCTGTTTGATTTCAAAAATAATCGTTGGAAAGCAAGATTGAATTTGCTCGAAAATTTTTGGTAGAAAATTTGTTGCACAAGTATTCGAGCAAGCGATGACACATTTCTCCCCTTTTACTTTCACATGTTGCAACTGCTCCAACATAAAATCCCATTCATCTTGCAAAGTTAAAAGTTGGCTATATAAGAAATCTGCTTCTTCTGTTGGCACGACTTGTTTCGGCCCTTGTCTAACAAATAAAGTGATTTTCAATTGCTCCTCCAATTTCTTCAATTGGACGGAAACAGTCGGTTGAGAGATGAATAATTGATTCGCAACTTCAGAAAAATTTCGTATATTATATGCTTTCATAAATATTTCAAACCGTTGAAACATATAGCTCGCCTCCGTATTATTATATTTCGTAATAGTAATGATACTAATGATTTATTTTTATTATAATAGATTTCATTTTATAATAACATTATCAAATAAGAAAAGAGATGGTCATAATGACATTCATTAAAAAAATTCCTATTCCAATGGCCGGCTTAATTTTAGCAATCGTTTCTCTTGGTAACTTTATGATTCATGAAAATCTAAATAATTTTGGAGCTGTACTTGTCTGGGGTGGTATTTTCCTTATCATTCTATTATCAATCCGAGTAATTACCGATTTTGAAGCAATTAAAAATGACTTTAAAAACCCGATGATTGCTTCCGTTTCCCCAACATTTACAATGTCACTTTTCGGCATCGCCGCTTATTTACACCACTTCGAATCACTTGTTACTTTTTCAACGATTCTGTGGTATTTAGCGATTGCCCTACATTTAGCCTTTATGGGTTATTTCACTTATCAATTCGTAATTAAACGTGATCTAACAATTCAAAGCTTATACCCAAGCTGGTTCATCACATATATTGGCATTGGTGTTATCGCTTTTACATCACCAAACTTCAATCTATTCGTCGGAAAAGTATTTTTAGTGCTATGTATTATTAACTACTTTGTGCTTGTACCACTTATGTTATATCGCGTATTCCGTACAAAATATGATGAACAACCTACACTACCTTTATTAACGATTTTAACTGCTCCAACATCTTTATTCCTTGCAGGATTCTTATCAATTGCTGCAAATCCAAATCACGGTTTTATTGTAGTTGTATTAATCATAAGCCAATTGCTTTATTTAATCGCTTTATATTTCTTGAAAAATATCGTGAGCTTATCATTCTACCCAAGTTTTGCGGCCTTTACTTTCCCATTAGTAATTACTGCGATTGCTGCGAGCTTAGCGAATGATTTATTAAATATTCCGTACTTTAATATTATTGTAGATGTTGAAGTATTCATCTCAATGGCGGTTACTTCATTCGTATTCATCCGTTATATGATGTTCTTAACAAACACTACTCTTGCTCAGAAAAGTGCGGCTCTGCAACAAAGTAAATAGTTTTTCAAATGAAAAATCCCTCTACAGCATGTACATGTGTAGAGGGATTTTTACTATGTTTTAAAATTTGATCATTTTGCTTGGAACAACCCACTCATTAAATTGTTCTTCTGTTAAAAGGCCTGATTCAAGTGCAGATTCTTTTAATGTAAGACCTTTTTTATGAGCGTTTTTCGCAATCTTAGCTGCATTTTCATAACCGATATAAGGGTTAAGAGCTGTTACTAACATTAGAGAGTTGTTTAAGAAATGTTCTAATTTATCTTCATTTGCTGTAATGCCTACTAAACAATGTTCATTGAAACTGCGAATCACATCTGCTAATAGTTCAACTGATTGCATGAAGTTGTGTAAGATAATTGGTTTGAATACATTCAATTCGAAGTTACCTTGTGATGCAGCAAAACCGATTGTTGTATCATTACCCATTACTTGTACTGCTACCATCGTAACGGCTTCACATTGTGTTGGGTTTACTTTACCTGGCATGATTGAAGAACCAGGTTCATTTTCAGGAATTGAAATTTCGCCAAAACCAGAACGTGGACCTGAAGCTAACCAACGAACATCATTAGCGATCTTCATTAAATCTGCTGCTAAAGCTTTCATTGCACCATGTGTAGTTGTAATTTGATCATGAGAAGTTAATGCATGGAATTTGTTTGGAGATGGAATAAATTCTAGTCCAGTCTCTTTAGAAATTTCAGCTACTACTTTTTCATCAAAACCATCTGGTGTATTTAGACCAGTACCAACCGCTGTACCACCGATTGCTAGTTCACGCATATTCAATGCAGATTCTTTAATCATTTTTTCAGACGCTTCGATCATGTATAACCAGCCGCTAATTTCTTGACCTAAAGTTAATGGTGTCGCATCTTGTAAATGCGTACGACCGATTTTGATTAACTGCATGAATTCTTCTGATTTCGCTTTTAATGTTGCTTTAATTTGTTGTAAAGCAGGCACTAAATTACGTTCTACTGCGATGCAAGTTGCGATATGCATTGCTGTAGGGAATGAATCATTTGAAGATTGAGATTTATTGACATCATCGTTCGGGTGTAGACGTTCTTCAGAGCCTTTAGCTTCTAAATATTCATTCCCTAAATGAGCGATGACTTCATTTACGTTCATATTTGTTTGTGTACCAGAACCAGTTTGATAGATGACTAGTGGAAATTGATCGTCCCATTTTCCTTCTACGATTTCGTCAGCAGCATGGGCAATTGCCTCTGCTTTAATTGCTGATAAAGTACCAAGTTCTACACTTACTTTTGCCACCGATTTTTTTAAAATTGCATAGCCATGAATAAAGTCGATTGGCATATGATCCGAACCGATACGGAAGTTTTGTGTGCTTCGTTGCGTTTGAGCGCCCCATTTACTATTTGCAGGTACTTTGATTTCACCCATGGAATCATGTTCAATACGATATTCCAAGATATTCATCTCCGTTTCTTATATACATAAAAATTTGATTTGTTACACTTCTATGATACCGTTTTCTCAAGTTCTTGTCCTTTCATCTGTTTGAAGTAAGACTAAATGCATCTTGAATGAGATTATTCCTTCCTTTTCTCGAAATCTTCGAAAAAAGCTTTGGAAAATGTCTAATTTTTGAACGGTACGTTTTCTCATTTACACACAAGAATACGCTTTCTTCCTATATAAATAGATGAACTTGAACAAGTAATTGAGAATTCCTGTTTTTGTATGTTACAAGATTGTAAAGATTGTTTACTTTCAAAGTTTTTTTTATGTAGATATACGGTCATTTTTGCTATTATTATAGTTGCGTTCAAAAAAATATACATGGTTGATCTAGATAATCTATAGGAGGATTCACATGTTTAGCTCAAAAAAAGAAGACCCATTCTTCGCTGCATTATACAAAATTGCCGAGAATATTAATAAGTCAGCTCACTATGCACAAGATTTCAAAATCACTAGCATCGTTGACTTGAAAGAGCTTAGTGTTACTTTAAAAAAATACGAAACTGATGGTGACAAATTAATTCATGAATTAATTCAAATGTTAAACAAATCATTTATGACACCAATCGAGCGTGAGGATATCCTTGAGCTTGCTGTTCGCATGGATGACATTATTGATGGCATCGAAGGTTGTATCGCCCACTTCGAAATGTTCTCATTAACTGAAGTTGATGATTATATGCGTGATTTCTTAAAATTCATCACATTAAGTACAGATGAAATTGTCGCTGCTATGAAGCATTTATTAAATCGTAAACTTTTAAATATGCGTGATCACGCGATTTTAATTAAAGATTACGAACGTAAATGTGATGAAGTATTACGTACATCAATTAAACAATTATTCTTACATGAAAAAGATCCAATCCGCATCATCCAATTCAAAGATATTTATGAACAACTTGAAGAGGTTGCCGACTACTGTCAAAACGTAGCCAATACGATGGATACAATTATCATGCGAAACGCATAGGAGTTGTCATAATAAATGGATACTGTCTTTCTATTAACCGTATTAGTTGTTATTGCTGCACTTTCTTTTGATTTCATCAACGGTTTCCATGATACGGCAAATGCCATTGCCACAGCCGTTTCTACACGTGCTTTACCGCCTAGAGTGGCTGTCGCAATGGCCGCTATAATGAACTTTATCGGTGCGATTACTTTCACCGGCGTTGCTACGGCAATCGCAAAAGACATTGTAGACCCATTTGCCCTAGAAAATGGCGTTGTCATCATTCTTGCAGCTTTACTTTCAGCTATTATTTGGAACTTAGCTACATGGTACTTCGGTATCCCATCTAGTTCTTCACATGCGTTAATTGGTTCTCTTGCAGGTGCGGCGATTGTCGCTGGCGGACTTGGTGTTATTAACTTTGAAGGTTTTACAAAAATCATCAAAGCCTTATTATTCTCACCATTTATCGCAATCATCATAGGTTTCCTAATGATGTCACTGTTCAAAGTTCTCTTTAAAAACATGAATCTTTATCGTTCAAATAAAGGTTTCCGCCGCGTACAAATTTTCACTGCGGCACTTCAATCATTCACACACGGTACGAACGATGCTCAAAAATCGATGGGTATTATCGCAATGGCTTTAATGGCTGGTGGTTACTTATCGGCAGATGCCGGTGTTCCGATGTGGGTTCGTATTGCAGCTGCTACAGCAATGGGACTTGGTACTTCAATCGGTGGATACAAAATCATCAAAACTGTTGGTGGTAAGATTATGAAAATCCGTCCAGTAAATGGGGTTGCGGCTGATGTATCTTCAGCAATGATTATTTTCGGCGCAACTCAAATTCACTTACCAGTATCGACAACCCACGTAATTTCTTCTTCAATTATGGGTGTTGGCGCTGCGCAAAATGTGAAAGGTGTTAACTGGGGTGTGGCACGTAACATTGTCATCACTTGGATTATTACTTTACCAATTTCTGCAGCAGTGGGTGCTTTGATCTTCTTATTTTTCAACCTATTCTTATAATAGAAACGATGAGCTTAAATGCTCATCGTTTTTTTGTATGAAAATATCTTATTATTCAGTACACTAGACATAGCAGTACGTTTCAGAAAGGTGGGCAAACATGGCTCGTTATTCACAATTCATCACAAAGCACGCAAAAGCATTAGTCGCTTTTTGGGTCGTCCTCATTATAGTCGGTTCATTCTTTGCGATTAAAATCCCCGAATACTTAAAAGGCGATGGTTTTAAAGTAAACGCTGAACATCAAGAAGTTATGGCACAACTGAATAAAAATTTCGATGTACCGACAGATTCCATACTCGTCGTATTCGACAAAAACTCTGATGCCACGATTAAAAAAGCTCTTGAAAAAATCGAGAAAAATGAAAAGTCGATCGATTCCATTCAATCTCCTCTCGACAATAAAAAGCAATATTCACCAAGACTCTCTTATGCCGTATTAAATTTTAATGATACGGATCAAGATTTAAGTCCAATTGTAGGAAACTTACGCACGTTAACAGAAGATATGAAAGGAGTCGACTACACGGGTGGTCCTGTCATTTCTAAAGATATGAATGCTGCTAGTCAAACCGATTTAATGCAGGCAGAAATGATAGGCTTACCAATTGCATTGGTCGTTCTGTTACTCGCTTTCGGTTCTGTTGTCGCGGCTGTACTTCCTATTTTAATTGGTGTTGCGACAATAATTACAACATTCTTCGTCATCTCACTCATTGGCGATTCTGTATCACTCTCAATCTATATTTTGAACATTATCCCAATGCTTGGATTAGCGCTTAGTATCGACTTTTCACTTCTATTAATCAATAGATACAAGGAAGAAAGAATGACGAAATCTATTGAGCAATCGATTCAAATTGCCATTCAAACAGCAGGTAAATCGATCATCTTCTCCGCGATTTGCGTCATGATTGGATTAGGTGCGATGAGCGTCATTAAAGTAGAGTTGTTCCAAAACATCGCACTCGGTGGGTCGATTGTCGTATTCTTTGCGGTTATTACGGCTTTAACGCTATCACCAGCCGTTTTAATGCTACTAGGTGACCGAATCAACAAGTGGACGCTGATTCGCGTAAAACCATCAGCTACGTCACGATGGCATGCTTTCGCTACTTTCGTTATGAAAAGACCTATCATTGTCGTCATCGCTTCCTTCATTATTTTAGGCGCAATGATGATTCCGATTAAAGATATTAAGCTAACCATTCCACAAATTGATGCATTACCAAAAACCTTCGATGCTCGATCAGCCTATGAAAAATTAGATGATGAGTTCAAATTAGGACAAGAAACAACTGCCTATGCACTAGTCGAAAGAGATGGTGGTTGGAAAAATGATGATGGTCGAGAAGAAATTCTTAAATTACAAAAGTCATTAGAAAAAGACCCACTCGTAAAAGATGTTCAAACGCAGTTTTCAGCGACTGATTTGAAATCGGTTAAAGAATGGAATCAAGCAAGCCAATTGCCACAAATGAAAAAGACATTCACAACTGCTCAAAATGCTTTTATTCATAAAGACCAGTTGATGATGCCAATTACTTTAAATGTTGCGGGTGATTCTGCAAAAGCTCAGCAGTGGGCGCGTGATTGGTCTTCTGAGAATTTCAAATTAGCAGGCTCACCAAAATATAACCAAGAAATCTTCGATGAAATCAAGGATCAAATTGTCAAAGCATTATTAATCATTGTCATTTCGACGTTCATTATTTTACTCATTGCATTCCGTTCGATTTTAATTCCTCTGAAAGCAATTTTGATGAATATTATCGGACTAACTTCCGCATTTGGTTTGCTCGTCTATGTATTCCAATATGGACATTTTGGTTTAGAAGCTGGCACAATCGTCTTAATTATCCCAGTTATCACTTTCTGCCTCGTATTCGGTTTGAGTATGGATTATGAAGTATTTCTAATCTCACGCATACAAGAAGAATATTTAAAAGAAGGTAATAATACGAAAGCGACAATTGATGGGCTCACGCAAACGAGTAAAATCATTACTTCAGCGGCGTTGATTATGATTGTTTTAACAGGTTCATTCGCTTTCACAGATATTATGCCTGTGAAGCAAATCGGTGTCGGTATTGCCATAGCAATCGCCATTGATGCAACGATTATTCGTTTACTACTCGTTCCAAGTCTTATGAAATTATTCGGCGATTGGAACTGGTGGTTACCATTTAAGAAGAAATAAATAAAAGGTATGCAACTGTTAAAAGTTGCATACCTTTTTTACGTAAGAAGAATAGTGAACCCATTAACGCTAGTAGACCGCCGAATAATGTCGTTGCACCAGTTCCTTCACCTGGACCAATTGGATCTAGAGGATCAATCGAACCATCATACTGCTACAAATCATTCGCTCCTGTTGTTGCTTCTGGTTTTACAGCTTCTGAACTTTGTAAATTTGTCTCTGATGACTCATCTACTTTATCCTTCAATAAAGGAATGACAAGCTCTTCAGTCGGCTTTTCAGTTAATGCCTCTAATGTTTCTACTTCGTTTAACTCATTCGTTTCTGCACTTGCCATTATTGGCGCAATGACTGTACCTAATAAGAAAATTCCTGCAGCGATTTTTGGACTTTTTTTATTCAATCAGCTTACTTCCATTCCAATATTTACCTATCATTCCCCGCGACATATGTTATTAAACAATTTAATTGTTATAGTTTTATTAATCATTTGTTTTTAAGCCTTTTTTTCTAAAAAATAGAATGCCAACGAAAAATAAAACAATCCCCATTAACAACGGAATCCATTCTAAAGAAAAGTTCATTTGATCTGTCCTCCTTCGTTTCTCTCACCACTAAATTTTAAAGTGACTTAATATATGTATCTTTCATTTTCTTTATTCATTTCATAACAACCTATTCAAAATATACCCATTTACATATTTTTGAAAACAAAAAAGACTACCCATGAAGGATAGCCTCTACTCATTATTTAAAATTCGTCGTGTACCATTTTTTCGCTGAAGCAACTTCATCCATCGTCAATTGATGACCATGTTGATGCCAATACATCTCAACTGCTGATCCGGCGTTTTCTAAATGTGCTTTTAAACCTTGTGATTGATCAATTGGACACATTTGATCATTCTCGCCTGCACCAATCCATACTTTCAATCCAGTTAAATCAGGAATTTCAACATCATTTCTCGGAATCATTGGATGATGCAAGATAGCACCTTTGACAATTTTTCCGATTTCAAAGAAGAAGTTCGCAGCAATATTTGCGCCATTCGAATAACCAACTACGATTACATTTTGACGATCAAAGCCATGCTCTTTCGCAGCTTCATCAATGAAATCTGCTAATTCCTTCGTACGTAATGTTAAATTATCTAAATCAAAGACACCCATTCCTAGACGTTTGAAAAAACGCGGCATGCCATTTTCAGACTCGCTACCTCGCACGCCTAGTAATGAAGCCTCTGCATCAATCTCTCTACCTAAACCAAGCAAATCCTTCTCGTTTCCACCTGTACCATGTAAAAGTAATAACGTCGGTGCTTGTTCATTTGAACCTTTAATAAATACATGTTCCATTTTAAAAAACCTCCTCGATATAATTATCTCGAATTCAAGATAATTATATAAGAAAAAAGCTAGTTCGTCAATGAACTAGCTTTTTGCATAAAATAGTTGTAATGAGATGTAAATTGCTATGACTGACATGATGGTAATACCTACAATTGCGATGGTTACTTTTTTACCTGACATAGAATCACCTCAAACGTGATTATTTAGATTTTTTGAATCCTTCTTCACGAAGATATGCTTCTGCATCTTCTTTCGTACCGAAGCTTTCTTCCAAATTAAATGCATGGTATACATTCCAATATGGATCTTCTTCCACAAGAAGTAATTGATCATTGCTAGCATTTCTCCAGCTTTCTTCAATAACAACTTCAGCTTTTGGCTCGTCTACTTCAGAAAGGTACATAATAGCATCTTCAATCACAGCAATTAATTCCTGCTCTGAAAAATCACGAATGTTTACAAGTCCACGATCATCAGCATTATACGCTAATAAATCGCCTACATAAACAAAACCATTACCGTTCGGATGTAATTTTTCCACGACTATTGTTTTCTCAAACTGACTTCCTTCGAAGTGATAGTTTACACGTTTCATTGAAATCGATTTTTCAGTAAGCTCTGAAAAACGACCAATGATTTCTTTCTTTTGTTCAAATGTTAGCATAGTAAGCTCCTTTAAAATCGGTTCTTATCAGTATAACATTACTAGCAGTTTTATTATATTTCTTTTGTGACGGCTTTTTGAATCGCCTGTCTTCGTTCATATACATTTTTCACGATGACTTTGATGACTGCATAGAACGGTACACCTAGTAGAATCCCTAAGAATCCAGCGATATTACCTGCAGCTAAAATAATCGTAATAACTGTTAGTGGGTGAATATCTAATGTTTTACCCATGACATTCGGTGTAATTAAATTACTATCAATTTGCTGCGCAACAAGTGTTACGACACATACCCAAAGTGCTGTCATCGGACTATCTAAAAATCCAATAATTAGCGCTGGTATAAAGGCAATCCACGGCCCGATGAATGGAATAATATTCATGAAGAACGCGAAAATTACTAATAGTAATGCATAATCAATGCCAATAATTAAATAACCAATGAACATGATTGTCGCTAATAAGAAACTAATTAAAATTTGACCTTGAATATAGTTTTTAAGAACATCATTCACGTCTTTAATTGTTTTCTTCACCCATTCACGACGGTTCCCTGTGAATAGATTGTAAATACGTGGCGCAAATTTCTCATGATCCTTCAACATATAGATGAAGAAGAATGGAATTAAGATTAGGACGAACGCCCAAGAAACAATGGCAGAAATAACATCTACTAAAAACTTACTCGTTAAAATCGCATATTCTTTCACCGAGTTAATTGCTGAGCTGATTGCATCCTGTACTTGGTCTGGCAAGTTATCACGATGTTCCAATACGTATTTCGTCCATTTCGAAAATTCATTCATCAATCCAGGGAAGGCTTGAATAAAGTTATTCAATTGTACCGAAATCATCGGCCAAATAAACGAAATGAAAACCGTAATTGCTCCAATTAAAATGGCAAGAATTGAAGAAATACTCGCCCAACGCGGGAACTTTCTTTTCTCTAAAAATCTCTGTAGAGGCTCTGTAATATAAAATAGTACCCCACCAATTAATAACGGTGTGAAAATCGCACTTAAAATAACCGCTAGTGGGTAGAAAATATGTTTAATTTCAATAAAATACTTCGTAATTAAAAGTAAAATTAAAATTCCAATACTCGCTTGGAACCATACCTTTTTTGTCAAACATCATCACTCCATTCATGTACATTATTATATGCTATTTCCAAACTTTATGAAATAAAAATAGCCATCCACTTAGAGAATGGCTATTTCTATTCTTATAATTGGTCGTCAGCAACTTGATCTAAGTACGCTTTGATCGAAGTTAGTACATCTTCTAAACAACCTTCTTCAAATGGTGAAGTTAAGTTAGCCTCAGCTACTAGCTTCGTAAATGACATCGAACCACCAAGTGAACATAGGTGAAGATAGTCTTTCCAAGCTGCTTCATGATTCTCTCTAGAGCGTTTCCAAAATTGGAATGCGCAAACTTGAGCTAATGTGTAGTCAATATAATAGAATGGACTCGCATAAATATGGGCTTGGCGTTGCCAGAAAGCGCCACCTTCTAAATAGTCATGGCCGTCGTAATCACGATGCGGTAAATATTTCGCTTCGATTTCTTTCCAAGCAGCTTTACGCTCTGCTGGTGTTAATTCTGGATTTTCATAAACAACATGTTGGAACTCATCCACTGCTACACCGTACGGCAGGAATAGTAGCCCTTCTGCTAAATGTGAGAACTTATACTTCTCGGTATCTTCTTTGAAGAATAGTTCCATCCAAGGCCATGTAAAGAATTCCATACTCATTGAATGAATTTCAGCTGATTCATAAGTCGGCCATAAGTATTCTGGAATACCGATATTGCGGCTAGAATATACTTGGAATGCGTGACCAGCTTCATGCGTTAATACATCAATATCACCTGATGTGCCATTGAAGTTTGAGAAAATATACGGTGAATTGTAATCTTCGATGAAAGTACAATAACCGCCGCCTTCTTTCCCTTTTTTAGCGACTAAATCCATTAAGTCACGATCTTGCATGAACTTGTAGAATTCATTCGTTTGAGGAGATAGCTCTTTGTACATTCGAGCACCTTGCGCCTCAATCCACTCAGGATCACCTTTTGGCGTTGCGTTCCCTGTTGAATAGATGAAACCTTCATCATAGAAACGTAACTTGTCTACGCCGATACGTTTTGCTTGGCGCTCACGTAATTCAGTCGCATACGGTACAATCACGTCGCGGATTTGATCGCGGTAACCTTTGACCATTGAAGCATCATAATCTACACGATTCATGTGAATATAACCTAGCTCAACATAGTTTTTGTAGCCCATTTTCACTGCTTGTTCATGGCGTACTTTTACTAATTCATCATAAATACGGTCAAAATCTGCTTCGTGCTTCGCATAGAAATTAAAACGAGCTTCTGTCGCTTCTTTACGAACTGCGCGATCCTTTGATTCAACGAAAGGTCCTAATTGCGCAACTGTGTAAACTTCACCTTGGAACTCAATTTCAGCTGAAGCTACTAATTGTGAGTATTCTGAAGTTAATTTATTTTCTTTTTGCATTAATTCGATTAGTTCAGAAGAAAAGCCTTTGATTTGGTTATCTGCTAAATCAAATAATTGCGTGCCATACTTCTCTTCTAGTTCTTTACGGAATTTAGAAGAAGTTAACGCTTTATAATATTCTGTTTCGATATCTTCGATGATTGGTCCATTCTCATCTAAAAATTCACGTTCTTCGCGGTAATATGTATCATTCGTATCAATTGAAGCACGAATATATACTAAATTCCCCATCGTTGAATAATGATTTCTAATTTTATTTACTTCATCAATGACAGCTGATTGTTCTTCAACCGATGCTGCGCCATTGAATTTTTCGATTAATGCTGTTAGCTCATTTTTAATACCCTCTATATCCGGTCTTGAATATTGATATTCGTTAAATGTAATCATTGAATAATCCCCCAATTCTAACTTTTCGAAATTCGAAATACTTTATTATATTATTGATGATTTTTTGCATAATTGCAACGAATTCGTTACCAAATACTCTCAAATAACGAAAATAAGCACTGATAACTTATATTTTCCTCTGATTTATGCTAATCTATTTCTATGTCTAATTTTTAAAGTGAGGTGCTCGACATTGATAGGTCGAAATGATCCATGCCATTGTGGTAGTGGAAAAAAATATAAAAAGTGTCACGGCAAAAATGCTGATGGCAATGTTCAACAATTAATTACAGATGAATTAAATCGTATTGAGCGTTCTTTCATCCAAGAAGTGAATCCTGCGGCAAATCCCCAAATTAATCAGCGTTACCAAAAATTCTTCGCTGAACTTGGTAAAGTTTTCCCAGACTTCTTAATCAACGCAATCAATATCGAAACTTTCGTATACATTGACGAAGCTGCTCATTGGCAAGAATATATTGCTAAAGAAGCAGAATCAAATATGCGTTCTCAAGTAAAAGAAATCATTGAAAACTGGCAAAACCCACGTTTCATTCTTGCTCATGTAGAATCGTATGATGCGCAACAAATTACGATTTTAGATTTAGTAAACAACGAAACATACCAAATCGCTGGTACTGCAGAAGGTAACACTCCTGGAGAATGGATTTTCGGGATCGCATTACCTGATTCACGCCAAGGCGAAAACGGTTTACTAGTGAAGAGTTCTTCATTATTCATTCCGAAAACAGATGAACCAGCGAAAGATGAAATTCTTACACTACTTAAATCTGGTGTTACAGACTCATTTGAACTGTACAAAACATTTGCACACTCTGCATTAGCTACTCCAGAAGGCGAAGAAGAAATTCCTGTAGCCGCTGAAACAGCTAAAGTTGAAGAAGCTCCTGTTGCTAAAGAGGCACAACCTGCTTCTGAAGAACTTTCATATAATGACGAAGTAATCGCAGCAGTAAACAAATATGTTGCTGAATTCAACTTAGACGCTACTACTTTCTTAACGAAGCTTAATGACTTCTTATCTACTGAAGCAGTTAAAGCTAAAAAACCAGAAACAGTTGCTGCTAGTGCGATTCTTGCTGCACAAGCTACGGATAATCTTCCAGAAGGTGGATTATCTAAAGTAAAAGATGTTGCTGAATACTATGAAGTATCTTCATCATCATTAGCGAAATACCGTAAACAAATTACGGAATTCCTAGAAAACTAATAAAAAGTCGACTTCAGTTTTAATTGAAGTCGACTTTTTTTATTTGAACCATAATACGATTTTTTGAGCGATTAATCCAAATCTCTCACGAACTCGCACTTTGAATTCGATTATTTTCGGAGTTGGCGCAGCTACAACATCTGCCTCCAAGTGGAAATAATCTGCAATCATTTGCGCACGCGCTAAATGGAAATCATTCGAAATAATCGTTACTTTTTTCTCTGTCAGCGGTATGCTTTTCATCGAATATTTTATATTTGTGAAAGTCGACGTTGATTCATTTTCCTCAATCAATTGGAACTCGGATAGCCCTCGATCCATTAAATACTTCTTCATGACAGATGACTCTGTCGCATCTTCGTCATCACCTTGCCCACCTGATAGTATTAATTGTGTATGTGGATATTTCACCGCATAATCATAGGCAGCATCTAAACGGTATTTCAATGCCCTTGAAGGGACTGCACCTTTATTCACTTTTGCACCTAGAACGATCGCGTAGTTAGTCGAACCATCCGCAACAGGCGCTTCTCCTCGCTTCAATAAATAACTCGTGAAAATCCAGAAAACGATCAATAATACCGCGAGCAAAATCAGGCTATTTTTAATCATGTGCAAATTTCATTACCTCCCGTACTTTACATATGTGAACGAAACAATTGCCCAAGTGTTCCTTAAATAAAAAAGAGCCGACAGAATAAACTGCCGACCCGATGTGAAAATTTTATAACTCGACGTTATGATAAACTTCTTGAACATCTTCTAACTCTTCAAGAGCATCAATCATTTTTTCGAATTGTTCTTTTGAAGCATCATCTAATTCAACTTCATTTTGAACAAGCATTGTAATTTCTGCAACGCTGAATTCTTCAACACCTTCTGCTTTTAAAGCGTCTTGTACTGTTGAGAAATCACTTGGTGCTGCATAAACAATTGTCGTACCTTCTTCTTCAAAAACATCACGAGCATCCAAATCTGCCATGATTAAGATTTCTAGTACTTCATCTGCTGTTTTGCCTTCCATTGCAAATACTGCTGTACTATCAAACATATATGCAACTGAACCACTTACACCCATGTTACCGCCATTTTTATTAAAGGCTGTACGCACTTCTGCCGCTGTTCTGTTTACGTTGTTCGATAATGCATCTACGATTACCATTGAGCCATTCGGTCCAAATCCTTCGTAACGTAGTTCTTCGAAAACCTCGTCTGTATTACCTTTTGCTTTATCAATTGCACGGTCAACAATATGTTTTGGTACACTGTAAGTTTTAGCTCTTTCTAAAACTACTTTTAATGCACTGTTCGACACTGGATCTGGTTCCCCAGATTTTGCCGCTACATAAATTTCACGACCAAATTTCGCGTTAATTCTACTTGTTGCTGAATCTTTTGATGCTTTTTTCTCTTTAATATTATTCCACTTACGTCCCATGAAGTTTCACTCTCTTTCAAAATTAGAATATCTTTATATGACGGCAGTTGGACTGTCGCCCGACTTAATGACGAGCCAATATTTCACTGTAACATTATACACTATCCTGTCAAAAATTCCTATACTTCAAAATTAGAGTAATGCTACATAAAGTAGAAAAGTAGTGAAATATGGTTATAAATCACGTGCGTTGAATGTGTCACCATTTCTTAAATCACCATATTTGAAACCACGTTCAAGCCATTTCATACGCTGTGCTGACGTACCATGTGTGAATGAGTCGGGTACGACATATCCTTGCGCTCTTTTTTGTAAAGTATCATCACCAATTGCGTTTGCGGCTGTTAAAGCTTCTTTAAAGTCCTTTTCATCTAAATAGCCTCGATCTTGAACATGTTTGGCAAAAACACCCGCATAGTAATCCGCTTGAAGCTCCAGTTTTACGGATAATTCATTGTATGCTTTTTTCGAAACTCGTCCATTTTGTGCATGAACTTTCTGCGTTTGTCCAAGTAAAGTTTGGACATGATGACCTACTTCATGTGCAACTACATACGCCATCGCAAAATCACCCGGTGCTTTATATTGCGTACGTAATTCATCATAGAAACTCAAATCAATATAGAGTTTTTGGTCGCCTGGGCAGTAAAATGGGCCAACCGCTGAAGTCGCATTGCCACATGCTGATGCAACTGAATTTGTATATAAAACAAGTGTTGGATCCTTATAAGTTTTGCCTTCTTTTTTAAAAACATCATGCCATACATCTTCTGTATCGGCTAATATGACTTGCACGAATTCTGCGATTTCCTCTTCTTCCTTTGAGGGTTTGTAATCGCCCGCTGTTTCTGTTTTCACCTGTGGCGTATTTGATGTCCCGCCTAAAATATCGCCTGGATTTCCACCCATTAATGTATAAATAATAACTAAAATAATTCCGATTCCACCAATTCCGCCGATTGTTGCTGGCGCTTTTGAACCTCGACGATCTTCTACATTGTCACTTTTTCTTCTATTTTTCCATTCCATTGTATGACCTCCTCACTTCTTTAACTCATACCCGATTTTCAAGATGAAAAAAGCTAGGAAAATTAATTCCCAGCCATTCGATCATCCAGAATTTTCTCCAACAATACTTCACAACCGTTTCTGCAAAGTTGGTATGTTTCTTCAAAATCACCTGTGTAATATGGATCCGGTACATCCATCGGTTTAACGGTTAAATCTAGAAAGCGAAGCACTTCCGATTTATTTGAAACGTCCACCATTTGTAAGAAATTACGCACATTACTCGCATCCATACAAACGATATAGTCATACAATTGACCATCTTCTTCAACTACCGGCCGGCTAAACATACCTTCTGTCGAAATTTGATGTTCCATTAGTTTCTGACGTGTACCGCGATGTGGCTGTTCTCCTTCGTGAAGGCTGCTCGTTCCTGCTGAATCGACTTGGAATTCGTTAGAAATACCTTTTTCCTTCAAAAATTGATTGAACACAGCTTCTGCCATCGGTGAACGGCAAATATTCCCTAAACAGATGAATAGTACTCTTGAAGGATTTATTAATTCCAAGGGAAGAATTTGAATGCAACTACACCGCTAATTGCAGATTTCTTAATAAAGCCATAATCACGGCCATCGCTACTATTTTGACGATTATCCCCTAAAACAAAGTAAGAATCTTCAGGTACTACTTTCTCGCCTGTTACGTCTTCCATTTTGAAATCTTCCGTGAAGTTAAGACCATCTGCTTTGTAATCTTTCACATGGTCGCTTTCATATGGTTCATCATACTTTTTACCATTGATGAAAAGCTCATCATTTTTCACTTCAACATGATCTCCCGGTAAGCCGATGACACGTTTAATATAGTGATCATCTTCTACTGGCGATTCAAATACGACAACATCGAAACGTTCAATTTTACTTAATTTACTAATGATGACACGATCATTATCATGATAAGTATTTTCCATCGATTCACCTTTTACAGTTACAGGAGCGAATAGGAATTGACGTACACCAACCGCCACGATTATGGCGATTAGAATCGGCCATACCCATGACATAAGCTCCTTCATCTTCGAAGGTTTATTTTTTACTTCTTCCATCTTCTCATCACCCATCATTTCATTTTAAAGCCTCATTAAATATTACAGTTTCTCTCAGCCTTAATCAATATATACCCATGATTCAAGAAAAAAAGACATCCCGTTTGTGAAAAAATACAAACAGTTTGTCCTTTTTAGTCGATATGTAATTGATTAGTTTAAGTCTGAAAGATGATGATCTGTAATTCCAAGAACTTCATACACTTTTTGCAACGTAGACTCTCGTACTTTCGTATCTCCACGTTCAATACGGCTAACCGTTTTCTGCGTCACATTCGCTCGCTCTGCCAACTGTGATTGTGTTAATCCCACTGACATACGCTGCTTGAAGATGATTTGACTACGCTTCTCCGTCATTAATTCTAGTGCTGATTTTTCTACTAAAGTATTCCCATTCTGTTCAAATATGTCAACTGATACCATTACACTACACCCCTATTATTTTTTATGGTTCCCCAACCTTTGTAACTGTAACTAAATCAAACTCCCCTTGAATTTGACTAGCTCGCTATTTATTATTCATCTCTTGTTGTAGTTGTTGCTCTAATTCGATCATACGCTGCTCTAAAAGCTGCGTATATTCCTCACGACCTTCTTTGCCTTTTGCATCTACATAGATCGGATCACCGAAAATGATCGCTCCCTTTGTGCGTGCAAAAACATCTTTAGGTGTGTTCGGCCCAATATAAGCTGCTGGAATGATAGGAGCTTTTGACAATTGCGCAATCGTAATCGCACCTTGCTTTAGACTTGAACCTTCCGAATTTCTTGTACCGCTTGGAAAGATTCCGACGATCTCATTATTTTTAATTAATTGTCTAGGCACTTTAATAACACTTGGCCCCGGGTTGTCGCGATCGACAGGGAAGGCATTCATTTTTGTAATAAACCAACCTAATGCTTTGTGATCGAATAATTGTTTCTTCGCCATGAAATGAATCGGCCTAGGATGGACAGCAATTCCTAAATTCAACATATCAATCCAACCAGTATGCGTACATGCAATAATGTAACCGTCCTCTGCCGGTAACTTCTCTTTGTCGAATACCTTCACTTTGTTGAATAAGCCTAAAAACCATCCTACTAAAATCGTTACTACTCGATACATATTAATCTCCCTCTAAATCTGTTTATTGACCTATTTCTTGATTCATTGTTTGTAAAATGTGAAACGATGAAATTTACGTCATAGTTCATTATAAACGATGATAGGAGACTTTGGCTCGCATAAATGAATCTGATATCTATTTTCCCTTAATCCCATTGTAAAATAAAAACTGTAAAATGTGTACTGAATGTACAAAAAACGTTTAAAATTTTTTATTTATTCAAAATCTTTATTGTTTATTCCCTTATAAATCGACAAAAATCTAATGTTATCAACTTATAAACTCAATTATTTCATTTCTCCATAAAATACTTCGTTTTTAGAAGTATCTCATTTTTTGTGTTTTTGGAGAGGACTTTTTGTTTAAAATCTATCATTGCACACATTAACCAATCGATTAACATCATAGATTCCTATCATTTATAAATAAATTCATCCTCGTTTTTCCGAATCGCCTCCTTATAAATCAACACTATTTAAGTCGAATCTTTTTTTATCTTGCTGATTTCATCTGTTTCACTAAAAAACCACCGTTTAATTTGCTTGGTTCGTACGAAATAATAAATGCTTTTGGCCACATTTCTAAAACTGTATTTCTTAATTTCTTCTCGTTTTTTCGTTTTGCGATTACGCGCATGCAGATTTTCTGACCATTTTTGCCGTCTGCTAACCACGATGTCACTCCATAGCCTTTCGAACGTAATTCATGGACAATTTCTGCGTCTTCTAGATTAATAATGATTTCAAAAAGAACATATCCTAAAGCTAGTTTCTGCTCGATCAAACTACCAACAAAAACACCTAATCCCCAGCCTAGACAGTATGCCGCCATATTCCACGGATTGCTCAAGTCATCCAAAACCATTGTTAATCCCATTAAATAAATAAAAACTTCAACGATTGATAAGAGTGAGGCAACGCGTGGAAACCCCTTAATTACCATAATTAATCGCAAAGTTGTCAAAGTCATGTAAGTTACATTAATGATAATAATGAGTATGATTGTTTCCAACATAGAATTTCCCCCTATTAAACAAATCATTATTGCTTATTCCCTCACTTTCCATTAATAAACAAAAAAACATCAGGAGGGGCAATGGATTGTAATTGTCCTCCTAATGTTTCAGATGATTTCTTTAGTTGGTGGAATTTTTTTCTTCCGTGTATTTTTATATCTCTTTTTCGTTAAAAGCTGTGAAGATGTCTTCTGAAAGATCACTTCCTCACCAAAAATAACATCTTCAACGCGGAAATTCGCTTCGATCCATGCCGCAGACTGCACGTATGTACCGCTCCGTGTGTTGCCCCACCATGCGCGATGCTTGTAAGCTGACGTTGGTAACTTATTGCAGATTATTTTTTCAATTTCTTCAAATTTCACAGTGACGATTCGTTCGGTTTGGTTGCGGAGAAAATCAAATAAAGGCGCATACTTTCCTTTGATCGTATCCATTTACATCCCCCTTAATTTTTAATTGATTAGTCTATATTAACATAAAATGATTTAATTTTCTAAAAATTCTAAATATAAAAAGGGGTAGCCCGAAGACTCCCCCATTTTACATTTATTTCTTTTTCTTTTTTTCCTCTTTTAAAAATAAATCATAGAGTGGTTTGAGTGATTTCACATCTAAATCAATATCGCGCTCATGTGCGTATTTCACAGCGTAGCCTAATGAAATCGTCATTGCGGCCGCAACTGATCCACCCGCAACTGAACCTGCTCCTGGTACGACTTTGATCACTTGGCGGAAAATCGTTTTACCGATATTCCCGACGATCGTTGCGATGACCATTTCTTTCGCACGATCCTTTGTAATCGGCTTATCATATAGTTTCGATAGTTTAATCATCATCGCTACTTGAAGTGCTGTTAGTGGTCCAAAATCTGCTCCCGGTAAAGGTATTGCACCGATTGCGGCAGCAGATGCACCAGAAGCTAAAATCCACTTTTTCGCAGTGGAGGACTTATCTGCCATGTACGTCGCCATCAGTACGTCCTTTTTTTCTTTTTCAAGCACCGTCAAAATCTTATCTTGTAGCATCGACATATTCTCACCAGTGCGCGATGAAATTGGAATGACTGGATAATTATAAGCTGTGTGATCTTGAATATACTTCACTAATGTTGGGATATCATCCGCAGCATCAATTTTATTCAAAACGATTAATATATCTTTATTTACTTCACGAATTTGTTTTAATGTTTTCAATTCTGCTTCAGATAACACGGTACCTGCTGCATTTAGGAAAAATAGAACGACATCGGCTTCTTTAAAATATTGCAAAGTTTGCTTAGAATTTTCACTGACAATATCGTCTAACCCAGGTGTATCAACGAAAACGATTTTATCTTGTAACGAATATTTTTCAATCGACACTGTTTCGCCAGGCTTCGCGCCAACTCTCGCCACTTCCTGTGACATTAGTCGATTAATTGTTGATGATTTCCCTGCATTTACGTCGCCAATCATCGCGATTAAAATTTCTTGCTCTAATTGTTCATTTATTTCTGCTGACTTTTCAGCGAATATTTGATCGAACTGCTCGTCTGTAAAAGGTTGATTTTTCATACATACCAGCTCCTTCATGTATATTACGAATCCAAATAAAAAAGATGCCCTAATTAATAGGACACCTTATATACGAAAAAGTTGCTTATTTAGTTTCAGCGTATTCTTCAATTTCTTTTGCATATTTATTTAATGATGATGCCGATACATCAAAATGCTCCGCAATCGCTTTTACAGTCGTATCGATTTTTTCGAAATAACCGTGGTCATTCCCAAAACGAATCGCTCCAGCTGCAATGGCTACTGGTTTACGAGCTTTCGGTTGTTTTTCAACAACGAAATCCTCTGTCAATTGAACGATTTTCGAAGAATCTCTTTGCATCTCTTCTAAATAATCTACCATTTTCGCAAATACTTCTGTTTCGAAATCTGTATATTCATTACCTTCAAAACCGTTTGCCGCAAGTGCTTGCCATAATTCTAATGCATGCTCTTTCCAGAACTTCTCCTCTTCTTGTTCAGTTGATTTGATGAATGATTTAAATACATCTGATTGATCAACTGGGAAGAAAATCATACTTGATACTGAGATGAATTTATTCGCACGTCCTGTTGGATCTGGTAATGAGAAGCAGAATACATGTACATTTTCAGGAATTGGTCTGTCGCCTTCTCTACGCAGTTCAAACACTTCTTTTGAATAAATATTTTCAACTGTCATGTACAACTCATCTACCGCTGTAACTTTAGCGAAAATCATTTTCGGCATCGTCCACATGTCTAAAACTTCTTTCGTTGCAGGACGAATTGTATCTTTCACAACTTTTTCTAAATAGCTTGTCCAAATATCTTGGCGTTCGTGGAAGAAGAAATAGTCCATCGCAATTGCTTCAATTAAATCTAGCTCTAATGAATCGCCTAATGCTTCATTCCATTTTTTCACGACATCGTGGTAACTTTCATAGTCATTACGTTTCGGGAATGTATCATAGAAAGTTTGTAGTACTCTTTCTACTTCTTCATCTAAAACTTCCGCTACTGTAATTACCTCTTTATTGGCGCAACATTTTTTATATTTTTTACCGCTACCACATGGGCATGGGTCATTTCTTCCAATCATATTTCACGACTCCTTCTAAATCTTTATGTTGTACTACTATAACATTTTTCATAAATCTACGCTTAATCATGTAAAAAAACTGTGATTTATGCTATTTTTTATATATGAAAAAATACATTCCTCTCGCTCTACTTGTCGTAATTATTTTCATTTCCTCAAGCCAGAGTTATGAACAACAATCAATCGTTCCTACACTCCAAAAACTTTTTCCGAATCAACCTTTGCATGGTTTTTTATCACAGTTTAAAATTCCTTATTGGGGCATTACCGTTTCAGTTGAAGAACGAGGCTATTACTATTTCTTAGAATTTTTAATCCGTAAAGTGGCGCATTTACTGTCATTTGGAGCGATTGCAATTGCTTTATATATTGCATTGTATCCAAGAAAATGGCGTTATTTCTATGCGATTGCTATTACATTTTCACTCGCAGCAGCAGATGAATTCCATCAATCCTTTACTTCAGGACGTACTGCGACGATGTCAGATGTATGGTTAGACTCTTTCGGCGGGTTAGTATTACTGACTTTATTCGTCATAATTCTGCGTCCTTTTAGAAAAAAAAAAAACCGTTGAATGATGAGTTCCTTCACTTGAAGGCTCTGTTATTCAACGGTCTTTTTTTATAAAATTAATGTCATTAAGTATTCATCAAAGTATGTGCCATCTTGTTTCATCGATAGCTGTTCTGTTCCGATTATTTCAAAGCCTAATCGTTTATATAATGCCACTGCTGGTTCATTCGTTGTGACAACACTTAAATTCAATTTTTCTAATTCGGGATTCTTACGCGCATCTTCAATAATCTTCTTCAGCAATGCTGAACCTGCGCCAGTTCCTCTCGCTTTTGAAGATACATAAACTGCTTCAATATTTGCTCGATGTGACATTTTTTCAGAATCCTCTTGAGAAAGTGTCGCTGCGCCTACTAATTCGCCATCTAAAAAGACCCCATAGAAATCTTTTAGATCACCTTTCGTCACTTCTTTCACTTCATCAATTGGATTTTCAATTGCCATCGCTTCTTCGTATGACATACCAAATGCATCAGGTACATCAAGTAATGCTTGTTTTCGTAAATCCCAATATTCATGTGCATCATTTTCGGTTAAAATTCGGATTTCTAACATCTTCGTTAACTCCTTTTTATAACTGTCGTTTTGCCATTTTTTGAACTGGGTCCCATACGCTATTAAACGGTGGCGCATAAGATAGGTCTAAATCTAGTAACTCGCGTAAGCGCATTTGATGGAATAAAGCGACCGCTCCTACATCTATTCGCTTGTCGACACCGGCTCCACCAACGATTTGGAGTCCTAGAAGTCGCTTGCTATCCTTCTTCCAAATCATCTTCACGAGCATATCTTCTCCACCTGGATAGTAGCTCGAAATATTCGTTACTTCTTTCGTACTTTCTTCGTAATCGAAGCCTAGTTCCTTCACTTCTTTTTCATTTAAACCGGTTTTCCCGATCGTTACATCAAAGAATTTTAAAATAGAACTTCCGACGATTCCAGCAAATGTTTCTGCAACTCCTGCCATATTCAATCCAGCAATTCTACCTTGTTTATTCGCTGTTGTACCGAGTGGAATATAGTCTGCTCGCTGCTTCATACGGTTGAAATGTTGCGCACAATCACCCGCCGCATAAACATTTTTCACCGTTGTTTCTAAATGTGGATTTACACGAATCGCGCCATTTTTTGCGAGTTCAATTTTGTCACCATCTAAGAAATCAGTATTCGGTTGAACGCCAATTGCTTCAATGACAAAATCAGTTGGATAATGTTCTTTAGATGTTTGAATCCCATCCACCCAATCCGTTCCCGTGTAACGAACCATCTCTTCATTGAAGACGATTTCGATTTGATGTTTATAAGCTTCTTCATGTATTTTCTTCGCCAGCTCGCTATCCAAAAAGCTTGCCACTTGCCCACTTCTTAATAAGATCCGTACTTTTTTGCCGATTTCACTAAGTGCTTCCGCAATTTCTAAACCGATATAACCGCCACCGACGATCGTCACTTGCTCGACGTTTTTCACCTCACCGATTATGGCTTCCGTATCAGGGATCGATTTTAAAGAACGGATGCCTTTTAACTCTCTACCTTCCATTTTCAGCTTCACTGATTTAGCACCAGTCGCAATTAATAATTTGTCATACTGGATGGAAAATGGTTCACGCGTATTTGTAAAAACACCTGACACGATTTGTCTGTCTGTATCTACATTCGTAACTGTATGCATCGTTCTCGCATCAATATTATATTTATCTCTGAATACTTCTGGTCTCCGTGCAATGACTTCCTCCGTTGAGCCGATTCGCCCATCGATTACGTAAGGCAATCCACATTGTCCGTAAGAATAATTGTGACCACTTTCTAAAGTAGTAATATCCGCTTGGGGATCATGTCGATAAATCTCCATCGCCGCACTCATACCCGCTGCGTCTCCGCCAATAATTACATATTTCATCGTCTCACCACCTCTCTACTCTTTACCCATGAAATTTCATAATTAAAACAAAAAACAGTTGTCTAACCCTATCTATAATAGAATTTAACAACTGCTTCCATATTATTATAACGTACCGATTAAAATTTCTACATCAATAGTGATTTCTGTCAGCTTCACATCATCCATTTTCTGTTCTTGATGCCAGCCCATTGGTGTCATATGCGCAAGTAGCGGTACAAGTTCTGTGGATATCTTCTTCGTTGCGGTTACGCGTAAAGTATCCACATGTGGAAAACTTTCTTTGAAACGCGCGACCGTTTTGTCATTCGAATATGCTTCCTTTTCTGATTGTGCATAAAACTGTTCTCGCAACTCTTTTAAGTAACCACTTTGTGGAACGATTTTAATCACTTTGCCATTTGGTTTAAGTAATCTTTTGAATTCATCATAATTCGCTGGAGAAAGGATATTTAAAATGACATCGAAACTATTCGAAGCAAATGGACTTTTCGCTAAATCGCCAACAATCCACATAATTTCGCTATAGTTTTTAGCAGCTGCTAAAATGCCTTCCTTCGCGATATCAATACCTGCTGCGGCCATTTCACCAGTATAGAAATCCTTTAATTTTTGTAAATGCGTACCTTCACCACAACCTGTATCCAACACATTGATTGATGCTTTTTCTGTTGGTAAATGACGTAAAATCTCCTCATACATCTGTTCATATAGCATCGCATCGATAACCTTTTTGCGTGCTTCAAAAAGGGATTGATCATACATTGAATTCACTTGATGCGTCAGCATATTCATATAACCTTGCTTCGCTAAATCAAAACTATGATTATTGTGGCATACAAGTGTTTTATTTTCTTTTAAAGTCATGTCACTTTGACAGTGTGGACAACTGAATACATCAATATTTCGTTGAATCCAAACAGCACTTTTTTCTTTTTTAGATAACATTCGAAAACTCCTTTGCAATAAAAAGAAAGGGACGGTTCATGCCCTCCCTTTCGATTTACTTCTTACTATTTATTTTAACAAGTAGTCGATCACTAAGCCAATTGATAATAAAAATCCGAAAAATGTATTTGTTAGCGCAGTAGATTTCATCGCTAAACCTTGTTTCATCGGAATTCCTTCACCTTCATTGAAGTTTTTAATTGCTGCGATTGGTTTTGGTACACTAACAAGTACGATTAATAACCAAGGGCTCACAATTCCTGCAATGACTAAGCCAATAATCCATGCATATGAAATGATGAATGAAGCGGCTAGTAATTGAATCGCTACTTTACGACCTACTAAAATCGCTAAAGTTTTACGTCCACCGACTGTATCTTCTTTAATATCACGAATATTATTCGACATATTTATTCCACCAACTAAAATTCCAAGTGGAACAGATACTAAGAAACTTGTCATACTAACAGTTCCTGTTTGAATGAAGTATGAAATTAAAATGAATCCAATGCCCATGCATAATCCTGCAAATAATTCGCCGAATGGTGTGTATGCGATTGGTGCTGGACCACCTGTGTATAAGTAGCCGATTAACATGCCGACAATTCCGATCACTACTAACCACCAACTAGAACTCATACAAATGTAGACACCTAGTACGACAGCTAATCCGTAAAGGACTAAAGCAAATGCTAATACAGAAGAAGGTTTCGTACCATGACGAACTAGTGCGCCACCGATTCCCACTGAATCTACTGTATCGAGACCTCTTTTGAAATCATAATACTCATTAAATAAATTTGTTGCGATTTGTAAAAATAATCCGCAAACAAGCATTGCTGCGAATAATAACCAATTAATTGTTACATCATTAAGCGCCAGAACAGTACCTAAAATGACTGGAGCGAAAGTTGCTGTTAACGTATGTGGGCGTGTTAATTGCCACATTAATTTTGCAGTGCTGATATCTTCAACAGCTTGCGTTGATTTTTGAGACATAACTTACTTCCTTTCGTTCTATACTCTAACTATATTATATTACATGATTCTGTTGAGAAATACTAAAGTTGAAATTGTTTGTGAACTACTCGCCACTTAGCTAAACCTTGCGGTTCTTCACGCTTGAAGTGGGAGCTTCTTGGGAATAGAGCGTACTTGCAAGTGTATTTCTTTACTTGCAGCGGTTTCTCTTATTTGACCGAGCTA